>NZ_CP040518.1:1405000-2005000 GCF_005848555.1 Blautia sp. SC05B48 | reverse complement strand
GCGAAACATCCACACCGGTCCCACAGGCATCCTGCCGTTCCAGAAGAAGACTGAGCAGGATGCAGCCGGAGCCGGTACACATATCCAAGATCTCCGGTTTTTCCACATTTCCAAGGTGTTTCAAAGCCTCTTCCACCAGAGTCTCCGTATCCTGTCTCGGGATCAGCACATTTTCGTTTACATAAAACTCATATCCCATAAAAAAAGCCTGATGAGTCAGCTGCTGTACAGGAATATGTCCTGCCCTCCTGCCGATCAGCGTAAGATACTCTGCTGCGGTCTCATCAGACACCGGTTCGTCTCCATGCGCAAAATAGTATGCCCGATTCTTTCCGGTCTTAAATTCCAGAAGGAGCCAGGCATCCAGCCCGGCTTCTTCCAATCCATTATCTTTCAGTATTGTTGTACCTTTTTTCAGAAGGGACTCAAGAGTCTGCATTTTCTGTCTCCTCTGTCTCATATGGGATGTCCAGGTCAAATTCCTCTTTCAGATAGGCTCTCCAATCAAAAACAGCCTCAACTGCTTTGATGGCTACCTCTGCCATATCTGCAGTAGGCTCCTTTGTGGTGAATTTCTGCATGGCAAGACCTGGTTTACTCATAATGTCCGCAAATTTACTGTCTGTTCTTCCTGCCCACTGGATGATCTCAAAGGAAATCCCCGCAACTACCGGTACCATGAGAAGTCTTCCCAGCAGTCTCACCCAGTAAAACGGCACCGCCACAAACACAAAATGCAGCACAATACTTACCAGCATGACCAGAAACAAAAAGCTTGTTCCACAACGCTTATGAAGCCTGGAGCTCTTTAACACATTCTCTACCGTCAGAGGCAGACCGTGCTCCACACAGTTGATACATTTGTGTTCCGCACCGTGATACATAAATGTCCTCTGGATATCCTTCATTCTGGAGATCAGGAACATATATCCCATAAACAGTGCCAGTTTCACAAAAGCTTCCACTACGGTGACCAGAAATTCCGAAGCACCTGCCCCTCGGATCAGACTGGCCAGTACATACGGAAGGAACATAAAAGCAGCTACAGAAACCACCATGGAGACAGCTACCGTAATGTAAAGAAGCCACTTGAACTGCTTATCCTCTTTGGCTTTCTTTGCAGAACGCTCTGCTTCTGTAAGCTGCTCGTTCTTCCTGGCTGTTTCTTCATCTTCCTCGTCTCCTGCGATCTCCGCAGAATACATCAGGCATTTCGTACCTACCACAAGAGAATCCACAAAGCTTACCACACCGCGGATGATCGGTTTCTTCAGAAATGCATGATTTCCAAAGATACATTTATAATCCTCTACCTTCAGCTCGATCTCCTGATCCGGGCGGCGCACTGCAATAGAATATTTGTCCTTGTGACGCATCATGATGCCTTCCATGACCGCCTGTCCGCCAATATTCGATGATCTCATTCATTCTCTCCTGTGCAAATCAAAAATTTTTCAGTTAAAGAAAGGTTGAGATTTCCCAACCTCAACCTTCTCATTTCCTGTATTCGCAATAATTACTTACTCAGGCCGTATTTCTTGTTGAACTTATCGATACGTCCACGAGCCTGTGAAGCCTTCTGCTGTCCTGTGTAGAACGGATGGCATTTGGAACAGATCTCAACATGGATGTCCTCTTTAGTAGAACCTGTTACGAAAGTATTTCCGCAGTTGCAGGTTACAGTTGCCTGATAGTAGTTCGGATGGATTCCTTCTCTCATGATTTTCACCTCTCTATATATTTTAATATTATTCGTATTCAATTGACGAATTCCATTTTAAACAGCTTGCTAAGTATAACATAGCTTTCCATAAAATGCAAGGACTTTATAAAAATTTCTGTTTCTTTACAGTCTGTACCAGTTCTGCATTGTTCCTGGTTCTGGCAAAGGTATTCAGGATCTGTTCTACTGCCTCATCCGCTTTCATTCCGTTGAGAGCTTTCCGCATAATATAAACCGCTTCCTGTTCATCCTTGCTGAGAAGCAGATCCTCTCTTCTGGTTCCGGATTTCTGGATGTCAATGGCCGGGAATACCCGTTTCTCCTGTAATTTACGATCCAGGACAAGCTCCATATTACCGGTTCCCTTGAACTCTTCATAAATAACATCATCCATCTTGCTTCCGGTATCCACAAGTGCGGTTGCCAGAATCGTCAGGCTTCCGCCCTCGCGCATATTACGGGCTGCGCCAAAAAATCTCTTGGGCATATGGAGAGCCGCCGGGTCAAGACCACCGGATAAGGTTCTTCCGCTTGGCGGGATGATCAGATTATAGGCTCTGGCAAGCCGTGTGATCGAATCCAGAAGAATGATCACATCCTGTTTATGCTCTACAAGACGGCGCGCACGCTCCACAACCATCTCGGAAACTCTCTTATGATGTTCCGGAAGCTCATCAAAGGTAGAATAGATCACTTCCACATTCGGTCCCTGAATCGCCTCTCTGATATCGGTAACCTCCTCAGGGCGCTCATCGATCAGAAGAATGATCAGATGCATATCTCTGTTATTCCTGAGGATAGATTTGGCAACATCTTTCAGAAGGGTTGTCTTACCTGCCTTTGGCGGAGATACGATCATTCCTCGCTGGCCCTTTCCGATAGGACTGATCAGATCCACGATACGCATGGCCGTTGTGCCGCCTGCACGTTCCATGACAAGTCTCTCATTCGGAAAGATTGGTGTCATATCTTCAAAATTATATCGTCTCTGTCCCTCACTCGGATGGAAACCGTTAATGGAAGATACGTAAAGAAGGGCGCTGAACTTCTCTCCCTGAGTCTTAATGCGGATATTTCCCTGGATGATATCACCGGTCTTTAAATTAAAACGTCGGATCTGGGAAGGAGACACATAAATGTCATTCTCACCCGGCATATAATTCTCGCATCGGATAAAGCCATATCCATCCGGAAGAACCTCAAGGATCCCGTTAGCCTTTTCACCACTGTCCAGCTGGGTAGATTCTGACGGGACATTCCCGTTCTCCCTTACAGATTCCCGGTTATATTCACGGTTATATTCACGATTGTACTCTCTGCGGATATTTGTGTTTCTGTGTTCCTGCTCATTCTTATCACTACGATATTCCTTCCGCTGCTCCTGAAGACCTTCCCCTGCCGGACGGGTACGATATTCTGTTTTTTCCGAATCATAGCTTTTTTCTTTTGCAGTATTTTCTGCCGGTGTACTTTTGTGTACTTCTTCAGAATTTCCTCTGTCGGACTCTTTGGCGTCCTCCTCCAGCATCCGCTCGATCAGTGCCGGTTTTCTCAGAGTAGAAATCCCCTTCATCCCTCTCGCCTTTGCCAGATCCTTCAGCACCGCCAGAGACAATGATTCATACTTTTCTCTCATATTAAATCCTCTATTCTTAAATCTGATAAATTATATATTTGTTGTTTATGGAATCAGATACAACCTGACATGGCTGCACTTTTTTGAATGAAAGCATGTTTTCAGCTTATGTTTCATTATACACACCTTATAGAGTCTATTGCAAGAAATATTTATCGACATTTTTTTTATACTTTTCTCACAAAAAAGAAAAAAATCTGCCCGGGAGATATCTCCCGGACAGATCCAACGTTTCTGTATGCTTCTTCTTTAGCTCCAGAACGGTCCGTATATATCCATGACTCTCTGGACACGTTCATCGGTAATTTTATTCAGAGCCTCCACGATCGCTGCATACGTCTTTGGTCTCTGTCTCTTAAGTGTTGACGGGCTTGTTACATACTCAAGCACTGATTCTGCAAAATATTCTGAACTGTTCTGCGTTGCATAGCTTCTGTTGATACCTGTAAATTTGGATTTTTCGCTGTTATAAACTGCAGCAAAAGCACTTGTTCTGTCTACGTTTCCCGCAACAAAAGCAAGGAAATGTCCCAGTTCATGGTAGACTGTCTCATTTTCAAAACGAAGGATGATGCTTCTTGAATGTGCGTTAAAGCAGCCTCCGTAGTTAACAGACGGATCAACCGTTACAGTAAATCCAAGCTTCTTGTAGGCATTGAGCACCCTGCTGTCCATCTTCGGTGCAATGGAAGCAATATTGCTTACTGAATATTTGCTGTCCATGCTGATGTTTTCTACTTCTTTTGTGGAAGCTGCATTCACTTTGCCGGCAGTACCTGCAGCTGCCCTGACTGTTGTGGTCGTCTGAATGGTTGTAGTCACTTTCCGTGTCTGAACGGCTGTTTTTGATTTCTTTGTGTATTTCTGTGTTGTTGCAGTCTTAACTGTCTTTAATGTTTTTACGGTTGTATTTCTGTTTGTTTTCTTTGTGGTCGTACTCTTCTTATTGGTAGTCGGAAGCTTCTTGGTATAAGTCTTGGTTGCCGCTTTTTTAAGCTTAACTTTTTTTCTGGTTGTCTTGGTATTTGAAGTCGTTTTGGTAGTCACCTTCGGTTTTGAAGCAAGTGGAGTGTCATCCTCTGTGATGGTAGTTTCCATTACCGGATCTGTAAAATCCGGAAACTCCGGAACCTGTGACGACTGCCAGACATTAAAGCCACCTGCCAGTACAATAACAGCTGCGAGACATCCTGCCAAAGCTTTTTTCCTGCCTGTAAAAATTTTACGAATATCTGTTCTTTTCATATCATTCACACCTTTCTGAAAGCCGACGTTTCAGTTTCCACCCCAAACCGGATTTTAGGCATCAAAAAAACCGCTTATTCTAACAAAATAAACGGCCGCATCAAAACACATATCCTTGTTCATAGATGTTATCTGAATACGTCATTAAATCGGAATTTAATGCGGCAACCGGCTGTCATAGTCATCCTTCGGACCTTAGACCCATGGCTTTGCGTCCCTGTCTTTCAACAGGTTTGCCCTTATATGTATAGTATATGTTTTTTTCCCTGAAATGTCAACATTTTCCCCTGCATTTTGAGCCTTGCTCCTGTCTTTTTTTCACGGAATCTGCTATACTGTTCAAAAAGAAAGCATGATATAACAGGAGAACGGAAACCATGTCAAAATTTTTACCAGTCCGTCTCTTTTTTGTATGGCTGCTTTTCGGAATCCTGCTGGCAGGCTGCGGAAATTCTCCTTCCTCCGATGAAGAACCTCCGGTATATTCTCCGGCCAGAGTCCTCACCCCGGAGGCCCCCGGCAAAAAAACACTGGGCAGCTCCCCTCTGATCCTGGATATTTCCAATCAGGATCAGGGATATCTGACTGCAGAATCCGATTCCGATGATTCCCGCATGAACATTCAGCTTACCGCTCCCTCCGGTGTGGTCTATTCCTATTTTCTGGAACCAGATGAACAGGCGGTACTTCCTTTTTCCGAAGGCTCCGGTGAGTATCTCATCACCTGCTATCAGCAGGTAGATGGAAACCAGTATGCCGCCCTTTACACGGAAACGCTCACAGTAAAGCTTCAGAATGAATTTCTTCCGTTTCTGTATCCAAACCAGTACGTGGACTTTTCTTCCAAAAGTGAAGCCTGCAAACTGGCAGCCTCTCTTGTCAAAGAGGACATGACCGACATCGACATCCTGAAAACCTTCTATACATACGTTACCAGTCATATTTCCTACGATTATGACAAAGCCGATTCTGTCGAAGCCGGTTATCTTCCTGATGTAGATGATACTTTAAACACCGGCACAGGGATCTGTTTCGATTACGCTGCACTGACTACTGCAATGCTCCGCAGTCAGGACATTCCCTGCAAGCTTCAGATCGGCTATTCCGGTGATGTGAAGCATGCATGGATCGATGTTTATATCCGTGGCAGAGGCTGGGTGACAAAGGCAGTATCTTTTGACGGAGACACCTGGAAGCTGATGGATCCCACCTTTGACGCCAACAGTGATGGTGATGAAGCGATCCAGGAATATATCGGTGATGAAAGCAATTATACGGTACAGTTCACGCGCTGACCCACTAAAGGAGACATTATTATGAAAAACAAACTGACAGCCCGGGAATTATCCAGTTTCTGCGGGCAGATGGGAATGCTTCTGCATTCCGGCATATCCACAGCTGAAGGACTTCACATCCTCTGTGACGAGAGCAAGACCGATGCAGACCGGCAAATCCTCACACCCCTGATCCGTTCTGTGGAAGAAAACGGTTCTCTTTCCCGGGCTCTTGACGAATCCGGGGTCTTTCCCTCATCCATGACCGCCTATGTCCGGACCGGCGAGGAAACCGGCTGCCTGGATGAGATCATGGAAAGTCTCAGTTCCCACTATGAACAGGAGGAAGAAATCTCCGGACAGATACGGTCTGCAGTCACTTATCCGCTGCTCATGCTTGGCATGATGGCTGTTGTGATCCTGGTCCTTCTGATAAAAGTCCTGCCGGTATTTCAACAGGTATTTAACCAGATGGGAATGGAAATGAACGGGGTTTCCCGGGGACTTCTGAATGCGGGCAACGTGATCAGCCGGTATTCCTCTGTTTTTCTGATCCTCGCCGCAGTCCTCATTAGCTGCATCCTGTTTTTCAGTCTTACGGAAAAAGGCCACAGCCAGCTGCGAAAAATGGACATCCATCTCCCGTTTTTCCGTGAGATCCCGGTTGCCATGGATTACAGTCGTCTGACCCAGGGCCTTTCCCTGGGACTTCGGAGCGGACTTTCCCCGGAAACCAGCCTGGAGCTTACAAAGGATCTGATCTCACAGCCGGTGATACTCGAAAGACTCCGGAAGGCTTCCTCTATCCTGGATAGCGGAGAAACTTTTTCCAAGGCTCTTACAGAATCCGGTCTGTTCGGCGGCATGGAAGGCCGTCTCATCACGATATCCTTCTATTCCGGTTCCAGTGACGAAACCTTCCGCAGGCTTTCCCGGCAGTACACCGAAAAATCCATAGATCTGATCTCTCAGGCAGTCTCTATTGTGGAGCCTACCATCGTGATCCTGCTGTCTCTTCTTGTGGGGCTGGTCCTTTTATCCGTCATGATGCCGCTTCTGGGGATCCTCTCAGATTTTGCAATGTAAGGTGGTGACCGTATGAAACTTTTTGAAAGCCGCAGAACAAAATTTCTCAGAACATTTTTTCTTCTCTTTCCGGCGCTGCTTCTGGTTTTATCCTGCACCTTGTTTGTGGCAGGTGTCAGCAGCACCTCCGACCAGGCTGTGCAAAAAGAACAGAGCGCTCTGGAGCAGGCGCTGAAAAACGGCGCTATCCGCACCTATGCCCTCACAGGTACATACCCAGAAAGCCTGTCCCAGCTTCTCTCGGATTATCATATCACTTATGACAAAACCAAATTCGTAGTAGAATATGTTCCTAACGGTTCCAATCTCCTGCCATCTATCAGTGTAATCGCTCTGTCCGGCAGTGTGAAAGGAGGGAATGTCTCATGAATCACCGGAAGAACACCGGACATTCCGTTTCTTCTCTTTTTTCGCTTCTTCTTTTCGGTGTTTTTGTTCTGTTCCTTATACTAATGCTGCTATTTTCCGCCCGGATTTACCAGCAGACTGTGAAACAGACTGACTCCGATTCCGAGCTTGGGACCGCAGCAACTTATCTGACTACCAAATTCCGGCAGCACGACCGCGGCGATGAGATTTTTTCCGGTTCCCTGGATGATATTCCGGCTCTTTGTTTCCGGGACGATATCAAAGGAAAAGAATATATCACGTATATTTACCTGAAGAATGACAGTCTGATGGAGCTTTTCACTGCAAAAGGCTCTCAGGCCAGCTCTGATGCAGGGACCGTCATCTCACAGCTTTCCGATTTCCGGTTTTCGGAAATGGAAAATGGTTTTTACCACTTTTCCCTGGAAAGTACCACAGGGATCCGCTCGGAATTCCTGCTTCATCGCACTGCCCAAAAGGAGGCATCATGAAAAAATCAAGACATAATTCCGGCACCAGCCTTTTTCTGATGGAAATGATCCTTGCCCTTTTGTTTCTGTCACTTTCCTCAGCTGCCTGCATCCAGATCTTCGCGGCAGCACGGAAAAGCCGGCTCCAGGCAGAACAGTGGAACCAGATCCAGGCTCTCACAACCTCCGTGGGCGAGGTACTGGAAGGCACTGACGGAACCGATGAACAGATCCTCTCTCTGCTTCCGGGGGGCATCAAAAAGGACACCAGCCTGATCTGGTATTATAACCGTAACTGGCAGAGCTGCTCTTCCGGAGAAGCCGCCTGTGAAATGATCCTGGAAACAGATATTTCTTCAGAAAAATCCGGCGAGCTTTCTTTCCAGCAGCTTTCCAACGGCAATGAGCTTTATCGGATCACCCTGCGTTTTCCTGTTGATGATTACAGAAGGGAGGCTGTACATTGAAGCAGAAGCATACGTTTTTTGTAACTGTCGGCATTCCTTCCCTGGTTCTTATCTTCTCTGTACTGTGTCTCTGTGTACTTGCTCTGCTTACTCTTGGAAGCTCCAGATCCAGTCTTAACACAGCCAGACATTCTATGGAACAGACCGAAAATTATTACACCGGCTGCGCAGACGCCACGGAAACCGTTTCAGAAATCCATGATGATCTGGAGCAATACAGGGAAAAAGCTTCCGATGAGACCGGATATTTTTCCATGGTACAAAAGCTTGCGGACACAAGGGACGATCTCAGCTGGGATCCCCACAGCCACACCCTTTCCTTCTCCGTTGGAATTTCCGAGACACAACAGCTTTCTGTAGTGCTTGAGATTTTTTACCCGCAGAAAAAAAGCTCTTCTGCTTATCAGATCCTGCAATGGAACACAGAGCTTACCGGATCCTGGC
This sequence comes from Blautia sp. SC05B48, assembly GCF_005848555.1. Classification (NCBI taxonomy): domain Bacteria; kingdom Bacillati; phylum Bacillota; class Clostridia; order Lachnospirales; family Lachnospiraceae; genus Blautia; species Blautia sp. SC05B48. The sequence continues at coordinate 1,996,286 of NZ_CP040518.1, read as the reverse complement.
AACCTGACAACCACCAGAATGTATTTAAAGGAGAATAAACCTATGGATACCTCTATTCCTGAATTTTTGGCAGAAGCTGCCAACCGGCGTGTCTCTGATATCTTTATCATCGCCGGCCGCCCTCTGGCAGAAAAAATCGACGGTCATCTTTTGGACCGTGGTGACAGGCTGATGCCTGATCAGACAGAAAATTTACTCCGCACCATTTACGGACTTGCGGAAAACCGCGATATATCCCGTCTTATGGAAACCGGTGATGATGACTTTTCTTTTTCTATTCCCGGTGTTTCCAGATTTCGTGTCAATGCCTACAAGCAGCGTGGTTCCCTGGCTGCCGTGATCCGCGTGATCGCCTTCCGGCTGCCGGATCCTGCAGAACTTTCCATTCCCGAGGATGTGATGAACATCTCCGAATATACCCGTGGCATGGTCCTTGTTACCGGTTCTGCCGGAAGCGGCAAATCCACCACCATGGCCTGTCTGATCGACCGGATCAACCATACCCGGGAAGGCCACATCATCACTCTGGAAGATCCTCTGGAATATCTCCACCGCCATGATCGCTGTATCGTCAGCCAGCGCGAGATCTGTACCGACACTGAAAGCTATCTGACCTCTCTTCGTGCCACACTACGCCAGAGCCCGGATGTGATCCTTCTTGGAGAGATGCGTGATCATGAAACCATCCAGACTGCCATGACCGCTGCGGAAACCGGTCATCTTGTCCTTTCCAGCCTGCATACTCTGGGAGCAGCCAACACCATTGAACGCATCATGGACGTGTTTGAGCCATCCCAGCAGCATCAGATTGCCCTCCAGCTTTCCATGGTCCTTCAGGCTGTGATCTCCCAGCAGCTGATCCCGGATGTGGACGGACGCAACATTCCTGTTTTCGAGATCATGCGCCTGACTCCTGCCATCCGCAATATGATCCGCGACAATAAAGTACACCAGATCGAAGGCGTGATCTCCACATCAGGTCAGGAGCAGATGCGTTCTATGGACCAGAGCCTTCTGGAATTATATAAAAAAGGCCGTATCACCAGGGATACAGCTCTGAAATACGCTTTAAACGCTGACATGCTGAAGCGCAGACTTATGTAAGGATCTTCTTGGTATACATCTGCCTGATATGTAAAAGCACATAAAAAAATCCCTTACCAATATCTGATATGTTTCCAGAATACAGAACACATATCATTTTACAGATCCGGTAAGGGATTTCTTTATTTTCAATCCGATTTCGATCAGAAAGACATTCCTTCTCTGCGGTCGGTCAATGCACTACATTTCCTACAATTCCATAAGAAACAATATACATAATGGCACTTGCCATAAAAAGTCCGCACAGGATCGCAATGGAGGATTTTTTGATATCCACCTCAAGAAGAGAGGCGATCAGTGCACCTGTCCAGGCTCCTGTGCCCGGAAGAGGGATTCCCACAAACAGCAAAAGTCCAAGAAATTCATATCTCTTGATCTGGTCACTCTTTCCCATAGCTCTATTTTCCAGCTTTGTGATCAGACCTCTGAATGTCTTTGTTTTTTTCATCCATTTAAAAATCTGCCGGATAAAAAGCAGGATAAACGGAATCGGAACAATATTTCCCACGATACAGATCGGCAATGCCTTCGCAGCCGATATCTTCAGCAGAGAGGCTGCCAGAAGACCGCCTCGAAGCTCCAGTATCGGGATCATAGAAATGATGAACACAGCACCCTCGGGAGAGATAAACTGTGCAAGGTGGTGTGAAAACCATTGTACCAGTACTTCCATAATACCTCCTTAACTGTTATTTCTGCAGATATTCCGTCAGGAATTCTACCAGTTTTTTCATCTCCTCATCGGTACCGATGGTGATACGGAGATGATTGTCGATCCTGTCCTTCGGGAAATATCTTACATAGATATGTTTCTCCCGCAGTGCTGCGAAAAGCTCTTTGGCCGGACAGCTCTCATGTGTGGCAAAGATAAAGTTGGATCTGGAATCCTGGAAGGAAAATCCAAGCTTCCTGAGCTCTGCCTTTGTCCACTCTCTTGTTGCAATGATCTTATGGCAGCATTCCTCAAAATATGCCTTATCCTCCATAGATGCCACACCAGCTGCGATAGTAGTACGATCCATGGTATAGGAATTAAAGGAATATTTCACATCATTGAGATATTTGATCAGCTCCGGATTTCCGAAGGCATATCCAATACGCATTCCTGCCAGGGATCTGGACTTGGAGAAGGTCTGCACAACAAGCAGATTATCATATTTTTCGATCAACGGCAGTGCGGATGCTGCTCCGAAATCCACGTACGCCTCATCTACGATCACGATACTCTCCGGATTCTTTGCTACGATCTCCTCGATCTCGGAAAGAGGCATTTCCACGCCGGTCGGTGCATTGGGGTTAGGGAATACGATTCCGCCGTTTTCACGGAAATAATCTTCTTTACGGATATGGAACTCCTCATCTAATACCGGGCGCTCATATGGGATCCTTAAAAGATCTGCCCATACATCATAGAAGGAATAGGTGATATCCGGGAACAGAATCGGCTTCTCTGAATTAAAAAATGTGAGAAAACACATAGCCAGTACGTCATCGGAACCAACGCCTGTAAATACCTGATCATCCTTCAGTCCGTAGAACGCGGCAATACTGTGTACCAGTTCTCCTGCTGTCGGATCCGGATAAAGTCTCAGGGTATCGGCATCAAGGGCCTTCAGCGCCTTCTCAACACCCGGAGCCGGTGAATATGGATTCTCGTTTGTATTCAGTTTGATCATGCCACTCTCATTTGGCTGCTCGCCAGGAATATACGGCACTACTTTTCGTATATTAGCTTCCCATGGTTTCATGCTGTGCTTAACCTCCTATCATATTCTTTTGCTATTGTACTCACTGAGAGGACATTTGTCAAAGGGTAATACCACCTGCCGGGAAACAAAAAGACACCCGTACCGGGTTACAGAGTACGGGTGTCTGATATATTCTTCTTAATGAAGGGCTGTTTTGGTTCGTATCAGGCGCTTAAGATCAGATACGTGCTACGCCTGTTGCTTTTGCTGCCTCTGCTACTGCTTTTGCGACAGCCGGTCCGACTCTCTTGTCGAATGCCTTCGGAATGATATACTCCGGAGAAAGCTCCTCATCTGTGATCAGATCTGCAAGAGCCTTGGAAGCTGCGATTTTCATCTCATCGTTGATATCGCTTGCTCTTACATCAAATGCACCACGGAAGATTCCAGGGAATGCAAGAACGTTGTTGATCTGGTTCGGGAAGTCACTTCTTCCTGTAGAGATAACCTTTGCTCCGCCTGCTTTTGCGTCATCCGGGAAAATCTCCGGTATCGGGTTTGCGCATGCGAAGATGATGGCATCTTTGTTCATGGTCTTAACCATCTCTGTTGTAACTGCTCCAGGAGCGGAAACACCGATAAATACATCCGCGCCAACCAGCATCTCTGCAAGAGATCCCTGTTTCTTCTGAAGGTTTGTGAGCTTGCTCATCTCTTCCTTAACCGGGTTCATTCCTTCTGTACGTCCCTCATAGATGGCACCCTTTCTGTCGCAGAGTGTAACATCCTTGAAGCCTGCTTTCAGAAGAAGTCTGCAGATAGAGATAGCAGCTGCACCTGCACCGTTCATAACGATACGAACATCCTCTTTCTTCTTTCCGACAACCTTAAGAGCATTTGTCAGGCCTGCAAGTGTGATAACTGCAGTTCCGTGCTGGTCATCATGGAAGATCGGAATATCACATTTTTCTTTCAGCTTCTTCTCGATCTCAAAGCATCTCGGAGCGGAGATATCCTCAAGGTTAACACCACCGAAGGATCCGGAGATCATGTAAATAGTATTTACGATCTCGTCTACATCATGGCTCTTAATGCAAAGCGGGAATGCGTCTACATCGCCGAATGCCTTGAAAAGTACACATTTACCTTCCATTACAGGCATACCTGCTTCCGGTCCGATGTCACCAAGACCAAGAACTGCGGAACCGTCTGTTACAACAAGACACATATTCCATCTTCTTGTAAGCTCGTAGGATTTATTGATATCTTTCTGGATCTCAAGGCAAGGCTGAGCTACACCTGGTGTATATGCAAGAGAAAGGTCGTCTTTATTCTCAACCGGCACTCTTGTAACAACCTCGATCTTACCTTTCCAATCTCCGTGCAGTCTTAATGACTCTTTTGCATAATCCATTTTCTTTTCCTCCTTGGATAATTATGATATATTTCATTTCAAAAGGATTACCTGAATTAATAATTACCATCGAAGAATTTACTGTCCTTCGGAAGCTCATAGCCTTCAAAATAAGAACCAAAATCAAGCTTCAGATAACTGCAGAGATCAGCAAGCTCTACCATGGTATTGTCGTTGACCGGAATGCCATTCTCTTTTCTGTCTTTTTCAGCAGCTACCTCTTTCTCGCCGTGTGTATAGATCCTGTCCTGACCGTCTGCCTTCGGACTCTCCCGAAGTGCCTCAAGGTATTCTGAAAAATGTTTGCGGATCGCATCCGGATCTCCGAATGCCTCCGGGTTGATTGCCATAAATCCATGGCAGATACCGGTCTTATCCGGGAATGTACAGCACTTGTCGGAGGTAACGCCCATGGAAAGAATAGAGCTGAACAGCTCACAGAGCATTCCATAGCCATATCCCTTATGGCTTCCGCTGACTTCCTCGTTTCCGCCGAGAGGCATGATTCCGCCGCCTTTCTTGGCTACGATGTTTGCAAGTACATCCGGTGCATTATTGCTGGCATGACCGTTTTTGTCAAGTGCCCAGCCATCCGGAAGAGGCTTGCCCATCTTATTATACATTTCCAGTTTACCTCTGGTTACAACTGTTGTCGAACAGTCAAAGAAAAACGGGTACGGGTCTGCAGGCATAGCAACTGCGATCGGGTTGGAACCCAGCATAGCCTTTCTTCCGAAGGTCGGTACCATGATCGCCTCGGAGTTGGTACATGCCATTCCAAGAAGTCCTTCATGACAGGCCATGTTCGCATAATACCCTGCAATACCGAAATGGTTGGAATTTCGTACACTTACGATTCCCACACCAGTTGTCTTCGCCTTCTCAATTGCCTTTTCCATGGCAAAATGGCTGATCAGCTGGCCCATTCCATTATGTCCGTCTATCACAGCAGAAATCGGTGTCTCAAAAACAACTTCCGGTTTCGCCTGGGGATGAATAGTCCCCTTCTCGATTCCTTTATGGTAACGAACCATTCTCTGCATTCCGTGGCTCTCGATCCCATAGAGATCAGCAGTCAGAAGAACATCTTTAATGATGCTTCCTTCTTCCTCAGAAAAACCAAATGCTTTAAAAACATCTCCGCAGAAATGGTTCAGTGTGTCATAACTCCATTTTACATATCCCATAATCGCAAGTCCTTTCTCCTGATATGTCCGGCAGGTTACTGCCCACGCTGTGACCCGCAGCATACTTTATATAATACTGCAGGGGTACAGTAACCTTCATCCTGTGCTGTCTCGTCTTACGCTGTCCTGCCTCATGCTGCCTCAACTTGTGCTGCCTCAACTTGTGCTGTCTCATCCTACGTTGTCTTGTCTCATGTTGTCTCGTCTCAAGCTGTCTCGTCTTATGTTGTCTCGTCTCATGAAGCCTTCGGGATGCTGCCATAATATCAAACTTTTTGGTATTACCAATACATTCCCTATTATAGCACGCGGTCTTACCAAAATCAATAGTGGTCTTACCAGATCAACGGGATTTTTACTGAAATTTTATTTATTTTTTTCAAGTGGATCAGCGATGAAATACAAGGCTGTTCTCACCCTGCTGCTGTGCGATCTCCATTATATATTTCTCAATGGTTTCCATATGTTCGCGCATCAGCCTCTCCGCCTGGTTCCGGTCTCCGGAAATAATGGCTTCCACCAGTCTTCTGTGCTGGTCATCCACCTCAAGAGCGGAATTATGTTTCTGCATAATATAAGCTCGGGTACCGGAAATGATCTCCTCTGTCAGCTGCGCTGCCGCATCCAGAACATTATAGATCATAGGATTCCCTGCGATCCTGCCGATCTTCGTATGAAGCTTCTTATCAAGACCTGCACGAGCTTTCTCGTCCTCTGAGCTCTCCAGCTGTGCCAGGATGGAACGCAGATCTAATGCATCCTTCTCTGTACACTTCCCGGCTGCAAGAAGCGCAGCCTCCTGCTCCAGCGCAGAACGAAGTTCCTGCACCTGCTGTACATGGCTGTTATTCAGCTGAAAAAGAAGGGCCAGTGGTGCAGAAAGCCACTGATCCATATTCTCGGTAATATAGTTGGCTCCGCCGCGGACCGTTGTGACAATTCCCATCAGCTCCAGTGCCCGCAGGACTTCACGGACAGCAGGTCTGGAAACTCCCAGTGATTCTGCCATAACACGTTCCGCAGGTAAAGTGTCCCCCGGCTTCAGTTCTCCCCGCCGGATATTTTCTATGATCTGCACTAATATTCCGTCAAATGCTCGTTCTTCTGTAATCTTTGTAAACATGTCGTCCGTTTCGGCCGCCTTCCTTTATTATTGTGTTGCCTTCCTTTACATAAAAATTCCGGAATATAGACAAGTGGATATTCACCATTCTCAGTCATCATGCAGTTCTGCACCATATAATCGCTCTGCAGCTATTCAGCCAGTCTGTGCATTTTGACTATTTGCCCTCTCTATTTTCCGGACTTTTATAGTAAATATTATACGATAATTCCCCAATTTAATCAATAGTACTATAAATGAGCAAATTTGAAAAATTGCACAAAACTACACTGCGAATTTCATAAATGAATCAAAATCATTGCTTTCCTTTGCGCATTGAAAAAGATAACGATACTTTTCCAGCTGAATGGTATCACAGATTTCGTGATATCCAGTTTCAAACGAACAGAACCTACCAGTACCCACTGCACACATGAAATGTGCCAGTGACATAAGTAGCCAGTACCTTTTGATTCCCTGTGCAGAGCGTATCTGATAGCTGTCCAGTGCCAGTTTATCCTTACACTGGCGGAAAAATACTTCAATCGGCCATCGACACACATACCAGGAAAGAATCTCCTGTGTAGACAGGGCTGCGTTTGTACTGATGAAAGCACGCAATGCTTTGGGATTACCAAATGCTTTTTCCGGATAACTCAAAAGAACTACCGCATTTTCTATGCCGTTGAGGTTTCCCTCGTACCGGTACACATAATAGTTTCGTTTTTTGACTGTCACAAGGTCAAATTCACGATGTGTAACAGACAATTCGGCGGCCAGTTCACGAAGTTTCTTTTTCATTCCCGATGGATACAGCAAACGGTTTGTTTTCAAAGCACCGATGGTATGGAACCCTCTCTGTGCAAAGGTATTGATTATCTTTTCAGAAACATACCAGCAGTCGCAAAGAAAATAGGACATTACCGGTGGAACAGGCAGCTCCTTTGCAATGCTTTGTACAATGTCAATCTTGGAAATTGACTTATTGTACATTACAAAAGCATAGTTCAGAACAATGCCATTGCAGGAAAGCATAACAGCAACTGCCTGATGCCCGTAATCCGGTTTTCCCTTTAAATGGGATTGGTGAAAATACGCATCTTCAATCGGATGTAAAGCCTGTGACGAAGGCTTTGTCTTTGAAGCAATCGTATCGTCCACAATACAGAGAACAGGTTTTCCGGTGCGTGCTGCTTCTGAATAAATAATCTCAATGACAGAGCATTTTAACGTATCTGAAAGTAAGGAATCATCCCATTTTCCGGAATTGAGGAAATGGGCAATCGTAGTTCTGTGGCAGGAACTGTTTTTAGCAAAGTCCGTGGTTTTTCCATGATATCCTGAAATGAAAATACTGATTAGGATACTCATAAGATGGTTTATTACTCGGTTCGAATAAAATTTGCATAAGTTTAATTTTTTAAACTGGTTGTATATGAATGAGGAATGATGTATAGTATTTGCGAGAGACACCTTCTTTCGTAAATGTTGCAAATGTTTGTTTTGGCACTTTCATTATACAACACATGGAATCGAGGTGTCTTTCTTTTATGCAAAATCACGAACTTGCTCATTTATAGCAATAGTAAATAATAAATTGGTAAGACATATTACATTATTCCATTATTGAGAATGTTTTCCACTTCCTCCATCTGACCCAGAATCATTTTCTGGCGGTCGTCAAAAAGAAGACCTTTATTATGCCTGTAATACTGGTCGGAACCGTTCTCCCGAATGAACCAGAGACTATAGTAGTTGGCATTCAGTTCCGTGATAAATGCCACCATTTCCTGACTGTCCCCAAAGGCAGCTTCCATAAAGTCGAAAACGTTCTGAAGAGTAAAGGATATTTCGTCGGTTCGGTTTTCGTAGGCTTCGGTTTCGGATTCAAAGAGGGCTTTCACAAACTCATAGTTCCTGTTTGACGATAAAACTTCCGATTCTGCTGCAGCACTTCTGCCTCCTGCCGGCTCTGAACCTGATCCGGTTTTATCTGATCCGGTTGATTCCGAAGCTGATTTCAATCCGGACGCATTTTCAAAGAATGACACAACACGTTTCTGTATACGCTCCTGCTGTTTTGTAAGAAGCTCACTCTTTTTGTCCTTTTCAAGATCCGCCTCTGCTTTTTCCATGAGATTTTTTGCTGTGAGGATGTCCTGATCTTCTCTGAAGTACACCATATAATCATACAGTTTCGTGAGATAGGCATCGGTAAGATAGCATTCTGTAAAAAGCTCGCTGAGCTTTCCATTGAGAAGGCTTACAATGCTCAGATGCTCATCCAGAGAGGCCGTGCGGATCTTACCCAGGGTAATGGAATCCCACTTTCCTTTCAGGATGTCCTCCACTTTATAATCCGTTCTGTACTTATAATAAAGAGCCAGATAGCTGGCGAAATCCTTCGCGATCATCCTGTGCTGGATGTACTGGCTGACCACCTCACGGTCTACGGTTTTTCCAAGGATCTCATAAACCTGGATCAGACGTGAAAGATCCTCCCAGCCTCTGGCTGTGGCAAAGATCTTTCCGTCTACGGTATTCTCCACCCTGTAGAAATTTTTTCTGCGAAGCTCCAGATAGGAGATCACCGCCGGATGAATTCCCTGCTGGTAGGCGTATTCCTTCCATACATCAAAGTCTGCCTCCACATCAATCTTCTTGATACGGTCCAGAGTGACCACATCGAATTCCCGGACGGATTTGTTATATTCCGGCGGGTTGCCTGCTGTGACGATTACCCAGCCTTCCGGCACCTTCTGGTTTCCGAAGGTTTTTCCCTGAAGGAACTGCAGCATCATCGGTGCCAGTGTTTCAGATACGCAGTTGATCTCATCAATGAACAGGATGCCTTCTTTCAGACCTGTTTTTTCCATTTTGTCGTAAACGGATGAAATGATCTCACTCATGGTATATTCCGTGACAGAAAATTCTTCCTCACCGTAATTCTTTTTTACAATGAAAGGAAGTCCCACGGCACTCTGTCTGGTGTGGTGGGTAATAGTATAAGAAACAAGGGCAATCCCGCATTCCCTTGCGATCTGCTCCATAACCTGTGTCTTTCCGATTCCCGGAGGGCCCATAAGAAGGATCGGTCTCTGACGGATTGCCGGGATCCGGTACTCACCGAATTCGTCTTTTGCAAGATATGCTTCTATGGAATCTCTGATCTCCTGTTTTGCTCGTTTTATGTTCATGGTTTTCTTATTGTCTCCTTCTGTATGCTTCTCTTTGTCTCACGGCTGCACGTTTCTCTGATCCAAAATATCTCATTTCCTGCCTGCAGCGGATTACTTTATCGACGTATCCCGCTTATCCTCCAGTTCATCCTCCGTGATCACCAGCTTCATGGCCCAGGCCGGGATATCCACATCCTCCGGCTCCTGCTCCATAAATGCAAATGCAGTCCGGTATGGCGGCATCTTTGCCGGAAAAATGCCGTAACCGTCTGTAAAATACACCAGGCCTTTCAGATTTTCAAACTCTCGTTTCTCCATCAGCTCTTCCACATAAGCAAAAGCCGGGCGAAAATCTGTGCCCCCATCGCCGTAAAGCTCCAGACTATCCATGTAATCCTGCAGTTCTTCTCTGCCGGTGATTTTCACATCTGAATGCACCTTCTCGTCACACTGGATAATGTGTATATTTACCTTTTGGAAAAAATTCCCGCTGTCACTTAAGATTCCGTAAGTTTCCTCCAGAAATCTCCGCACCAGTTCCCCAGAACAGGACATGGAGGTATCGATCACGATGACAAATTCCGAAACTTTTTTCACTTCTCTGGTTTCCAGGGGTTCAATCAGCGGCATATTCCCATAAAGAGAAAGCCCATAGGTATAAAAATTATGATCAAAGCTATCCGGATCTACCGTCAGCTCTTCCCGGAATACCGCAAACTTCCGCAGAAAATCCCGGTAATCATACCGTTCTCTGTTCTCTATTTTCAGCTGATCCAGAAAATCTCCGTCCTGTTCTCCTGCCTCCCTGGAAAAAGTCTCCAGGTCTGTTTCGATCCCATCGCTGATATCTCCCCATTTTTTGCTCATCAGGGGATTGGGTTTCTGATTCGGCTGCTGGTTGACCCAGTATTTGTGATCATCCACATAGAACTCTTTTTCCAGCTGCAGCAGTTCTTTTTCCTTCAGGAACTGTTCTTTCAAAATCTTGTAGATCCACTCCGCATTCAACGTCTTCTTTTCCTTTTCCAGAAGACGGTAGGTCTCCCTCCGAAGAAGACTTCTGGAATATCGGACTGAGCGGTGATAAATACCGTCGATCATATGCTCCACCGCAATGTCACAGCTTAAATTCCATAGGCGCTTGTCTGCCCCTGGCTTTCCGAAATGTCGGAAAATACAGTGGAACACCATGTGAAGATATCCCCGGTTCACAAGTATCCGGTTCTCCCTATAAAGCCCGCCAAGCTGCGCCGGATGGAAGTATATCACAGCCCCGTCTGTTCCAAATGGACTGACCGAACCATCCATCCGATAAACAAAGCTGCTCAGCGCCACGTCCAGAAAGCGCATGCCCAGATACAGCTCGTCTCTTGCCGCCCGCAGGATGCTGCTGCCGATGTCCTGGAGACGCTGGGCTGCTTCCTGGGAATTGGATCCCTGACCGGATAGATAGTTATTTTTGTTATTTTCGGTTATTTCTATTTCACTCAGAATTCTCACCCCCTCTGATCTGCTGTCACAATTCTGTCTTCATTATAGTTCTCTCAGAAACTACTATAATTGCCATTACTACTTCATAATATCGTAATCTATCTACATGCAACTTATTTTTCACATACTCACATATGTTATAAAGTTAGTGCAGTCACTCCGCAGTTATCAGTGGGCACTTCCAACTTACAACTGAAATTTCTGTTTCCTTCTCACCGGTCGAACTGAATCTTCTGTCTCCCCGGCCACCTTCTGTTCTTCCTCCAGCATCCTGCTGCGCTCATTCATCAAAAACGCGGAAATCTCCATATCCTTCTTTCCGGAAGCCACATCAATACTGTGTTCCAGGCCCTCTCTGTTCCAGAGTTTTTCCCGGGAAAGCAGTTCCAAACCATTTAAGTTTCCGCTCTCCACCAGATATTCCCCGATATCCTTAATATTTCCCCGGATATAATCCTCATACTGCTTCTTCGCTTTTTTACTCAGCAGCCACGGATAACAAAGTCGTCCGAAGCTCATATCCACCAGGACCTCTAGCTTATCCATCACCACTGCCATATCAAACAGGCTGTCATACTCCGCGAAATCCAGTTCTTTACTATAGAAGCATTGCCGGTAATTGGTCCCGGATCCATGATACTCCGTAAACAAAATTCTCGCAGGCGTATTCTCCACCGCCTCATCATAATGCTCCGGAAAAACCATATGCGCACGTTTTCCACTTGCCTCGCCATTTTCGTACAGAAAATCCACATCGATCTTCTGCCATAACTCCCCAAGAATCTCCTTCGCACAGGATTTGGTTCCCTTTTTCTGATGGATCACAAGCTCCTTCAACCCGCTGCATCCCGTAAATGCCCCGGTTCCCACCTGCATCAGCGTATCCGAAAACTCCAGCCGCTCCAGTTTTTTGCATCCATAAAAAATATATCTTCCGATTTCCTTCAGCGTATCCGGGAAAACGATCTCCTGCACTTCTTCGCCGGCAAGAAGCCTCTCTTCTCCAAACGAAAATGTATCTTCATTCTCCCAGACTTCCGCCTCTTCTTCTCCATCCTTGTGTACGGAAAACGCATACGGCGCCGCACTGACTACCGGAAGACCATTGATCTCTTCCGGAAGCACGATCCGGTCATCAGTACCGTAACAACGGATGATTTCTATTGTATTATTTTTGATTCTGTAATGTATTTTCATAATTCTCCATTATACGTGAACGGATATCCGAAATCCATTTCCCGTTTTCATTCTTCAGGAATCATCTCATCTACTGCTGATCCTGATCTTCTATAGCACGTCTGCATTTCATTGTAGTCTCATTATCCATTTCATGCAAGAAATTTTCCCATGTCCGTAAATTCTTTCTGATACATAAAACAGCCCGTCAGACATACGATGATCTTTAATTCATCTGATATCTGACAGGCTGTATGCAACACAAAATAAACATCTGCATTATACTCTGTTTCACACCCATGAGCACAACTTTATTTACTTCTTATAAGTACTGGCTGAACTCCACTTTCTCCTTATTCGGGCCTTCAATGGTAAAGAACTTCACGCCATTCTCCCAGAACGGCAGGAAATGGACTTCATCATTGGTAGTATTCAGTCCGGCTGCTGTTACCAGCTCGTGGACTTTCTCCACATCCTTCACATCAATGGCAACATGGTCGATGGCACCGGATTCCATTTTTGCAGCTTTGTTCTCGTACGTCTCGATCACAAGATTTCCAAGCTTCAGGAAAGCAACCTTCTCATTGGCAGCCTCGTTCACTGTCTGAAAAGCGATCTCAAATCCCAGTGCTTCATAAAATTTAATGGTTGTCTCAATGTCATTGGTCGGCACACCTACGTGCTGAATTCCGTTCATCTGATCTTTTAAATTCATTTCAAAACCCCATCCTTTCATAAATCTGACATGCTCATAAACACAATTGCTTCGCAATTTAGATATAACTCTGCTACAGGTTTATGAATACGATTCCTCTGCAATTCTGCGTTCCACCTGTGCAAGCTCCGGCATTGCCGGGATCGCACCTTTTTTCTCCACGCATAGACTGGCCACCGCATTACCGAAACGTGCAAATTCCTTCAGATCCTCCTGTGTCAGCTCGTCCGGCTGTTTCTCCGATGTGCTGACCTTATACAGGAATCCTCCCCAGAAGGAATCACCGGCTCCGTTCGTATCCGCAATCTGTTTCACTGAAAATCCCGGCACCATATAGCCTCCATCTTTGCTGTAAATATAAGCTCCTTCACCGCCAAGAGTAACTGCCACGACTTTCACGCCCTGCTCATACAGTATCTTCGCTGCTTCCCGGACATCCTTATGATCTGTCAGAAGCTCGGTTTCCTCATCTGAAATCTTCATGAGATCCACATAGGGTACCAGACTTCTCATATGTTTTTTGGCAGTTTTTTCATCCGGCCACAGAGATGCACGGTAATTGGGATCGTAAGAAATCACGCTGCCCTTGTTTTTCGCTCTTTTTACCGCATAAAACGTGGTATCTCTTGCAGGCTGATCCGTCAGGGACAATGATCCAACATGAAAAATATGGGTATGATCCAGCACATCCACGTCCACTTCTTCCTTCTGGATCTTCGTATCCGCTCCCGGTTTTCTTGCAAAAGAGAAAGTCCTCTCTCCGGTCTCCCTGACTTCCACAAAAGCCAGGGTAGTAAAATAATTTTCGTCCAGAAGCATACCCTTGGTATCCACGCTTTCTTTCTCAAGAACAGATTTCAGGAACTTTCCGTGCATGTCTTTTCCTGCTTTACCGATAAATGCAGTATGAGCTCCCAGTCTGCTGGCTGCAACTGCAACATTGGCTGGTGCACCGCCCGGATTTCTGGCATACAGCATCTGTCCGTCCTCATTAATATTCCGGGAAGTAAAATCGATCAGGATCTCACCAAAAGTTGTGATATCATAGATGGATCTTTTCACAGCATCTCCTGTGTCCACAAGAAGGTTCTGATCAAGCAGCTGAAAAAGGATCTTCTCACATTCTTTCTCATTATCTGTATGTATATGAAGCTCTCCCCCATCAAACTCAGGCATACTTAAGACCCCAAGCATAGACTTTGCATTTACAACATAACGACCGTAACATAATTCTACATCACATGGGATGGATTCTGCAATACTTACCAACTTTCTTGCATTCTGCATTGTGCCTAAAATTACTTTTACTATCATTTTTGTCCACTCTCCTATGCAAACAGGCTGATCACAACAGCACAAACCAGGCCTGTTACTCCTACGATAGTTTCCATCATTGTCCAGGATTTCAGGGTTGTTTTTTCATCAATCTCCAGAAGAGAGCTTACCAGCCAGAATCCAGAATCATTTACATGGCTGAATGCGGTTGCACCACCGTTGATGGCACAGACCATTGCTGCCAGATAAACCGGTGACAAGTCTGCAACTCCGGGCATAGCAGCCATAATTCCTGCTGCCATTGTCATAGCCACAACTGCCGCACCAACAGATGCGCGGATCAGAGCTGCAATAAGAAATGCGACCAGTACAAGCGGAAGTCCGCTTTTTTCCAGGGCAGGTCCTATAATGTTTCCCATACCGCAGTCCTGAAGAACCCAGCGGATGATACCTCCACCAGTGATGACCAGAAGGATCTGTCCGGTAGGCTTCAGAGAACGATCCAGGATTTTCTTAAGCTGCTCTCCATTATAGCCCTGCTTCTTTCCGAGAAAATACATGGCAAGCAATACTGCTATGATCAGTGCCACAAAAGGTGTTCCCAGAAATTCCAGAACAGGACGTGCCGCGTCGATTCCCGGAATGTATTCAGAAACTGTATTGCACAGGATCAGTACCAGCGGAACAAGAATGATACATAATACTGTAGAAAATTTCGGCAGATTGGCTTCTTCCTCCTCACGTACCTCCTGGATATTGGAGGGAAGCCCTGTGTTGATCTTTTTGCCGATAAATTTGGACCATAAGATTCCTGCAAAAATCAATGATAAAATACCCACAGGCACACCTACCGCGATCATCACTCCGAGATCCACATTCAGCATATTTGCCACCAGAACAGATCCTGCTGATGGCGGAATGAATGCAAAACCGGTGGCAAGTCCGGCGAGAAGAGGAATCACATAATATAAAGTAGATTTCTTTGTTTTCTTCGCAAGTCCGAATGCCAGAGGGATCAGGATCACAACGCCTGCCTCAAAAAACACGGTGGTTCCTACAACAAGTCCTGTAATTCCAAGAGCGATCCCCGCTTTTTTCTCACCGAATTTGTTTATCAGTGTCTGGGCAACGCACTGTGCGCCGCCGGACACTTCCAATATCCCACCGAACAGAGAGCCCAATCCGATCAGGAGTATGATTCCCTGTAAGGTTTCTCCTGCGCCGTTTTCCACAGTGCTTACCAGCGTTGGAACCGGCATTCCGGCACCAAGCCCGATAACCAGTGCAGCGATCAACAGGGATAAAACCGGGTGAATCTTAAATTTTATGATAAGTAACAATAATAATAAAATCCCTGCTGCTGCCGCGATCAACAGTCTTAACGGATCTGCCGCAAATACCGGTTCTGTCATCTTTCCATTTACCTCATTTCTCTTTATTCACTACTTACGGATTGCTGTCTGACTTTTGAACTCTGATGTTTCATTTTACATATTTATGAATAGTTGCCTTTACAGCTCCCGGTCCTGCGATCATCTCACGGAACATATCCTCGATTTTCTCTCCGACACCATCTTTATAAAGGTCTGTGAAGAACAGTCTCTCATTGGAAAGGATCGGCTTCAGCTGATTCTTAAGGGTCTCCGGTTTTCCGATCACGATATCGTCAAGCTGCTCTGTGATCTCCTCATTCATCGGGTCCGGTGCAAGCTCAAATTTGTTTCCTTCGTCATCTACAGCCAGCATGTATCTCAGCCATCCTGCGATTCCAAGCGGGATTGCTGTCAGCCTGGAAGCATCTCCAAATTTCTTCACATATGCTTTTACAGTCTCACCGAAACGGATACCTACCATCTGGGACACATCTACAGCCAGACGAAGGTTGGTGTCTCCAAGATACTCATTCGGGAAACGGTCATTGAAAAGCTCATCCACAAATGTCTGTGGGGAAAGGATTCCAGGATCTGCAACTACCGGAAGTCCCTCGTCATAAGCAACCATACGGGCCATTTTCATCATATCTTCGTTGGTGTTCAGCATATGTGCAAAGAGATCATATCCAAGTACCACACCAAGAGGGCCGGTTGCGGAATGTACCGGATTCAGGCAGACGGTTACTTTCATTCTCTCGGAGAGATTGACGGTATCTCTGTCCGCCATGTATACGCCGAAGCCTTTTTCCAAAGCAGGGCGTCCGTTGGGGAAGCTGTCCTCGATAACAAGATACTGTGGCTTCTCAGCATTAACAAATGGTGCAATGTATGTTTTCTTTCCTGTGATCACCGGCTGCATATCTTCAACGCCCAGGTTCTCAAGGTCTGCTGCGATCTGCTCGCTTGGACGAGGTGTGATCTTGTCGATCATGGTCCACGGGAATGCAACCACCTTCTCATCCGTTACATAATCTACGAAGCCATCATCTACGAAGCCCGCTTTATGCCATTCCTCTGTCATAGTCAGTACGGACTCACGAAGCTTGGCGCCGTTCTGTGAGCAGTTGTCCATGGATACCAGGGCGATCGGATATTTCCCTGCTTTATATCTCTCATTCAGCATAGCCACAAGAACTGCCATTGCTCCCGTTGCCTTATCCGATCCGTTTTTAATATCTGCTTCCACAAACGGGAACCATGTTCCGTCTGCTTTCCGGAGTGCATAACCCTTCTCTGTGATAGTGAAGGAAACTAACTGCAGGGATTTAGCCGCAAAAATTTCTTTCAGGCGGTTCCATTGTTCAGCATCAGAAGACTGTGCTTTCACTGCTTCTGCAAGTGCCCCAAGAACTTTGTATTCACGGGTTCCATCACCATGGAGAATGACATTTAAGCCAAGGTTGTCATATGGCGCGTAAATCTTATCTGCTACATCATAATCAAAGGTTTCTACACATGTGATGCCTCTGTCAAGAACTCCCTCTTCCAGAAGACCATCTGCAATACCTCCGATAAATACACGGAAGATATTTCCGATTCCGAAATGTACCCAGCCTGGCTCCTTCTTCGCTTTCTCAGTAACTGCCTCTACATCGTATCCTGGAAGATCGATGCCTGCTTTCTTCCATGCTTCACGTTCTTTGATTCCTTCTCTTGTTAATTTCATAATCTTAGACCTCCCTGTTTTCTTCTATTTCGTTGTCATTTATGCGTTTCACTTATGCTTATGTCTTAACTGTAAGTAGAGTATAAAACTATTTTTTTTAAAAATCCATTGACAAAACACCTAATTTTGTTCTTATATTTTTGTTTACTTTTACTTATGCACAAGACATATATCCTTTGCCAATCCATATACTGTTACTTATTATTCCTCGAAAAAACTTTTGTTCTGCTCTGCTTCATGCGCTGACATTGCATTTCCTGCAAATTTATACTAAAATACTATAAATGAGCAAATTTGAAAAATTGCACAAAACTACACTGCGAATTTCATAAATGAATCAAAATCATTGCTTTCCTTTGCGCATTGAAAAAGATAACGATACTTTTCCAGCTGAATGGTATCACAGATTTCGTGATATCCAGTTTCAAACGAACAGAACCTACCAGTACCCACTGCACACATGAAATGTGCCAGTGACATAAGTAGCCAGTACCTTTTGATTCCCTGTGCAGAGCGTATCTGATAGCTGTCCAGTGCCAGTTTATCCTTACACTGGCGGAAAAATACTTCAATCGGCCATCGACACACATACCAGGAAAGAATCTCCTGTGTAGACAGGGCTGCGTTTGTACTGATGAAAGCACGCAATGCTTTGGGATTACCAAATGCTTTTTCCGGATAACTCAAAAGAACTACCGCATTTTCTATGCCGTTGAGGTTTCCCTCGTACCGGTACACATAATAGTTTCGTTTTTTGACTGTCACAAGGTCAAATTCACGATGTGTAACAGACAATTCGGCGGCCAGTTCACGAAGTTTCTTTTTCATTCCCGATGGATACAGCAAACGGTTTGTTTTCAAAGCACCGATGGTATGGAACCCTCTCTGTGCAAAGGTATTGATTATCTTTTCAGAAACATACCAGCAGTCGCAAAGAAAATAGGACATTACCGGTGGAACAGGCAGCTCCTTTGCAATGCTTTGTACAATGTCAATCTTGGAAATTGACTTATTGTACATTACAAAAGCATAGTTCAGAACAATGCCATTGCAGGAAAGCATAACAGCAACTGCCTGATGCCCGTAATCCGGTTTTCCCTTTAAATGGGATTGGTGAAAATACGCATCTTCAATCGGATGTAAAGCCTGTGACGAAGGCTTTGTCTTTGAAGCAATCGTATCGTCCACAATACAGAGAACAGGTTTTCCGGTGCGTGCTGCTTCTGAATAAATAATCTCAATGACAGAGCATTTTAACGTATCTGAAAGTAAGGAATCATCCCATTTTCCGGAATTGAGGAAATGGGCAATCGTAGTTCTGTGGCAGGAACTGTTTTTAGCAAAGTCCGTGGTTTTTCCATGATATCCTGAAATGAAAATACTGATTAGGATACTCATAAGATGGTTTATTACTCGGTTCGAATAAAATTTGCATAAGTTTAATTTTTTAAACTGGTTGTATATGAATGAGGAATGATGTATAGTATTTGCGAGAGACACCTTCTTTCGTAAATGTTGCAAATGTTTGTTTTGGCACTTTCATTATACAACACATGGAATCGAGGTGTCTTTCTTTTATGCAAAATCACGAACTTGCTCATTTATAGTAAAATACATTTAAAACTTAAACATATCTATAATTACTTTTATCAGGAGAATCTCATGAGCGAAAAAGGATTAACCACCATCAATTTAAAGAAAATAAACCGGTCCAAGGTTTACCAATATATATACAAAACACGCCAGACTTCCAAAATGCAGATCGTCCAGGACCTTCAGATGGGGCTTTCCACAGTAAGTCAGAACCTGAACCTGCTGGAAAAAGAAGGGCTTATTGACAGAAACGGATATTTTGATTCCACGGGAGGCAGGAAAGCTCAGGCCATCCAGATCACCTCGGATTTCCGGATTTCCATTGGCATCGGGATCCTGAAAAACATGTTCCATATCACAGCCATCGACTTATATGGAAATGCCTTTTATACAGAAACCATTGCTCTTCCCTATTCCAACGCAGAAGAATATTACAGACAACTGACCGATAAAGTACGAAGATTCATCGCAGAAAATCACTATCCGAAAGAAAAGATCTTGGGTATTTCCATTGCCACACAGGGGATCACTTCTCCGGATAATTCCACTGTGATCTACGGAAACATCATGAACAATACCGGAATGAAGCTGGAGGATTTTTCCCGGCATCTTCCTTACCCCTGCCATCTGGAACATGATTCCAAATCCGCCGCTTTTCTGGAGCTGTGGAATCACCCGGAGCTTGACAGTGCTGTCGTGTTCCTTCTGAACCGAAACCTTGGCGGTGCCATTATAACCAATCATCAGATTCATCAGGGAAGTTCCATGCACAGCGGAACCCTTGAGCATATGTGCGTCAATCCTGACGGCCCTTTATGTTACTGCGGAAACCATGGCTGTCTGGAAACCTACTGCTCTGCCAACGCTCTGGAACAGTCTGCCGGGATGCCTGTGAGGGAATTTTTCTCTCTGCTCCGCGAAAAAAAATCTCCCCGGCTTGCTGAGCACTGGGAAGATTATCTGAACCATCTGGCCTTTGCCATGAAAAATCTGAACCTGATCATCGATGCACCGATCATCATTAGCGGATATCTGGCACCTTATTTTACAGAAGAAGATATTAATTATCTGTTAGAACACATCAACACAGACGCACCATTCACCCTGGACAAAAGCCAGATTCTGGTCGGCACCCACGGGCAGTATACACCTGCCATTGGTGCAGCTTTATATTATGTGGAGAAATTTATACAGAGCGTGTGAATACAGACATATTCACCTGAACCGTTCAAAAAAGCATGTCATACACAGCCAGACGGATATAACCTGATCCGCTCTGTCCTAAAGTATGACATGCTTTTTATTTTACTTATTATTTTTTCAGTTCTTTCAACAGCTGCCCGATCTTTGATACAAACAGATCAAAGGCCACGTTATTCTTACCGCTGTTGATCACAATATCTGCTTTCGCCCGTGTAGGCTCCACGTACAGATAATGCATCGGTTTTACTGTGGTAAGATACTGATCGATGATTCCGTTTAAATCCCGTCCACGTTCCTCCACATCTCTGGAGATCCGTCTTAAGATCCTCTCATCTGCATCTGCTTCCACATAAACCTTGATATCCAGAAGATCTCGGATACGCGAATCTGCAAGAAGCAGGATTCCCTCTACCAGAATAACCGGTCTTGGTTCGATCTTCAGCACTTTGTCGGAGCGGTTGTGCTGACTGTAATCGTATACCGGACATTGGATGGTTTTGCCCTCCTTGAGTTCTTTGAGATGCTCTACCAGAAGATCTGTTTCCAGTGAATCCGGGTGATCGTAATTCACCTTCACACGTTCTTCAAAAGGAATTCCGTCCTGTCTGCGGTAGTAATTATCATGATAGATCACCACCACATCGTCTCCGAAATGCTTCTTCAGTCTGTTTGTAAATGTAGATTTGCCGGAGCCTGATCCTCCGGCGATCCCGATAATAATACTTTCCATCGTCTCTTTACCTCTTAAGCTAGAATTCTTCCGCTGTGGATCACGCAGGCTTCCCGAAGAGTTTTTCCGTATAGAGAAGCTTTTTCTTACACAAAAGCTGCCCGGTCGGTGTGCATCTCCTGCATCCGGTTCCGGACAGCTTTTCTGATTATTTTTTATAAAGCAATCGTTCTGATCAGATCTCAGCCTGCTCCAGAAGTGCCGGGATCTTGGATTCCCATCCAAGTGCCATGATATGTACACCCTGGCAGTACGGCTTGCACTCTTTGATGATACGTGCAGCGATCTCAACACCTGTGATACCGGCTTTTGTTTTCTCTTTGTCTGCTTTCAGCTCCTCGATCATCTCATCCGGAACATGGATGCCGGCTACGTTGTTGTTCATGAACTTAGCCATTCCGGCGGATTTCGGAATGATGATACCAACCTGTACAGGTTTTCCGAACTGTTTTGCTTTTTCCATAAATTTGATGAATTTCTCCGGCTCAAATACAGCCTGTGTCTGGAAGTAGTCTGCACCTGCAGCAACCTTTCTTTCCATCTTTGCAAGCTGAGCGTCAACGGAATCGCTGCATGGAGATACAACGGCACCCTTGGAGAATTTCGGAGGCTCACCAACCAGCGGGTTTCCTCCAAGATCTACACCGGACTCAAGAAGCTGTACTGTATGAAGAAGAGATACAGAATCAAGATCGAATACCGGTTTTGCCTGCGGATGATCGCCCATCTTCGTATGGTCACCTGTCAGACAGAGGATGTTCTCAATACCAAGCATAGCAGCACTTAAAAGATCAGACTCCAGTGCGATACGGTTTCTGTCACGGCATGCAAGCTGGAAGATCGGATCCATTCCGGCGTCCTTGAGAACTTTACACATTGCAAGAGATCCAAGACGCATAACAGAAGACTGGTTATCTGTTACATTGACTGCATGAACGCCTTTGAGATAAGTTTTGGCTTCTTCTACCAGTTCATCTACATGGATCCCTTTTGGCGGTCCTACTTCTGCAGAAACTACAAATTCACCACGGTCGAATAATTCTTTCATTTTCATATTATATTTGCTCCAATCATTTAAAATTTGGGGTACGGTCCACCTGCTCTGCAACATACCTTGCGGAATACTTCCGGTGAACCGTATCATAATTTAATTTGGCTTCTTAATAAATCTTTGCTTATTATTTCACTTCATCATCTGTAGCGAAATTATGGATCTGTGTCGGGCATTTCAGTGCGTCAAGGCGTCCGATCTCTTTCAGACGTCTGTAGATGCGCTCCCATCCACACTCCATGTCACTGTCCACTTCGCATTTACCATTCTTGGAACCGCCGCACTGGCCGTTGACAAGACTCTTGGAGCATGCTGTGATCGGGCAGATCCCGCCGGTAAGGTTCAGATAACACTCACCACACTGGTCACATTTATATTCTAACGGTGTTACACCCTGGAAACCAGGTACCGGGTATGTATCGCAGGCTGCGCATACCATCTTGTCTTCCAGATATTCTGCGATGGTCTGTACACCAACACCACAGGAGAATACCAGAATCAGATCCGCTTCCCTGATCTTATCCATGTGTTTCTGAAGACGTAACTGCATATTTTCCGGATTACAGATATAATCCGTTGTCATGATCCCTGTCACATTTCCTTCAGCGGAAAGCTCCTTCTGAAGTTCAACAGCTTCTTTTTCCGGAAAACGAACTTCCTTGCATCCATGGCAGTTGATGATAAAAACTTTCCTTCCGGCTGCCAGTGATACGATAGTTTCTTTTGCTTTTAACTGGGTAATCAACATATCACTTCATCCCCCTTACTGCATTTTTTCCGGCTTTGATACTGTTAATGATCGGAATCTTGGAAGAACAGATATACTGACAGCATCTGCATTCAACACAGTCCATGACATTCATGTCCTTCATGCCCTGCCAGTTCTCTTCTTTCGCATATTTTACGAAATACAGAGGAGAAAGTTCCATCGGACATACGTCCACACAGCGTCCGCACTTGATACATGGCTGCTCTTTGGTCTCATCTGTATCAATAGCGATGATACCATTGGAGCCCTTCATCATAGGTACCTCCAGAGTGTTCAGAGGGAATCCCATCATAGGTCCGCCCATCTTGACCAGAACATCGTCATCTGTAAATCCACCGCAGTAATCGATCAGCTCTTTTACGCTGGTACCGATCTTGATGATAAAGTTGCCAGGATTCTTGATCTTCTCGCCTGTTACGGTTGCAACACGCTCGATCAGCGGCATACCCTTCTGAATCGCATCGGAGATCGCTTTTACAGTACTGATATTATCTACGATAACGCCAACATCTGCCGGAAGACCGCCGCTTGGAACCTTTCTGTCCATGACGCGCTTGATGAGAGTTTTCTCAGCGCCCTGCGGGTATTTGGTTCTTGCAACAAAAACTTCCATATTTTCGATATCGGCAACTTTTTTCTGCATTAATTCGATCGCATCCTGCTTGTTATCCTCGATGACAATGATGCCCTTCTCAGCACCTGTTGTCTTAAGGATCGCTTTCAGACCGAAAATAATATCATCAGCAAACTCAAGGAGAACCTTATGGTCTGCCGTTAAATATGGCTCACACTCACATCCGTTGAGAAGGATGGTATCAACCGGCTTCGCAGGTTTCAGTTTGACACAGGTCGGGAAACCTGCACCGCCCATACCAACGATTCCGGCATCTTTTACGATCTCAATGATCTCATCCGGTGTAAGTTCGTCCAGGGCTTTATGTGGCTGTACGGATTCGTGCAGAGTATTTTTTCCGTCGGATTCGATGACAACTGCCATCACCTCACTGCCTCTTGTACCATGCATACGTGGCTCAACAGCAACTACGGTTCCGCTTACACTGGAATGTACCGGTGCGCTGATAAATCCGGCAGCTTCTCCGATCTTCTGTCCAACCTTTACCGTGTCGCCTACTTCCACGATTGGGTTGGCAGGTGCACCAAGATGCTGGGACATGGAGATCACAACAGTCTTCGGATCCGGGAATTTCTTCAGATCGATATGCTCGCTGAATTCCTTGTGCTCTGACGGATGAACGCCACCATAGTATCCGTTCAGTCTGTCCTCTCTGATAGACTTCACGTAATCATTGATCACCTTAAAGTTAACCTTGGAGTAATCACGTACCTGTACCGGCTGGTTCAGGAACTCTTCCAGACGACCCTGTTTTGCCAGTCTCTGGTAGATCTTCTCCCATGCGCAGTCCTTGTTAGGATCCACTTCACATTTTCCGTTCTTTGCTCCGCCGCACTGTCCGTTCACAAGACTCTTGGAACAGTCGACGATAGGACAGACGCCTCCGGTAATGTTCAGATAGCACTGTGCACATGCATCACAGCTCTTTTTGGTAAGTGCCATGCCGTGATGGCCTCTGTAGTTAAGGGTATTACTTGCTGCGATCACCGGCTTATCGGCCAGATCTTCAACAGTCTGGATACCAAGACCACAGGAGATCACAACTACATTCTCTGTACCTTCCGGCAGCAGATCCTGTAATTTTCTTTCTGTGTGCATCTTGTTGCACAGAAAATCGAATTTCGCACTGCCTGTGACGGTTTTTCCCTGCTCCGCAGCAAATTTCAGGAATTCTTCGCAATCCGGTTCGTCAACGGTCTCAAATTCCTTGAAACACTTGTTACAGGCGATTACAAACAGATTGTCCCTGCCGTTTAGCACTGATGCAAGCTCATCACTGCTTTTCAGCTTGTACTTAGTATAGTTTTCCAATTGCTCACCTTCCTTATAAAGATTATATCCTTATGATTATCTGCTCTTATCCGTTCCCTCCTTCTCTGCACTCCCAGGAAAGAAACAATAAAACCAAATAAATAAGTTCTTTGTTATTTGTTCAGCCCTTCAAAAATCCCGGTCCCAAAAAAGGCCGCAGTATTTCCTCTGACTGCTACAATAAATGTACCATAATTTGAACATATTATCCAGTTTTATTAGCTATTTTTATAAATTTATTCTATGATTTCATTCCAATCGTCTATGGATGTACAGATATTTGTACAACTTCTGTTATGCTGCATGCGTTAGTTATATGCAACTTATATAATTTTGTTTATAAAATATCCTTTTTATGCATTGAGCATATTGCACAAGAATTTTATCTTTAACAGGGCAGATCCGAAAGGTGTCTTTTGTCATGGGGTAAGACGCTGTCCGGTGCAGTGATCATAATATAATTTCCTTCTCTGTCTGAATATATTTCTGCATTCTGTGGATCTTCTATTTCAGTGTGGTTACGATCAGTTTACTTTCCAGTGCAGCTGCTATCAGATCCTCTTTGCAGCTGTATCCCGCCTTGGCGATCATTTCCTGAAAATTCCATCTCACCCCGGAAGCAGAACAGTCCATTTTCCTTGCAATCTCGGAATATGACATCCCATGAATATACAGACGCAGCATCTCCAGCTGTCTGGGACTGATATCACCGCTTGTGATCCAGTTAAGTTCCACCTCCGGTGCCACATCCGGAAATACATGCTCCCCATTTAACGTTCTGTAGATCACACTCCGTATTTCCTCTTCACCGTGATCCTTATACCATAGACTGTCTGCACATCCGCTCTTTGCTCTTTCCAGCACCTTGGGATCGATCAGCGAAGTAACAACCAATACCTTTGTATATGGATATTTTCCCTGATAATCTTTCCGGCACTCAGCCCATCATGAATATCCTCTACCGTACTGTGCCGCCGGTCTTCAAACCATGGTGACAATTTTTTTTGCACAATCCTTACACAGATTCCCGTCATCCAGTTTTCTGTTGCCCAATAAACCTATTTTCTCTCCACAGATATCACAGATCTTCTTATCAAATAATCCCATACCCTATCCTCCTTCTTTTTATATTTGTGTTTTTGTTTATCTACATTATGCGTGAATGCTTCAATATTTGCACTAGCACCTCTGACAGTAACTGAATTCATCTCCGCATCAATGGAAGGATCTCAGGATTGTAACAATGCCACTAAGTACAATATTTTAATCTGGCAGGCTCCTTTCCAGACAGAGTCTCCCCGAGGATGTCAAGTCATTGCTACAAACTTTTTGACCTTTTTTCCTTCGATTTTTCCCATAAAATCGTTGTTTTGGAACGGAGGACGTTATATTGTTGTCACAAAATCAGTGGGTAGGATGTAACGTCATTGCTACATTTATACAGCAACAATGTCGCATTATTACCACTATAGCCAACCTATCAAATCAAGCTTAGCGAAACTTAAATCATACCCAATACGGAATATATTTTTTATACCTTGGTGCTGTATCCACACCATTTCTTCTCCAGAACATAAAAACCCCCTTCTCTATTGGATTTTCCAATATCCTTTTCTGTCAGATCCTATTCTGACGATTTTTTTACTTTCTTTTAACACTTTTATAAGACGACTAACCTTTCTCGTACTTATACCCATCTGTTCTGCCATTTGCTTTGCTGTGATAGAAGCATTTTCCTCTAATATTTTCAGAATCTTCATTAGTTCCAAATTATCATCGCCAATTTCATTGCCATTGGCAATGATTGCATTGTCTTTTGGCAGTGAAAATGGAAATTCAACTTTTATAAAATGTTCTGATATATGAAAAATATTTTTAGAGTACGTTACATTATTGCTACAAATTTAGGTAAGTGCTTTTCCACTCCACCTCCACCCGTCCGTCGTCATACACATATATCCCATCCACATACTTTTCAAGCATCTCTTCTATCAGTTTCTCATACCCCAGAAACTCCATCATCTGTTCCACCGGAATATTCTTCTTCAGCAGGATTTCTTTCTCGCCGCTGATCAGTTCTTCCAGTTCTTTCTTTCGTCTTTGCAGACGCTCTCTTTCTTCCTCTAGCTGCTTCTTTTCACTCAGGAACTCCTCCCGGCTCATCTGCCCTTCATGGTACTTCTCATAGTTCTGTTGGTTCTGAGCCTTGATCTGCTCCTGTCGTCTTCCGCAGTCAGCACTTTCAGCCTTGTATGCTTCGATATTATCTTCATGCTGTTTTCTCATGGATTGCTGCATCTGTTCCTGGCTGATATTCTGGTGTAAGTATGCCTTTATTTCTGCCAGCACCATATGCTCCAGCATTTTATCATCGGCTTTTCCGGCAAAGCACCCGGTATCTTCTTTTCCCTGGCTGTATGCACAGCTATACAGAATATGACCATGTACCCGGCTGCTTCCGGTCAGGTTTCTTCTACAATTTCCGCATTTCACGTACCCACTTAACAAAGTGGTGTCCTTGTTGAATTTACTCTTTTTGTTATACCTGATCTGCAAGGACTGTGCTTTCTCAAAAATTTCTTTTGATACGATTGGTTCATGGTGATCTTCCAATACCTTCCATTCACTTCGTGGCACAGGAACTTTTTTTCCTGTTCCGGGATCTGGAATTTTGGTTTTTCCATAGACCATACAACCGATATAGTTCTTATCATTCAGAATCTTTCGCACCATATCACTTGTCCATTGCAAGCCTCTCGAAGATGCTTTCTTACTGTCTGATTTCTGTCGCCTGCTCATAGACTGCAATGGTGTAAGAACACCTTCTTCATTAAATAATCGGCAAATATCCAGCTTTGAATACCGCTGATTCGTCAGTTCAAATACTCTGCGGATGATTTCCGCTTCTTCTTCCACAATCAACAGTTCCTTTTTGTTCTCTGGATTTATCCGGTATCCATAAGGTGCAGAGCCACAACAATACTCTCCATTACTTCTTTTCGTGCTGACTGCCGATTTCACCTTAACAGACTGATCTTTCACATAAAAATCTGCTATCAGACCTTTAAACTGTACTTCAATGTCAGAACTTTTTCCTTTATAATCCTTGGAATCATAATGGTCAGAAACAGAGATAAACCTTATTCCCAAAAATGGGAAAATCTGCTCCAGATACATTCCCATTTCAATATAGTCTCTGGAAAAACGTGAAAAATCTTTTACAACAATACACTGTACCTGTTCATTTCTTGCCAATTCCAGAACCTGTTGTATTCCCGGCCGTTCCATACTGGAACCGGAATAGCCATCATCATAAAGCTCTTGAAAAGGCAGTTCAGCCAGCTCTGGAATATGAGAAATATAATCTTTCACCAGTTTTCTCTGGTTGATGATACTGTTACTTTCTCCGTCAGAGCCATCCTCCAACGAAAGACGATAATATCCGATCAGCATTTTCTGATCATTCATGTTCTATCGCCCCCTTAAATCGAAAATTGATTTCCAGTCTGCCATCACCATACAAGTACATACTTTCAATCAGTGCTTCCGCAAGCTCCGCATTGATTCTTGTTGTCCCTTCCAGATCCAGAAGACTTCGTAAAAATCTGGTTTCTTCCTTTTGCTGTTTCTGCAATCTTCGAATCATTTGTTCCAGTGTCTCTTTTCTTTCTTCACAGAATATTTTCCAGTTGTTACGCTCCTCACGCATTTCCATATAAGTTTCTCTGGAAAGTTTTTCATCCTTATATTGCATAAATGCCTGAGCAAGTTTTTCGGAGCGTTGTTCCACCTCTGCATCCAGCTTTTTGATTTCATTCTGAATTTCCAGAATCTTAGCCGAAAATATATCATTACTCATTGCCGACATATCTTTTTTCTTAAATCCTGCTAATTGCATTTGTCTGGTCAGTTCTGAGCAAACGATTTTCTGTACCGTATTTTCTGAAATAGATTTATGACTGCATTTTCTTTCATCCCGGTACTGAGCCGCATTGCAAAAGTAAAACACACTGCCTCTTGATCTCCTTGTACACATTTTCCGCTTACAGTCACCGCAATAAAACACATTGTAAAAAGCTCTTTCATCATCTTCCCATCCTACTACTGTGCTTCTGGCTTCTTGTGCCACTTTTAACCGGATCTGTACTTTTTCAAACAGTTCTCTGCTGATAATCGGTTCATGAGCATTGGGAGTAACAATCCACTGACTTTCATCCAGCACATCACACCCTTTTTCACCTTTTACAAACCTGGATTCGTATTTTCGCTGTACCAGATCTCCATAATAGTTATGCCTGTTCAGTACTGCACGAACAGAGGAATTTCCCCACTGGTGCAGAGTTTCACCTTCCTGCCAGTACACATGATGATAATGATTATAATCAGAAATCCGGTGTACACTATCCTCAAACAATCCATCTATAATCTGCTGAATCTCCTTACCGGAAGCATATTCCGCAAATATCCGCTGCACAATCTTTGCAGATTCCGGCTCTTTGACCAGTTTATAGATTCCATTTATCTTCTCACAGCAATATCCATACGGAGCTGTTGCTCCAACATACTCCCCATTTTTCTGTGCTGTTCGCTTTGCTGCCCGTTCCTTTGCGGAAATATCTTTCGCATAGGTATCATTTACCAGATTCTTGATATTCATGGATAATTCCTGATTTTTCGCATTCGGTGCAAATGAATCATAGTGGTCACATACAGAAATAAAACGCACTTTCATAAAAGGCAATATCTTTTCCAGATAATTTCCTGTTTCTATATAATTCCTGCCAAATCTGGAAAAATCTTTTACAAGAATACAGTTTACTTTTCCTGCTCTGACATCATCCATCATTCGTTCAAATCCAGCTCTCTCAAAATTGGTTCCGGTTTTTCCCAGATCAGAATAAATATCATACACAACCAGTTCATACTCTTTATTTGCTTCTGCATTGTGCCTGTCAACAAACTCTTTGATCAGCGTCACCTGCGTTTCGATAGATTCTGACTTTCTTTCGTCTGTATCTACGGATAATCTGGCATAAATCGCAGCCATATACACTGGAATCTGAAAATTTTTCTTTTCTGTCCTTTTCTCATATCTTCTTGCTGTCCTTGCCACTTATCCCACCTCTTTTCTGTACTGATCCTGATGTTCTGTATAAAATCGTTTTATGACTTTCATTTTTTCAATCACATCCTGATAACGAATCCGGATTTTAATCTGCTTGTTCTCATAAATGTAGATTTTATCTACTGTCAGTGCCAGTAAGGTACGATCCAGCTCTTTGATCTCCAGAGATTTCTTCCAGTTTTCTAACTGAACTTTTGCAGAAACGCCACCTTCAAACATCTGCTTTACCAGTTTTTTCTGATGTTCTATCATCTGATCCAGTTCTTCACACTTTTTACCGTAACTTTCCCGGAACTCGTCGAACTCCTCTTTGCTAATCATCCCAGACTTCAAATCATCTGCCAAAGATACTTTTATGCTGTAACATTTGTTGTATTCTTCCTGCAATTTTGCGATCTGTGTATCATAACTGATTACCTGGTCGTAGCTGACTTCCATTTGCTGAAGTTCTTCCATGATCATCTCATAATCTACAAAAAGTGCTGTATATATCTGGATTTCTTTCAAGACAATTTTTTTCAGCACTTCCTCCGGTATGCTGTGTCTGGTGCAGTCTCCGCCTTTATTCTTTGTCTGGCAGATATAAAAAGCCTTTTCTTTTCCCTTATATCGGTTCACTCTGCGTATCATCGGTACTCCACAATCTCCGCAGAAGATAAATCCTGCAAAAAAACTGGCACTGTCTGATGTCTTTGACGCTCTGCCATCATATTGAAGCAGTTTTTGTACTACATCAAAATCACTCTGCTTGATGATTGCCGGATGTGTATTTTTTACTTTCACCCATTCTGACTCTGGTTTATCCAGACGTTTCTTCACCTTATAGCTGATTCGTTCCTGCTTTCCCTGAACCATATTGCCGATATACACTTCATTGGTCAGAATCCTTTTAATCTGTACTGCTGACCACTTTGGGGTATCTGTCCCCTGAAATCCAGCATTATAATTTTCGCCGTTTGCAATCTTGTATTCTTTTGGAGATTGTACATGACGCATATTCAATTTTTCAGCAATCGCACCGAAACTGAATCCTTCAATCTTCCAGGCAAATATTTTTCTTACAATATCTGCGGCATAATCATCAATCACAAGGCAGTTCTTATTTTCCGGATCTTTGCAATAACCATATGGTGCAAATGCCCCGATAAACTCTCCTTTTTCCCGTTTGATTTTCTGGTGGCTGCGTACTTTACCGGAGATGTCCCGGCAATAACTTTCATTTACAAAATTTTTAATCGGAACTACAAATGACCTCTCCGAAAAATCAGCCGTTTTACTGTCGAACTGATCCGTCACAGAAATAAAACGCACATTTAAAGCCGGGTAGGTCTTTTCGATCCATCGCCCGGCTTCTATATATTCTCTTCCGAATCTGGACAAATCTTTTACAATTACACAATTCACTCGTCCAGCTTCTATATCGGTTGTCATTCTCTTGAACTCAGGTCTGTCAAAATTTCCACCTGAATATCCATCATCCACATATATATCAAAGATCTGAATGTCCGGCTGGCTTTTTACAAAGCTCCGAAGCAATTCTCTCTGATTTGCAATACTGTTGCTCTCTGTCTTCTCACTGCCGTCATCCATATCGTCTCTGGACAGTCGAAGATACAATGCAGCATCGTATATATCTGGTGTGTTCTTTTGCATTTGTTCCATTTTACATCGCTCCTAACCCGCTTAATTCCATCGAATAGAAGTCAGAAACCATGTATCACGTTCATTTTCCCTGACTTCACATTAACATAACATCTGTGTCTTCGCAAAATTTTTTTCGTCTTTCATCTGCTATATCAACTCCGTTGTTACAGTTCACAGAAAACTGCGAACTGTAACATTCGCAGCTCTCATTTAAAGTTTTGCTACGCAAAAGGAGCGCTGCTCACACCTGAATCATGTTCTTGCGCACCTGAACAGCAAGTGTTCAGGTGCTGAGCGATCAATAGCACTCTATCCGCTTTTTGAGATAATCACTGAGTGCATCCGTTGCCTCAAGCTCCCCGGTCATTTGCACAACCACCACATAGCCTTCATTCATATGAGCATATGGCTGATCACCGGATTTATCCAGAAATGTTTCCACCTTTTCAGAAATCGTTCTGTCCATATCCGGAGTTAATTCTTCAATATCTTTTAACTGTTCCAGATCAACACTGGAATCTAACACTGACTGATTCACCATAATGCTCACCTCTTTTCCAACATATTCCTGATAGAAGTCGTCCCATCACTTCAATTTTCTCAAACTCATCACCTTGCCTTTCTTACCTGTTTTCCTAATGTTTCTTTTGGTATGTGGTTTAATTATGGGATTCTCAATAATTTTCTGAAAGAATGGACTCTTAGAAAAGAAGAACTGAAATCTGGTAAAATTACCAAAGATGAGTATTTTGAATGGAAAATCAACTGGCCGCAGACTTGTGATGATTGTGGAAAACGTGAACCGTCAAAGCAATGGCGATGCTCAAACGAATAGAATTTAGCGAAACTTAGCAAAACTTAAATTTATTATATTTTTTCTCTTTAACTAATGGAAAAGGCACTAAAAAACCAATATTTCTACGGTTTTCAGTGCCTTTTTTGCATTGTCCATTCAAAAAAATTAATTGCCCAAATAGAAATATATAAACAACCCTATAGGTTCTCTCTTGCCAGACATATTTCTTTCAGCGCCTCCCCAATATCTCCATCTACCCCGATCGACTTTCCGGCAATTTCTGAAGGAATATAGACTTCTCCTTTATTGAAGGTGATATAAACTGCTTCAGGTTCAGAAGCAGCAAGGCTCATGAAAGGCTCTTTGATCATACGGTTTCGCCATCCCACGCCCAATTCCAGAATCGCTAATCTTTTACCATGATATTTCTTAATAAAGTTCTGATAGTCTTGCATTTTCTTTTGGAACTGTTCGGTCTGAAAGAATGCATTGCTGTTTGCCATATTGACCGTAACTGGCCCTCCACAGCAGGAACAGCATGGGACCAGTTCTGAGGGGATCTGTCCGTTTTTTTCAGCTTCCGCCATTTTGAGAATTTCATTCTGGTTTTCGTAAGGATCTGTTCCGCATCCATTCTGGCACCGGGACTGGGTGAGACGGCCTTCCATCTCAAAGACTTTATCCCTGTCAAATCCTGCAGGCACGAAATGGTCCTCGCCATTGGAGGTCACAATAAAATAATCTTTGGAACTAACCAGACGATACAGATCCTCCATTACAGGACCGGGCTGTTCCAGATAACATTTCCGGCTGATCAGTCTGCTGAAAAATGCCCATTTAGATTCTTCTGTAGGATACTGAAAGAATAATCCCTGCAGTATGTTTCTGATCCCGTATCTACTGCGGAAATCTCCGAAATCTTTCTGAAACCAGTGATCATCTGCAAAAATATTATATCCTTCTGAAATAGATAATCCGTTACTGGCGCCGATGAGAAGAGCATCTGCTTCCTGGATAGCTTTATAAATATTTCTGAAGTTTTCTTCCATAATGTTATTTCTCCTTTTCCAACTGTATCCGAAGTTCCTTTAATATATCTGCCAGATTGCCTTGCAGGTAAAGACTTCTCCCTTTTTAATGTTCCGGAGCAGAAGAGGCTTCCCGGTTCAGACAGACGTAAAACACCTGGCTGTTACGGGCCGTCATCTCCCAGAAAGGCAGTCTGATCACCCCCGGTGTCATCTCTCTAATCTTTTCCGGCAAGTACAGCCTTAAGAGCCAGATATAGCTGACCTGTAGGCAGATGCCACATACTGTAAATATATTTTGTATAGTAGGCCCATTGCTGTTCCAGGGATGTCCTTGTGACTATGCTTCTCCATGCTCCTTGTTTCCCTCTTTCTTTACCCGCACTGCCTCCTGCAGCACCAGGGCAATGTCTTCTTTGATAGCCAGCCCCTTCTGTTCTATTTCTTCAGGAAGAATGGCGTCCTTTGGATTAATGGTAATGTAAAACGCCTTAGGCAGGGAGTATGTGAGATTCCAGAAAGGTTCCTGGATAAACATAGGGGTCATTCGTCCTACGCCCAACTCCAGAAAAAGGATCTTCTTCTCTTTATTCTTTTCCAGAAATTCGTTGATCTTCCGGTATTCGTCTCTATACTTGGCACCTTCCAGGAATGTATATCCCCGTACCCAGGGCTCCATCTGGGCTCCGCATTTTGGACAGCGGGGGATCATTTTGGCGGGGATACACAGATTCTCGTCAATAGCTGCATTCATGGCATAGACCATATCCTTGTTGTAATAAATCTGGTCATGACATCGGCGGCTGCACTGATAATAGCGGAAATCACCCTGGATGGCGCTTAATTTTTCTTCGGACACCACACGGGTAAACTGGAAGTCCTGATTGGTGGTCATAATATGATAGTTTTTACCCTCAAGGAGTTCCATGAGATCGTAGTAAGGCTGTCCTGTAGGACACTCATATTCCATATAGCCCATACGTACAAGAAATGCCCAGTGAGCTTCCGGGGAAGGATAATGATAGTAAAATCCGTTAAAGGCTCCGGTAAATCCATATTTTTTATGGAAATCCCCCAGATATTTCTGAAATATCGCATCATTCTGATAGAAAAAATTATAGCCACAGGAAGCGGACATGCCGGCTGCTGCTCCTACCAGAATGGC
The DNA here is from genome assembly GCF_005848555.1 of Blautia sp. SC05B48. Lineage (NCBI taxonomy): Bacteria > Bacillati > Bacillota > Clostridia > Lachnospirales > Lachnospiraceae > Blautia > Blautia sp. SC05B48. Next base: position 1,961,807 of record NZ_CP040518.1, on the reverse strand, counting down.
TTCAGCAGAATTAAGTTTATCTAATAAGGTCCGGGCATTTTTTTGATATGCATTTTCAAAAACAATATTTTTCATTGGCTGCATGGTTGACTTTCCTTTCTTTTATTGTTATTATTAAAATTACATCAAAATTGTACCATGTTAAAATATAAATTACAAGAAGAAAAAGAGCATCTGACCAGTGCCCAGATTGCAAAAAGTGTAAAAACAAATCCTGCCTATATCCGGCAGCTGATGTCCGCGCTGAAAAATGCAAGCCTTATCTCCAATACCCAAAGCCAGGCAAACGCCTGTCTTACCAAACCTGCGGATGAAATTACTATGCTGGATATATACCGGGCAGTGGAGGGAGAAAAGCCTTTGCTTCATCTTGATATTGATACCAACCCAGAGTGTGGAGTATACTGATAATAATAAAGAGACTGTAACATTCATGGAAAACTATGAGTTGTTTCAGTCTCTTGAGGCACCTCTTTTACATCTCAACTTATTCAATCATTTTTTGCGCCGCCCTGTATTTTCCGATCCCCGTACTTCTTCATGATAGAAATAGTCCACGATTACAGGATGGCCTGGCTCTGCGCGGTCATAAGGCAGTTCGTTGTCTACAAAAGGACAGTCGTATTTTTGGGACATCTGTGCTGCCTGGTTTTCCAATGCCCGAAAATAACTTCGATCTCCCTTGCGATAGATTTCATCATACAGGGTAACAAGGTGAGGATAATATTTCTGAATATAATCCAGGATCTCCTGTTTGAAACCACCGCGGAGATTTAGATTTTCTAACCATACCAGGTCACACTGATCTTTCACACGTTCAAAAATCTTTTCAAAATCTGTGATGCCCGGAAATACTGGGGAAATGAAACAAACCGTGCGTATTCCGGCTTCGTATACCTGCTTCATTGCCTCAAGTCTGCGGCTGATGCTGACAGCTTGATCCATGTCTGCCTGAAATTTTTCATCTAATGTGTTGATCGACCATGAGACAGTGACTTTTCCCATTTCTTTTAGCAAGTCAATATCCCGGAGTACAAGATCCGATTTCGTACAGATAAGGATTTCTGCACCGCTATTTTTTAACTGTTCTAAAATCCTGCGGGTATTTCTTATCTCCTTTTCCTGGGGCAGATACCCATCTGTCACGGAACCAATCACTACCCGTTGGCCTTTATATTTTCTCGGGTTTTTAATTGCCGGCCAGTGTTTTATATCCAAAAATGTCCCCCACGATTCGGTATGCCCGGTGAACCGTTTCATAAAAGAGGCATAGCAGTATTTGCAGCCGTGGGTACATCCTACATAAGGATTGACAGAATATCCCCCTACCGGAAGACTGGATTTAGTCATGATATTTTTTGTTTCTACATCCCGGATCAGAAGATCCTTTTCCATTATTTTTTCCATGCGTTCTGTTACTCCAAAACCCGGATAAATGCAGAGGGCAGATCCTGGATCATTTGATTATCTCCCATAACGGGAAGTAGATCCTCTTTCATAAACACCGGTTTTGAATCATCTACAATCAGAATTTTTTGTCTTTTATTCATATTTTTTTACCTTTATCCTTGTTGATTTTATGATGTTCCAAATCATATCAGATTGCATCATTTTAATACCAGTTTCTAACATCTTGCTATTTTCTTCTATTCAGCCTTCCCCTCTGGGAAAATAATTTTAAACACAAAGAAAAAAATCACCATGGAAACTCCACCTGTAATAATTGTCACAAGCATGTTATAGACTGCCGGTGCCACATATGCAGATGCAACTGGCATCCACAGATTATTAAATCCATTACAAATCAGTGAAATTACCACCCATGCAACAAAATACCAGATTGCCTGATATACAGGATTTCCATGGCTTTTAAAGGTAATATTTCTCTGAAGTGGAAAATTGATACACTGTGCAAGAAATGACCCCAATTCATAACTGATAAAATAGCCAAGTCCACCACCGATCAATACATTCCCCGTTGCATCACGCAATACATTATACCCCAGCAAACTCCATGTAAATTTTACTCCAAACAGATTCATAGAAACCTTTGGCCACATAAATTCTATACCAGCCAGACCAATTCCCAAAATCCCTGGTAAAAATGTAAATACCAGATACTGGAATACTGTCACGCCCATACTGAATATAACAAAATAGAATATCTGATAAAGCCATTTTGCAAAAACAGAATGTTTCTCTTCAAAACATTTCCATATATTTTTTATATGATTCATCTGCGCTTCCCTCCGTCTCCTTTTAATAATTTTTCATATTTCTTATTATTTCTTCTGTTTCTGAAATATCCGCCAACTACTTTCTTTACTCCAAGCATAAAGTGGCCATTCACAGCATCGACAATTCCATATACCATTTCCATACTGACTGCCCCGCCGGTCATCTTGGCAATCCCCCGAAACGGCATATTGTAAATAAAAAGAATATTCAGATCCGGCTTTCCCTGTGCCTCACTCTTCTTTTTCATTTTTGTGAGACATCTATATATCAGTCTTGCAAGTCGGCTTTTTGCATAATACATCTGACAAATTGCATCATTAATTTCCAGATTTCCACTCCATCTCCCGTTCGGTATCTCATGGCCAAGAAGTTCACGAAATTCCTCATCTGATATTTTCTGCACGATTCCTGTATAATAGTAAGGCATTTTTGCCGGATTATACGGATACCCTTTACTATTTCCAGTTCTCTCAGTCATACCTGTTAAACGAATATCTGCAACACTGGCTCCTACCATAATCTGATAAGTTCCTGTTTCTATTTCCCACTGTCCCGTTTTTATATTCCAATAACGGAATGTCTTATCATCAAAGGGAATCCTGAGCTGTCTGCTTTCTCCTGCCTTTAGATAAACTTTTGCAAAACCTTTCAGTTCTTTTTCCGGTCGGAACACGATTGCATTAGGAAGTCCTACATACATCTGAACAACCTCAGCTCCATCTCTGTCACCTGTATTGGTAACCGAAACTTTGATTCCATCCTCTTCTATGATAAGATCAGAATATGTAAATTCCGTATAGGAAAGTCCAAAACCAAATGGAAACTGCACCCGTACTTTTGAAGTATCATAATAGCGATATCCTACATAAACACTCTCGCGGTATTCCGATGTTTTCTCATTACTTGGATAATATCGAAATGCCGGTGTCTGTTCATAAGATATGGGATATGTTTCTGCCAGTCTTCCTGATGGGTTCACCTTTCCGGTCAGAATATCCAATGTTGCAGAAGCGCCTGCCTGTCCATTCAGATAGCCATGCAAAATCGCTTTGCAGCAGGTGTGCCATGGCATTTCTATCGCTGATCCAGCACTCAGTATTCCAATAACATTTTCATTCACCTTACTAATATCCTGCAGAAGATCGATCTGATCCTGCGGAATACGCATATGGGTTCTGTCCAGTCCTTCTGATTCACTGATCTCATCAAGACCAAAGCAGAAAATTACAATATCCGCATTCATAGACAAATTTAATGCAAACTTTCTATCATTCTCATCTACATCTCCATTTCTATGATAGCCTCTTGTCATTCCCAGAATATTCAGATCATATTGTTGCAAAATCGATGACATATCTTCTACTTTTGTTGGATTGACCATAGAAGATCCTGCCCCCTGATATCTGGGTGAAAAAGCAAAATCTCCAATAACAGCGATGGATTTTTTGGTATCCAGCGGAAGAATCTGTTTTTCATTTTTTAGAAGAATCATGCTTTCTGCTGCTGCTTTCCTTGCCAGTTGATGATGTGCGTTTCTGTCAAAGTTTTTATCTGAAAGCTTCTTTCCTGATGTCAGTTCCATCACTGCATCTACCAGTTCTCCAACTCTTTCATCCAAATCCACTTCCTTCAGCTTTCCTTTTTGGACAGCAGCAATCACTTCTCTTGCAGAATCATACCCACAGGACGGCATCTCCAGATTTGAGCCGGCAGCAACACCTTTCACATGGTCATTGCTTCCGCCCCAGTCTGTTATTACAATTCCATCAAATCCCCAATCTTTGCGCAAGATGTCTGTCAAAAGATGTTTGTCCTCATTAGCATAAATCCCATTAATCTGGTTGTAACTGCTCATGATTGCTTTTGCGTGTCCTTCTTTAACAGCTATCTCAAAACCGGTCAGATATATTTCTCTTAATGTCCGTTCGTCAACAACTGCATCCATTGCCATTCTCCGAAGTTCCTGACTGTTAACCGCCAGATGCTTCGGGCAGGCATAAACGCCTTTACTCTGTATTCCACGAATATATGATGCTGCCATCTTCCCGGAAAGATATGGATCTTCTGAAAAATATTCAAAATTTCTTCCACATAATGGGCTTCTTTTAATATTCAATCCCGGACCAAGCAGTATATTTACATCCATACTTGCTGCTTCCTCTCCAAGAGCCTGTCCAATCTCTTCCCCCAGATCCTGATTCCAGCTGTTTGCAATCGTCGCTGCTGTGGGAAAACATGTCGCATTTAAGGATGCATTCAGTCCCAGATGATCTCCTGCTCCTGCCTGTTTTCTGATTCCATGTGGTCCATCTGAAAGAAAGATGGACGGGATGGAAAGCCTGTCAATTTCTCTGGTCTGCCAGACAGTTTTTCCACTGAGGATTGCTGCCTTTTCTTCTATTGTCATCTTTTCAACCAATTTTTGCTGTTTCATAACTGTTTTCCATCCCACTTTCATCCTTATTCAGCATTCTTTCTTTTCTTATATCCTCTGATTACCAGTACTTCCATTCCTGCCATGAAAAGTGCTATTACAATGTCGATTCCAATTCCTGCTTTTTTCCAGTTTTCCATACCTGTTTCTTCGTGTTCTCCATCATAAGCCCAGCTGCTTACAACTGTATACATGACATTTTTGCAGGCATTCCTCATCTGAAGTACAGATGTTGGATGCTTCTGATTGGCTACATTGTTCTCTTCTCCGTTGAATGTGGACAACATTGCATCTACTCCATTCGCCAAAGCTGCATCTGCATTCATAAATCCATGACCATTGTTTCGGAAGAAGTCTGTAAGCGCCATTCCCCTGAATCCCCATTCATCTCTGAGAACTGTATTCATAAGGTTGCTGCTTTCTCCAGTCCATTTATCTCCAAGAAAACTCCAGGAAACCATAACCGCATTTGCGCCACCCTGTTTTACAGAAATTTCAAATGGTTTCAGATAGATTTCTCGGATTGCCTGCTCATTTGACCAGACACTTACCATCTTTGCATTTCCCTCATACAGAGCAAAATGTTTGATGTAAGAATAAACTCCATATTTTCTTGCTCCTTCTACTGCTTTTGCTCCCATATTTCCTGCAAGAACTCCATCTTCTGAAAAGTATTCATAGTTTCTTGCTCCAAATGCGGTTCTATGAGTATTCATACCTGGTGCATACCAGCCCTCTGCACCCATTTCCTGACTCATCTTGCCCATGCATTCACCCCAGGCCTGTGCAAGTTCCTTATTCCATGTGGAAGCAACCACAACTTCAATTGGAAATCCAATAGAACCAACTCCTGTAAAGTTGTTATTAATTGCTGCTGGTCCATCGAAATCAAGTGTAGCCACTTTTCCCACAGAATCCATGGCTGCTGTCTGATAACCTGCCATTGCAATCATATTTGCCATTTCATCAACAGTAAGCTGATCCAGAAGTTTTTCCCAACGAGGATCGTCATAATCAGCATCACGCATATCAGCTAATGTAAGTCCATTATCTGCTCCCGTTGTCGGCATTACATCCTCATCATTGAGATATGTAGTCTTATCAAAGTTGCTGTTCAGATGATATTCAGAAACATATGGCTCACCCAGCTCTGCAGATGCCGGTGCTACTGTAGCCTCTTCATAATTTGCAAAATGATCTGCTCGTGATAAATATGTCACATCGCCTTTTGCATCTTCAAATACATTTGTTGCTGCAGTATCATCTGATGCTCTTTTATTTTCTCCCTTATATACTACATCAGCATCTGCAGTATAAGTTTTCTGATCCAGCACAGTGTGTGAATCGCTGTTAATAGAGATTATATAGTCACCTTTTTCAAGAACATATGCTTTTGCATTATTCTCATCATAAGATGCCATATCTTCTATACTAAATGTAACTGTAACAATCTGAGATTCTCCCGGCTGAAGCAGATCTGTTTTTGCAAACTCGATCAGATTTGCAGAAGATTTCTCAATTCCCCCATTTGTATATGGCGGTTTATAATACACTTCTACTACATCTTTCCCGGCAACATCTCCGGTATTGGTTACTTCTACATCTACAGAAATCTGTCCGTCTTTTTCCTCCAGTTCACCCATTTTCTGTTCAAATTCCGTGTAACTCAGACCATATCCAAATGGATACTGTACAGTCTTATCGTAATCAATCGCACCTTCCTGTGCAGCTGTTTCATAGTACTTGTATCCTACATAAATGCCTTCCACATAATTGGTAAATGCCGGAGCATACACCTGCGCAGTTCCTGCGTTCATTCCTTCAACAGCCATATCTGCCAGATTTGTATACTCTATTTTTTCTGCATTATTCCACCACGGAGCAGTCGTCATATCATAAATAAATGTATCCGGTGTTTTTCCGGAAGGATTGACTTCACCTGAAAATACTTTACCAAGTGCATTAAATCCCACATTTCCCGTTCCGGGGCACCATACAACAGATTTAATCTGAGGATATTCATCTGCGAAACCAAGTTCAAACTGATTTGCCCCATTATAAATCACAATCACATTATCAAAGTTTGAGCAAACCATATCCACCATATCTCTCTCAGTTTGTGAAAGCTGTAAATAATGCTCTCCCTCAGGAAAATCATCATATTCATCTGAATTATTATCATATGCTGCTTTTTTTACATCCATAGGAATATCATTATGACCTTCACCTGCTTTTCTGGAAAGAACCACAACTGCCACATCAGAATACTCTTTCGCACTTTTAATAAGCTCATCATCGTAAGTATCTACAGGTGGCTCCGGTAATGTCCAGCTCTGTTTCTGGATAGACATTTCCGGATTATCTGCACCATAATTGTTATAAAAATCAACCAGTTCCTGGTTAATAGAAAATCCGGCATTTTCAAGTCCCTGATTCAGACTGACAATATCATACAGATCATTAATTCCACCGGAACCAGCTCCTCCGTAAGCCGGATTAATAGATTCCCAGCCAAAAATATTCAGTTTTTTTGTTTCATTTAAAGGAAGCAGGCTTTCATTCTTCAGAAGAACAATTCCGTCTTCCATAATTTCTTCTGCTACTTCCGCAGCTTCTTCATTTGTTTCATCACTTAAAGTTCCATTTCCCGTTGCCAGTCCAATCAACGTAGCCATTGGTCCAAAACAGATCATATTCACGCAGACAACAACTGCAAGAACCATTGCGATCGCAGCTTCCCCTCTTATCAGAAATCTTTTGTCCCTGGACATCCTGCGGCATGCTATCATAATTACGATTCCAATTACAAGTGCAGCAATAATACCGATAATATACGGTTTGCATAATTGTAATACCGCCAGAACATCTTCCATTTCAACACTGATCATTCTCTTTTTCCTCCTTTGACTCTCTTGTCTTTTTCAGGTATCATTTCCTGTTGGCATTACTATAACATGGTCATTATTTCGTGCCGTTTTTGGCACAAGATGCAGCAAATATGGCACAAAATACAAAAATACCCAGAGTATTACAATACTCTGGGTAAAAGAATCTTTAATTCAAACCAGTTCTGCTGTACTCCAAATACTACAGAACCATCATATTTTTCTACAGCTTTACGAATACTCTTCAATCCAAAACCATGGTTTTTACTATCCTTTTTTGTTGTTGTAATCAGATCTTCTTCATTTTTGGAAATTTCTGCTTCACAATAATTCTCTATCTTGATAAACACAAATCCTTTTTGAGCGGATACTGTCAGATGGATCAGTCTTTTTTCCGGATCTGAAATCAAAATTACATGTTCAATCGCATTATCCAAAGCATTTCCAAATATAGAACATATATCTGTTACATGCATATGATCCAATAATTTTCCATCTGCCACACAGGTAATCTGTATATGATTTTTTCGACAATGGAAAATCTTAGCTGCCAAAATCGTATCAAGTACCTGATTCCCCGTTCTGCTTATATTTTCAAAGGCAGCGATTTCCTTTTCCATGGAATCAATCCATTTTTTTCGTTTCTCTTCATCTGATTCCGCACGAAGTCCCGTTATCTGGTGTTTCAGATCATGGTATTTCATTTGTATAAGATCCAGGCTGTCCTGATAATTTCGGTATTGATCATACTGGCTTTTCAGCATCACGTTCATTACTGAAAGTTCTTTCTCGGCAACATACTCACTGATCCTGCTCTGATAAGCATGCAGGATTGCAATTCCTCCAAAATCGATCAGTGTTCTGATAGAAAAAATATCTGCACGTTCTCTGCTCGCAAATGGTGCATTTTCATTTAAAAATCTCAGATTACTAAAAGCAAAGATTGCAACAGCCATGATTGCCGCCGCTGCTACTTCCTTTACTGTCATCTGTTCAAGATAATTCTGCTTCAGGAGATCTTTTTCTAAATAAATATTAATAGTAAAGCAGCCTCCAAAAATAACCATCGTGATCAGAATTTCAACCCAGATGCTTTGATTCCCCCATGCCTGTACAATAGATACAATCTGCCACTGCAGCGAAGCTACAAACTCAGCAAGAACAAATGCACGGGCACAGCAATAAGCCGCTCCCAGAGGCTTCATATTTCCTCCGACCATAAGAAATCCATACATCATACCTGCAGCGATCATCATACAGGGAACCCACAAAATTTCAGTTACGCTGCCTGTCAAAGTCAGAAAGATACTCTGCATTGCCAACATGAAAAGACTGCCTGTAAGAAAATGTACAGATTTCATGTTTTCTTTTTTTAGGATATAAAGATAAACCAGACATGATCCCCACTCTGCTATTGCCGTATAAATTCTCGGAATATCCTGATATAACATAGTATCCTCCATTTCGCATGAAATCATTCCATATTGAGGTTTTGCAGAAGCACATTCATGAATTCTTTTTTTCTGGTTCTGCTGACAGGTATATGTACATTATGGATCACACAATCAGAACCAACAAATCCCTCTACATGATTCATATTTACCAGATATCCCTTTGCACATCGAAAAAAATTATGTACCGCAAGTTTTTCTTCGAGTTCTTTCATCGTAATTCTTGAACAGTAATCTCCTCTCGAAGTATAATAAATTACATTATGTCTCTGCCCCTCAATAAAATAGATATCTGCTATATCTATCTTTACAACTCCTTCCCCAATCGGAATCGTAAGAAATTCTTTAACCTCAGAGCGCATACGTCCAACTGCTTTATCCAGTTTCTGCGAAAAAGAAAAGTACTCAACTGGTTTTACTACATAATCCATTGCATCAACTTCATATCCACGTACTGCATATTGAATCATATTTGTAATAAACATAATAATTACTTTCTGATCCATCTGACGGATTTTTTCTGCTGCTGTCATACCGTCCATGAACCGCATCTGAATATCCATCAGAATAATGTCAAAACCGCCACTGTAATTCTCAGTGATATCTTCTCCATCACCAAATACCGTAACCTTTATTGATCTTCCCCTTTCCGTTTGATATTTTCGGATATACTCTGTTAATTGTTTTACATAAATTTCTTCATCTTCCACAATTGCAATCTGTATCATCCTATACCCTCCACAAGAATTACATTCTTTGTAACTGTTCAATCACACAATATAGTCCCAGGTTTTTATTGTTATTTTATAAATAACTTTTGGTTCAGTATATCACTGCTTATTTCTTGCGTCAAGTGGATGTAATATTACAAATTATAGCTGTATGATCTGGTGTTCTTTTATCATATATCCACAGTAAATCTCCTCATTCTTTAAATAGAAAGTAGAAATTCTGTTAAGTTTTCAATAGCATCTGGTTTTTCTGATAGTTCTTTCCCCATCAGTCCCTCTCCCATAATACCAGGATCCGCACTAAGAGATACAGCGACTCGACTTGAATTCCATACAGCTTCATACATCATTTCCTGATTCTCTTTTGTTACTTTATTGAGAACGTAATAAAATGGTTTTCGAATACTTTCCGATAATTCCCCGATTTTTTTGGAAAGCTGTAGGGATTCATAGGATGGATCTATGATTATCAATATCAGATCTACACCGTTATCAATTCCACGTCCAAAGTGTTCAATACCAGCCTCCATATCCATTAGCGCAAATTGGTCTTCTGTAAGCCTGAGATTTTGGATGAATTGAGTCATAACAGTTCCCATAGCACAAGAACACCCTTCATTTGCCTGATGAATTTTTCCACTGGTCATCAGTTTTACACCGTCCTTCAGGCTATAATAATCTTCTGGTATATCATCTATAGTCCAAGTTTCCTCAAAAAACTGATGAGTAAATTTTGATAACATCATATCATTTAAAACATTTTGCTTACCACCGAAATAGTCTGTAAAATCTCTGGGAAGCTTCATACCTAGCTGTCGGTGCAGACCATAATTAGATTCATCGGAATCAATTACCAAAATTTCTTTTCCTCGTCTGGCTAAAGCCTTAGCCAAAAGACTGGTTACTGTACTTTTTCCACATCCACCTTTTCCGCAAACTGCTATTTTCATCTCTATATTTACTCCTTTTCTTTTTTCTAAATAATAAGCATTACATATGACCATACTTCAAACTGTTTTCGAAAAATAATTAAATTAATATAATGTCTATTTTGCCATTACATCAAATATCTCTCTTAAATGCTTCTTACTCCACTTCCTCCAGTTCTGTTCCTTCTGGAAGAATATATCCGCAGTTATCACATACTCCGTCCTCTGCAAGTATCCCGTCTTTCACAAAGGCTTCAATGCCTCCCGGTTCATGACAGCGTGGACAATCTAATTCCTGTATCTTTTTCTGATTTCTTACATCCTGGCAATTGGCAAATTCAATTTTACCCATAGTGATTTCTCCATTTTCATTCCATATCAATTTGTCTTCGCAAAAAAGTTCCTACCATACGGGAAAAATTGCTGATATTACGAATATAGGCAAAGTCTTTTCCATAGATTCTCTTTTCCACGGAGAGTTCTTCTTCATTCCCTACAAAAATACCAATCACGAAAATTCCCTGATTTCTGGCCCGACGCACCTCATAAGCAGTATCTTTCACAGCTCCTTCTCCGTCATAGATCTTGGGCTGGCGGGTTCCTGGTCGTTGTATGCTCATATCACAGGGTTTTCCATCACTTAATACGATTAAAATCTTATTTTTTTCCGGTCGCTCCATGAGAGAGGAACAGACGGTTTTCAGTGCAAGCCCATCTCTGTTATTGGCATATGCCCGGAATTGAAAGATTCTTTCATTTGTTTCCCTTGGATCTTCATAATCCCGAAATCTCTGAAGTACTGTATATCCCCAGAAAGCACAGTATCCTGTCACCCGATGAGGAATTCCTGCCTGGCTTAATGCTTCACTGATAATATATCCCTGAGCCGCTACCTGAGCCTGTCTGCCAGCTTGGGAACCACTGGAATCAATCAGGACGTCTATTACAAACTCAGAATCTTCAGATCTCTTTTTTCTATTAAATAACTTGTCATCGTCTGTTCTTCCAATTTTCCATAACCTCTCAGGAACAAGCTGCCCTGCATCAGATCTGCTGACAGAATCATCCTTTCGGATTATAAATGCCCGTTTCAGTGACTCTGCCAACACAGAAATATTTCTTTTGATGATCCAGTGATTATTTCCATAATAGGCTTTATTTTTTTCAAACTGCAGCTGAGAAAAACGGTATTGATTATTTTTTATGACTGGGTTCTGTAAAATTCCATCTGTAAGATACAGGATACAGTTTTTGTGGATTCCTGTACAAAATTTCCGGTTGATTCTGGCCTGCTCCGATTCACTTAGATGCGATTTCCCGTAATTCAGTTCCACATATTCCCGTATCCGTCGCACTGCCTGTGGATTTATATTCTCCGAGCTTTCCGAAACTTCTTCATTTTCCGGAGAGAAATAAAATCTTTTTTTCTTTTTGTTTCTGATATCCAGACTCATCATCTTTTTTTTGAGATTAGAAAGATATTTTTGAATGATGTCTTCCATCTGTTCATCCGTCATGCATTCCTGCCACGCGTCATTGGCCAACGCCATATCCGGTAAATTCAGAATCTTCTCCAGATTTCCATTCCTTTTTTCAAAAGAGGGATCCAGAACATGATTATAAATCTCATCTATCACGTTTATGACCTCTTCCGTATTTTCCGCATCCTTCAAAGAAAGAATCTTGTACAATGCAATCTCTGCCTGTGGATCCATTCCCTCATCGTCTGTGTTCTCCAGAACATGCCTTATATACAGAAGCCTAATCCTGTGAATCAGGTCTGTTCCAGCTTTGTCTGATACCTGCTCTTCCTCGGCCTTTTCCAATTCTCTGAACGCCTGTTCTCTGATTTCCTTTGTTCCCAAACGTTCTCGAATGATAAAACGATTCACTGCAGCATCCATGCATAATCCAGCAAGAGGCAAGAGCATATCTTCTCCAGCAGAAAAATGTAATTTTTTCATCAAATACATGCCAAGTTTCTTCTGATCAAAATATCGTGCAAAGGCACCCTGCTTCACTGCCTCATATAGAACCGTTTGTTTTGAATAAACATATTTTTCTGTGTCCGGTTCAAATTCTATATCATAATCACCACTGACTGTCCAAAAAAGATTTCTGATACGATTACTGATCTCCAGACGATGTTCTTCCAGTTGTTCCGCCGGCCATCTGACATCCTCCATACAAGCTTACCCCCATATATCTTTTCCGGTCCAGGAAGATGGGATTCTGGTAGAAACCACATCTTCTACGATCTCTTTTTCAAATACATCAAAACTTTTATTTATGATCCCCATCTGGATTGCATCAATTGGAGAAAGTCCGCTTTTTGTTGCTTTTACAGCAGAAACCAATCCTCTTAGGTCAAGAGATTTTGTTGAGATTTCTCCATGATAAGCTTTGATCTGCAAATCCAGAAACAGTCCTGCAAAAGCTTTCAGCGCACTTTTTTTCCCATCTGGAAAATGTTGTCTCAATACAAAAAGGACACTATCCTCATCCATTTCAGGCATATCAATTACCATAAACCTTGAAACCAATGCTTCATTTAGTTCTCTGGTACCTGCGTAACCATAATTCATCGTACCGATAAATCGTGTTGCCGGATGAAGTAAAATCCTGTTATATCCTGGAATATCGATTCTGCGCCGATGATCCAGTGTGGCATGCAGTACAGAAACCGCATCATTTTTTGCCATATTGATTTCGTCCAGGATTCCAAATCCTCCAAATTCCGCGCATTGGTAGATAGGGCCTTTCCGAAGGCGAACCTCATTATTTATAAAGGTATCCGTTCCAATCAGATCGGCACTGTCTGTATTTACATGAAAAGAAATGTCGTATTCCGGTCTTCCGAATATCCATGCCAGTGTCTCACATAGTACATTTTTTCCTGTAGCTTTCGCACCGGAAAGTAACAGGTTATCTCCCTGAAGAAGCGCTGCTATTGACATTTCCAGAATCTTTTTCCCATAAAATAGGATATCCGGTTTTTCTACCCGTTCCTTTACTTGATTTTCTACCTCATAACGCATGTGAAAATCTCTCAGTTCTCCAATCAGTTCCTGCGCTATCTTCTGGTCTTCTAAATATTTTTCTATTTCTGTCCAATGATTTCTCATGAAGATTTTCCTTTCTTTGCAATTGGTTATACCAAATCAGATAATATTTCTGTTTGCTCAATCTTCAAACTTTCAATCCTCCAACTCACAATCCCAACTTCTTTACAATTTCTCCCAGTGCACTTCTTACAGGAGAATCTTTCGGAAGCTGTATGATCGGCTTTCCATCACAGTCATACTGATATACCTGGTCATCATGTGGCACAACCCCTAACAATTCCAGTCCCTGATTTCGGATTTCTTCCAGAGTTCCGGCATCCAGTTTTCCATCTGGAACACGATTCACGATCAATCCGGTTTTCTGTGGTTTAAAGTTTAACTCCTTCATCAGCTTTGCAATACGTCCGGCCGCCTGAACACCTCTTCTGGAACAGTCACTTACAAGAATCGCAACTTCCATCATTGGCAGGATTCCTCTGCTGATATGTTCCATACCTGCTTCGTTATCAACCACAATATATGGATAATGGCTTTGCAGTTTCTGAACCTGGGTCTGCACAAGACCATTTACAAAACAATAGCAGCCCTGTCCCTGGGTTCGCCCCATTACCATCAAATCATAATCATCTTCTTCTGCAATTGCATCGGAGAGACGCATTTCCAGATAAGCCTGTTTTGTTATTCCTGTCGGAATCTGATACCGTGGATCAACTCCTGCACGTTCAATCTCTTCTCTCAGTTCTCCGAGTGTAATCTCCGGTTCAACGCCGAGCACTTCATTCAAATTCGCATTTGCATCTGCATCTACAGCTAAAACCGGATGTTTTCCATTTTCACATAAATATTGAATCAACAATCCACAAAGGGTTGTTTTCCCTACGCCACCTTTTCCTGATACTGCAATTACATGTCCCATGTTTTTCCTCCTAAAATTCTGAACAATCTGTTGACTTTTTCTTTAAACCTCATTATAGTTGTTACTATATAAATTACAATAATCAATCTGTGAGATTTGTATGGTTACTCAACACATCAGAAAAATTGTTGAGAAATTATATGATACTAACTAATACAGGAGTATATAATGTCAGAAAAAACGAGAAAACAAGATCGCCGTACCCGCTATACCAGGCAAACCATAAAAGATACGTTCTTAGAGTTGTTAAATCAGAAAAGTTTTACGAAAATTACAGTTACAGAGATCTGCAAAAATGCTGAAATCAACCGTGGCACTTTTTATCTTCATTACTACGATATCCATGATGTATTATCAGATATTTTTAATGATATGACTCAGGATATGTTAACAACTGTAGATCATTTATTCTGTCTAAATCAAAAAAGCTGTTCCTATCCGTTCTGTCAGAAAATACAGATGGAATCACAATACAGGGCACTGTTTCTGGATGATGCAATTGCCCCTATTCTTCTGGAAAAAATAGCAGAAAATACAAAAGAAGGCTATGTGACCTGGCTTATGTCACACAGCCTCCTGACCTTTGAACAGGCAGAATCGGTTTTTTATTTTCAAATGAATGGCTGCCTTTCCATCAACAGACTGATGCTCCGCAATCACTGTAATGACTGGAAACAGATTCAGACAGTAATCGACAAATTTATCAAAGCCGGACTGGAAAGTTTTCTGATTCATGATCAGAGGGAAGAAAATGCTTCCGATAATTTTTGCAGCAAAATTTCTCCAACTGTTACCGCATCTTCTACACTCAGATAATGATCGGCATGATCCTGAAGAAATATTTTGCCAGATGCAGGAAATTCTTCATCTGCAAACCATATCTTTAAAGTTACCGGATATCTTGGCAGAACTGGAAAAACAGCACACAAATCCGCCTTTGTCTCTGTGAATTCTGCACCCAGGTTTTTACATGCTTTCTGAATTTTCTCAGGATCTTTATCCTGCAAAAGCTTTTCCAGTTTCTGCTCTGCAGTCCGGTCAAACCTGGTTCCTCGAATCAATCCATCTTTCAGGTTACCAAAAGTAATGAGCTTCTGTGAACCTTCTGTTCCATCGGCCATATCCAGATAATGCAGCAATGTCAGATAATGCCATTCATCTATATCTGAACTAATATAAAACTCAGGAAGTTGAATTTCAAACACTTCATGAAAACTCGGTACCTCAAGCACATTTCGGCTGCTATGAAAAACAGCCCCACTTTTTGCAGCAATATCCTCTCCGGAACGATTTTGCAGCCGTTTTACTGCTGCCTGCAGCATTTCCTGAAATGCACGATTTTCTGTTTGATTTCTGTATTCCATAAGTTCTCCTTTGTAAATATTTTATCGCATCATGTAATAATCAATGTTTATGCAAGGATTTTGGTGGTTTCATTAATCTGGCTTTATCCGGATTCTCTTTTATCCATTCCCGGACAAAATCCATTACCTCAGTCATAGTTTCATAATCTTTTCCACAAAAACAGCAACTTGGGCATGTTGGACATGGCCATCCCTTATTTTTGAATCTGCATGCGTCTAAATGTCGGTATGCTCTTAATAAATTTGCTTCATATTCTTCTTTAGACTGTGAAGCTTCCCTGTTTTCACGATAATAAAGGTGATACATTTTTTTAGTCATATGTTTTTTGATTCTGGTATATAAATTTCCTTTTAATTTGTCCACAATCAGCATATTATACAATCCTCCGTAAGTTTTATTACTATGTTGACTTTTCCTTTAAATTTCATTATAGTTGTAATTATATTATTTACAATCATCAAAATAAAAAATATGTACAATTTCTCAACACATTAAAAAGAGCTGTTGAGAACTTGGGATGTTTTTGACAAACCAGAAATATTTTCGCCTCAAAAACGTGAAACCAAAATCATTATATCATACTACAAGGAGTTTCTTATCATGAAATACTCAACGAAATTAAGCGATACTGTTCATGTGATGGTTCTGATTGCTATCAACCAGGAAAAATCTCTCTCCAGCGCCTCAATTGCAGAAAGTGTCCATACAAATCCCGGCTTTGTACGCCAGCTTATGTTAAAACTAAAAAAAGCGGAACTTATGACCAGTGTAGCCGGACATGCCCGTCCTTCTCTTTCAAAACCAGCAGATCAGATTACATTGCTGGATATTTATAAAGCAGTTGAAGGTGATAAACCATTGCTTCATTTAGATACTCATACCAATCCAGAATGTGGCGTTGGCATTAACATTCAGTTATCTTTGCAGGGATTTTATAATGAAATTCAAAAGACTGCCGAAGAAAAAATGAATACGATTACTTTACAGGATATCATAGATATCTACTATCAGCGGATATCTATAGAAAACAACTTATAAAATATCATTTAACAGGAGAACATTTTCATGTACCTTCAGCAAATACGAAATGCCACCATTTTTTTTTATTATGGTGGAAAAACATTTTTAATTGATCCTATATAAGTCAGTTTCATATTATCATGACCTCGCTTTCGTTTGATTCTTATTTCATTAACTGTCCATAACAGAACTGCTGGTTCATGTTATGTCATTGCTACAAAAGGTGCTTTCCATATCATTTTGCGTCTAACCCGGGCAGATTTTCTTCAAATTTATGGAAAAAGTGCTTCATTTCTGTGTTGAGAAAATGAACGGAAACACTTGATTTTACTGACTTTCTTCAATGTGACCTTATTATAACGTTCTCCCCCCATCCCACCTCCACATTCGGATACTCTTCATACCCGCCCACACTCTGTGCGCCTTTCCTCAAATACGCCTTCACCTTTTCCCCATAAAGAAACGGATCATTTCCTTTCACGATCCCCCACTCCATAAGCAGAGCTGCGCTTCCGCTGACAAAGGGTGCCGCAAAAGAAGTTCCGGTAACAGTGGCGTAGCTTCCACCGGGAAACGGGGCGGAGATGGATACGCCGGGAGCTGCGAGGTCAGGCTTCCGGATCGGCAGGAACTGACTTCCCCTTCCGGAAAAATCTGCGTAGGCATTCTGTCTGGAATCATAAGCTCCAACAGAAATAACTTTTCCGGCAGTGGAAGGAATCGTCAAAGTTCCCACAGCCCGAGGAGAATAAAACCCGGTTCCGCGATTCAGTACATTTCCACCCGGCAGCCAGAGGAAATACTGTCCGGAGCGCACACGTTTTCCACTCAAAAGAACTTTCCAGACACCACTGTCCACATAATTACCCTCAGGAATGAAATCTATGTAGATTTCCTGTGACAGCTGATAGGGACCGGGTTTTCCATAATAGATCAGAAGCTCTGTATTTTCCAGCAGATGCCGCTGTGGGCCCAGCCTTTCATATAATGGACCGATCCGTTCTCCGGACGGACTTTCCAGATAAATTTCCATCTCATCTTCATAATCCTTCCATAACTGTACATTTAATGTGGTTTCAAAAACTCCCACCGCCAACTGGATTTCTTCTGTTTTCCCCTGCTGCAGAATTCCTCCCGCATGCCAGGGCTGGCTGCCGTTATTTCCGGTTCCTGTAACGATCACAGTCCGCCCCATGGCCGCAACTGTATCAATATAGTTTTCCAGGAGGGAGTCTCCTCTGTGTGTTCATTATAACTAGGGGAAAATTACTGTAAAAAAATTTGCAGTCTTTACACTGCCTGTTTTTCTACCGGATAAGGCGACTGATACTTAAATACAATATCAATGCTCTTATCTCCATTCACAACAATTTTTTCAATCAATTCTGTCACAATTTCTCTTGTCACTTCGGATAATGTTCCATACTTGATAAATTTCTCTATCCAGTTTTCATAAGATTCTTCTGCCTCTCCAAAGCTGTCTTTCTCTTGTTCTGCCAACTGAATCTTCGCCCTGATATCTTTATCCTGCTTTTCATATTCTGCCTTATAGGAGAGATATTCTTCTTTATCCAGAACACCATCTACATAATTTTCGTAAGTTTTCTTTTTATACTTTTGGACAGCCGCAAGTTCTTTTTGTAACCGTTCAATCTGCTGGTCTGCTTCTGCACATCGTCTCTGCACCTCCTTCTTCCTATCTGCTACTTTTAATATTTCATCCTTATCACTTTCTTTCAGTGCCAGTTCCGCTTGTCTTTGGATTTCATTTTTTACAATAGAATCCAATACTTCTTTTTTAATGAAATGAGAATAACAAACTGTGTTTCCTTTTTTGTGATAGGTACCGCACTCATAACCGTCCCGACAAGTAACCCTCTGGAAATTATATCCGCAATCTCCACAAACAATAATTCCTGCGTATGGATTTACCTTTCTCACTTCGCTATTAAATCCCGGTGTCCGTGTTCTTTTCTTCATAAGTTCCTGTACCTGCTCAAAAGTATCTTTGCTAATAATTGCTTCGTGCATTCCTTCCACAATATACTGCTGTTCCTCTGGAATATATTGATACTTTTCCACTTTATAGGATATCTTTTCTGATTTATGCTGTACCATAGCCCCTGTATAAACTCTGTTTCGCAAAATTACATTGATCGTAGGATATGCCCAGCCCTTTGCACCCGCTTTTTCTAATGCATTGGCATATTTCAATCCCTGCACCTTTCTCTTATACTCTGACGGTGTCAGAATTCCTTCCTGATTCAGTTTCTTTGCAATACCATCCCTGGAATATCCTTCCAAACTCATATAAAAGATTCTCCGTACCACTTTAGCTGCTTCTTCATCTACAAGAAAATGATGCTTATCTGCCGGATCTTTTACATATCCATATGGGGCAAACCCAGACATAAACTGTCCCCGTTTCTTCTGGGCGGTCAATGCACCTCTGATTTTCTTAGATATATCACGACTATACATATCATTAAACAACGTCTTAAACTGTGCCAATTCTTCATTACTGTGATGAACAGAATCCACGCCATCCAAAATTGCAATATAACGCACACCCAAAGATGGAAAAACACGCTCAATATAGTTACTGGTTTCAATATGTTCACGCCCAAGCCGGGAAATATCTTTCGTAATAACGCCTTGAATTTTCCCTTTGTAGATATCCTCCATCATCCGCTGAAATTCCGGTCTATTCGCAAAATAAAGCCCCGAATAACCGTCATCAATATAAATATCTGCGATTTCCAGATCCTCTGATTTAGTCACATACTCACGAATCAGTTTCATCTGATTTTCAATACTCTCACTAACTTTATTCTCTCCATCATCCTTCGACAGACGACAATATACACCCATCTGATACATCATATCACCCCATCTTTCTCAAGTATTCTATCTGGTGAACTCTCTACTGAAGCAAACTTAAAATATATATCTATTTTCTGCTCTGGATATACATAAATTTTATCAACTAACTCCACAAGCGCTTCTCTGGTAAGCTGCTTTACCGTTATTCTTCTGCGATTAAAGTGCTCCAACCATATCTTTGTTTCATTGACCGCCGCCCGCTGCCTTTGCTCTTCATGGTTCAGTTCTGATAATTCTTTTTGATATTTCTGATTCTCTGTTTCATACATCTGTTTTAATTCCAGATATTCCTCTTTGGAAAGTACTTCATCCATAAACTGTTCATATGCTCGTTTCCGGTATTCCAGATTTCTTTCTATTTTTGCCTGCAATTTTGCAATTTTACCATCCAGTTCCGGCTGTTTCTGTCTGATCTGAGTTTCCAGATTATTCATATCCATCTTCATCTGTTTCAATTGCTGGTTGATTGCAAATACAACCAGTTCATCCAGCTTTTCAAATGTAATATGATTCAGCTCACAGTAATTCTGCCCCTGCTTCTGATGAAAACCACACATATATCCGTCATAGTCTTTATGAGATGCCAGATAACGTTTTCGCATGGCTGTTTTACATTTCCCACAAAAGAGCAGTCCCACATATTTATGTGGTTCATTGTTTTTATCAAAATAGGAAACTCTGCGCCCCTTTCTTATTTGCTGAACCCTATCAAACTCTTCTTTAGAAATGATTGCCTCATGTGCATCCGGCACCAGCTCCATTTCTTCCAGGGGAATTGCCTTTTTGTATTTCAGCTTATAAGACGGTCTTTCATGTTTCCGAATCACAACCGCCCCAGTATAGACCGGATTCTTTAAAATTCCACTTACAGTAGACGATGTCCACAGACCTTTTCCCGAATCCCATACATAATTGGTTTTTAAAACTTCCTTTTTATATTTTGCGGGACAAGGGATTTCATCTTCATTCAAAGTCCTGCAAATAACCGTACAGCCAAATCCATTTTGATACATTCTGTAAATTCTTCGAACAACCTCGGCTGCATAAGGATCAATTTCCAGATGATTATGAATTGTTTTACTTTTCACATATCCAAAGGGGGGCTGTTTCGGAGTATATTCGCCCATACTTCTTTTGGTCTGAATCGTTGTCTTAATCTTTCTGGATGTATCTCTCAAATACATATCATTCAGCAAAGTTTTTATTTCTAACATTTCATCATAAGTTCCAACGGCTGAATCATAATTATCCAGAATCGAAACAATCCGAATCTGTTTCTCCGGGAAATATTTGCCTAGATAATAGTTGGTATCAATATGTTCTCTTCCAAGTCGAGATACGTCCTTAAAAATCACCATATTGATAACACCAAGCTCAATATCTGCCAGCATCCTCCGAAATTCAGTTCTTTCAAAATTACTTCCAGAAGCCCCATCGTCTACATAAACTTTTTTCTCTGCAATATCTTTATTCTCTGCAATATAATCTCTTGCCATCTGAATCTGAGAGTGAATACTATTGCTGTATTCACCCTCTTTATTTTGCTCTTCAATGGAAATTCGGCAATAAATTCCTGCCTGATACATTCTATCCCTCTTTTCATCGGTCTTGCGTAGTCATTGTCTTTAATTGTCTTTATTTTACAACAAGAACTTAAGAAAATCAACCTGCAATTTTTCGTTCAGTAAGATTCTGAATGCACTGGATCAATGTCTTTTCCCCATTAAAATGCACTCGAATCTGATATCCTGCATGTTCATAGCTTACATTCTCTTTTTGGATTTCTTTTTTTGTATCCAGAACTTCTACAGAATCAAATAACGTATTCATGCTATATGCCTCCTTCAGCATACAGTTCTCTCTACATCCTATGCCGGCAGGATTGTACAAAAGTTCTGTATGAATTGAATTCGGCTTTCGAAAGCCTGATTACATTCTAAAATTATTCTGCACCAATCACATTGAATTGAAATTGACCGCAGATTGAGTTTTTAAGATTCATTTTCTTCCTATACAGTATCAATTCCTATTGTCCGGAACATTTGTTCGTGTTATAATAAAAAGACTTTAAGAATATAAAACACGAAAACCAAAGGAGGGATTTCTGTTGGAACGATGTGATTTTTCTTCTATTAGCACATGCCTAAAAAATCAAATCAGTGAAAGCAATCAGATGAACCAACCTGATTTTTTATACGAATTATTTGAAGATTTTATGAATGATCCGATAAATGAAGATTTTTCTATGGATAATGGTCTAATTTGCCGCTGGATAACCGGACAAGCAAAAATCAGTCCCAAAATAACCTCATATTATGCAAAACCCAGCAATCAGAAAAAACTGGCAACAACCATTCAGCGGAACTTACTTCCCTTAATGGCAGACTGCAACATGGTTATACAGGACATTTACACGTTATTCATACAGGACGATACGATTTCGGATACAAAAAAGCAGGAACTTGTATCTCTATATAAACCTTCTGATTCAAGGCTGTTGTTTTTAGCAAAAGTACTTTCTTTTGGTATGGAACGGCAATTTATTAAACGTGATACAAGAAATCAAAAACTGATTGCAGGAGGTGTTCTATCTCCGATTGTTCTGGATTACATTATGGACAGCGAAGTCCCAAAACCATGCCGTCATTTTCTAGGAAGAGAAGAAGAACTGGATGAACTCCATACTTTGTTTGAAGAGAACCGACATATATTTCTTTATGGAATTGCCGGAATTGGAAAAAGCGAGCTTGCTAAAGCCTATGCAAAGCAATACAGAAAACAGTACACCAATATTCTCTATATGGAATACACCGGTAATCTATATCAAGATATTGTAGACATGGATTTTATTGATGATCCACCAGAAATCAGTGAGCAGGAACGTTTTCAAAGACATAACCGTTTCTTACGCTCTTTGAAATCTGATACACTGCTGATCATAGACAATTTTAATGTCACATCCACACAGGACAGTTGCCTGTCAGTCGTATTAAAATACCGTTGCCGGGTTTTATTTACAACCAGAAGCCAACTGTCTGAATACTGTAGTTTTCAATTAAAAGAACTGAAAGATATACCCACTCTTTTTCAACTGACATCTGTATTTTATTCAGAAGCAGAGGAAAACCGGGCAATCGTAGAAAAAATCATAGAAACTGTACACTACCATACTTTTGCTGTCGAACTGGCAGCCAAACTTCTGGAAAATGGAATTTTAACTCCAGAGCAATTATTGATAAAACTTCAAGAGGAAAAGGCTTCTCTTCATAATGAAGATAAGATTAAAGTAATGAAAGATGGTCAGAGCAAAAAAGCCACCTATTACAACCATATCCATACCCTGTTTTCGTTATACTCCTTATCACGGAAACAGCAGGATATTATGTGCAATATGTGTTTTATGCCTTCATCTGGTATTTCTGCCCGTATATTTTCCAAATGGCTGGAGCTGCCTACTTTAAATGACGTGAATGATCTGATCGAGACAGGTTTTGTACAGTCAAGTCTCCGGCATACTATTTCTCTGCATCCAATGATTCAGGAAATTGCAGTTTCCGAGACCGCACCTTCTGTTACAAGCTGCCACACGTTATTGGATTCTCTGCAAAAAATATGTTTGATGCATGGCATTGAAGTTAGCTATTATAAAAAATTATTTCAAACAGTAGAAAACATCATGCTTTTCATTGAAAAGGACGATATTCCCCAATACCTGTTATTTTTAGAAGATGTTTTTCCATATATGGAGAAGTACCACTATCAAAAGGGTATGAAAAAAATCATCCAGGAACTACAGCATTTTATAAAAGCAAATACTTACGGGACTGCATCTGACCGTGCCTTACTATTGGATTATCAGGCAACTCTGGAACCCAAAACAGAAAAAGCGATAAAATTAGAAAAAGAAGCACTTGCTCAAATAAAAGAAACCACAAAAGAAAATGCCCACCTGGTTTCCAACCTCCATTCCAATCTTGGAGGGCTTTACCGAATCAACGGACAACTTGATCTCGCTAAAAGGCACATGAAAATGGGTATCTCTCTTTTACAACAATACCAGCTTCTTTATACTAATGACAGTATTCCTCAGATTAATAATTATGCTGTCCTCTTAATTGAAATACAAGAACCTGACCTTGCCCTGTCTGCTCTTCAGAAATTAGCACAGATTATCAAAGAATATAATTCAAACCACTGTTTGGATTATGCCCAGGTACAGGAATCCCTTGGAAGTATCTGCCTGATCACTGCAAATATTTCGCAAGCGAAAACCCATTTTAAAAAAGCCTTGAAAATTTATGAGGATATATGGGCAGACGAACCCGAATTGATTGAAGAAAAATATCAAGCAATTCAAGAATTGTATCCACAAGCTGGAATTGCTCTGGCAAAAAGTATTCTTCTCACCAAGCACTAACGGTTCCTACAAACACTTGTAAAATATATTGCCTCAATAATGTAAACGCCTAGTTTTGAGATACACTCCAAGACTAGGCGCTTGTCCATTTCCATTTTTTCTTAGACATGGAGCGTTTACATAAGGATCACTTTTCTTTTTTTGACACTTTTCGCTCCTCCTATCTCAAATTTTTTATAGTCTAGGTATATTGCCTTCATCAATGCCTGAGAACTTGTAAATATGCTCCTCTGCTTGTTCAATCTGCGATACATTACAATCATCTCGTCATCAACCTACTGTTTGATACAATATGTCAAATGCATAGTGGCTCAGTTCTATTAGAAATTTATATCTCTAACTCCGCACCAATTCTAAAATTCCTTTTGAAAGGCGATATACTTTATCAACACTTTCCAGTTCTTTATACTTATGCGTAATAAAAACGATAGTCTTATTTTTTAATTCACTATGTAATAACTCACGTAAAGCTTCATTTGATTCAACATCAAATCCTTCTGTAGCCTCATCCATAAGTAAAATGTCTGCATTTTTCAGCAGAGCCCTAGCTACAGCTATCTTTTGTCTTTCTCCTCCAGAAAGTTTTGCACCATCTTGTCCAATTTTTTGTCCAAATCCATGATCCAATTTTTCAATAAAACCTAAAGCACCACTTTTTCTACATGCTTCAACAACTGCATCTCTTGACGCCTTTCCATCGATATTAACATTCTCCTCTATAGTCCCTTGGAATAGATATGGCCTTTGGCTTATAACCGCAATTCTATTTCTCATATCTTGTATATCCATCAATTCCACAGGAGCTCCATACAATTTTATTATTCCTTTTTGTGGCCGGTAGAATCCCGCCAAAAGGTTCAAAAGTGTTGATTTGCCACTTCCATTTTCTCCTACGATCGCAATTCGTTCCCCTTTTTTTACACATAGTGAAATACCATTTAAAATAGGGTGTCCTGGTTCATAACCAAAGACAAGATTTTTTACTTCAAAAACCATATCCCTATCTTGATAAATTTTCTCAGGTTTCATTTCACATAATTTCATTTCCAATTCTTCCGGTTGTCCCCATAACTCAAAAAGACGTTTTGCCGATGGCTCAATTTGCGCAAAATAATATTTAATGTTTATCAATGCTGAAATTGGATTTACAACATATGCACTATATGTAATAAAAGCAAATGCTCCGCCTATAGTGAATTCTCCTTTTATTATAAAAAGCCCACTTAATATATATAATAACGCATTTACAACCGTGTCTATTACTACAACACTGACAGTACTATATTCATCTAGCATTGCGTTCTTTTTATATGAATCCATCAAATCTTTTTGCAGACCTTCAAATTGAGATTTTTTTACCTGAAACAGATTCCAGAGCTTCATTTCATGAATTCCATTTATACACTCGGCAAACCAACTCATAAACTTTCGTTTATCCTCAATCCACTGTTCAAACACTTCCCGTTTCTTGTTTGCACAATAGGACACTATTATAAATTTCAGTGGAATAATTGCTTCTATCAATATTGCTAATTTCCAGTCTAATAAGGACAGCCCAACTACTCCTCCTATTATTTGGAGAATTGATGATATAGAAAACTGAGTAATCTGATCCACAACAGATGACACATTATCAATATCCATACCAATTGTATTTATAATCTCTGCACTTCCTCTTTCAGCAAAATACTGTATTTTCATCCTATTGATTTTCCAGTAAGTCTTTTTATAGAGAGAATGTGTAAACTGATTATGTACATTTGAAAATAATTTTGTTTGGATTATATTTAACTCTTGCTGGGTTAAAGAAATTATTATTAATATAACAGAAAATAAAAGAATGTATTTCATGTTTTTCTGCAATATACCACAATCTGTTATTTGTCTTATAAGCAGTGGGTGTATAAACGTTATGAATGATGAACCCAAAAGGCAACAGATAATCCCTGGAAAATACTTTTTATATTCACACAACATTTTACAAATTCGATACCATGTTTTCCCATTTTCTCTCATATCCAATTGCCATCCTCACTATTCGTTAAGCAAAATATTGACAAACAAGCTCATATATATCCTCTATATTGTAAGTGATTCCTATTCGATCTTCTGCATACAATTCATACATATTATTTTTACGCACAATATACATATCTATATCTGATGCCTTACTACTTTCAAATATTTCTTCCTCTTGATTCAAAAGAATAATATCAGGTTCATAAGCTATATATACTGTATAAAGGATATCGTTCAATGACTCATTGGAATCGTCATAATATTCTAAAGGAATTACATTTTCATCTAAAGGATTTTTCTGCAGATTTATTGCGTAATAACCGTTCTGACTAAACATCACTTTTAGCTGTATCATTTCCTCGTAATCTAAATCAATACCGGCAATTACCGGTATCTCTATATTGGTTTTATCCCTTATTACATTTTCTAGTATATCCGGATAATCAGATTTATGCGTTGCTATAGTCATCAAAAAGTCCATAACATCATCAAATCCTGCTGTGGGCTTTCTGTTTAAATATGTAGCAATATGTCCAGTGACAACAGGAGCCGCATAACTATTGGCTTGATTTACGATCCCATTCCACGAAAAATTTGCTATAATAGAATTCTCAATATTATAACCTTTTTGTTCTTGAAACAGAATTTGACCATTTCCCAAAAGACCATAACGATCCTGCCTGACACCAAAAACACCTGGATATGCAGCTGGATAAGTCTTTATATTTCTGTTATGATATGCTGCTACTATAATCGCATCAGCATCAAGTAATCTTTTTATTTGAATCCATAAGGGTTTAATATCAAAATAATTGATTGTTCCAAGACTCATGTGAATTAACTTTATTTTATTTTGAATACACCATTCCAAAGCTTCCAGCAAAACTGTGATCTGTGTTGTTCCTGCAGAGTCAGTCACATTCAAGTCCCATAATTCTATATCACTACATATGCTTGTGATAATTCCGACGCATACAGCGCCATGGAATGATTTATCGTCTTTATACTCACTTGGATCGCATTTAGAAGCCAAAAAAGATTTATGAACAATCCTTTGATTCCTGTTATTTCTCATATGATAAGGTATACCGTTATCAATCAATGCGAGCTTAATCATTTGCACTATTCCTATTCTTACCTGTTATATATCCAAGCCAAATATCGCATATTTATTATTCTCATGATAAACCTTGT
This sequence comes from Blautia sp. SC05B48, assembly GCF_005848555.1. Classification (NCBI taxonomy): domain Bacteria; kingdom Bacillati; phylum Bacillota; class Clostridia; order Lachnospirales; family Lachnospiraceae; genus Blautia; species Blautia sp. SC05B48. The sequence continues at coordinate 1,934,260 of NZ_CP040518.1, read as the reverse complement.
AATTCTATGGTCAATAAAAATTCAAGTGTCGCTGAACCCTAATATGCTTCTCCAATCACACTGCCATCATAAGCATTGATCACATAAGAAAGCTCCTGTAGAGAATTTCCACCAATACTTTCCCTGACAGTAAAAATCCATGCTGGAACCAACCATGCGTGTTTCGGCTCCTGATAGGCTGTGGTATAAGTATACTGCAATTTTGCGTTTACCACATCATACTCCAGTGCGGTAGTGTCGTTGGCAGACTGGCCTTTTCCGGAATACCAATAAAAAATCTGATCTGTCAGCTTTGCCTGTATTTTTTCAAAAGGCAGAAGCTTTGTATTTTCCGTCACCGTACAGACTTCTTCCGATATCCCATCCCATTTAAAATATTTAATTCCTTCCTCTGTTATCAGAATAGAGATTGTTTCTACCTGGAACGGAGGCACATAACTATCCACTGTTTCTTCCGCAACCACGCCATCAGGAACTGAAGTAATACCCTCTACACTTTTCGAAAAACAATACAGATATCCCGGTAATCCTCTATCCAGATCTCCCTGCCACAAAGCATCACTACCAAGTCCCAGACCATTGCGCTCTGAACATGCGCCATTCGGGAACCACACGGTACGATCAGAATCTACAAGGCCCATTCCATCGATACCTAAATCCTCTAAAACTTGTTCTGCCTGTTCCTTTCCATCTTCCTCTGTAAAGGTGATCTTGTCCATGCACTTTCGATACGCATCTGCCAGTTCATGAAATTTCTCTGTATAGCCGTTGGTATCCATGCCAAAGCTACTGTAATACTCACTCTGCATTTCCTCAGTTTCTATTGTTTCTTCTTCTATAAAATTAGAACCCTCCATCCAGAGAAAACTACTGTCATTGTCAATTTCCTGATTATACCGCTCTGCTTCTATATATGCCTTCCTGTCCTCGCCCACATCTGCAGTAAAATAATCCTCTGTATCTGTGTTTTCCAATTCAGTACTCATCCAACTCCGTGCCGCTTCCACACCGTGATCCTCTGTTTTTTTTTGAAATTTTATCTCCATCTTTTCCGGTGCAGACGCTTCATCCGGTGCAAGCTCCATCCCCTCTCGGGTTGCGTTTTGAATCCCTGCAATCGATGTAGAATATGCTGATTGCAAGTAACTTCCTTCCTTGCTGGAAATCCTGTCTAACACTTCCTGATACGCATCCTTTGTCACCATCTGTGGCATATATAGTTCCTCACCGTCCGTAAAATAATCAATCAATCCATTCAGTTCTTCCTGCGTTAACTCGTGATTTTGCATCTCTATGACTGGAAGATTGCCAATGCTTTGTTCGCCCAACTTAATATCTGCCTGGATAACCACACGGTCGTTGCTTTTCTTTTCTTCAAATTTCCAATGCGTTGGAACATTTGTCTCTCTCTTTTCTCCTTTTTTAAGAGGTTCACAGACAGCCGCCTCGCTAATCCCATCCACTTTGCTGACTACCGAACTCTCCTCTGGTGTTTCCTGACAGCTGGAAAGAATAATACACAACGCACCTACCATAATTGCTAGAACACTTTTTTTCATTTTTCCTCCATATATCTTATAGAATTGTCGCTTTTTCACGAAACTTCAATTATAAACTCTTTAACTTATAAATACCTTCCTGACACTATTAACGTTTTCGTATATTTTTTAGAAACAGACTACCTTATTTATTTTAATGTATAAGGCAGTCTGTTCTATGTACTAGTAATCCAAAGAACGATCATAAAAATATTTCTGCATTGGTGTTTGAATGCATTTAATTAATACCTTTCCCATATTCTTTCCCCCGTATTTTTATTTTATCTGCGTCAGGACACCTGCATCCATCTCACAGATCGTATCGCAGAGCCATTCGATCTCCAGCATGTTATGTGCTGCGATAAGAATAGTCTTCCCTCGTTCCTTTAATCCCCGCAAAAGCTCGCAGACCTCTCCTGCCCCCTGCTTGTCCAGACCATTAAAAGGCTCGTCCAATATCAAAAGCTCCGGATCTTCCATGATTGCCTGTGCGATACCAAGACGTTCACGCATTCCAAGAGAATACTGTCCTACCTTCTTTTTAGACAGAGGATCAAGCCCTAGGGCACGCATCGTCGCCCTCACATCGTCATCGGAAATACGGTGTTTCAGAGACGCCAGTCTCTTTAAATTCGCAAAACCGCTGAGATCCAGAAAGAAGCCAGGGTTTTCAATGATAATGCCTACGGAATCTGGAAAGTCCAGCTCCTTCCCGATCTGTTTTCCCCCTACGAGCACTGTGCCGCTCTCAGGTTGTAAAAATCCACAGATGCATTTAAACATTACGGTTTTCCCTGAACCGTTAAACCCCATAATCCCATGAATCTTCCCTTTTTCAAAATCATGGGTAATGTTCTTTAATACTTTTTCTTTTTGAAAGGATTTTGTCAGTCCCTTCAACCTGATTGCATATTCCATTTTGCCCTCCATTTATTCGTTTGTCTGCGTAAAAGAGAAATTATAGCCCTTAATTCGGACGGCTGACAAGCCGATCAGCGCTATGATTAATATTGCAAATATGAACATGCTCATCCCGATCCCTGGCAGGTAATCATAACCAAAGCTGTGCATGGGAAAGGTAGCTTGGTTCAACGGAGACAGCCAGCCGCAGAACACGTTCGCCCTATATTCCTGACTTTCTGTAAAATGAAACAGTTTCCGGAAAACATCTGGGTTCAGCAGGAGCCCATACAGACTGACTGCAAAAGCACCGATCACCCCTGCCATATTTCCCGCAGCCAGATTTAAAAACAACATGAGAACTGCGATAAAAAGAGTATATAAAAGTACAAGTCCAAACACTATTGCTGCGCACATATAAGGAGTTGAGCTTTCCATTGTTTTTATGGAAACAGGAACGGTTATGCTCTCCCCACCGCCATAGCCCAACATTGCCGCTGTTTCGCTCCACACATTTCCCGTAAAGGAAAAGGGAGCTCCCATAATTCCAAGCATCACAGCCAAAAAAATATTATAGATCACAGTCGCCAGGATCACATAGATAATCTGACCCGCAAGCCATATCTTCCGTTTTGTGCGTACAAGCCAATACGGAGTTGCCTGACTGATAAATGGCATGTCCGCAAAGAGCAGGATTAAAAGCAGGGAGGACAGCATAACAGAGGATGCATCCCCATATGTCCAAATAAACGGCTCGAATACCTGAAGGATTGTCTCATATTTTATCGCATGGGAAATAATCTGATCCGACAGCATCAGACATAATATAGCTGCCAAAATAAAGGTCATCCAGATCCTCGGACTTTTTTTCCATCCATAGAAATTCTGGCCTGCAATCCAAAAAGCCTGTTTAATATCACGCATACCGCAACCTTCTTTCTATTGCGCACATAAAGATCAGTGCCGTTAAAAAACTTCCAACCGCTAATATAGCAATGCAGAAGATATCATTGTAGTAAATAGACGCCGCCCAATAGCGGGGACTCAGAAAGAATGCTTTTTGATAGTAACGCTCCTGAAATACGGTCAGGACATAATAAAGAATAAAAGGAACGGCATAGGACATATAGCGATTTTTTGTTATGACAGCCGACGTACCGCCAATTAGCGCCCAAAAAGCGCCATTTAAAAACAATCTCAGAAAGCTTACCGCCGTTCTGCCCACAAGCACTGCCATCTCATAATTTCCGTCAATCAGAGAAGGATACTGACCGAACCTCAGTATACAGATTACAAGAAGGAACACCATGGCTAAAAAAGCTGTCAAACCTCCGGAGACCAACAATCCTGCTGCTTTTCCTACGAGATACTGTTTTCTCCCTGAACGGATATAACTGAACAGAAAAAAACGACTGTGCAGCTCAGCCTCCGTATTCTCTCCACCCGCAAAAGCAACAGCAATGGGAACAAACAGAAGCATATTAACGCTGTTCATACAATAGGTGTATGCTACGAACCAGCCTGGTCCTTCTGCAGATCCGCCTGCATTTATGATCTTCTGCAACATCTCATGCTCAGACATCAGGGTAGCCGAAACGATTAGAAAAATCCCCAAAATAAAGCGAATGCTTCGAATATTGTTTTTTATGTCCGTTGCCAACACATTTCTCATACGCTTTTCTCCTCACTTCAAACAGCTATAGACTTGATTTTTTTATTTTTATAAAATCCTAGTTTTTTGCAATAATATCACTATTTGTATAAAACTACACTCCTTATCAAACAACAGTTAAGGACTTGCAAAAACTGTTGTTCCTACTGAAAGCATTGCAACAGCTGTAAAAATTGATAATATTTTAAATTTTCTATTATTCTAAGTTCTACAAATACATAAGCCGCCAGTTAAGTACGATTAGTTTTATTATAATTCAATAAATTCCATCCAACTTTCCACATTTTATTGTACAATTTTACCATTTATATAATAACATGTCAACATTTAATGAACGTTTATAACAAAAAAATGCAGGGCTATAAAAAACTAAAGAAATTGCTCTATTTTACAAAATTATATCCTATTTTTCAATTCCAACTCAATTTTCCCTCAATGTCTTTTTCCTCCAACTTTCGTATGCTTATCTCACAGCAAAGCAGTACCACACCGGTACAGCCTGCTGAATTAATCAATACGAAAATGGAGGTGTTTTTTATGCGAGAACTCAGAAACACAAAAATCATTGCTGTAGATCACGGCTACGGCAACATGAAAACAGCAAATACCGTCACACCAACCGGAATCAAAGCCTATGAAACAGAACCCATCTTCACCGGGAATATTCTGGAATATAACGGCATTTACTACCGGATTGGCGAAGGACACAAAGAATTTATCCCAGATAAAGCTATGGACGAAGAATATTATCTTCTAACTCTCATGGCGATTGCAAGGGAACTGAATGTCTTTTCCATCCGTGAAGCAGACGTTCATCTGGCTGCCGGGCTTCCTCTGACATGGATCAGAAACCAGAGAGAAGATTTCCGTTCCTATCTGCTCCAGAATCCAGAAGTCCATTACCGATTTAACAGCAAAGAGTATCATCTCCGTTTTGTGGGATGCAGCCTTTACCCGCAGGGATATCCGGCTATCGTAAACCGACTTGGAGATTTCAAGGGGACAAATCTTCTTGCAGATATCGGCAACGGAACCATGAACATTCTGTATATCAATAATAAGAAAGCACAGGAAAGCCGGTGCTGGACAGAAAAGTTTGGCGTAAACCAATGCATGATTGCCGCTAAAAACGCTGTTCTGGACAACTTCGGAGTAAAGATTGAAGAATCTACCGTAGAGCAGATTCTGCGGTTTGGAACCGCTGACATTTCAGCGTCTTATCTGGATTGTATTACTGCTGTTGCCAGACAGTATGTCACAGATATTTTTGCCACGCTCCGCAAATATGAATACAATCCTGGCCTGATGCGCCTGTATGTGGTCGGAGGCGGTGGATGCCTGATCCGTAACTTTGGAGCGTATGACAAATCACGAGTTACCATCCTTGATGATATCTGTGCCACTGCCAAAGGTTATGAATCTCTGGCTTATATGAGCCTGAAAAGGAGGGGATAAGCCATGCAGAACCATATCCGCAACACAAACCTGCGATTTAATCTGGACAAAGACCAGCAGCGGAGAGCCTGGGAATATTTACAGACGATGGACAGACAGAATTTTAAATCTTACAGCCAGGTAATCTCCCTTGCACTGGTCGATTATTTTGACCGCTACTACCGCACTCAGGCTGATCCCTATCTGGAAACAAGGGAACGGGAAGAACTTTTTGTGAAACAGATTGTAGAAGCAGTAGAACACAGCCTGAAACAGTCATTGCCGATTTTTCTGTCCGGGCTGACTGCAGGCATGTTGGAAAGGGAATCCCCCATCAGGATGCCCTTTCCAGCTCCTGAAAAAGAACAGCCGGATCGTGATATAGACTGGGATTTTCTTGGAGAATAAACCATTGTGATTGGAGGTGAACACATGACGGACTTTCTGACAGCAGACACAAGCCTGCCATCTTATATGATGTTTCCCCGTTTTCTTCTGGACATGGAAATAAACGAAACTGCCAAAATGCTTTATATGATCCTGCTCGACCGTGCAAGGCTTTCCCAGAAAAATGAGGGCTGGTCAGATACAAATGGTCATGTGTTCCTCTACTTTACGATTGAAGCACTGGCAGAAGTTCTCCACAAAAGCCAGATGACGGTGAAAACTGCTCTGGCAGTACTGGAAAAACAAGAGCTTATCTTCCGAAAACGGCAGGGACCCGGACACCCTAATCGGATCTATGTAAAAATCCCGAAAGAAACCCTCAGCAATACAGACAGAATTCTTTCCTCAAGACAGACAGAAAACTGTCCTATTGACAGACAGGATTCTTTCCCTGATACAGACAGAAAACTGTCCAGTAATAAGAAAGAGATAAAAAAGAACCATTTAACAATAAGAGGGAGTAAAGAGCCACGCTCACCCTATGGAACATTTCAAAATGTTTTTCTGTCAGAGACGGAGCTGGAAAATATCCGGCAGACAATCCCTGACTGGCAGGACTATATGGAACGCTTATCCGGTTATATGGCTTCTACCGGAAAGCAATACCAAAACCATGCAGCTACCATCATCCGTTGGGCAAGACAGGATCATCCTGTTTCCCGGCAACGAAATTATGAAAGTGAGGAATACGAAACATTATGACAACATTTACAGAAAAACCAACAGCTATCACACCAAACAGAGAGCTTCAGTCTGATGAATATTTTAACGAAACAAATCACCTGATCTACTGTTCCAAATGCAATACGCCAAGACAGTGCAGGCATGAATTACAGGGAAAGGTTCTTATTCCTTCCATCCGCTGTAAGTGCCAGCAGGAGATCTTTGAACAGGAGGAAGCCCAGAGAAAACTTCATGAAAAGCAAATGGAAATAGAGCATCTCAAAACCAGCGGCTTACAGGACAAATCACTTTATGACTACACCTTTGCCAAAGATAACGGCAGCAATCCGGAAATGAAACTTGCACACAATTATGTAAGTAACTGGGAAGAGATGAAAGCAAACGCTTCCGGACTTCTCATCTGGGGCGATGTCGGTACTGGAAAATCTTTCTTTGCAGGCTGCATTGCCAATGCCCTTCTGGAAAAAGGCGTCCCGGTACTGATGACCAACTTTTCCCGGATTCTGAATACCCTTACCGGAATGCATTTTGAAGACAGGAATCAGTTCATCCACAGCTTAAACCGCTACAGCCTTCTGATCATTGATGACCTCGGAATTGAACGGAACTCTGACTTTGCACTGGAACAGGTATTCAATGTGATTGACAGCCGTTACCGCAGTAAAAAGCCCCTGATCATAACAACCAATCTCACTTTATCAGAGCTGAATAACGCCGCTGATATCGCACACAAGCGAATTTATGACCGGATTCTGGAGAGATGTGTTCCCATCCGTATCAATAACCGGAATATCCGTCAGGACAATGCAACAGCTAATTTAAAAAAAACGAAAAAAATTCTGTTAGATAATCACACTTCAAACCAGAGTTGAAACAAAGCAGCATCGCACAATAACTATTTTTCACTGACAGTAGTACTACTTTCTTTTCTTATTTATCACCAGAGACATGCCACTGTCAGTTATCTAAAACTATAGTACTAAACCACAAGATTTTAAAACTAAATCGCCCGGATACGGGCATAAAAAGGAGGTGCCAGATATGGCAAATAAAAGAATTATGACACCAGAAGAAAAAGTGCTTTTACAGGCAAAACACAGACTGGAAGAAATCGAAGCAAGAAACCGTAAAAAGGAACGTAATGCCAGAACACGCAGATTGATTCAAGAAGGAGCGATTCTGGAAAGCATTGCTCCACATATTAAAGAAATGGATTTAGATACCCTAAAGCGGGAGCTGATGCTCCGGCTAAGAGGAATGTAAATACACAAGTTCTACTCCCGAAGGGCGCACTTACTCACCACCCGATAAATCGGGCGGTGGTATCCCCTACGGGGCTCGTGCGCTCTGCCGAGGGCTATCCGCTGTTGCAGGCAACATCGAAAGGAGGTGCCAGATATGGCAATTTATCATATGCAAGCCAAGGTCGTCAGCCGTGGTTCCGGGCGGTCTGCTGTCGCTGCATCTGCTTATATGAGCTGTAGCCGCATATACAATGATTACGATGGCATCCAGCATGACTACACCCGAAAACATGGACTGATCTATCAGGAAGTAATGCTTCCCCCTATGGCTCCGCCTAAATGGAAAAACCGGGAGCAACTCTGGAATGCTGTAGAAGCTGCTGAAAAAACAAAAGACAGCCGACTGGCAAGAGAATTTGTTGTCGCACTCCCTATTGAGTTGGATAAAGACAGCAATATTTCTCTTCTTCAGAATTTTATTCAAAAGAATTTTGTAGATATGGGAATGTGTGCCGATTTCGCCATTCACGATACAGATGGTCACAATCCCCATGCACACATTCTACTTACTGTCCGTCCATTAAACGAAAACGGAACATGGCAGTATAAAACCGAAAAAGAATATCTATGCATCAAAGATGGAGAGGAAAAGGGATTTACTGCTTCTGAATTTAAGGATGCTCAGAAAGAGGGCTGGGAAAAACAGTATCGTTATAAAGCTGGGAAAAAGAAAGTATATCTGACTCCCTCGGCAGCACAGGAGAAAGGTTATGAACGTATCGACAAACATCCAAAAAGCACCCGGTATGGCAGACAAAACCCGATTTCCGAACAATGGAACAGTGAGGAACAGCTCTGCCTCTGGAGAGCAAACTGGGCAGATGCCGTAAATAAAATGCTTGCCCTTAATCAGATAAATGCCGCCATTGATCACCGCAGTTTTGCAGCTCAGGGAATCACTGAACAGCCAACCATCCACGAAGGCTACATTGCCCAGAATATGGAAAAGAAAGGCATGATAGCAGACCGGTGTGAAATCAACCGTCGGGTTCGTGCGGATAACAGAATACTACGGGAATTAAAAACACAGATAAAAAAATTGGTTCAAGCTGTCGAAAAATCTATTCCGGTAATTGCAGAAACATTAGAAGCAATCCGCAATCATATGATTTTTACACAATATCATTTACTTCATAATGAAATGCAAAAAGAAGTGATCCATGACTGGATGCAGCATTTTCGTCCTATCCTAAATAAATATGATACCATTAAGAAAAAGCTCAAAGCGAAAGTTACTGAAAAGAAAGAACTAAATGTGCAAAAAAGTAAAACCAGTATTCTAAATCCTTTCCAGCATATAAAGTTAAACCAGCAGCTTACAACCGTAACAGAAGAAATCGAGGAACTGAAATCTGCCAAAGAACAGCTGCTGTTTCAGGCTGAATGCTCCACAGAGAAAGATATGGCGAGCCTTTCCAGAAAATACGACCAGATGGATAAGAATCTGGATATTCTCGATTCTCAGGATATGGCTCTCAAAGAGCAGCTTGAAAAAGATGCTGTCGCTTTCCAAGAGGAAAAACTCCGGCCTAAACCAGAGCAATATACAGAATTACTGGATGCCAGAATCCAGATACGACCTACTTTCCGAGAGAAACTGATTGAGCAGCTCAAAGGTACTTTTGGTGAATATTATGACTATCACTATCGTGATATCGCAACCCATGAAGTGGATGATCTCAATATGGAAGATCCCTATAGCTTCTCTCATCGTACCTGGGAACTTGAATATCAGAGGAAACAGGAATTGCAAAAAAAACATCCTGTTCAATCCAGGCAAAAATCGCACAACACAGAACTATAATGTTTAAACTACTAATATAAAAAATATCCCGTTTTCTCAAAACAGTTATATTGCTTCATCCCAATAATTCACAAACTGCTAACCACCGAGCAAAAGTGAGGCACAAAGTGCGTAAGCATAATTTGATTTCTTTCCGCTTACGCACTCTCTTTTTATCTTGAGCAAAAAATTCCTACTTTGTAAAGCCAACAAATGGGGTTTGGGGGGCTCCCAAAGTGCGTTTGGATATCCAAACGCTATGCTTGCAAAACCAGTTCCACTAATTTCCCTCGATACTCCCTTCTTCTAAAATCAATGATAATTATAACATTGCCAATTTTGTAAAGTAATAATCAACTTAAAATATAGACGACAAACAATAAAACCATGATACTGTTACAAAAAGCAGTAGCATGGTTTCTTTATATTTCATTATAGATTTTCTCTATCTATCATATTTTCTATTGTTTCTGAGAAACAACACTCTTTCAAATCAATACTTTTGTCCATCTTCACAAGATTTGTATATTTCTCATCTGTATAGTGTTTTGATATTACAGCAAATACTTTATATGTAGGCTGTGCTGTTACATCTCTGATGTCCTTTTTCAGCAATGTGTTCGGTACATTTAATTTCGTATTTTTATCTTTTACGAAGCCAATACAACCACATATATTCCCGGCAGCTTTTTCTGTATATAATTTCGGTCCTCGATCTGTAAATTCTCCTATCATTGTTACGTTTTTCTTAATAAGCATCATACGTTCCAATATATCCAATTTTTGCCCCGTAGAGCCATCTTTTGCAAAAACAAAATCATTTTCTGTTAATCGCTTATCCAGGCATTTCTGGTAAAAATGAATTGCAGAAGCTGTCTCTTTTTTATTCAATCGAACTCCTGTCAAATGTAAAAAATTGTATCTATGGAAAACAACTTCATATCCCTGTACAGATGACAAAATCTTATTACTTTCCTGTAATTGCTTATTCACCTCTTTCGGTAAGCCATATAGGAACAAAACCTTCTGATCCTCAAGATGTTCTTTATATAGTTGTGCCGCTTTTGTCATAATCTGAATTGCACGTCTTTTGTCCATAACTTAATCCTTATCCCATAAAATTTAGAGAAGGGAATGTTCACGCCGCAGCACTAAACATTCCCTTCTCATGGTTGATTTTTCCGTTGTCTGCCAACCTCCAGCACCTTCGTCTGGAAAATATCAGGTTTTTCCGTTGCCTGCCAACCTCCGACACCTTCGTTCGGAAAACGTATCAGATTTTAGGTGTCAACCCACCGCTGATGCACAGCTTTTCTAATTACATTTTACACGAACTATGTGGAAAATGCAATTACAATTTTATCTTATGATGCCCTGCTACATTTTATACACTATTTATCTTACATTTCATTCTTGATAAATTATCTCTTTATCCACAATCTCCCTCGCACATACTTGTATATTGTTCATTCTTCCTATCCATTCCAAGACATTTTCCACCTTTAGCTGTTCTGTAATGCCTTGTGCCTGTTTCATCTGTTCTACAAGTCTTTCAAAGCGTTCCTGTGCCTGTTCTTCTATATCAGCCAAATAACCATTCAGCCTGCCGCTTGTAAGCATATTCAGATATAGCAATCTGCGGTATTCCTTCAAATACCGCAAATGTCTTTGTCCCCATACACCGACAACCCTTTGTTCTTCTTCCTTCGGTAAGGTAAGAGCAGGGATAAGATAATCCCCATGTCTGATATAAGTACCGCCCATCTCTTCAAAAATTGTTTTCTTCATTGTCTGTTCTACCTTTCTTATCGTTCTCTATTCATAGATTTTCTTTACGACCGTTCCAATTTTACAGTAACAATAATTCTTCAATTTTCAGTTCACATTGCCCCTCCCGAAGAAGTATGATAGAATAATTCTATTAAATTGAATCGGAGGTGCCACATGGCTATCAGTTCCAACAATATTCAGGTCTATACTACTTTGTCCAAAGAACTGGTTGCTGAGATTGATAAGGATGCAAAAGCGAACTATCGTACACGTTCCCAGCAGATTAACATGATCCTGACCGAGTATTATAAGACTCAAACAACAACCAAACATGAATCCGAGTAAAACACTGAATTGCCTGAAAACACAGGAAATATCAGTGTTTTCTTATGTTTTCCCTTAATTATAAGGTTCATGAGACCCATAATTATTCCCAAAACTCAGATTGATCACCAACGGCCGATTTAGTTCCAGCGCCTTCCTCATCAGATAGTCGATTCCCTGGATCAGTTCCGTTGTCCTGGGAAAAGAATTCTCCTTTGGAATTCCCATTTTCACAACCAGGAGATCACTTTCATAGGCAACGCCTCTGTTCACACCACCGGAAGCCCTTCCGTTTCCGGCTGCGATTCCAAGCACAGCAGTCCCGTGTCCGCTGATATCCACAGACGGAACAAGGCGTCTGCCCTGGTTTTCTCCAAGTGCAAGCGCCTCATCAATTTCTTCTTTCGTATATTCTGTTCCTGCCCCATATCCTGCCGGTGGTTTTCCCGGAATTCCCTGATCCCATAGATACAGGATCCGGCTGCTTCCATCCTCATTTCGAAAATCAGGGTGGAAATAATCAACACCGGAATCCACGATTCCCATAAGGATTCCTTCTCCGGTCAACCCTTCCGCTCCGGTCTGTACCGCCTGGATGCAGCTGGCTGTTTTTCCCTGAAACACTTCAAAATAAAGTTGTTTTGGTTTTTCCATAAAGATCACATTTTCTCGGTCAGAATAGCTGTCGATCTCACGCTCCGGAAAAGTAACAACTGCATAGTTTCCCAGAAGCGGAACTGCCTGTATTCCCTCTCCGGAAAGCTCCTCCTCCCTGCCTGTGTATTTCACGATCACATCCCAGGTTTTCCCAGCAGGATCATATCCTGTGTTCAGATTTCCGGATTTCTGGCGTTCCTCTTCTGTAGCATCCAGGGCTAGATTTAAAAGATTGTCAATTTTCTGATCTGGCATGATAAGCTCGCTTCTTTGATTCCTTACTTTACTATACACAGTTAGCCCACATTAATTAACTTGAAAAGCTTATCAGATTACATGACAATTTCCAGTTCTCATTCTTAACACTGTCAGGATATCACGCTTCATTTCTGTTGTAGTTTCTTTTATGCAGTGCTATAATTCCAGGTAAAATTTACAACCTTCGGGAGAACTATTATGCAAATCACGAAACCTACTTTTTGTAATGAATTTTCCTGCATCGCAGGCAGCTGTCCGGATACCTGCTGTGCCGGCTGGCAGATCATGATCGATCAAAACAGTCTCAAAAAATACCGCCACTGCAAAGGAGCTTTTCGCAACCGCCTTCTGAATGACATCGACTGGAAGGAACATTCTTTCCGTCATTATCAAAAACGCTGTGCATTTCTGAACGAAGATAATCTCTGTGATATCTACAGCGAAGCGGGCAAAGATATGCTCTGCGATACCTGCCGTAAATACCCGAGGCATATCGAAGAATTTGAGGGACTTCGGGAATTGTCTCTGTCTCTTTCCTGCCCGGAAGCCGCCAGAATCTTTCTCAGCCACAAAGAAAAAATCACATTCCGGACTGTGGAAAAGGAAACTCCAGAAGAGACTTATGACGACTTCGACTATTTCCTTTTCACCGCGCTGATGGACACCAGAGACTATCTCTTCTCCGTGATCCAGGACCGTTCCGTTCCCTGTGCGTTACGCCGCCGGAAGCTTCTGGCCTGCGGCCATGATTTTCAGCTCTGTCTGGACCGGAACAAATTGTTTCAATGGGAAACGATCCGCAGTCGTCATCAAAATTCTGCTTTCGGAGATTCCTTCCAGAAAAAACTCCACAAGTGGATCACTGCCAAAAAGCCTTCTGCTGACCTGCGAAAAAACATATGGAAAACCATCATTCCTCAAATGGAAGTTCTCCGCTCTGGCTGGCATGATTACCTCTTGGAAACCTTAACCCCGTTATATACCGCCTGTGATACCGAACAACAATACCAGGATGTCTGTCTTGAATTCGAAACCTTTTATCCGGACTGGAAGATTCAGGAAGAACAGCTCCTGCTCTATTGGATCTACACGTATTTCTGCGGGGCCGTATATGATGAACAGATCTTCGCCAAAGTAAAAATGGCAGTTATCTGCACCTTCATGATCCACGAGCTGGCAATGGGAACCTGGCTTTTGCAGCAAAAGCAGTTTTCCTTTCCAGATCTGGTCTCAATCTGTTACCGTTTTTCCAGGGAGCTGGAACACTCTGACCAGAATCTTAATAAAATGGAAGAACTTCTTGATTGGGAATCAATTTTTTCTCTGGAAAATCTGCTGGAAATATAAAGGGTAATTAAAGTTGTTGAAGGGCGCTCTTCGTGAGGGGCAAACTTGAGGGTGTTGCTAGAATAGCCTGCCAGAACGCCAATTTTGTACCAAATATCGTTTTTACCAGCCACAGAACCGATTCCATTCTGGACATGGTGACTAATCAGGCCTGTGTGGCCCTGCTGATGGATGTTCACGTCCAGCTTCCCGAGAACGGTCCCAGACCCAGCTACTCTCCCTGGCGTGCCATTCCCATCACACCAGCGATCTCTTCACAGCTGTCCCTGTGCTACCGCAGCGACAGACCTCTTTCCAGAACAGCCCAGCTGTTTGTGGATCTCTGTAATGATAAACTATTTAAAAAATAAAATAACAGCCCCGCAGAAGGCATGGCATACAATAACCGTATGCAGTCTTCAGCGAGGCTGTTTTCATAAAGCCAGGAGCTGACCGGATACTTAAAACTGATTTTTATAATACTCCAGATCCATATCCTTAAACACATTAAAGATCACCCGGTCAAAAGCATCTCCTTGTTTTTCCAGAAAGGCTTCTGTGGTGTTCACAGCGATCTCTGCTGCTTCTTTGTTGGGAAAATGGAACTCTCCGGTGGAGATACAGCAGAACGCTACGGATCGGATATTGTTTTCCAGGCAGCAGTTCAGCACACTTTCGTAACAGTTTTTCAGATCCTGCCGTAACTTGTCCGTGACTTCGTAGTAAACAATAGGCCCCACCGTATGGATCACATGCTCCGCCGGAAGGTTATAGCCACCGGTCACCATGGCCTGTCCGGTTGGTTCTTCATAGGATCTTCCGTAGCGGATCCGTTTCTGGTTCATCTGGCGGCTGCACTCTGCACGAAGCTCCACTCCCGCAGCCGAATGGATCGCATTGTCAATACATCTGTGGCAGGGCACAAAACAGCCCAGCATCTGGGAGTTGGCTGCATTGACGATAGCTCCCACCTGAAGTCTGGTGATATCGCCCTGCCAGATAGAGATTTTTTCCGCAAAAGGCACAGTACTGTGGTACGCCTCTTTTACCGTCGGAATCTGATCCAGGGTTACGATTCCTTTTTCCCTGGCATCTTCCTTCAGGAATTCATCCTGCACCTTCAGGATTTCTTCATCCATATGCCGGGGCATGCGAATGTTCATGAGAGAACGAAGGATTCTTCTTTTTTCTGCATCGTTGTCCGAGACCTTAAGGTTCCTGTATTCTCCGGAATCTTCTTTGAATTTTTCCACAAGATAATCAAGACGCTGTTTCTGATCCATATGTCCTCCTTCTGTTATTTACCAGTTCTGTTTTGACCTGCCTGTAACACTTCCGCAGATTTTTCCCATTGGGCACTTTGGTTTCTGTTGGGTTTTATATCAGCTGTCCTGCAAATGATCTGCGGATATCTTTTTTATTTCTATTGTAATATCCCGTAAGCTGTCGCACAAGTCACGATTGATTCCGATTCCACGTTCTCCGAAGCTTTCCGGTATCACAGCCTCGTCTCTGTTCAGGCGGATCAGCTCTGTATTTTTGTGCTCACGTACCATTTTTTCAAAAGGAAAGCGAATAATAGATGGTGTGTTAAAACCAACGCCCAGCTCCAGCAGTACAGCCTTGCCTTTTTTCAGCTGTTTCAGATACTTTCCATAATTTTCCGCAGCCTCATTCCACTGCTCATCCTCCACAAAATACTGGTCGCATCGGAGATTCATAGCCATAGGGCCGCCGCATACCGGACATTTCGGCACCATATAAGAAGGAATCTTACAGTCCTTTTCTGCCTGAACCATCTGGGCAAACATGGAAACGGCATCATAGGTCCTGGGATGACATCCCTTCATGCACTGGATCCGGCCATAATCTCCCTGTGTGGCAAAGATCCTCTCTTCCGAAAATCCGGCTTTCTGAAACTGGTGATCCACATTGGTGGTCAGCACAAAATAGTCTTTTTCTTTCACCAGGTCAAAAAGCTGCTGATACAGTGGCAAAGCCGGTGGTTTGATACGGTTTACATAAGAATGTCTGCACCAGTAACCCCAGCGCTCTTCCTCTGTCTGAAATGGATAAAAACCGGCAGAATACATATCCTGCAGCCCGTATTTTTTTATAAAATCGCTGAAATTTTCCTGAAAGCGTTTCCCGCTGTAGGTAAGACCGGCCGCTGCAGAAAGGCCGGCACCTGCTCCGATCAGCACATGATCTGCTTCCTTCAGATATGCCGAAGCCTGTGTGATCTGTTCCTCATAGGGCTCCTTCTGAAATATATAATCTCTTGCGGGTATCCCGCATAAAAACTGTGCCCAGTCCACTTTTTTCTGCCTCCTTATGATATGAAGATGTTTACGGATCTCCATAGCTTACCTTCTTTCCACTGCTCCGAAAGGACAGACCTCCATGCAGTTCCTGTGAAATGTATCTGTTGTAAATGTCCGATTTTTATGTATTGGAAATGTTACTGTTCACAGAGTGAACAGTAACCAGGAAATTCCTGCGTCCATTGAATGAGGAATGAATGCAGGAATTTGCCTTGGTGCTATCGGGAGTCTGTTATGACATAGAATCAATTGGGTGTTGATTCAATTAGAATTCATATGGCGGGTTTCCGGAGAAGTCTGCGATCAGACCATGTGGGTTCTCAAGGTAGAATACCTCAAAGATCGGGTTCTCAGCAGTCTCATACTGACCTTTGACAATAGGATTCTCCATGCAGGCTACCTTTACTTCATGGTTGTCCTCAAAAACAGCTTTTCCGTGAAGACGGATCCATGCGTACTCCGGATTAGATACGGAAACCTCGATCTCCGGGTTTGCCTGCATATCCTTGTAAACATCCTTGGTATTGTTTGTGCAGAACCAGAGCTTTCCGTCTTTCTCAAAACAGAACATGAACGGGCGGCATTTCGCCTTTCCATCGCGTCCTACAGTTGCCAGATACTGTACCGGGTTTGCCTGTAAAAATTCTACTACTTTTTTCATGATCGTTTTCTCCTTTATTCTTATTATTCGCATCAATAACATTTTCTTATAATCATGACCGGCCAGTCATTGTTGTAACCTTCTTTATTACATCAAGTAATATAGCATCGTTTTATTGTAATGTCAATAGTTACAACTAGATTTTTTATATTTTTTCTCAAGTGCTTTTTTATACCATGAAATATCACTGATCAATTTCCCCAAATATAAAAAACCGCTACTCAGCAGATTTCATAACTTCTCTGCTTGGTAGCGGCTTATCATTTCTGTGATGCGCTTTCGCGATTCTGTTCTGTTTTATCTTTTACTACTGAAGATATTTCTCCAGATCTTCTTTCACATCCTCCAAAGTGATAGACTGAAGCTCCCGCTCCATTGCGTCCTGCACCTGCTGCAGCTTATCATCCAGGATATTGTGGATATTTTTTCCTACCGGACACTGCGGGTTGGGATTCTCGTGGAAGTGAAAGAGCTTGTTGTCTTCCACACACTCCACCGCTTTATATATATCCAGAAATGTGATTTCTGATAACGGTCTGGTAATGGTAGTTCCGCCGGTTCCCCTGGCAACCTGCACCAGACCGGCAGCCTTCAGCTGCAGAAGGATCTTGCGGATGATCACCGGATTTACATTGGTACTGCCCGCAATAAAATCACTGGTTACTTTATATTCATTCTGAAACGTATCAATGCATGTAAAAATGTGCACTGCTAACGTAAATCTGCTGGATATCTGCATTCTTCTTCACCTCTTCTGTTTTTTCTTATCATATATCCTTCCCGTTGTAATGTCAATGATTACAGTAAGGTGAAGATCAAAATCACCTCGTCATCTGATAAAATGAGTAAATGCCCGTTCTTCTGTTTCCGGAAGCCCGAATTTTTCTTTTCCCAGGGCAATGCTCTTCATGAGGAATGTCATGTTTCTGGCGAGGACACGCATGGTCTGCTTACCTTCCTCATCCTGTTCTGCTTCTCCCTGCTCCCGTCCATGAATGGAATTCCAGTACTGGCTGGATGCGATGGGCATATTTGAGATGGTGAAAAATTTGTTCAGCTCATCAAAGGTGGCGGAACATCCGCCACGTCTTGCACAGACAACGCTGGCACCTACCTTCATGGTCTTGTCAAAATGGGTGCTGTAAAAAAGTCTGGTAAGAACAGCAACCAGTGTGGCATTGGCAGAAGCAAAATAGACCGGACTGGCAACTACAAGACCGTCTGCTTCTTCAAATTTCGGCGCCAGTTCATTTACGATGTCATCAAAAACACATTTTCCAAGCTCGTAGCAGCGCTGACAGGCAATGCAGCTCCGGACCTCTTTATGACCTACCCGCACGATCTCGACTTCCACGCCTTCCTGTTCGAAGACCTTTTTCATTTCTTCCAGAGCAAGTGCTGTATTTCCCTTTACCCTGGGACTTCCGTTAAGCATTAATACTTTCATGTTTTGTTCCTCCTTATACATAACTGCCTTCCATTTCGACAAAAAAACAGCATCTGCAGCTTCTTTTCTGCAGACGCTGTTTTTTTATTCTGTAAATGTATATCTTACCATGTAACCGTTTCCGTCACCGGTTACGATCACCACATCCCCGTCCGGATTCTGCGCTGTATCGATCACCGGAAATCTTCCGTTCTGTTTCACATAAGCTTCCGGGCTCTCAATCTCCGCTTCAATGATCTCCTGCTGGGAATGACGCTCGCCGCCGCATGGATTGATCGTTTCAATAATGATCTCGTATTCTTTCATGTTATCCACCTCTTCCTGTTTTCTTAACTTACTACGATAAATGCCTGTTTGAATTTTATACAGATTCTATCTTTTATTTTACCGCAGAAAAGTTTTTTCTGCAAAAGGCTTCTTTCACAAAACACCCTTCTCAGCATTGGTGATTTTTACTATTCTTATACTTCTTCCGCTTCCATCTCTTTCTGAATATCATCTTCGCTGTCTGCCATAGCCTGCAGTGTCATGGTAAGAAGCTTGGCAAGATCCCATCCCAGCTGATCAGCACCACGCTGGATCACCTCTCTGGAGCAGCCGGCTGCGAAGCCTTTGCTCTTATATTTCTTTTTGAGGGATTTCAGTTCCATGTCCTTGGTGCTTTTTGACGGACGCATCAGCGCTGCTGCCCAGATCAGTCCTGTCAGCTCATCTGCCGCAAAGAGAACTTTTTCCATTTCATGCTCCGGTTCCGTCTCAATGGTTTTTCCACAGCCAACGGTAATTCCGTAGCCATGGGAAACCACTGCATGAATGATATCCTCTCCCACACCAGCCTCACGAAGAAGCTCCGGTGCTTTCAGACAGTGTTCCTCCGGATAAAGTTCAAAATCAATGTCATGGAACAGTCCTACAATGCCCCAGTACTCTGCGTCATCTCCATATCCCAGCTCTTTTGCGTACCACTTCATCACTGCCTCAACTGTCAGTGCGTGCTGAATATGAAAAGGGTCTTTGTTGTATTTTTTTAATAAAACAAATGCTTCATCTCTTGCGATATGTTCCATTTTTTGTTCCTCGATTCTGTCATTATGTTTCTTCACAGTCAGCTGTTTTATTCCACGAAATGGATCCTGCTTTCATCAAACCGGTTCTGCTGTTCTCTTTTTTCTGCCGGATAGCCCAGGGCAAACAGAGAAAATACCTCCACGTTTTCCGGAAGCTCCAGCATGTCATGAACCTCATCCATGCGGTCCTGCATCGGTGCGATTCCGATCCACACGCCACCAAGTCCCAGTGCATCCGTTTCCAACCAGATATTCTCCTGGGCAATGGACATATCGATCTGTGCCATAGACTGTATCACCAGGCCTTCTTTGCGATATACCGGAACGATCACGACAGGCGCGCCTGCCGCACAGCCGGAATAGGGTGTCGCACCGGAAAGCTTCCTGATCTTCTCTTTATCTGTTACCACATAAAATTCCCAGGGCTGCTGATTGCATGCGCTTGGAGCCTGCATACCTGCTTTCAGGATCTGCAGGATCTTTTCTTTCTCTACCGGTCTGTCTTCATATTTTCGGATACTTACTCTGTGAAAAATATTCTCCATGATGATTCCTCCCGTACAAAATTTTTATTTATTTTATCATAATTATAAAAGAATCAACAGTGCATATTTCTGAAAACGTTTTCTGTTTTTCTACAGTGCCGTTCCCTTCTTCGGAACAAAAAATCCGGTTATATCTGTTTTTTCCAGTTTCAGAAGCGCGATCTTCTTGTCGATCCCGCCGGCATATCCGGTGAGACTTCCGTTACTTCCTACCACACGATGGCAGGGAATGATAATGGATATCTTATTATGACCCACCGCTCCTCCTACCGCCTGCGCGGACATTTTTTTCACGCCCCGCTGTGCGGCAAGCTGTCCGGCGATCTCACCGTAGGTGATCGTCCGGCCGTAAGGAATCCTGCGCAGGATCTCCCACACCGCACATTGAAATTCCGTTCCCACCGGATGAAGCGCCGGCATAAAATCCGGCTCTTTTCCCTGAAAATAAATATCCAGCCAGCGCTTTGTTTCTTTCAGCACCGGCGCTTCTTCCTGCCTGCATTCTTCTTTTTTTATCTGGGCAGCATAGTATTTCTGCCCTTCCAGCCACAGACCGGTAAGACCTTTTTCATCTGCCGCAAGAAAGATCGTTCCCAGTGGTGACTGATAATCCGTTGTATAGGTCATAGCATTTTCCTCTTTTTTCATATAAGTACATTTCCATTACCATAATAATCCCGTACCATATCACTTTATACAC
Source organism: Blautia sp. SC05B48 (assembly GCF_005848555.1). NCBI lineage: Bacteria > Bacillati > Bacillota > Clostridia > Lachnospirales > Lachnospiraceae > Blautia > Blautia sp. SC05B48. Next base: position 1,913,419 of record NZ_CP040518.1, on the reverse strand, counting down.
GCTGCTTCTTTTTCAGATACAGCATGCAGCCAAGGCAAAGCGCGATCTGCTGCGCAGAGGACATTGGTGTCGCCAGACCGATATCAAACAGTGTCGCTTCCGGCTGGCGGCTCATAAACCAGGATACCGGAACACGGACACAGAAAGCGCCCAGGATTCCCTAGATCATCACAAACTTTGTCAGACCGATTCCATTATAGAAACCGATGTAGCAGAAAAAGATCGCCGTAAGCATGCAGTCAATGGCATAGGCTTTCAGATAATCTGCCGCCGCATCAATAACCATGGTATCCGACGAGAAGATTCCCGCCAGAGCACCTCCATGGAAAAATGACAGGAAAAACATTCCCACGCCGATGGCAAAAGAAACTGCCACACCATAATGCAGCGCTTTTTTCGCACAGTCCATCCGTCCTGCGCCGTAATTCTGAGCCACAAAAGCAGAGATGGACTGCATAAATGCTGAGGAGATCAGCATGATAAACGCGCAGACTTTTTCCGCAACTCCCACTCCTGCGGAAGCTGTCACATCCATGGAATTCACGATGGCAAGAATGATCAGGAAGGAAATACTTACCAGCAGATCCGTACATAATCCACAGTCTTGTCAAAGGCTTCTTCCGGCGCATTCATGATACTGCTGACCTGAGGCGCAAAAATCACAAGGATCACAGTCATGATCAGCGCGATCACTCCGAACATCACAATGGCAGTTCCCACCGTCCGACCTCCCTTTTTCCGCTCTCCACAGCCAATCTGCTGCCCCAGCAGAACCGTAGTTCCCATGGCAAAGCTGCTCACAAGATTAGTCAGCGGCTTCAGGATCTTGCCCTGGGTGATTGAACCGCCAAAGAAGCCTATTGTCAGCTCTTCTCCTCTTTCGGCGCGCTGCATACAGCGAAAAAGTCTGCTGAAATCTTATTTTACCGTATCCATTTTTCTATCTCCCCTGCTGCATTTTTATTCATCTTCCTTATACGCCTGTCGGCTAAACAATTTCTAAACATTCTTATATTTATTGACGATATTTTTTTATCATATCACAAACTGCTCTGCCTGTCGTCCCATATAAAACTGCTTTGAAAAATTTCACTCAAAAGTAACACTCTGCAAACCATTGACATATCTTTTCTTTGCGATATAATGTTAGTTAAAACTAATTTAAAATAAAACCATTTTGTCGGAGGAACTATGCCACTGAATTTAGCTGATATCAACACAGATTATATCATTCAAAAAATATGCGGCAATGAAAACGAACGCCATCATCTGGAAACGCTTGGTTTTCTTGAAGGAGCAACGGTACGGATTCTGTCGATTCTTTTCGGCTCTTATATTGTACGAATCCAGGAAAGCAAGATCGGCATCAATCAGGACTTTGCCAAAATGATCATCGTGCAAGTCTGAAATACTCTGCCATTTTATCAGTAAACAACAAGGAGATTTATTTAATTTATGAAAAAAGAAAAAAGTGTACTTCATCTTTGTGAATGCACCCTGCTGGCGCTTGTAATCCTGCTGATCATTGACCTGTATCTCCTGAAATTTCTTCAGGAACCCGGTGTTTCTTATTATCCTATGCTCCGGCTTATGGAAATTGCACTGGCTCTGCTTGTGGTGACTCTTGCCCTTTCCCTGATTCAGAGAGAGCTGCTTTCCCGCCTTATCGTAAAAGCCTTCCGTGATATCACCGGTGTCCACAATAAAACTTCCCTGGAAAAACTGATTCTGGAGCTAAATAACCGTCCGAGTACCTTTGGCATCGGTGTCATGATGTTCGATCTGAATGATCTGAAATATGTCAATGACACCTACGGGCATGAAAAAGGAGACGAATTTATCCAGTCCTTCTCCTACTGTCTGACGCGCATCCTTAATTCTGACAGTTTCCTTGCCCGTTACGGAGGAGATGAATTTATCATCATCCAACAGAATACTTCTGAAGCCTCTCTTCGACAGATGGCCCGAAAACTGAATTCCCTTGTACAGGAATATAATAGCAGAACCACCCTTCCGCTAAGCTATGCCATCGGTTACGAGGTCAGCTATCAAAATCACTACTTTATGATGCAGGATCTTATTAATGCGGCAGATCAGAAAATGTATCAGGATAAAGCGCATAAGAAAATTGCAGCAAATAAAAAATTTTCTTCCCGTTCCGTTTCTGCAGGCACTGCAATTCCCACGATTTCTTCTGAAACTCTTTCCGAAAAGATTCGGCAGATTCAGAGTAATACCGGAAACACCCATTCCCTTGCTCTGATCTCCACTGATGTGGAAAACTTTCATTTTATCAATGATAAATATGGATATTCCCTGGGAAATGAGATTCTGAACATGGTCTATGAAGAAATTGCCGGTGCACCTTTTACCATTTTTACCACTCGTTTTTTCTCGGATGTTTTTATCAGCATTGCAGATATTTCTGATCTTACAAATGATGCATTTCTTTCAGAGATCCAAGCTCTTGACCGAAAAATCTGCAAGCGTATGAGAAATACCTTCCATGTAAATTTTTTCCGTACCAACTCCGGAATCTGCCTTGTTCCTGATGCCGATACCACTCCGGAAACTATCCTTTCCTGTGCAAATGTAGCCCGTAGACTTTCCAAAAAAATGCTTTCTCCTTGCTGTATTTATTCTGATGAGATCGACCGCCAGGAAAAAATGCAGGCCGAGATTCTCCACTCTTTTCATCAGGCACTGAAAAACGAGGAATTTCAAATATATTTTCAGCCCAAAGTAACTCCCCAAAATGGAAATATCTCCAGTGCGGAAGTTCTGGTTCGATGGATTCGTGACCAAAAAATGCTATGGTCACCAGCTGTATATATTCCTCTTTTTGAGCAAAACGGCTTTGTGATCCGCCTGGATTATTATGTTTATGAAAAAACCTTCCGTTGGCTTCAGGAATCTGTGGAATTTCTTCCCGAAAATTTTCGTCTGTCCTTAAATGTTTCTCCTCTTCATTTCGAAGAACCGGAAAACTTTGTAAAAAAGATCTGCTCTTTAATGAAGTTAAGATCGACCGAAAATTCCTGGGGGATTCTCTGACTGAAAACACCCAGATCGTTCTCCAGGAAGTTTTCCATATGCTGAAACGTATGGGAAAATCTATCGTATGCGAAGGTGTGGAAACAAAAGAAATTGCAGAATTTTTAAAAGCAGAGGGCTGTGACGAAATCCAGGGCTTTCTGTATTACCGGCCTATGTGCCAAAAGGATTTTGAAACACTTCTCCATATATAAAGCAAAGCTCCCGGACAGCCACATCCGGGAGCTTTTATGGTTCTCATATTATCCTCTTTTTCCATATTTCAGATCTTCCACGATCTCATTGTATCTTTTTCTGTTCAATCTGTAGAAGAACAGCACCACTGCCGTAACGATCCACAGGATTCCGGGGATCGTGGTAAAGGAATGTTTCATGATGCTGAGCACGGCTGAATTCTGGGCCTGGTTTGCCACATAACCGTATTTTCCCAGAAGCGCCGCAAGGAGCGCTGTTCCGATCGCCATTCCAATCTTGTTTCCGAGGGATACGAACGCATACTGGAAACCATCGTTGCGAAGACCTGTTTTCCATTCTCCGTATTCCACGCAGTCCGGTATGATCGCATAGATTGCCGTGTTAAATCCGGAGAAAAAGAACTGTGTGATTCCTGCCAGGGCGTAAAAGGCAGCCGGAGATTCTTTTACATTAAAGAAATACATGGCAAGCATGGAAATTCCGGTAAGGAGCGCAAACAGAGACGCTGTCCGCCCTTTGTTGTTCAGTTTCCGGAAGACCGGCTGAAAGCAGGCAGCTCCGATAATGGACGGAATGATGATACACATGGAGTAAGTTGTATAGTAAGATGCGTTTCCCTCCACATAGGTAAAGTAATACAGAACATCCGCGTTTCTTCCGTAAAGAGTGAAACCAAACAGTACCTGTCCCACCAGTGCCAGAAGATATGGCCGGTTCTGCATGACTGCTTTCAGCTGAACCCGGATGGATATCTTTTCTTTTTCCGGTGTGGTCACCTGCTCCTTTGTTTTTGCAAAGCAGAAAATATGACATGCCGCAAAAATGCATCCGTAAATGATGGCTACCAGAAGATAACCTGTCTTCTGACTGCTGCTTCCCAGTTTTCCGATCAAAGGCACAGTAATGATGTTGATAATTCCGATAGCGATCATAGCCGCAACCGAACGGGACGTATTGATCTTCGCCCGCTCATCAATGTCCTGTGTCATTGCGCCGCAAAGCGTTCCGTATGGAATGTTTACACAGGTATATCCCAACACCAGCAGGCAGTATGTGATCACCATATAGATGATCTTGGATGTATCCGACCAGTCCGGATGTGCCCAGAACGTCATCATCAGAAGGATCGCTGTAACAGGCGCCGCAATGAGCAGCCACGGACGGTACCGTCCCCATCTGGTCTTCGTCTTATCCGTAAGTCCTCCGACAATGGGATCGTTGATCGCATCCCAGAATCTTGAGAACAGCATCAGCGCTGAAACAGCCGTCATACTGATCCCGAATACATCTGTATAAAATATCATCAAAAAATTACTGACAAACATCCAGCTGAAATTACAGCCTACATCACCAAAACCATACGCGATCTTACTGATCAGCGGTACCTTTCCGTATCTGTCTTCACTACCCATAACTCCTCCTGTTTTTCGTTACTCCTCGTTTACTGCTTATCGCTTATATCTCTCCCGGACAGCCACATCCGGGAGATTTCCTGTTAGTACATTTCCTGGTGTTATTTCTCCTGCACGTTGATGATAACCTTCATGGTTGTCTCACGGTTGGCATCAATATACTGGTAAGCCTTGAGATAATCCTTAAAGGCAAAGGTCTTGGAGATCAGCGGTCTTAAATGAACCTTCTCTGCATTCACAAGATCGATGGCATCCACATAGTCATCATGACGGTACATCATCGTGCTCTTGATATCCAGCTCATGGTCATTGGCAACTGCCAGGTCAATGGTGGCCATATCCGCAAAAACAGCTACCAGCACGATCACGCTGCCTTTTCTTGCGTATTTGATCGCCTGTCCCATGGTGATGTTATTTCCGGCACAGTCATAGATCACATCTGCTTTATCCGGGCCAAAGGCTTCCACCATAGCCTCACCAAAATCTTTCTCCTTGGTATTTACGCACACATCAATACCGCACTCTTTCGCTTTCTCAAGGCGAAGATCACTGACATCCGTGATCATAACCTTCGCAGCGCCCATTCCTTTGGCACTCTGTGCCACCAGATTTCCAATGGGGCCGGCACCAAGAACAGCAATATTCATCCCCTTCACATCGCCCATCTGTTTCACTGCGTGAACAGCAACTGCCAGAGGCTCGATCATCGCACCTTCCTCATAAGACATTTCCTCCGGGATCGGTGTGACCTTGGAAGCGTCTACCGCAAAATACTCGGAAGCTGTTCCTGTTGTCTGGAAGCCCATAACCTTCAGCTCTTCGCAGAGATTATATTTGCCGTGGCGGCATGGATAACAATGTCCGCAGTATACCTGTGGCTCGATCGTTACCTTCTGTCCTACCTGAAAGCCTGTGACATTCTTTCCCAGCTCTGTAATCTCACCGGACACCTCATGTCCCTGTGTCACCGGATACTTGGTAAAAGGATGCTTGCCGTGATATACATGAATATCGGAACCGCAGATACCAATGTTCATGATCTTAACGAGAACCTGGTCATCTCCCACCTTCGGAACCGGAACCTCTCTGAAAATAATCTCTCCTGGATTTGTCATTACCTGCTGGATCATAATGTTTTTCCTCCTTGTTTATTATGTATTATCTTTTATTAATTGTTTTATTAAAGTAATTACATTATTGTTCTTTTGAGAGGATTTGTCAATAGGGTTTCCGGTGATTCTCCCTGTTGAACAAATTCGATCCGGTTTTTTTATGCACATTTCACTATCCACCACATAAAAAAAGAACCCGCAGCTCCGGCAAGGTTCTTCCATGCCGGAGCTGCAGATTCTTTTCTCTGCATGATTCGTATTCTCTATGCATTTGGTCAATCGGATATTCGCACCCCCGCAGGGGACTTACTTGATTCGGTTAAATATTTTTGATTAGCTCATGAAAAAAGTGCTTCGCCGCGCCAACTGCAGATGCTTCCTTCCGGTAGCTGCAGTTCTTAAGATATCTGGTATCACGGTCAAAACCATTGTACTCCATCACTTTTTCTCCGAGAGGCAGCATATGATCCGGCAGATATCCGCCAACCTCGCCGCCCAGGATAATATCCATATCATAAGCCATCCGGAGATTGGAGATCAGTACGGCAAGATGGTCCAGATACTCTCCCCATTTTTCAGAGGCATCTGCTTCTCCTGCGGAAAGACTGTCCATAAACTGTTCCAAAGACTCATAGCGCTCACCGGTCAGCGCGCTGGATGCACAGTAAGCGTCTGCGCATCCCTTCTTGCCGCAGTAACACGGTCTGCCACCCGGAACCAGGATCATATGGCCAAATTCACCGGCCTTCTGATTTTGCCCGGCAAACAGTTTCCCGTCAATACAGAAAGCACCGCCAAGCGTATTATTAAGAGACAGATAGATCGCGTCCTGATACAGATGAAGATCTTCCGCCAGCATAGCTGCATTCGCGTCATTTTCAAAATAAACAGGACAGGAAAAAGCCTGCTCCAGAAAACTGAGGCTGTAATTTTCGATCTTAAGCGCATGCGATTTCACAACAAGATGCTGCTCCCGACTGATGATCCCGGGAATTGAGATTCCGATTCCAAGCAGCTTCTCAGGAGCTTCCATATCTCCCAGAAAATCTTTGACCAGGGAAGACAACTCCAGGCAGTAAGAAGTCTCCGGAGAAAACTTCATTCTTACACGCTCTGTCTTCTCAACCTCTGACCGCATATTTACCAGGACCATCCCGACATGATTCGCCGTGATCATAATTCCTGCTGCATAACGGTAAGAAGGATTAATGCCGATACTTTTCGCCTTTCTGCCTCCTGTGGATGCATACTCCCCGGTCTCTACAAGAACACCGCTCTCCATCAGTTCATTTACGTTGGACAGCACAGTCGGCATACTCATATTCAGGTTTTTGGAAAGCTCCACCTTTGAGGTGCTCCGGTTATTCATCACATAGGTGATGATCCTGGATCTTGTATTGTTTTTTTTCTCTGCTTTTCCTGCCATATCAAACCTCTTGATTGCTTTTATTAATTATTTTATAAAAGTATGATATTCCTTTCCGGCAGATTTGTAAAGAGAAAATCAATACCAGCGGGTCATTGGCAGATCATTGTTCACACCCTTGGTCATAAGAATCTGGTGAAGATCGATAATTCCGTTGTGGAAGGTTGCCGCACATGCTGACAGGTACAGATCCCACATACGCAGGAACTCTTCGTCAAACATAGTCTTTTCTTTTTCAATATTGTCCCGGAAATTCTTTTCCCAGTGAAGCAATGTCTTATTGTAATGCAGACGGAGATTTTCGATATCCAGGGTATGGAAATTGTCCTCTGCCATATGGTTCAGGATCTCACGTAAGCTCGGAACAGTTCCGCCTGGGAAAATATATTTCTTGACCCACGGGTCACCCGGATGCTCCTTCAGAGCACTGATAAAGTGAAGCAGAAACAGTCCGCCCGGCTTCAGAACCTTTTCCACACAATCAAGAAACAGCTGATAATTATCACGTCCAACATGCTCCAGCATACCGACACTGACAACACGGTCAAACTGATACTCCTTCTTCGGCAGATCACGGTAATCCATCAGCTCTACCGTAAGATAATCTTCCAGACCCTGCTCCTTGATCCGTCTCTGAAATTCTGCATACTGTTCATGACTTAAGGTGATACCGGTACCATGAACCTTATATTTCTTAGCTGCCTCGATCAGCAGAAAGCCCCAGCCGCAGCCGATATCTAAAAGACTCATACCCTCTTCCAGATGTAATTTTTTAAGAATATAATCAACTTTATTTACCTGCGCCTGATACAACGTATCATCCTCATGGATAAAATACCCGCAGGAATAACTCATAGTCTCATCCAGCCAAAGTTTATAAAAGTCATTTCCAATATCATAATGGCTGGTTACTTCCTTTTCCTGGTTCTTCTTTGATGTTGAACTGAACATGATCTTTTTCAGAGCAGATTCATTGGTAGAAAATTTTCCCATCTGACCCAGAAAATGATCCAGCGCTTCATAAAGATTTCCCTCGATATCCAGATCTCCACGCATATACGCCTCACCCAGTGCAAGGGATGTGCTCTTCATCAGATCTGCCAGAGGAATCGCTTTCTTAAAATTCACCGTAAATGTAGGTTCACCCTCTCCGATGTGATACTCGGAATTCTTGAACTTTACCAGAAATGGATAATCTGTAAAGCGTTCAAGGAACTGCACCATTGCTTTCTCTTCAGTCTTCTCCTGTAATGTCTCAAACATAATAGTCTACCTCCTTTAACACTGCATATGATACACCCGGAGGAAGGCTTTATGTCAAGGGAGATATACGACAAAATTCCATCAATAAAATGGGGATATTTGGTAAATTTCTCACTTACACTTAGTGAAATAAACTAGATATTTACAATCCATTTTTAAACAAGCCGGTAAAAACACTGATATTTTTAAGACACATCTGTTAATTATATATCACTTTTCAATAATCGCCTTTGTATTTTACGTATTTTTTATTGCTTTATATACAATTCAGACTTATAATAAAAGATACAAAAAAAGAGCGAAAACCATATAAAATTCAACACTGGAGGGAACATTATGAACGAAGAACTTTTTAATGAAGCATCAAAATCCAATATTCTGTCAAAACAGCTGGTCGACAAGCTTCAGGAAAGCATGACCTACAGCAGCATCTCCTTCATCAATTGGACCATCGAAGTCCTCAAACTCCTGAAAGCCCGCATCGAACGCGGCGACAAGATCAAAGATGAGACCACCGGCGTGATCTACGATTTCTACACCTTCCGCCAATTTGTAGAAACCAACTTCTCCACCTACATCACCGGTCAGGTCTTCAACACCTCCATCCGGTCCCAGAAAGTCTACTTCACCCTAGAATCCTGCCCAGGCGGCTACAACCTTCTCATGGCAGACTCCGGCAACGAAAAAACCTACCGCTGGATCTCCAGCTTAAGCAAACGCTTCTCCCTGGTAGAAATGATCGCCACCGGAATCGTCTACGTCAAAGACAACCGGACCGACACCTACCAGCCATTTATCTCCGAAAACGGCAAATACTGCAAATACAACAAAGACCTTGGAAAACTCATAGAACTCTGATCAAAACGGGGAATCCGCAGCCGCAGATTCCCCGTTTTCCCCAGCCATCCAGCGCAGCGCTGATGGCCACCCCTCTCGTCAAACCACAAGGAAACTCAGCCTTTCCTCCCAGCCGTCCAGCGCAGCGCCGATGGCCCCCTCTCGTCAAACCACAAGGAAACTCAGCCTTTCCTCCCAGCCGTCCAGCGCAGCGCTGACGGCTCATCCAACTCCCGTCATGCCACCATACTATCAACACTCCCCACGAGATTTAACACGTCTCACGGCCAACGCACAGCCAGTAAGGGGCTTCTTTCCAGACTGACTCTGCAGGAGGGGAGCTGATTCTTAGGTGGCGGAAATCTGCGTTGCTTCAAAAAATCTCGCTGTTTGAGCGGCTTCAGACGCGAGTTCGAGATTATTTGAAGCGCTTTTAGCAGAATTCCGGCACCTTAGAAGCCAGCCCCCGACGAAGCCCCAGTCTGGAAAGAAGCCCCTCGCTGGCGTCCCCTTCCATCATTTAAATCTCCCCAAGGAACCCAAACGGCTCCTCATCCTTCAAAAAGTGCATCAACATATATGCACACATAATAGCAACCCTCTCCTCCTTCAAAATCCTTCGCACTTCATCTCTGTCAGCAATAACAACTTCAATCTCTTCACTATCCTCCTGAGCAGCCTTACTAACCTCACCACTGGCATACCCATAAACCGTAGCACAAGATTCATCCGTCATCCCAATCGTCGTAAAATACGGCTTCTCAAAAGCCTCCGCAACCTTGATCGGCTCCAGCTTCAACCCGGTCTCCTCAAACATCTCCCGCACGGCACCCTCATGGAAATCCTCCCCAGGCTCCACAAGTCCCGCCGGAAACTCATAAATATACCCGCCGATCGTATACCGATACTGACGGATCAGCACAACCTTATCCCTCTGCTCTCCATAAATACTGTAAATGATCACCCCGTCCGGATGATTCTCCCCCGTAGAAAGCTTCAAATCCTCCACACACTTCGCCCTGGAAGCCACAAAATAAGAAACCGGCGTATCATGTACACTGGTCGCATCCACCCCATAAAGATTCACGAACTTATTATCTGTAAGTTTTTTCACATTGTTGATCTTACCCATCTGAAAAGCTCCTTCCCGAAATTTTTTTCTAAAAACATTTTATCCCATCCAAAACCAAAGGTCAATTTTTTATACTTACACTCACTTCACAATAGTGCTATAATAAATACCCTACTATAAAAATTACTTATTACATTACCAAACAGCTACTGTAGATAAGAAAGAAGGAAAAAACATTGAAAAACCAGACCACCTCTGCCCAGGCCGAAAACCCTCTGGGAACCGCCCCTGTAGGCAGCCTGATCACCAAATTCGCCATTCCCGCCATCATCAGCATGCTGGTCAGCGCTCTGTACAATATCGTTGACCAGATCTTTATCGGCCAGGGCGTAGGAATGCTTGGAAACGCCGCCACAAATATCGCATTTCCCGTAACCATTATCTCTACTGCTGCTGCACTGCTCCTGGGAATCGGCAGTGCCTCCAATTACAACCTGGAAATGGGCGCAGGAAACGAAAAAAAAGCCAGCTCCATCGCAGGAACCGGACTTTCCTCGCTGATAATCTCCGGTACGATACTCTCTGTCATCGTCCTTCTGTTCCTGAAGCCACTGCTTCATTTTTTCGGCGGAACACCGGACGTCATGCCCTATGCCATTGATTACATGGGGATCACCGCCATTGGACTTCCTTTTTACGTTTTAAGCACAGGCGGCAATCACCTGGTCCGTGCAGACAGGAGTCCCACCTATTCCATGACCTGTATCCTGGCTGGTGCTGTCATCAACACCATCCTGGACCCACTTTTCATCTTTGGATTCGGCTGGGGCATCAAAGGTGCTGCCTGGGCAACCGTGATCGGTCAGGTCGTATCCGGACTTCTGATCATTTTTTATTTTTCCAGACTTCGGAAAATGTACCTGGACCGCTCCATGCTGATTCCTAAGGCACGCAATCTGTCTGCCATTTTTTCTCTGGGAATGGCATCCTGTATCAATCAGGTTGCCATTGCTGCAGTGCAGATCGTCATGAACAATACACTTCGCCATTACGGAGCACTCTCAGCCTACGGGAGTGATATTCCGATCGCCTGTGCAGGAATCATTTCCAAAGTCAACCAGGTATTTATGGCCATCTGCATCGGAATCTCCCAGGGCTCCCAGCCCATCTGGGGCTTTAATTACGGTGCCGAAAAATACAGCCGCGTGCGCCAGACATACCGCTATTCCGTAATCTTATGTACTGTGATCGCAACCATATTTTTTATCTGCTTCCAGTTCTTCCCACATCAGATCGTAGGCATCTTCGGAAACGGCAGCGACCTGTACTTTCATTTTGCAGAAAAATATCTCCGCATCTTCATGCTGATGACCTTTGCCAACGGAATCCAGCCTATGTCCGCCGGCTTTTTTACCTCCATTGGAAAAGCCAGACTTGGTGTGATCATGTCCCTTACAAGACAGGTGCTCTTCCTGCTGCCACTGATCGTCATTTTCCCGATTTGCTTCGGAATCGATGGCGTCATGTACGCAGGACCAATTGCAGATACCTCTGCATTTGTACTGGCCGTTGTTTTTGCGAGACGTGAGCTCGGAGTCATGAAAGCTGCTGAACAAAACGCCTGACATAAAAAATGCCATGTAATTTACTGCCCATCGGCAATATATTACATGGCATTTCTCACATTCTCAGATATTTATCTGAAACCACCAATTTCTGATCTTTTCTTCATCCTCCGGCAACTGCTTATGATCAGTCACCCTTCAGTACAACACGGATCTTCTTATAAATCACAAACACGATCAGAGATGTCAGTGCATATTTAAAGATATTAAACGGTACAATGATCAGCAGTGCAAAGGTAAGCAGTCCGTTTACGGAACTGTGTACTGCGCTTCCCATCTGGATAAAGGTCTCGATCGGCATTCCAAAAGCCTTACCGTAAGCCGGAAGCAGTACAAAAGCATTGATGAAACATGCAAGGATTGCTGTCAGAACAGTTCCCACTGCCATACCTGCAACTGCATGTACTCTGCTTTTTTTGTGATGGAAACGATAGATCAGGCCGGCCGGTACCACATAGGCACATCCAAACAGGAAGTTGGCAACATCACCAACACCGGCTGTCATAGTTCCCTTGGTCACAAGATGTACAAGGATCTTCACAAGCTCGATCAGAATACCTGCCACAGGTCCCATAGCGAAGGTTCCTACCATAACCGGTACCTCGGAAAAATCAAGCTGATAAAAAGACGGTGCAAGAAAAGGAATCGGAAACTCAAGATTCATCAATACTCCTGCCACAGCACCAAGCATGGCTACCTGCGCGATGGTTCTTGTTCTGCTTCTTTCCACGGCATTTCCTCTCTGTAATATCTGTTCACTCATAACTCTCTCTCCTTCTTCAGAAATATTCAAAGAAAATTTCTACAAGAAATCTTTACGCGAAAAAAATTTCTTCACATAAAAAGCCCCGGGAGCTTCTTCCCGGGGCACTGAGCACGTTCTTCAAATACTGCGCGTTCTTCTCTCATCCAGACTTTACTGTCGGTTCCGGAATCTCACCAGATCAGCCGCCAAAGCGGGTCGCGGACTATACCGCCGGTAGGGAATCACACCCTGCCCCGAAGAAATTTTCTTTTTTATGGGTTCATTATAACGCGCTCTTTTTATAATTACAAGCCTTAATTTTTCTCTACAAAAACCGGCGCTTTCAGAAGACCTGACGGTTTTATCTGATACTCATAGGACCAGAGGTCACCGGTTGTCCTCCATGCATTTGGTCCATACCAGTCTTCTTTCTGGTCACAGTTGTGTAAGATTCCAAATGTATTCACCCTGTTTCCAAATACAGTCAACTCCAGGAGATGCTCTCCTGACGGCAGTTCACCAAGAGATACCTCATAAGGAGAAAATGCAATATACCCCGCTTCTTTTCCATCCACAGAAGCCTTCATAACCGGTGCGCGGAACAGATTTGCCCGTACATTTACTTCTCCGCCTTTGCTGATAAATGGAATTTTATATGTCACATTTCCACCATAGAACGGATAACCCTGAACGGTAAGATCACTGAAGGCTGCCTTGTGGCTCACCGCATCCAGCACCTGATCTCTTCCCACAACTTTCACGGAAAACTCTCCCAGCAGGAACATTGCTTCGATATTCACTTTGGAATTGTAAGGGATCTCCACAACCAGTTCATGCTCTCCGGATTCCATCTTCGGAAGCGGCACTTTGCGGATACAGTGATCTGTATACCATCCCTCTGCACGGTTTTCCACTGCTTTCTCATCCAGGAATATTCTGGTTTTCCCGTCATTTTCCATGGCAAGGAAAATCCCTTCCAACAGAACCTCTGTATGAATATGGAATCGCAGGGACAAAGTATGTTCAAAGCCTTCCTCTCTGTCATTGGTCCACGGCTGTGCAAAAGCCTCCATGCGGAGCGGATATCCCAGTTTCTCACGGAACAGATTGTCAATGCGGAGAATCTCTTCCTCCGGCTGCCACTCCCCACCGTCAAACGCATATTCAGCCAGATCCAGAATACTTACATTCGGCTCACTGCGAACAATCTCCACCTGATCGGAAATATCCAGCTGGCAGCTACATTTCTTCTCCTCACTTGCAGAACCATTCTCAGTATTCTCAGCATTATCTGTTTCAGAAAGCAATTCTTCTGATACCATGGATGCTGTGCCAGCCGGCTCCAGCCAGAGAAGAAGACTGTCGTGATCAAACATGCTTCGTTCCAGAACAGTGTCCCCTTTATGGTACTCTGCTTTCACCGGATAAATTTCACCTGTCATGGCATCATATACCGTCAACTTCCAGGATCCACGGATACGGATGCGAAGTTTTTCTTCTCTTGGAAGATCCTGATTTTTCTTACGCTCCTGCAGTTCATTGATCACGATACAGGCATCGGAGACCTTCTCTGTACGGTTTACATGACACAGGAACAGCCAGCGGTTTTCTCCCTCTTCTCTCATCTGGTAGATCAGGTTTGTAGCTGGTTTACCGTCATCCTCAAGTACCTCGATATCTCTTGCCTCTTTCACAGCTTCCAGCAGACGGTACTTACTGAATGACACAATCTCACACTTCTCTGCCAGCTTCGCACCTCTGTCTGACGGACGGGCATCTGCATATTTCGGAAGCTGTCCTGCAAAGATCACCCGGCCGCCTCTTTCCTTAAATTTCTCAAGAATCTCCAAGGTAGAGCTTCGAAGTGTCAGGCAGTTCGGTACGAGAACTGTATCATATTTCATTACTCCCACCTTCAGAAGTTTTTCCTCTTCCTGTCCCTGATTCAGATCCGGAAGCAGAGACTCTGAAATAAAATCAAAATCAACGGTACCATAAAGCAGCCATTCGATCATATGGATAAAGTTTTCATCCATCTCCTCACGGATTGGTGCTGTCTGCTCCTTCGGTCCCCAGAAAAGCCAGTAAGACTCTACCGGATGGATCACTGCCAGCTTCACATGCGGAACGCCTCTTGTGAGAGCTGTATTGACTCTTGCAAAATAATTCTCCACAAGAGGATATTCTTTATACCACGGTGACTGGTAGCTGATAGAAGCCGGATAATCACGTTTTGCCTCACCTGCCATGGAGGTCCAGGTCAGATGCGGCACACGGACCGTTACTCCAAGAGCTGCCTGCCAGTCCCCCTGAAGCTTATGGCCCCGGAAATCAAAATCCCAGTTTGTAACACCATAAAGTTCACTTGTCATTCCCTCTCTTCCAAACTGGTGCACAGCACTTTCTGCCTGCTTTGCAGTAGAAAATTCTCTTCTGTCACAAAGCATATCAATTCCCGGGATCTCAAAGGAACGATAGGAACGCATGGCTTCTCCCAGGGCCGCTGTCTGTGTTTCCAGAGTCGGCTCCTCCATCATATGTCCGGTCAGGGCAATGCCATGTTCCTTACACCAGCCTCCCACAGTATCCGCAAAAGCCTCTGCAAAACGCTCCGCAATGTGGTCATGATACTCATAACGGATTCTGGAAACTGCATCTCCCGGAAGTTCCCAGAACAGTTCCGGAAGATGCTTAAGAAGGCTATGTCCATATGCATCACGGAAAGTTTCTTCCAGATCATCGGTATATGGAATGGTCACATCCATCCGCTCATCTGCAAAATCCAGGCACTGTTTATGGGAAAATTGCGGCTCATCTGTAAAGATGGCAGGAATGGTTTTCCCAAACTCCTCTCCCAGATTTTCATAATACTTCTCGTGGGTTACCTGGATAAAACGCTCCACTGCCTCTTTATCCAGTGTGTTCAGATACGCCTCATTGTTAAACCATGGATTATCACCGGACACCTCAAGATAGGCAAACCATTCCTGAAATCCCTCCTTCAGCGGTGCATCCTCATCGATCTTTTCATACTCTGTAAGGTAACCATCCTCCAGCCGTACCTGATATTTTCCAAGAAATGTACGCTCATTGCTTCGGATCGCCTGTCCGGAAGAACGAAGTTCGCTGTTTTCAATCTCTTTTCCATCCTGGCACTCCGGAGTGAAAAGCAGAAAACGGATCCTGTATTTGTGGTCTCTTGTTACCAGTCCGCCGCCTGCTCCGGATGGCCAGCGGTCTTCATCATACAGCCAGGTCAGCATATTTTTTTCCAGGCTTTTTTTCCAGGAATATTTTACCAGATCCAGAAACTCTTCGCCCATGTAAGGATTATCCATTCCTGTGCGGCAGTGGATATGTCCGCCGCCCATTCCCATCGCCTTCAGAGCATCCAGAGTATTGTCGATCTCCGCTTCTGTCATCTTACAGTTCCATGCCCAGAACGGAGCCGCTCTGTACTCGCTTCCCGGATCCTGAAATTTCTCTTTTGTAAGCTTTTCCCCATTATGATACAGCATACCTTAACCCTCCATTTTAGATTAATATTATTTTTGTTATATCATCCCATGATTTTCTTTCTCAACATATTCTGACGGCCTCACTCCTGTATAGGAATAAAAAATACGACTGAAATAAAACTGATCTTTGTATCCTACCTTTTCCGCAACATCTTTCACATACATCTTCTCTTCACGCTGAAGAAGAAGCTTTGCCTTCTCCATGCGAAGTGCTGTCAGATAAGTATTAAAAGATGCATCCTCATACCTTCTGAAAAGTCTGCTTAAATATGTCTGGGAGACTCCCACTGCTTTGCTCACACTGTGCAGAGACAGCTGTTCCGCCATGTGTTTTCGGATGTATTCTTTCACACTCTCAAAATATTCTTCGGTATCTGTTTTCTGTGTGGATGTCAGATCTTCCTTTATATCCTTAAAAAAGATATCGGAAATCCCGTTGCAAAGCTGTTCCACATTTTCTGCAGTGGAAAAAATATCATCCATAAGAAATTCTGACTCCCGGTAATCCCGGTTTCCTGCATCATAACGCTGAAGCAGATAGCCTATCTGCCGCACACGTCCTTCGATCCACAGCTGAGGATGTTCTTCCTGCACCCACCTGCTGATCAGTGCTTCTACTTCCTTCTGAAGCCGGTCGTACTTCTGTTTGCCAGCCAGATATTCCAGCTCTTCCAGATATTCGTAATCCTTTCCCGGTCTTCCAGCTTGAACCTGCGATGCGGTTTCCTCCAGGAGCAATGTCTGGTTTTTCCCCAGGATAATAGAAGAATCCAGCTTCCGGTAAAGCTCTCGCATCATTTCTCCGATCTGTGCTGCCGGAACTGATCTCCGCCGGATCACAGACGTCACATATGCAGCTTCCGGCTGTTCTTTTCCAATACGTCTCCTGATCATCTGTTCATAATCCTCATCACTGACCAGTTCTCCCGGACAGAGATACAGTGTCTCCTGAGTGTCACGTCCATATGCGATCATCATCTCATTGATGTCTGAAAAGACTTCCTTTTTCCCCCGTTCCCCGTAACGACTGGGAAGTCCGTTCAGTCTTACAATGGCCCCATAATAACATTCTGACTGAAAATATCTCCGAAGTGTTTTTTCATCCACAGGAATTTCATTTACCATCTTGTGTATCAGTGTATTTCGTTCTTTGTAATATTTTTGTTTCAGCTTTTCTTCTATCCTGGTGATCAGTTTGGAAAATTCCGAGGGCACGATCGGTTTCAGGATATAATCACACACCCCAAAAGCAATTGCCTGTTTTGCATACTCAAATTCCTGATATCCACTGACGATCACACTGATCACATTGGGATATTGCTTTTTTGTTTCTTCCACAAGCTTCAATCCGTTCATTACCGGCATCTGGATATCTGTGATCAAAATATCCGGTTCTCCTCTTTCCTGTATCAGCTCCAGTGCTTCTTCACCGTTATAGGCAGTTCCCATAATCTCGAACTTGTTGTATTTCTGTTTTATAATGTTGACGATCAGACTGGCGGCCATCGGCTCATCATCAACAACCATCACCTGATACATCGGCTTCGACCTCCTTTTCCGATACTCCTATGATGACGCTTAATCCTTCTTCAAGGTTTCGTATCCGGAATACTGCTCTTCCATTGTACAGAAGGAACATTCTGGCATAGGTATTCGCCAGTCCCATACCTCCGATTTCCATCTCTATGCTGCTTCCTCTGGACATGATCTTTTTCCGGATTTTTTTCATTTTTTGTTTTAACTCTTCACATACTTCATCTGTGGCACCCTGTCCGTTATCCCGTACTTCAAAGTACCAGCCGGTTTCATCCCGCCAGCCACGTACATAAATTTTCATGATATTTTTGCTGTTATTATATCCATGCTGTATGCTGTTCTCCACCAGCTGCTGCAGCACAATCTTGGGAAGCTGTTCATGTTTTACGGATTCCTCACAGTCTACTTCCACTTCCAGGCGATGCTCATACCTGGATTTCAGCAGAACAATATAACGTTCAAGATACTCCAGCTCTTTTTCTACCGTTGCGTATCTCTCCTTTGTGTTTGTGGAATATCGGAGCATGGCTGCCAGACAGCCGCATATCTCACAAATTTCCTCATCACCGTCCATAATGCCTCTGCTTGATATCACATTCAGTACATTATAGAGAAAATGCGGATTAACCTGAGCCTGAAGGGTATCAAACTGAGCCTGAAGCTGCAGAAGAGACATTCGTTTTTCCTTTACAATGGATTCGTTCAGTCGACGCATCAGGTTCTGGTATGCGATTCCTACTGCCTGCACTTCATCATCTGTATCCGGAACTGCAAGCTCTGCATCCAGATTCTCGAGCCCGGTATTTTCCATCTGATCCTTCAGTGCAGTAAGTGGCTTGGAAAGCCTGCTTGCAATAAAGATCACCACTCCCATAGAGATCACAAAACAGCCGACAGCCATTCCCAGTGCGATCATCACCGCTTCCTTCATGCCCGCAACGATCTCCGTCTTTTTCTCCAGTGCAACCACCCGGATCCCGTAATTATCGGACACTTCTGATGCCGATGCCCACATGCTCGTGTCTGAAGAAACGGTAATGGAATCCATTTTTGTTACTTCCGGATGCTTCTTCATGTAGCTTACCAGATCGCCAGTCAGTCCCTCAGACTGATACAATACTTCTCCTCCCGGAAGAAACGCCACAACTTTAATATCGGAATCCGGAATCTCAAATATATCCTTCAGTTCATCCGTAGCATACTGAACTTCAATATATCCGAAATCTCCGCCCTGTACTTTTCTGGCCAGAGAAAAAACTTCCTCGCTTTCCCGGATTCCCCAGCCATCCATATGTGGTGCTATCAGGATCGGTTTACCGTGCATTCTGTCTGCTGAATCCAGCCATTTGATGTTGGATGTATTTCTTGCCTTATTGGTAAGCTTGGAACCGGTATTGGTACTGGATGCCACATCTCCGAATTCATTAAAAATAATCACTCTGTAAAAATTTCTGTTGATATAATACATAGCAAGTCCTGAATTCAACGCATCCAAAAGGTCATTGTGCACTATTGTCCTGCCGACACTAAAACTGCCGTTTTCATAATACTTCGGAAGCGTTTTCATCGCATTGAGCATATCCTGGTCCGACAGGATATAGTCTGTCACATGTTTCATGGAATCTATGGTAAAATCAACATTAGAAGCAGTCTGCCTGGAATAAAATTTCAAACTTTGCGCTGCTTTTTCTGACAGCCTTCTAAAATTATAGTTATAGCAGACTATCCCCAAAATTGTTGATATAAAAAATATTACAACAGAAAAACCTAAGATCAGTTTTGTACGGAATTTCATAAGAACACCTCGCATTTCATCTGTATATAGCAATAAACAGATACCCCGCCTGTACAGCAGAGTATCTGTTTTTCCCAGTTGCACGGCATCTTAAATCTTACCATACAAAACTGATCTTGCATATTTGGTAACCTGTTTTGCATCAGCCTTTGACAGCTCCGGCTACCATACCATCTACGATCTTCTTGTTGAAGAACAGGAAGAGGATCAGCATCGGAATGGTGATAAGCAGTACATCTGCAAACAGCAGATTGTAGGAACTGGAATATCTTCCCATGAAGTTGTAAAGAGTAAGCTGAACTGTTACGTTGTCATTTCCGGGAAGGAAATACAGCGGATTTGTAAAGTCATTGAAGATCGTTACCGCATTCAGGATAATGATTGTGGAAGTAACCGGTTTCAAAAGAGGGAAAATAATCTTTACAAACAGATTGCTTCTCGTACAACCGTCAATATATCCGGCCTCTTCAAGCTCTACCGGGATCGTATTCATAAATCCCTTATAAAGCATGATGGTAAACGGAATCTGAAGTGCTGTCTCAACCATGATCATACCAAACATGGTTTTGTAAATATGAAGTCCCTGCATAACCCAGATGGTAGGAAGGATCGCAGGAGGGATCATAAGACCTGTCATAACAAGTGTATCCACAATCTTTACAGGTCTGTCAGATCTTCTCTGAAGAACATAGCCTGCCATGGAGCCTACAATGATCAACACGATCAGGGAGCCTATCGTGAGGATGATACTGTTCTTAAATGCTGTGATGATCTGATAATTGTTTGCGGAAAATACTTCTTTGAAGTTGCTCCACATCCACTCCGTCGGAAGGGAGAGTCTCAGAAGATTTGCTTCTTTTCTGTCCTTCAGTGCATTGATCAGCATGAAGAGAAACGGTACTGCAAAAATGAGAATACCGAAAACACATCCGAGGATGTCTCCTAATAAGGTAATTCTTTTCTGTTTTTTCATTTTAGTTGTACACCTCCCTGCTGTTAAGGAACTTCTGAAGTGGGAATGCGATGATCGCAATTACCGCAAACATGATTACGTTTCCTGCTGTAGACAGACCGAAGAAGCCTGCTGCGTACTGCTTGTAAACAACCGATGCAAGTACGTCAGTTGCAAATCCAGGACCACCCTTTGTCATAGCCCAGATCAGGTCAAAGCAGCGAAGCCCGCCGATCAGGGAAAGTGTGATGATAGTATTTGTTGAAGAACGAACCAGAGGCATTACAATGTTTCGGATCGTCTGCCAGCGGGTTGCACCGTCAATGGAAGCAGCCTCATAATAACTGGAATCAATCGAAGTAATACCTGCAATAAAGATAACTGTGGAAATGCTGACACCTTTCCACACATCAACTGCAATCACAGAAAACAGTGCCAGGCTTGTATCTCCAAGCCAGTTCGGTCCGGAAATTCCGATGGCTGCAAGAAGTGTATTGAACAGACCCTTGCTCGGATGCATCAGTGCCTTAAAAATAATACCGATGGCTACTGCACTGACAAGATTCGGGAAAAATACAAGAGATCTTAAGAAATCTTTTGTTTTGATCTTACTTGTCAGGAACAATGCAATGAAAAATGCAATGATCACCTTCAGTCCACTTGTAAGAAATGCGTAGATCAGGGTATTTCTTACAGATATACTTAAGGATCTCTCACTGAAGAACGTTTTATAGTTATCAAAGCCACAGAATGTAAATGATTTCAAGTCCCATACAGTTAAGCTAAAAAACAGTGATGTCACCATCGGAATGATGAAAAAGATCACAAAGATCGCAACTGCCGGAACGAGGAACCATAAACTATATATTTTCTTTTTGTTCATGCTCTATTTCCTTTCCGTTTTTCCAGATATCTGGCAGCTTTTTGTAAATGCAGTTCCGTAAAATCGGCCGCCTGCAACACAGGCGGCCGACACACATTCATTTATTTCCAGTCAAGTCCGAGCTGTGTAGCCTGTTTCTTGCAGTCCTCATCGTAAGCCTTTGCAGCTTCCTCTGCTGTAGACTGTCCGGTTGCAACCTCAGAGCAGATATACTCGCAGTTTGTTCCCTTTACAGATGTCTGGAACTCCATTGCAACGCTTGTTTTGCCTGCATCGAAATATTTCTCCTGAGCCTCTTTAACTCCGTCATATGCGTCATCCGGAAGCTCATAGCCCTTGATGCAGTATGGGCCGTCCGGTTTCTGTGCAGCTGTAAATGCATCCAGTGCCTCATCAGATGTGTAGAACTCCATGAATCTTAAGATATCATCTTTCTTATCGCTGTTTGCATTTCCATAGATAGCAGTTGGCTCCCAAACTGTGATTCCGTGGTTATCTGCATCTGTTCCAGGAACACCCATAACACCGATCTTATTTACATCATCTCCGTAAAGCTCGTAGATGCTGGAAAGTGCCTGGGAAAGAATGAACCAGTGTGCGCCCTCACCATTTACAAGTTTATCGCATGCATCTGCATATGTAGTTGCTGTGTAGTCATCATTGAAGTAATCCTGAAGATCAGCAAGTTTCTGGAAGCTTGCAAGACCAGCCTCTGTTGTAGCGTATTTTGCCTCGCCAGCTTCAAATTTCTCTGAGAAATCAGGCTCTGCTGCAAGTACATTGTAGTGATCTCCAAGGTATGGAACCTGAATGGTCCAGGAATCTCCAAGAGATCCGATCACTGCTGTCTCACCAGCCTCTTTCAGAGTATCGCAGTTCTTAAGGAAATCTTCCCATGTGTCCGGAACCTCAAGATCATACTGCTCATAAAGATCTTTGTTGTAAAGAACGCATCCCAGCATGGAAGCGGTAAGCGGTACACCGTATACTGCGGAATCAGAACCTGCACTTACTGCAGATGCGAATGTATCGTCAAGACGGCTTGCCCACTCTTCGCCGGAAATATCGATGAAGTTGTTCTCCGGATCGAGCTCATTGAGTTTAGCTCCTGAGTTGTATCCGCAAAGATCTGTCATCTCGCCGGATGCAAGTCTTGTTTTTACCTGGTTGTCTCCGTCACCGCCTGATGCACGAAGCTCTGTCTCAATGTGGATACCTGTCTCTTTCTCGCAGAGATCAAATACTGCCTGATATCCGGATGATGCTGTGTCCGGATCGATCAGGAATGTAAGAGTAGCCTCTTTGTACTCCCATTTGCTGTCGGAATCTTTGTCGTCAGCTGCAAGTACGCTTGTTGCACCTGCCAGTGTTGTTCCCATCATCGCTGCACAGAGCAGAACGCTGAGCATCTTTCTTTTCATGTTTCGTCCTCCTTTATTTTGACGTTCTCCGTTATTTGATGATGCTATTTTAACAATTTGGACACAAAAAATACATGGATTATCCAATCCTTCTGCATGGATTATTGAGCACTTTGCATATGGAACATGTATTTTTTCGTCATATAGACGATATTTTGTATGTATATTTTTATTTTATACACAGAAAAAGAGCCGCCCTGTTGTGATATTTTACCACAGACATGGACAGCTCTGATATTCCGGTTTCTTCTATATTATACTGATTATACTGCAACGAAATAATATATCCGCTCCGGCTGGCTGCTGAATATCCCGAAAACAGGTATACTGTGCTGCATGCTTATCTGCATTCCGTTTTTTTACAGAATATCGATATGCTCTCCTGCAAGTGCCTTGTTCATGCTTCGTACTGCACAGAATTTACCGCACATGGAGCAGGTATCATCATGCTCCGGTTTGCGCTCGTTCCAGATACGTTTTGCGGTTTCCGGATCCATGGCGCATTCCCACTGTGCCTCCCAGTCAAGCTTTCTTCTGGCATCTGCCATCTTGTCATCGATCTCACGGGCACCGCGGACACCTTTGGCAATGTCTGCTGCATGTGCTGCGATCTTGGATGCCATGATTCCCTGTTTTACGTCTTCAAGATTCGGAAGTGCAAGGTGCTCTGCAGGTGTTACATAGCAGAGGAATGCTGCTCCGGACATAGCTGCTACTGCGCCGCCAATCGCGGATGTGATGTGGTCATATCCCGGTGCAACGTCAGTTACGATAGGTCCTAATACATAGAACGGTGCGCCCTGACAGATGGACTGCTGTACTTTCATATTTGCCTCAACCTGATCAAGCGGCACATGTCCCGGTCCCTCGACCATAACCTGGACGTCTTTTTCCCATGCACGTTTGGTCAGCTCGCCAAGACGTACAAGCTCCTCGATCTGGCATACATCTGTTGCATCAGCCAGACATCCCGGACGGCAGGCATCACCAAGAGAGATGGTCACATCATACTCGCGGCAGATATCCAGGATCTCGTCATAGTATTCATAGAACGGATTCTCCTCACCTGTCATGCACATCCATGCAAATACAAGAGATCCTCCTCTGGAAACGATATTCATTTTTCTCTTGTGGTTACGGATCTGATCGATGGTCTTTCTTGTGATTCCACAATGAAGAGTTACAAAGTCAACACCATCCTGTGCATGGAGTCTTACTACATCGATAAAATCCTTGGCTGTCAGTGTATCAAGATCTCTCTGATAGTGGATAACAGAGTCATAAACCGGAACGGTTCCGATCATGGCTGGACACTCGGATGTCAGCTTGCGTCGGAACGGAATGGTATTTCCGTGGGAAGAAAGATCCATGATGGCATGAGCGCCCATGTTTACAGCTTCCATAACCTTCTGCATCTCCACGTCGTAATCCTTGCAGTCTCTGGATACACCAAGGTTTACATTGATCTTGGTGCGGAGCATGGAGCCTACGCCCTCCGGATCGATACATTTGTGATTTTTATTTGCACAGATAGCCACCTTACCGGAGGCTACCAGCGGAAGCAGTTCCTCTGTTGTCATGCGTTCCTTCTTAGCTACGATTTCAAGCTCAGGTGTGATGATGCCTTTACGGGCAGCCTCCATCTGTGTACTGTAATTTCTCATGTAAAAAAACTCCTTTCATTTTGTATCCAAATCTGGAAAATCTGTCACTACTGTCGGAAGTTCTGTTCCCGGCAGATAGTTATAGGGTATCCTTCTGTAAATTCTTTATGTTTATACAACAAAAAACCGGCTGCTGCAACGCACACGCATCACGGCAACCGGCTCTTAATCTTACGTACTTAATGAAAATCTTCTGTACTTCTGATCTCTTCTGTACTCTCTGATCTTCTGTGTCTTTAAGAATCCTTCGTGCATATGTCCCTACGTTGGCATTATCCAAATCAGGTTATGGGTCAAGACATTTACAGTCTACTCTCAGCTCGCTTCAGCGGGCCCCCCTGTTTTCATATGTTGGGGACGTCTGTTCGTCCATGTGGTTATTATAGTATACCGGCTAAAATTTGTAAACCGCATTTCTGCATTTTCTGACTTTTTCTTTCGACATAATGTGACTTGTGTCTATTGGTTATACCAGATTATCACACTCTGTCTCCACAATCGACAGCGCATGCACATATCGTATGTGCGTCACATCTGCATTTACCGGCACTGTTAGACATATTCTCCGTAATATTTCCCGAACTTTTCTTTAATCGAGATATCATGACGATCAATTTCCGTAAAAATCTGCGGCGTTTTTCTTTTTTCTCCCGTTCTTTCTTAAACTCAACTTCAAATCCCTGGTTAATCATAGCTCCGATCATAGAATAAGTATCATTATATTTCATACTGGCTTCCTCCTTTTTTATTCTGCATTGATATTTTTTATTTACCTACATCATAGCGGAATATCGGAACTGCTTCCATGGTCTAAAATAATCAATTTAATTGACTTTATTTATTCTTTCTTCTGTATTGGCTTGGTGTATCATTGTATAAGCGGCGAAATGCACGGATAAAACTTTCCGGATTTTTATACCCTACCCTGTCACTGATATCTTCTACGCTGAGCTGGCTGCAGAGAAGAAGCTGTTCGCCTTGCTGCAGACGGATCTCTGTGAGAAGATTGGAGAAAGTTTTTCCGGAGATAGATTTGATCAGTTTTGAACAATATGGTACAGAAAAATGAAATTTCTCTGCAAGTTCATTTAAAGTTACTGTACTGCAGTTTCTCATCATATAAGCAAGCATTTCGGATTCCTGCTCCGTTCGTTCTCTTCTGTTATCCGGTATGCTTACTTTTTTCCCGTGGCGTCTGGTCAGTTCCACAAAAAACAATGTAAGGATGCTACAGATGATCCTGTCCGAAAAACTGTCGCCGGTTTTCTGTTCCCTATACATGTCCAGAATGTAATTGCGGATAACTATATCATCCTTCGTATGGAAAAGAAGGTAGCGTATTTTTTCTCTGGAATATAGATTTCCTACAAAGAAACCGGAAATCTGAGTCTTATCACGGACTGTATTATAAAAGATATCCATAAATGTGCTGCGGCGGATCAGGATATTCAGAATGATGCTGTCATCCTCCACTGCCAAAATTCCATGTCTGACATTAGGTGCAAGCAGGCACAGGTCTCCTGCTGTCAGTTTCTCTGTGGAATCCCGGAAGGAATTAGTACAGGTTCCTGACAGAACATATATGATTTCAAAAAAATCATGTTCATGATAAAACACCGGCAGATAACGGGGATGCTTTACAAGACTTACATTATATTTTTCAGAAATAAATTCATCTTCACCTGCATGCTGATTCAGTAATTCTGGATTCAGCACCCATCCTACTTCCAGTTCGTGATCAGAATGGCTTTTCACAAAATCTTTAACTTTTTCGGGAGTTTTTTTCATAAAGTAGTATTCCCGGTATATCTTCTCATCATACTCCCATGTATTCAATTCCTGTATCAAATCATCACATTTCATTGCAGTGTCCTCTTTTACAATGTTTAATGTTCACAAGCTCCTTTCCTGAGCCCGTATTATATCTGCGATTTATATTTCCAGTCTAACATGCTATTTTCAAATCCACAACGCAAAAAGCCCGGCAACGTACAGATTATCCCATACGCCACCGGGCTTCTTTATAAACGATATTTCGAATTTCCTTCAGTATTCTTCTAACTTTTTATCTTTCTTCTGCCAATATACTGCTCCCTGGTTCTGTCTGACGTTCTGCACCTGCACGGCGGATTCCCGCAAAAATGGAGCCCGCAATATTGTGCCATACACTGAAGATCGCGCCCGGAAGTGTTGCAAGCGGATTGGCTGCAAAATTAGCTGCTGCCAGTGAGACAGCAAGGCCACTGTTCTGCATGCCTACCTCTATAGCTATAGCTGTTGTTCTGGAATACTCCACATGGAAGATTTTTGCAGCCAGAAAGCCCAGCATCATACCACAGAAATTGTGGATCGCCACTACTCCAAGCACCAGAACTCCACAGCTTACGATCTTCTCTGCATTTACAGCCACAATTCCTCCGATGATCATAACAATAGCTACAACCGACACCAGCGGCATAATATCGGATACCTTATCCACATGCTCTCCCGCAAGGCTCCGGAGAAAAACTCCCAGGAGAACCGGGATCAGAATTACCTTTACCACAGAAATCACCATAGCCCAGAAGGATACTTCCACCCAGGCTCCTGCCAGAACATATACAAGAAACGGTGTCATCAACGGCGCTGCCAGTGTGGAAACTATGGTCATTCCCACAGAAAGCGCCACATCACCTCCTGCGATATAGGTGATCACATTGCTGGCTGTTCCGCCCGGACAGCATCCCACCAGGATCACTCCCAGTGCCAGATCTGCCGGAAGGTTCATCACTTTACACAGAAGCCAGGCGATCACCGGCATAATGGTATACTGAGCCACTGCACCGATCACCACTTCTTTGGGTCTGGAAAAAATTGCCCGGAAGTCATCCAGTTTTATGGTCAGACCCATACCAAACATGATCACTCCCAGAAATACAGACGTATAGTTTGTCATCCAGGAAAAGCCGTCACGCCAGAAAAAAGCCAGGCAGGAAAAAGCGATGATAATGATCCCGATATATCTGGATGCAAGGCTGCTGATAATTCCGATTTTCTTTAAAATTTTCCCCATACATTATACCTCGTAGCTAAAGTTGTCGATCAGTCTTGTTTTTCCGATGTAAACAGCCATTGCTACAAGAACGCTGCGGTCAGCTTTTTCCACCGGCTGCATGGTAAGTGCATCTACCATGGATACATAATCGATCTTTGCCAGAGGCTCTGCTTCGATCACTGCTCGCATTTTTCCGAGAAGCTCTTCTGCCGGGATTCCTGCGTGAATGGCTTCCTGTCCGGCTTTTACTGCCTTTGACAGGCAAAGAGCTGCTTTTCTCTCTTCAGGGCTTAAATATGTATTTCTGGAGGATTTTGCAAGTCCGTCCTCCTCACGGATGATCGGACAACCTACGATCTCAATATCGAAGTTCAGATCACTCACCATCTTGCGGATGATGGCCAGCTGCTGTGCGTCTTTCTGTCCGAAATATGCTCTGTCCGGTGCCACAATGTGGAACAGCTTGGTCACAACGGTACACACACCTTTGAAATGGATCGGACGTGTTTTTCCGCAAAGTGTCTCTGACAGAGTATCTATACTTACAAATGCGTGGGGATCATGATACATCTCGGAAGGCTCCGGGCAGAAGATCAGGTCCGCTCCCAGGCTTTCGCAGAGCTTGCTGTCACGCTCAAAGTCTCTCGGGTAGGCTTCCAGGTCTTCGGTAGGACCGAACTGTGTAGGATTGACGAAATCGGATACCACTACGATATCATTCTGCTCTCTGCATTTTTTGATCAGGCTTGCGTGTCCCTCATGGAGAAATCCCATGGTTGGCACAAGGCCTACTGTTTTTCCTTCTTTTTTCCACGCTTTGATCTGTTTTCTTGTTTCTTCTACTGTTTTTGTTACCTGCATTGTGCTCTCCTCTTTTCCGGTTCCGGACCGGTTTTCTTTATAGATTCGAGATAGCCTCTTTTCTGAATTCACCTTCGTCTTATTGTATTTCTGATCTGCGTCAGGCCATATCCTTCAGCAGTCCGTGTTTCTCATAATTAGTCACTCTGCTGATTCTGTTCTCTTCATCTACAAATACAACTGCAGGCTTGTGGGTACGGGCTTCTTCCTGCTCGTACTGTGCGTAAGCCATGATGATGATCTTGTCACCGGTACTCACACATCTTGCTGCTGCTCCATTCAGGCAGATCATACCACTTCCGCGTTCTCCGCAAATGGTGTATGTCTCGAAACGGCTGCCGTTGTTCACATCTACGATCTGAACCTTCTCATATTCCAGTATCCCGGCAGCTTCCAGCAGTTCCTCATCCACAGTGATACTTCCTACATAATCCAGTTCCGCCTGGACAACGGTTGCTCTGTGGATCTTTCCTTTTAACATCTCTATTGTCATCTTATATAAGTCCTTTCCTGCAGGGAATAACTTTCAAGTGGATAAAAGCATCCGCTTCCGTATTTAATAAAAAAGCGTCTCGGGGCACACTTCGACCCTGAAACGCTTCTGATTGATTCCCTGTATATTGAGTCCTGTTTTTTGTACATAAAAAACATTCACATAATTTATGTCATTAATACAGGCTCGTATCTTTCATAATCTTTTATAATTTTCATATATCCGTCCGTTCCCGGTCCCGGGTTCCGGCTGGCTATTTTTATATAAGATTCCAGTGATTTCAGCCAGAGTATAGTTTTGAGTCCAAATACTATCTCTGTGGGGTATTATTACACCCCGACACTGGTTTGTCAATAATTTTCATATTCTCTGCCATGTGAAAGGGCCTTATCTTTCTTCCTTGATGCATATTATTTATGGATATGCACATCCAGCTGATTATAAGGAATCTCAATCCCATAATAATCAAAATCTTCCTTGATCCTCTGGTTCAATCTCCATCTGGCTGCCCAGTAGCGGTCAGTAGCTACCCAGACACGAAAGCCCATGATCACAGAGCTTTCTGCCAGCTCGTCTACAAATACCACCATCTCTTCGTCTTCTCTTGTATCCGGATCTTCGGTGAGGATATCTTCCAGGATATCCTTGGCCTTCTGGATATCTGCATTGTAAGAGATTCCCACTTTGATCTCCAGCCTTCGCTGATCCCTTGCTGTTACGTTGGTGATGGTCGCATTGGAAAGAGTACCGTTCGGGATCACGATGTGCTTGTTATCAATGGATAATAACGTTGTATAACAAATCTCGACCTTGGCTACCGTTCCCTCGCTTCCGTCCTGTCCGTTAACGATGATGTAATCCCCTACCTGGAAAGGCTTGAACAGAAGAAGCATCATACCTCCTGCCAGATTGGCAAGTCCGCCCTGGAGGGCAAGACCCATAGTAACACCTGCAGTTCCAAGAAGTGCTGCCAGAGATGATTCCTTTACTCCAAAGCTTGTGGATATATTAAAGATCAGGAGTATGTAAAGTACGATCTTGACCAGTGAGGATATAAACTGTGCCGCTCCTGTATCCAGCCTGGATTTTGTCAGTGATTTCCTCACAAACTTTACGATCCATTTAATTACCGTGCTTCCTACCCAGAAAGCAACGATAGCCAGAACAACCTTGATTCCGAATTTTGTGATGTCCGGCAGATAATTTTCAAACATCTGCCTGTACTGGTTTACCTGATTTCCGACCTCCTGCACGGTCTGTACAGTACTATCCAAATATAATCCCCCCTGTCTGATCGATCATTCGATATACATATGCGGATCGATCTATGTATTCCTGATGTAAACATTCCCTATAATCCGCATCTGGCAATATAATAATACAGCAGTAGTTTTTCCCTGTAAACCTGATTTCTCCGGTTTTATAAAGTATAGGGTATAAACCACTGCTGTAATTCTGTTATAGGTTATAGCTTTATTGTATTTCTGTCCGGTAATCCGCCGCAGAATGCTGCAGAATATACGTTACTTTTCACTTCGTTCTCAGTAACACGCCTGGCGATGCACAGAATTTATGCTGATCGCATAAATTCGCGCGGTATGTCTCGGGTTTTTTCTTTATTTATTAATTCCCTTCATGGAAAGGCTGATACGTTTTTTCTTCATATCAACACCAAGAACACGGACATCCACGATGTCTCCCACACTGACTGCTTCCAGCGGATGTTTGATGAATTTCTCGCTCATCTCGGAAATATGGACCAGGCCATCCTGATGCACACCGATATCTACAAAAGCACCAAAGTCAATAACATTGCGGACAGTTCCCTTAAGAACCATGCCCTCTTTCAGATCCTTCATATCCAGTACATCGGTACGGAGAATCGGTTTCGGCATCTCGTCACGTGGATCTCTGGCAGGTTTTTCCAGTTCCTTTACGATATCACGTAAGGTTGGCTCTCCGATCTCCAGCTCCTTTGCCAGTTTTCCGTAATCGCGGATCTGTCCGGAAATACCGGCAAGCTTACGCTCTGCCACATCTTCCGGTGTGTAGCCTAGCTTTTCCAGGAGTTTTTTTGCTGCGTCATAGCTTTCCGGATGGACACTGGTTGCGTCCAGGGGATTTTTGCCTCCTGTGATCCGTGTGAAACCTGCACACTGCTCAAAGGCTTTCGGACCAAGCTTAGCAACCTTAAGAAGCTCTCTTCTTGTCTGGAAACGGCCGTTTTCCTCACGGTAGGCTACGATATTCTTTGCGATGGCCTTACTGATTCCGGAAATATACTCCAGTAGGGAGGCAGATGCCGTATTCAGATCCACTCCGACCTTGTTTACACAATCTTCCACAACACCGTTAAGGGCTTCTCCCAGCTTCTTCTGGTTCATATCATGCTGATACTGACCGACACCAATGGATTTCGGATCGATCTTTACAAGCTCTGCAAGCGGATCCTGTACACGTCTTGCGATGGATGCGGCGCTTCTCTGTCCAACATCGAAATTCGGGAATTCTTCCGTGGCAAGCTTGCTTGCGGAATATACAGAAGCACCTGCCTCGTTGGTGATGACATACTGGACCTTTTCCGGAATTTCCTTAAGAAGCTCCACGATGATCTGCTCGGATTCTCTGGATGCCGTTCCGTTTCCTACAGAGATCAGTGTCACATGATATTTGCTGATAAGCTTTTTCAGGGTTTCCTTTGCGGCACGGATCTTGGTCTCATTGGTTGGTGCTGTGGGATAAATGACTGTGGTATCCAGAACCTTCCCGGTCGGATCTACCACTGCCAGCTTGCATCCTGTACGGAAGGCAGGGTCCCAGCCAAGAACTACCTGTCCTGCGATCGGAGGCTGCATGAGAAGCTGCTTCAGATTTTTGCCAAAGACATGGATGGCACCGTCCTCTGCTGCCTCTGTAAGGGCGCTCCGGATCTCACGCTCAATAGCCGGTCCGATGAGACGTTTATAGCTGTCCTCAATGGCTTCTTTCAGAACAGGTGCAGTGTATGGATTATCGCGGACGATCACCTGTTTTTCAAGATAACGGATGATCTCTTCCTCAGGTGCAAGTATCTTCACAGTAAGGAATTTCTCTTTCTCACCACGGTTCAGAGCAAGGACACGATGACCTGCAAGCTTTTTCACCGGCTCTTCAAAGTCATAATACATCTCGTATACAGACTGCTCCTTCTCATCTCTCGCATTAGAGCATATAGTTCCCTTATCCATTGTTCTCTTACGGATGCTGATACGATAATCTGCTTCATCGGAAATGTGCTCCGCAATGATATCTCTGGCACCACTGATGGCCTCTTCCACAGTTTTGACTTCTTTTTCCTCAGAAAGAAATGCTTTTGCCTCTTCTTCAAGAGGTTTCTTCGTCATCTGGAGAAGAATGATGTCAGCCAGAGGTCCCAGACCTTTTTCCCTGGCGATGATGGCACGTGTACGGCGCTTCGGGCGGTACGGACGGTAAAGATCCTCTACCACAACAAGTGTCTGCGCTGCCTCGATCTGTTTCTTCAGCTCCGGAGTCAGCTTGCCCTGCTCCTCGATGCTGCCCAGAACCTGAGCCTTTTTATCCTCAAGATTTCTTAAATAGGTAAGTCTCTCATTAAGATTACGAAGCTGTTCGTCGTTCAGTGTACCGGTTGCTTCCTTACGGTATCTGGAAATAAAAGGAATGGTGCAGCCTTCATCGATCAGCTTAACTGCTGCCTCAACCTGCCATTTCTCAACGTTCAATTCTCTGGTAATTACCTGAATAATATCCATTTTTATCTTTCTCCCGTTGTTTCAAATTTGCCTGAGGCTGCATTTTCCTCTTTACACAGCTTCTGACATTTATCAAAGATCAATCTGTGCGATCACGTCCTTCAGAGCATTGGCGCTTGCATGAAGCTTCTCTGTCTCCTCCTCGGTCAGTGGAACACGAACGATACGTTTTACACCTTCCGGTCCGATAGAAGCCATGGTACTAAGACATACGTCTTCAACACCGTACTCTCCGTGAAGCATGGTTGATACACTGACTATTGTATCAGATGCAGCAAGAAGAAGCGAGCAAAGTCTGCAAACAGATACGGCTACCGCATAAAATGTAGCACCCTTCTTGGCGATCACAGTTGATCCTGAAGTATGAACATACTCCAGAACCTCTTCTCTGTCAAGTGGCTGCATATCTTTCTGATCCTCATGAACGATCTTGTCAAATTCATCAAGGGTCGCACCTGCAACAAAGGCTCTGGACCACGGTACAAAGGAAGTATCTCCATGCTCTCCGAATACATAGGCGTGGATGTTTTTCTCAGATACGCCGTAGTGCTGGGAAAGTCTGCAGCGGAGACGGGCCGTATCCAGGGCGGTTCCGGAACCAAGGATCTGGTTCTCTGGAAGACCGGAAATTTTTGCAAATGCGTATGTCATGATATCACATGGGTTGCTTACAATGATATAAAGCGCTTTTGGAGCCACCTTTACGATCTCCGGAGTGATGCTCTTCATAATGTTGACATTGGTCTGTGTCAGCTCGATACGTGTCTGTCCCGGTTTTCTGGCAATGCCGGAAGTGATGATCACAATGTCAGAATCAGCTGCATCCGGATAATCTCCTGCCACAATGGAGATCGGTTCACGGAAGCTGGTTCCCTGGTCAATATCCATGACCTCGCCCTCTGCCTTCTGCCTGTTGATATCGATCAGGACAATTTCTGAGGCAATGCTCTTCTGTGATAAGGTGTAGGCGATAGTTGAACCCACGCTTCCTGCTCCGATGATCGTAATTTTACTGCTCATATTTGTTCTCCTTTCAGCGTTGTTTGTCATTTAAATAACAACTTTAATTACACATATTCAAACATAACATAAAACATTGCCCTGTGCAATAAAAATTTTATTGTATTTCTCAGGTTAATCCCTGCCAATTTGCATTTCAAATTATTTAAACCGCTTTTATTTTCTGATATTTCCCATATTATTCTGTATATATTCCTGTTATTTTTTTATCGATTTATAGAAACAATTTCAGAAACATGGCAAAAAACCTCTGAACTTCAAAAAAAATCAGAAGTCCAGAGGTTTCTTTCATCTCTTATTATTGGCTTAGATTCAGATGTTTATAGCTGTTCCAACGTTCACCCGGTTAATTCTTCGCCTGGGCAAGGGCCTTTTGTGCAGCGTCCAGGATCCCTTCGGATGAATATGTGGCTCCGCTGACAGTATCAATTCCATCTGCCGACTGGTTTGCCATGATCTGAGAATAGATCATGCTCCATGCAGGATCAAAAAATTCCGGTGTATCCTGATTTGTCTGCTCAATGGATACGATCTGGCCTCCTGAGATCGTGATTGTCAGATATGTTTTTCCTCCATATCCAAAAGCTGATCCCGTATACGTTCCATCTCTGTACATTCCGGCAGGTTCCGGTGCTTCCGTTGGCTCCGGCGTGGCATCCGGCTCATCTGTCCCTGGTGTTGGAGTTACATTGGGTTTTTCAGGAACCGGCGTCACATCCGGGTCGTCCGGCTCCGGCGTCGGGGTTGCTGCCGGTGTCTCTGTTGGCTTCGGTGTGGCTGTTGGTTTCGGCGTTGCCGCAGGTTTCAGTGTGGCTGTTGGCTTTGGTATCGGTTTCTTTGTCGGAGTTGGTGTGGGTTTCTTTCCATACTCCGGATTGACCGCTTCTTTGAGAGCTTTTTTTACAGCATTCAGAATTCCGTTGGAAGAATAGGTTGCTCCGCTGACTGTATCAATATCATCCACAGAATCTGTGCCTATGATCTGTTTTTCCAGCACGCTCCATGCTCTTTCAAAAAACTGCTCCGTGTCCGTATTTTCCTGTTTCAGAGCTTCGATCACTCCATCCTTGATGGTCACAATTACTTTCACGTCTCCATTGAAGCCCTTTGCCGAAGCTGTATATTTACCGTCCAGATATTTTTTCGGACTGTCCGGATCTTCCGGCTCCTTTGCAGAAGATGGTTTTTTTGTAGGTGACGGTGATGGTGTCATAGTTGGTACAGCCGTTACTACAGGTGCAGGGGTGACCTGCTGGCTACTTCCATCTGCCGCTGCCTGGGAGAGCGCATTCTGAACTGCCTGGATGATTCCGTTGGAGGAATAGGTTGCTCCACTTACTGCATCTACATTCGGTGTATTTCCGGCGATCATCCTGCTGATCACACCCTGAGCTGACGCAAAATAAGATGCAGTCTCGCCAGATGCATCCAGAATATCAATGGCTGCGATCTTTCCTCCGCTGACTGTTACCTGTACACGGATCGTACCACCGAATCCGGTTCCAGATCCTTCATATACTCCATCTTTATAGCCATTGGCCGGAACTGCCGCTACCGGGGTCTGGGTAGAACCCTGTCCTGCCGCACCGGCATTGCTTTTTGCTGATTCTGAAACCGTTCTCGTACCAGAACTTTTTTTTGCTGCTGTTTTTTTCGCACTTTTCTTTGATGAGCTTTTCTTTGATGTACTGTTTTTCTTATCTGAGGCAGATGTGCTGTCAGAAACAGTATTTCCTTCTTCATATCCGAGATATTTTTCCAACTCCGAAGCAGACATCACGGTTGTCTCTGCTTTCTGTACTGCTTCCGTTGATTCCTCGGATCCCTTCGCCTTTATGCCCGAAAACGCAAGCGCCGCAATCACAGCTGCTGCAGGGATCATTTTCGTCCAGGGCACCTTGGGTGTGCCATTTTCGGCTGGTTTTTTATCTTTTAACTCTTTTTCCATGGATACTTGTTCTCCCCTCTTTCTATGCGGCTTCCCGTCAGGCATATGCTCTGTATCGCATTCCAGGTGATTTTCCGGATTGCTGTAGAAATGAGCAGACCTCTGCCGCAGACATAAAAGGGTCTGCGGCAGAGGTTGTTCTTACTCTTTGCTAAACAGTTGCATTATTTAACAGTTACCACAAATTTCTTTGTAATTCCGTTGCATTTCACTGTGATCGTTGCTTTACCTTTTTTGATTCCCTTTACAACACCCTTGCTGTTTACAGCTGCAACTTTTTTATTGCTGCTTGTATATGTAACCTTGCCTGCAGGTGCTGCTTTGGATCTGATGGTTGTTGTTTTACCTTTTTTGATCGTTGCAGAAGATTTTACAAGACTGAATGCAGGATTCTTGACAACTACTTTGCAGGTTGTCTTCAGGGCTCCTGCCTTTGCTGTAATCGTAACGGTTCCTGCTTTGATTCCTTTTACAACACCTGTTTTGCTGTTTACGGTTGCAACCTTTGTGTTGCTGCTTGTGTATTTTACAGTTGCAGATGGTGTTGCAGTTGCTTTTACAGTTGCTGTTTTTCCTTTGTAGATCGTTACGGAGGCCTTTGCAAATTTAATTGTAGAAGCTTTTACTGTTACCTTGCAGGTTGCTGTGGCATTTCCTACCTTTGCTGTGATAACTGCTGTTCCGGCTTTTACGCCTTTAACAACACCCTTGCTGCTTACTGTTGCAACCTTTGTGTTGCCGGACTTAAATGTTACTGCTGCATCGCTGTCATTTGTTGTTGCCTTAAGAGTCGTCGTTTTTCCTATATATACAGCAGCTGCTGTCTTATCAAGTGTAACTGTTACCTTCTGAAGCTCTTTCTCTGCTCCCTGAAGATGTTCAAGTGCTTCATTTACCTCAGCCTGACTTGCATCTGTTTTTGCAAGAATGTCTTCTGCTTCCTGAAGCTCACCGGCAAAGGACTTCCAGGTTGCAATTGTGTAATCCTTCTCTGCCAGAGCTTTTGCAGCTTCCACTTCCGTTTTAAGACTTGTAAAATCAGTCGGCTCCATTGTAGGATTTACGATATTCTCTGCAGTTGCCTGGAAGCTGTAGGTATAGTCATTATATCCAAGAGCATACACTGTCAGTTTCCAGTATCCTGTTCCGTCTGTTCCTCCCGGAAGCTTGCAGCGTGCAGATTTTGTAAGTCCAAGCTGGATTCCCATTGCTTTATGCATCCAGTTATCTGCGGCAAACTTGGTTCCATAAGAAGCGAGGCATTTTGTATATGTGGAATCATCTCCATAATAATCCCAGCGTACAGCCTGCATATTTGCACCAAGATCGCCATAATTTCCATTGAGATCCACACGGAGGAATTCGCCGTAGCTTCCGCTTGCTGCTTTTACACTCGGCTTGATCCCTGTTGCTGTTTTTAACGCCTGATCCTTGATACCGGAAGCTGTTCCGTCTGATTTTCTTGCTGTAAATGTAAAGCCGTCACCATTTTTCTCCGCATATTTCAGACCATTTGTCTGTGCATTTACGTCTGCCACAAGGCCTTTATAATACTGGAGATTGTTTTCACTGTATCCTCCGGAGAGCATAGCTCCATCCTGTACGACATTATACTTTTTGCAGAAATCTGCAAAATCTGCGGTCTTAACTGCTACCGGAACATATTTCAGACCATATATCTCATAATGATCCATCGTATAGGTTTTTCCATCTTCTGTTGTTATACTGCCTCTGTTCCATTTTACCTTGGAACCGTCTGTAAGATAAAGTGTGCTTCCTTTATCCTCCCAGTAGGATATATCGAATCTGGTTCCGTCTTCAGCAATGATCGTAGCTTCTGTCTGATAGCTTCCTCTGTGGAGTCCATGATTTGCAGTTGCTCTTGTTACTGTATCAAAAGCTCCTGTATCAAACTCACTATGTGAATCCTTCTCTTCTGAAGAGCTTGTATCTCCAGCTGCATAGACGCCTTCAGCTGCCCAGTACTCACCCCAGGTAAGTCCTGCATATACATACTGATACTCGCCTGTCAGCTGGTCAGAATCGGAAAATGCTTCTGCCACTTCATCGCCTTCTGTAAAATCCTCTTCTCCTGTAGAGAACGGATCTGCTTCCTCTGCTGTCTCATCCAGATTCTCAACAGCTTCTGTATCTTCCTGCTGGATATCCTCTGTCTCGTCTGCCGCTGCTTCTGTCACTGCTGCTGTATCCTCTGTTGTTTCCTCTGTTACAAAATCTTCCGTATCTCCTGCCTCTGCCTCGGAAACCACGGCTGCATCAAGATCAGATGCCATTACAGCGGTCGGAAAAGTTGTTGCTGCCACCGCAAGACTTAAGATGCATGGAGCTGTTTTTTTCAGTAGATTCCACTTCTGCATTGCTTATTCCTCCTAAAAATATGATATATTTATAGAACCCTTTCCAGGTTTACTATCGCAAGTAACGCGGATATGAGCATTCCCTCTGCCAAACGGTCATAAACCGGATCGCCGGGAGATCAGCTTCACTCTGCAATATCCTCCACACTGTAGGAATCTGCAATCAGGCTGAACCGCTCTTTCATCCCCTCAGTGAGATATACATGATGATCTTCATCCACAAAAAGTCCGTCTGCACCGTAAGCTTTCAACAGCTGTGCCCCTTTTTCCACCCCCAGCACAAAACATGCTGTGGAAAGCGCATCTGCCTCCAGTCCGGTGTCACAGACTACCGTTACCCCGGTCACTCCGCTTTCTGCCGGATAGCCGGTAGACGGGTCCATAATGTGGTGATACCTTACACCATTTTCGATAAAATATTTCTCATAATCTCCGGATGTGGAAAGAAATTCTGTACCATTTAAGGCAACCACACCAAGATAGTCATCCTCATTTTCAGCTCTGGGATCTGTCACTGCCACATTCCAGGAAGAACCATCCGGCTTGCTTCCATAAGTCATGACACTGCTTCCTCCCAGATTCATAAGCGCCGCAGAGACTTCTTTCTGCGTTTTCAGATATTCCAGGATGGAATCACAGCCGATTCCCTTTCCGGCAGCTCCGAGATCCAGAGAACAGCCCTTATCCATATGAACCATATTTCCATCCAGGGAAACCTTTTTGTATCCGGAATCCTTCAGCGCTTCCTGAATTTCATCTTTTCCGGGAATCCGCTGATTCTCCCCTCCGATATCCCACAGCCGAATCAGTTCTCCAATCGTCGGATCAAAGGCTCCATTAGAATCTTTCGCAATGGCAAGGATGCGTTCCAGATATCCGGAAAGTTCTTCGGAAATCTCCGTATCGTTTCCGCAATCTGCGTTCACCTTATAAATCTGCGAACTCTCATTTGTCCAGGACAGAAGATTCGTCTCCACATCTGTCAGAATTGAAGTCAGTTTACTGTTTATATCGTCTCCTGTGGTATAAAGTGTTTCCGATACCACAGTATCCATGGCAAAATCGGTATCTGTATAGTTCTGTATATCTTTCTCTGCCGCAGCCGGACATCCAACCGGAAACAGCATCACTGTCCCTGTGAGTACTGCTGTGGCAAAAAAAGCTTTCTTTTTAAGAGCCTGATATTTCATAGATTATTTTTCCTCAGTTGTTCCAATGTGAATATTTTTCCGCGGGCATGTCGCCGCACAGGCATGGCAGCAAAGACATTCCCCTGACATCGCCGTATCACCGTCAATATCCAGATGCGCCGGACATCTCTTTTTACAAAGTCCGCATTTCGGCGGGCATTTCTCACGATTTCTCCGGAATAAGGCTCCCGGCAAAATCGGCATCAGCGCAAACACCGCTCCCATCGGGCAGAGAAACTGGCAGAAAAAGCGCTCCTGGGTGCACATTCCGATCATGATCAGGATCAGCAGGATGATCCCCACCAAGTATTTACTGTTTGGAAGCCGTCCAGCTGTGATCATGGAAAAAACATCCCACGGGCTGGTTCCTGTGAGCTTTCCGTATACACCTGTGATGCAGGAAAGCAGGATCAGGGCCAGTACGATATATTTGACTTTCTGAAGTCTGTGGACCAGCTTTTCAGAAAGGGCTGGTTTCTTTTTTTTATGAAAACATTTCGTCCAGATCCAGGAAAAGCCTTCGTACACGGCATCGCCGAAAGATCCGAACGCACACGCATATCCACAGAAATGTCTTCCGAAAAAGCAGGTGAAGATCAGAAGAACGGCCGTCACGGTCAAAAAAGAATTCCACTCCACCGCCTGTCCGGATCCAATGGCAAGAAAGATTGATTTGATTCCCGCAAAAGCTGTAGAGAACAGAGAAGGTGCCGCAATAAAGAACGCTAACTGTATCCCCGCACGCATCAGCCTTACTTCCCTCTGTCTCTTTTTCATGAATTTTCCGCCTTTCCAAGAGCTTCATCAACCGCATTCAGAATTCCTGTGGAACTAAAAGTTGCTCCTGATACGGTGTCCACATCTGTACTCTGGGCACTGATAATAGAATCGATCACGCTTTCTGCCTGAGAAAGATACGCGCTGTCCTCACCGGGAGCGCTTGTCACATTAATGGATGTGATCTCATCACCGGAAAGCGTCACCTCAACCTGAATCGTTCCACCGTAACCCTGTGCTTCTCCTGTATAGGTTCCGTCTTTATAGACATTATCTCCGCTGCTGTCTGCTTCGCCACTGTCCGCTGTACTGCCTGAACCGGAGCTGTCCACAGATTCGTTGTCTGTGCTGTCGCTGCTGGATGCCTCGGTTTCTGCTGCAGTACTCTGGTTCTTCACACGGTTTGCGTAGCTTGTCTCCAGCGCGCTGAGAAGTTCATTCTGCTGCTCCTGAAGTGTATCTACCTTATCTGTCAGAGCCGCGATCTCTTTTTCATTTGCCTGGGCTTTCATGCTGCTGTTATAAAAAAGCACAGCAAGAACCACTAACAGCAATGAGATCACTCTCATGTAAAAATTCTGGTTTTTCATCTCTTTTCTCCCTTGTATTTATAACAATTCCGTAAATTGCTGCATCAGACTCAGGCTATACGAACATATATTGCTGCGTCAGATGCTCTCGATCCAATCCTGCAATCTGCGTATAACTGTCTTTTGGATAAATTATGTAATTTTTATCCATATCCATAAATTAGTTTAGATTAATCATTTTTATAAAATTAGATGTTGCTAACTTACAGTCAAGTATTATATCATCTGATTTTTTTCTTGTCTACATTTTTGTTAGTAGTTTTTAACTTTTTATAATGTGAATTTTTTCGCCACTCCTCCCTTTCCGTTTGGAACAGCTGTATGAATTATGGTTAGATATCATTAACTTATGTTTGCCTTTTAATTTCGATTATGATATGATTTTTTTGAATCTGTAACAGAAATGGAGATTTGTTTTGAAGAAAAAAGAAATGATTTTTATTGCCGGGATCCTGATTCTGGCAGGGGTTCTCTGGCTTGGTTTTCAGATTGCGGGGAAACGGTCCCATAATATGATCCGTATTACCGTTGACGGAAAAGAGTTCGGAACCTATTCTCTTTCCCAGGACCAGATCATACACATCGGAGACACCAATGTCTGCGAGATCAAAGATGGAAAAGTTACCATGATCGAAGCAACCTGCCCGGATCATTACTGTATGAAACAGAAGGCTGTGGACGAGCACGGCGGTTCCATCATCTGCCTTCCTAATAAGGTTGTGATAGAAGGGGAAAATACTGCAGAGGATTCGGAGAGTTCCCCGAAAATTGATGCGGTGACATAAAATTTCCGGAGAATATGCGTAATGTATATTCTCCGTACAGTTTTCTCTGACAGATGGTATTCTGTCTGTGATATTCCTGCAACAAATGAAAGGATTTATTTATGAAACGAAAAACAGCTTATCTCGGATTATTTGCCGCAGTAGCAATCATTTTTGGATATGTGGAGTCTCTGATCCCTGTATTTACAGGGATTCCGGGTATCAAGCTCGGACTTGCAAACCTGGCGGTGCTTTTTATACTGGACCGATATTCCTTTAAAGAAGCGGCTCTCGTGTCCGTTGTCAGAATCCTGGTGATCGGATTTATGTTTGGAAATCTGTTCAGTATTTTGTATAGTCTGGCTGGCGCTGCGCTTAGCCTGACTGTGATGGATCTTTTGAAAAAACATTCCTGCTTCAGTCTGATCGGTATCAGTGTGGCCGGTGGTGTCACACATAATATCGGTCAGCTGATCGTTGCCATGATCGTGGTGAGCAATACGAGTTTGATGATTTATGCACCGGCACTGCTGGTGGCAGGTGTCCTGGCAGGTATTCTCATAGGAGTGTTGACAAAGGAAGTTGTGGGACGACTTCCTTTGAATCTATAATGGATGTAAGTTTTAATTTCTTCCACAGCCTGCAACAACTGCGTGCCCGGAAAGGCGATCAGGCTTCTGTTTCATCATGGAACTGAGGGATCGGAGTCACCGGAGGATACGGCTCCGCCGGTGGCTCATCGAACTCTCCGGAAATATTCCGATAGAAAACTGCCATACAGGTTTCTATATAAGGCACCAGCCAGATCAGTGCCAGATACAATGTAAATATGGAAAAAATGATCCACGGAACAAAACTTAAGAGCATTTTCATATATTCCCAGTAATGTCCTTTCATAAGCTTCGCACTGGCTTTCAGCGCCTGTACTCCTTTTATGTCCGAATTATCGGACAGGATGTAATAGCTCATGGTGAACGGCATAGCTGCCAGCAGGTTCAGCGCGAACCCGAGAAGTGTGAGCAGCATGTAAGTTACTGTCCAGTTCATCTGCTCCTTCGTTGTATTTCCCATATTGCTTGTAAAAGAAAACCACACCAATGGAAGTGATGTCACCAGATTGATCAATGCCAGCACAAAAGATGTCACGATCACATGATCCGGCTGATGGCTGAAAAAGTACAGAAGATCTCCGAAAGAGTAGGCTTCCCTTCTGGAAATATTCAGGTAGATCCGGTAAAGTCCTGCGGAAAAAACACAGATCACCAGAGAAAGGATAAAACTGAATACCTCTCCTCCAATGATCGCATACAGGGAATCTCCCGGAAAAAGTGCTGTGGAAATATAGCTTGAAATTGCGCTCATCGCCGCAACTGCAATGCTCCCGATCACAGGGACAGTAAAATTACCGGCCAGAGTTTCCCCTGCCAGCTTCTTACAGCCCTTCAGATTTTTTCTCATAATTCTGTATCCCTTCGTTATAGAAGGCGAAGACTCCTCCAAGCCTCCGCCTCGTCATTTTACTTCAAATATATCATGTTTTTATATTTCAAATTTGTTTGTTTAGTCTGCAAGATTAAACGCATCATGTACCGCATTCATGGCACGTACGCCATCTTTCTCGTTAATGAGAACCGTCACACGGATCTCAGATGTTGCGATCATATTGATGTTCACACCCTCATTGTAAAGGCTCTCGAACATTTTTGCAGCAACACCCGGATTGCTCATCATGCCTGCTCCTACAATAGAAAGCTTGGCAATGTTTTTCTCCGCATGAAGCTCAGAATAGGCGATGCGTGCCTGGTTAGCTTCCAGAACATCCATTGCATCGTCCAGATC
This sequence comes from Blautia sp. SC05B48, assembly GCF_005848555.1. NCBI lineage: Bacteria > Bacillati > Bacillota > Clostridia > Lachnospirales > Lachnospiraceae > Blautia > Blautia sp. SC05B48. The sequence goes on along the minus strand of NZ_CP040518.1, from coordinate 1,870,242 downwards.
ATTTTTATCAACGGTAAAGGAAATATCCTTGGTTCCGGCACGGCCGATAGACTGAAGGATCATATCCACATTGATATTTTTCTTAGCCAGGGTATCAAAAAGCTTAAATGCCACTCCTGGTGAATCTTTAAGTCCGATCACAGCAATACGTACTGCATCTGTATCCAGAGCAACACCGCTGATCAGCATTCTCTCCACTGTTACTTCCTCCTTTACCACAGTTCCTTCGCTGTTGTTGAGACTGGAGCGTACCACCAGCGGCACGCCGTATTTCTTTGCCATCTCCACAGAACGGTTATGAAGCACTCCCGCACCCAGAGTTGCCAGATCAAGCATCTCGTCATAAGTGATCTCCTGGAGCTTGCGGGCATTCGAAACCTTACGCGGGTCTGCGGTATAAACACCATCCACATCGGTATAGATCTCACAAGCATCTGCATGAAGTGCTGCTGCAATAGCTACGGCTGTGGTATCAGAACCGCCACGTCCAAGTGTGGTATAGTCATTATATTTATCAATGCCCTGGAAGCCTGTGACCACAACGATCCTGCGGTTATCCAGCTCTCTGCGGATACGTGCCGCATCGATCTTTTTCAGGCGTGCGCTGCCGTGTGCACTTGTTGTATGCATAGCTACCTGAAAAGCGTTCAGGGAAACAGCCGGTACTCCCAGACTGTCCATAGCCATGGACATCAGTGCCACTGACATCTGCTCTCCGATGGTAAAAAGCATATCCATCTCACGTTTCGGAGGTTTGTCATTGATATCTTTTGCCATGGTGATCAGCTCATCGGTATACTTACCCATTGCAGAAAGCACGACCACCACGTCGTTTCCTTTTTTGTAATCTTCGATACATCTTCTGGCAACGTTAAAGATACGCTCTTTGTTTGCCACAGAAGTACCGCCAAATTTTTTTACGATCAACATGTTCTTTTCTTCCCTTCGGCATCAATCCTTTACACGGATCATTGCCAGTACTTTTCCGGTAAGCTTGCTGATCTTCTCATAATATTCAGCCTGCTTCATCACCGGTGTGATAAATCCGAATTCGTCCGGAAGGTCATCCGGCTCAATGGTCTGTACATCACCAAAAGCTTTTTCCACTTCATCCATAGTAGTATCAGACACACGTACGAAGAAACGTCCCTCAACTTCATCCATATCCATAAGCTTCAGGGCATAGCTGCTCCAGTTTGTCATAATATTTCTGTGGAGATGCTTTGCTTCATCCACAACATCTGCAACTACTGCACTTGCAGTCGGAAGCTTACCTGCTCCGCTTCCGTAGAACATGGCATCTCCAAGAACGTTTCCGTGCACAAATACTGCATTAAACACATCATTTACACTGTAAAGCGGGCTGCTCTGACCTACCAGGAACGGCGCTACCATTGCATAGAAAGAATCTCCGATCCTGCGGCTTGTGGCAAGAAGCTTGATGGTCATGCCAAGCTCTTTTGCATATTCCATATCTGCCGGTGTGATCTTTGTGATTCCCTCTGTATAAATATCCTCGTAATTCAGGAATTTTCCGTATGCAAGTGAAGAAAGGATGGCGATCTTACGGCATGCGTCAGCACCTCCTACATCTGCAGTCGGATCTGCCTCTGCATAGCCCTTTGCCTGGGCTTCCTTCAGAACCGTATCAAAATCACAGTTCTCTGTGCTCATCTTGTAAAGCATGTAGTTTGTGGTTCCGTTAAGGATTCCTGTGATCTCATCGATCTCATCTGCTGTCAATGAAGAATTCAGTGCACGGATGATCGGGATACCGCCGCCGCAGCTTGCCTCAAAAAGGAAGTTGATATTTTTTTCTTTTGCGATCTCCATAAGCTCGGAACCATGCTTGGCTACCAGGGCCTTATTGGATGTGCTTACGCTCTTTCCTGCCTGAAGCGCTCTTTTTACAAAAGTATAAGCCGGCTCGATTCCGCCCATAACCTCAACAACAATATCTACCTCCGGATCGTTTACGATCACTTCATAATCATGAACCAGAACTTTCTCAACCGGATCTCCCGGGAAATCTCTTAAGTCAAGAACGTATTTGATGTTGATCTCATCTCCGGCTCTCTTGTTAATGCTCTCATGATTGGTGTTGATGACTTCAACAACTCCGCTTCCTACTGTACCGTAGCCTAATACTGCTATGTTTATCATATGCTTACTCCCTGCCTAAAATTTTCAAATAGTGTATACCGTCTCTCTGCTCAATATCCTCCACCATAGCCTCTGCGTCGCCTTCTCCCGGAAGGATGTCAACGCTCAGCGTCAGTGTTGCGACTCCGTTAATTGGAATACTCTGATGTATGGTCAGGATATTACCGTGAAAACGGGCAATCGTCTGCAGCACCATTGATAAAAGCCCCGGCTCATCGTCCATCTGAATGATAAAGGTGATGGTCTTTCCCTTGGTCTCCTCGTGGAAAGGAAAAATATCGTCCTTATATTTGTAAAAAGAACTGCGGCTGATCCCGGTCCTTTCAGCAGCTTCCTGAACAGTAGCCACCCGTTTGGATTCCAGCAGTCTCTTGGCCTCAACCACCTTGAGAAGTACTTCCGGCACTGCCCGTTCTCTTACTACATAGTATTTTTTCTTTTCAACCTGTTTCTGCATAGTAACCTCTCTGACTGCTGTTCACACTGTGGCCAGCAGCCCCCTGTCCGTTTCATAAAGACAACTGTTTTTGTACAAGAGATATATTATCATAATAAAAGAAACTCCACAAGCGCTTTTTTTGCCTGCGGAGTCCTTTTCTCTGTCTTTATGGGGTTCCGTGACAGTAATGTTATTCTTTCTTTTTCGCCAGCGCGATCCATTTCAGGTATGCATTGATAAAAATGTCAATACCGCCGTCCAGAACTGCGTCAACATTACCGGTTTCTTCATTGGTTCTATGGTCTTTTACCATGGTGTATGGCTGCAGGACATAGGAACGGATCTGGTTTCCCCAGCCGATATCTGTCACTTCGCCTCGAATGCCGGAAAGCTTCTCCTCAGCTTCCTGCTGTTTCAGCATATACAGCTTGGCCTTCAGCATCTGCATAGCCTTATCCTTGTTCATGTGCTGAGAACGTTCATTCTGGCACTGTACCACGATTCCTGTCGGAAAATGGGTGATACGGATCGCAGAGGAGGTCTTGTTGATATGCTGTCCGCCGGCACCACTGCTTCGGTAGGTATCGATACGGATATCGTCATCATTGATCTCAACGTCCAGATCCTTCTTGATATCCGGCATAACATCGCAGGATACAAAAGAGGTCTGTCTCTTTCCTGCTGCATTAAACGGGGAAATACGTACAAGACGATGAACACCCTTCTCGGATTTCAGATAACCGTAGGCGTTCTCTCCGTTCACCTGGAAGGTTACAGATTTCACACCGGCCTCATCACCGTCAAGGTAATCCAGTACTTCCAGCGCAAAGCCTTTCTTCTCCGCCCATCTGCTGTACATACGGTAAAGCATTCCGCACCAGTCACAGGCTTCTGTACCGCCGGCTCCTGCGTTCAGCTTGATGATGGCATTCTCTCCGTCGTACTCTCCGGAAAGAAGTGTCTTCACACGGATGCTGTCAAAACTTGCCTGGAACTCGTCCAGCATTTCCTGGATCTCAGGGACGATCTCAGGATCATTCTCCTCGTACCCCATCTCGATCATGGTTTCCATATCTTCCATCTGTGTTTCCAGATTATGGTATGTCTCAATATCGTCCTTGAGACTCTTTAACTGTTTCATCTTCATCTGGGATGCTTCCGCATTATCCCAGAAATCAGGCGCTTCCATCTCGCGCTCTAATTCTTCGACCTTCTGCTCTTTGTTAGCGAGGTCAAAGTGAATCCCTCACTTCCACTAATGGCTCTGTGTATGTTGCAAGAATACTCTTGAACTGATCTAACTCAACCACAGCTTCACCTTCTTTCTATATATTGATACAGGATTTCCTGCCTGTCTTATACAATACCATATGGACATAAAAATTACAACGAAAACGTGGTCAGGGCGTAAATATCCCCTCTCCTGTGCTTCAGAAGCGGCAGCTGCTCCCGGACTTTTTTTACCTCGTCCAGTTCCAGTTCCACAACCTTCACAGCCAGCTTCTCATCCATCTCCATGAGGACTTTTCCCCAGGGATCTACGGCAATGGAATGGCCCCAGGAATGATATCCGGCGTTCAGGTCTCTGGCAGGTGCAGCTCCGATAGTATATACTTGATTGTCCACGGCTCTCTGGCGGAACATCAGCTCCCAGTGCAGCGGACCTGTGGTCATGTTAAAAGCAGCCGGCACGATGATCACCTGGGCACCTTCGTCCACCATCAGCCTGGCAAGCTCCGGGAAACGAAAGTCGTAGCAGATGCAAAGGCCTATCTTTCCAAATTCTGTGTCAAAAACCGTCACCTGGTCTCCTGGTGTCAGAGTATCGGATTCTTTAAAATACTGACCGCCTTTTACATCAATATCAAAAAGATGCATCTTCCGGTGCTTACCGATCTGATGACCATTTTTGTCAAAGACATAAGAAGTGTTATAAATATGGCCGGCTTCATCTCTCTCCGGCATGCTTCCGGCTATAAGATAAAGCCTGTGTTCTGCCGCCAGTCGGGAACATTTTTCCCAGGTATCTCCGCCCTCAGTTTCGGCATATTCCGGAAAGTATTTATTTTCGTAAGGACAGCAGAACATTTCGGGCAGGACTGCCAGATCGATCCCCTGAAGCTCCGGGCTGGCAAGAAGTTCTGCCGCCTGGGTGATGTTGCGAAATTTATCAGTATATACATGTGTCTGAAGAATTGCAGTTTTTATAATTGCCATATTATCATGTCCCTTCTCTTACATCGAAAATTAAGTATCTGCTATATTGACGCAGGATGATTAATATTCGCTGTACTCTGTTCCTGTGTAACAGAAATCCCAGAAAAAATAGCCCCACCGCATCATCTGGGTGAGACTATTTTTATCTTCCTTCTCAGATCTTGGCAGCCTTGCGTCCGCAGCACTGTTTGTATTTCTTGCCGCTTCCGCATGGGCACGGATCATTCGGATATACTTTATCTTCTTTTCGCTGAACCGGTTTCTTCGGGCCTGCGCTGTCATCTTTGTTTGTGCCGGTTACCTTAGCAACCTGCTCACGCTCAATCTTCTGCTCTACATGAACATGATACAGCATACGTACAGTGTCTTCCTGAATAGAGCTGATCATGCTGTTAAACATCTCGAATGCGTTCATCTTGTACTCAACAACCGGATCTCTCTGGCCATACGCCATCAGACCGATACCCTGACGGAGCATTTCCATATCATCGATATGATCCATCCATTTGCTGTCGATGCATTTCAGAAGGACAACTCGCTCAAGCTCACGAAGCTGCTCCGGTTCCGGGAACTCAGCCTCTTTTGCTTCATAAAGCTTCACAGCCTCTTCCTTCACAATGTGCTTGATCTCGTCTTTCTTATGGCCTTTTACCTTCTCAGCGGTCAGCGGATGGATCGGGATGATCGGAGTGATCGCAGTATTGAACTCATCAAGATCCCACTCAGAAGAATCCATATCATCGGAGAAGCACATGTCTGTCATGCTGTCTACGATATCTGTGATCATCTTGTAGATGGCATCACGCATATTCTCACCGTCAAGTACCTGGCGGCGCTCCTCGTAGATGATCTCTCTCTGCTCATTGTTAACCTGGTCATAGTCGAGAAGATTTTTACGGATACCAAAGTTGTTGAACTCGATCTTCTCCTGGGCTTTCTCGATGGCATTGGAAAGCATCTTGTGCTCAATCTGCTCATTCTCCTCAACACCAAGGGATGTGAACACCTTCATCAATCTCTCGGAACCGAACAGACGCATCAGATCATCCTCAAGGGAAATGTAGAAACGAGATTCACCCGGATCTCCCTGTCGTCCGGAACGTCCACGGAGCTGGTTATCGATACGTCTTGACTCATGACGCTCGGTACCGATGATCTTCAAACCACCGGCCTCTCTTGCCACATCATCAAGCTTGATATCGGTACCACGACCTGCCATGTTGGTCGCGATGGTAACGGCATCTGCCTGTCCTGCCTGAGCTACGATCTCAGCCTCAAGCTCATGGAACTTGGCATTCAATACGTTGTGGGGGATTCCCTCTCTCTTCAGCATTCTGCTGAGAAGCTCGGAAGTCTCGATGGTGATCGTACCAACCAATACCGGCTGATGTTTTGCGTGAGCTTCCTTAACTGCCTCTACAACGGCGTTGAATTTCTCTTTCTTTGTCATGTAAACGGCATCGTCAAGGTCTTTACGCTGTACCACGCGGTTGGTCGGGATCTCTACAACGTCCATGCCGTAGATATCGCGGAACTCTTTTTCCTCGGTAAGAGCTGTACCAGTCATACCGCCTTTTTTGTCATATTTGTTGAAAAAGTTCTGGAAGGTAATGGTTGCAAGAGTCTTACTCTCTCTTTTAACCTTCACATGCTCTTTCGCCTCGATCGCCTGATGAAGACCATCGGAGTAACGACGGCCCGGCATGATACGTCCGGTAAACTCATCAACGATAAGGATCTCGTCATCTTTTACAACATAATCCTGATCCTTATGCATCAGATTATGTGCACGAAGTGCAAGGATGATGTTGTGCTGGATTTCCAGGTTTTCCGGATCTGCCAGGTTCTCGATATTAAAGAATTTCTCAACCTTCTTGATACCCTGCTCGGTAAGGTTGACGATCTTGTCCTTCTCATTTACGACGAAGTCACCGGTCTCGATAACCTCCTCACCCATGATGGCTGCCATCTTGGTCATTTCATGGCTGGCCTCACCACGCTCCAGCTGCTGTGCAAGGATATCGCACACTTCATAAAGCTTGGTGGACTTGCCGCTCTGTCCGGAAATGATCAGAGGTGTACGTGCCTCATCGATCAGAACAGAGTCGATCTCATCGATGATACAGTAGTGAAGATCTCTCTGAACAAGCTGTTCTTTATAGATGACCATGTTGTCACGAAGATAATCAAATCCAAGTTCGTTGTTTGTTACGTATGTGATATCACATCCGTATGCTGCACGGCGCTCTTCCGGCTTCATGTCGTTAAGTACCACGCCTACGGTCAGGCCAAGGAACTCGTGAACCTTACCCATCCACTCGGCATCTCGTTTTGCCAGGTAGTCGTTGACGGTTACGATGTGGACACCTTTTCCCTCAAGGGCATTCAGGTATGCAGGAAGTGTGGAAACAAGAGTTTTACCTTCACCTGTTTTCATCTCGGCGATACGGCCCTGATGAAGGATGATACCACCGATGATCTGTACCCGGTAATGCTCCATTCCAAGTACACGCTTGGCTGCCTCACGTACAGTGGCAAATGCCTCCGGAAGAAGATCATCCAGTGTTGCACCTTCTGCAAGACGTTTCTTATATTCTCTTGTCTTGTCTCGTAACTGCTCATCAGTAAGCTGCTGCATCTGAGACTGATAGCTCTCGGTTTTTTCAACCAGCGGCATGATACGTTTTACCTCACGCTGGCTGCGGGTTCCAAATACTTTTGAAAAAACATTCATGTTTCTGCTCCAATCATTTTATTCGAATAAGACTGCTGTCTCTGATCTGTCCAATTTGGGATCATTCCAGTTCTCTGTTGATATCCGTTATACTGGATCACATATGGTATATATTCTACCACTTTCCTGTTATAAAAACAATGAACAATTATTTAACAAATCATGTCAGGAACAACAGAAAATATCCCGCATAGGATCCTGTTTTCGAGGATCCCGCGGGATATTACAGATCTTATTTCCTTACTTTTGCATTTTTTACACTGCTCCAGGTACCATAATATGCCTTTCCGTTTACTTTTTTACAGGAACGGATACGAACATAGCAGGTGCTTCCCTTTTTCAAACCGGAAAGTGTTCGGGTCAGTGCACTGGTAGACACTGTCCTGGACCCTCTCATGGACCTTGATGCCGCATACTGGATCTGATAGCTGGAAGCGCCAGCTGCTTTTTTCCAGCGGACAGTCAGCTTCCCGGAAGCCTTGCTGGACGGTTTGTACTGCACCGGAGCTGTCAGGCGGACGATCCTGCTGCCGTTTTTGTTATAAGCACTTAAAGCAGAGCCTTTGTATGCGCGGACTGTATAGGTATACATGGTTCCTGCTTTTACTGATCCGTCTGTGTAGACCAGCGTATTGCTTCCGCTTACGGTAGCGATATTGACCCACTTGCTGCTGTTTCCGGTCCTTCGATATATCTTATAGCCGGAAGCATTTGCAGCTTTTTTCCATTTGAAGATGATGCCGGCAGGGCTGTTGGAAGTACCGGATAGCCCGGGAGTGGTAAGCTTTACAGTTGTCAAGGCCGCGGACCGGAACTGGTATACGGCTGACTGTACTTCGTCAGTCTTTTCCCATGCAGATTTCTGATAAACATACTTCTGAAAAAAGATATACATGTTATAAGTTGCGGCTTTATTTATTCCTTTGGCAGATCCGATCCGCCATGTAGTATTCTTCCTGTTATCGGTTGGATTTGGTGAAGTACTCCAGTAAACCGGCACCCACTTCACGTCTCCAGGCCCGGGATTTGAATTTGTAGTTCCCGCGCCGGTCACGGTAAAATTATAATATTTATTCGGAGTAAATTCCAGCGGAGAATCCAGACCTCTTACAAAACTTTCTTTGACATCCGGTATAAAAGGTGTATAGGTTGGTGTCGGCGTCACATCATATTTCGGACGGGTCCCCCCGTAATTCAGCTTTAATTTTTTCAGTCTGCTGGTTCTTCCATCTGAACCCAGTATCTTAAGATACAGATCAAATTCTTTCTCTGTATCCAGATTCTTAAGATATATCACAAAGCTTCTGTTTGCAGTAACCAACACACGAGAGTTTCCCGTATCAATCCTCGGAACATCAGATGTTCCGTCCTTTTTTCTCGCTGCAGCTTTGTAGTAACAGGCTCCGTTTGCATCAACTTGCAGTGTCACGTTTACAGAACTGCGGCTTACCCATTTTTCTCCGGTCCATTTTACGTTTATTTTGGGCACCGGTGTTGGTGTCACTGTCGGTTCCTGAATCTCTGTCGGTGTCACTGTCGGCTCCGGATCCGCTGCCGGTGCCACTGTCAGCTCCGGATCTGACGTTGACGTAGCTTCTGCGGTTTCTTCTTCCATACTGTCTCCGGCTTCCTCAGGTATCAGTTCTGTCAATAATACTTCCGGATCATCCTCACTGGAGATTTCTTCTGAAACTCCTTCCTCAGCTTCGCCGAAAGCATCCTCGCTGTTCTCCGCATTTTCCGTATTTTCCACATCTTCCATGATTACACCGGAAGAGTTATCCACAGTTCCCTCAGAAATATCCTCACTGTCTTCTGCAGGCTGCCCGGTCTCTCCCATAGGCTCTGTAGTTTCCTCTGCGGAAAACATCTCCTGGCTGTCAGCAGCATTTTCTACGATTTCTGCATCACCGCTGCCAAACTCTGCAGCCATACCGGTTGCCGGAAGCACCGTCACACAAAGCGCGGCACTTAAAAAAAGCGCCAGAACTTTTTTCTTCATTTACCTTCCTCCTTTTCTCCATGTGTTACATATTTATTATGTCAAGGAGATATTCGCACTCTACACAATATTATTTTTCAGAAAGTGAGGCTGACTGAAACTTGTACTGTACAGACTGTATCTTATCCGTAGACTGCCATTTGGAATCCTTGCAGGTATATTTGCGGAAGAAAACATACAGATTAAATGTTCCCTCCTGGTCGATTCCTTCCTTGGAACCGATCTTCCAGGTGCTCCGGATCCGGTTGGAATTCGGATTCGCAGATGTACTCCAGTAAACAGGCACCCACTTAATGTCTCCGTTTTCCGGATCTTCATTATCGGTACCTGCACCGATAACCTTAAAATCGTAAAATGTATCCGGATAGAATTTCAGAGGAGAATCCAGCCCCTCTACCGTACTGTCCTCCGCCTTTGGTTTGGCTGCTTTATGTTTTTTTGCAGAATCTGTTTTTTTCGCCGGGCGGCTGTCCTGATCCAGTTCCATCCGCTTCAGATCACTTAATTTCCCCTTCTCATCCTCAATCTGGATATACAGATCAACTGCCTGGTCTGTATCCAGGTCTGCAAGTGTGATCCCGAACTCTTCATCCTCACTGATCAAAACCTCATCATTCACGGTATTTCCGGTCTCGATCTGAGGTACCTGGGAATTTCCGTCGTCCCCTCGCTCTGCCCATTTATAATAGCAGACACCGTTAACGACTGACGTAAGCGTTATTTCTGCCTGGGAATAGCTGTCCCATTTAAATCCTGTCCATTGTATTTCTGACTTTTGGGAATCCTTTGTATTGTTTTCTCCGGAAATCAGTTCCAGGTCCTCCACAGTCTGTTCTTTTGTGGTGTCACCACTGTTAAATTCCGCTGCCATACAGGTAGCCGGTATCATGGTCATGCCAAGAGCTGCACTTAAGATTACCACAGGAAGCTTCTTTTTCATTTCCCCTTCCTCCTTTCGCATATGTCTTCATTATATAGTTCTCCCCTATTGCTTGCAACAGAAAAGAAGCCTGATTTTGCTGTGACATAAAAGGCTCCGGAAACCTGCCGATTTCTCACACAGATTCCCGGAGCCTTCCATTCAATATTCAGTTGTGATAATAAAATCCCCTATCAGAACTCTGGTTCGATCAGTCCGTAAGTATTTCCTTTACGTTTATAAACTACGTTAACCTGCTCTGTCTCAGCATTAAAGAATACAAAGAAATTATGTCCGAGAAGCTCCATCTGTACGCATGCATCTTCCGGATACATTGGTTTGATCCCAAATTTCTTGGTACGGATGATCTTAACTTCCTCATCCTCTTCATAATCCTTATCAAGGTATGCCTTCTGGAAGTTTGTGGATTCCTGCTGCTTGTCAACGATCTTGTTCTTGTATTTACGAAGCTGACGCTCAATTACCTCTTCAACCAGATCGATGGATACATACATATCGTTGCTTACCTGCTCGGAACGGATAATGTTACCTTTCACAGGGATCGTTACCTCGATCTTCTGGCGATCCTTCTCAACGCTTAAGGTTACTGAAATCTCAGTTTCAGGAGTGAAATACCTTTCAAGTTTACCAAGCTTGTCCTCAACAGCTGTTTTAAGTCCTTCGGTTACTGCTATATTCTTTCCACTAATAATAAATTTCATGACTTCCATCCCCTTTGCTGTTTTATGTTGCTATTATAACATATTAAATTGAATTTTAACATCACTTTTCAAAAATTTCATAAATTTTTTCCAAATTTATTCGATATATTCCTTCAAAATGTTTTTTTTGTCGTGAATGCGCAACTATTAGAGTATTTCATCTAATTAATTCATTACAAATGTATATCTGCACACCAGTGCCAGAAGATTGATGGGACAAAAGCTTCTGCTTCACTATTTGTGTATACTATTTCATTTTTGCCAGAGCTTCAAAGGATATGCTTCCGCCAAAAATATCCAAAGCACTGCCAACAGTTACATCCAATCTGCCCTGCCCTGCTTTTCGAAGTTCTTCAATATCTGCCATAGAACCCACACCGCCTGCATAGGTCACCGGATGAGCTGCATACTGTCCCAGAAGCTTTGCAAGCTCTGTTTCCACACCTCGGGCCTTTCCTTCCACATCCACTGCATGGACCAGAAATTCGTCGCAGAAGCTTCCGAGTCTTTCCATCAGCTCCGATGTCACGATCTCTTCTGTAAACTTCTGCCATCGATCTGTGACAATATAATATTTGCCATCTTTTTTGCGGCAGCTCAGATCAAGTACAAGATGTTCTTTCCCTGCTGCATCACGGATTTCCTCCAGATTTTCCCAGGAGATCACTCCGTTTTTAAACACATAGGAAGTTACGATCACGTGGCTGGCGCCAGCCTCCAGATATTCGGCCGCATTCTCCGGACAGATACCGCCTCCGATCTGAAGCCCTCCGGGATATTTTCCCAGAGCCAGAAGTGCCTGGGCTTTCGTTGCTTCGTAGTTCGGAGAATCCTTTCCGTTCAGAAGGATCACATGACCGCCCTTTAACCCTGCCTTCTTATAAAGCTCTGCATAGAATGCCGCATCCTGCTCTGACACAAAATTTTCTGCCGCCTGATCCCCCTGATCATTCAGGCTTCCTCCTACGATCTGTTTTACCTTTCCGTTATGTATATCAATGCATGGTCTGAATTTCATAATCCTGTCCTCCGTTTTCTTTCCATGCACTGATAATAGCATCTGAAACAGTTTTATGCAATGCTGTGGTAAAATATCTGTTATCTTCCTTCTACCGCATTTCCCACTGCGTTTCCGATATCATCCACTGCATTACCTACGCCGTCGCCAAGGTCCTTTACACTGTCACCCAGCTCACCGGATACCGTTCCGTCATTTTCGTTTCTGTCAGCATCCGCAGCTCCGGATGCTGCTGTCCCGTTATTTTCATTTCCTGCAGGCGTCACGGTAATATTTCCATCGGACATCTCATTGTTATCCGTGCCGGAATCCTTAATGCTCTCTCCATTGTCCTTCACACCGTCATTGTCTGCTTTTTCTTCCATAGTTTCATCTTCTGCGGCAGTATTTTCGTTTGTATCTTTTTCCTTATCCTTCGTGTTTTTATCTTTTTCATCCACTGTTTCATCCGCATTGTTTACCTCTGTGCCGCAGGCTGTAAATGTACACAGAGACAGGGTAAGCAAAGTACCAAAAAGAATCGCCTTCCATTTTTTCATATTATCTTCTCCTTTTTCTAAAAAATTCTGTATTCCTAATATGGCACTTTTTCCGCTATCCTATTCTGGGAAAAATTTCAAAAACCGCAATTTCATCCAAAAAAGACGGGGTCCGATCTTACACGAACCCCGTCTGTATTACCTGTAATTTTATTCTGTTGCGGCTCAATCTGTCAGAATCAGCCGATCACGTCGCTCATATCATAACGTCCTGCCGGTTTGCCGGCAAGGAATTTGGCTGCTTCTACAGCACCTTTTCCAAAAATAGCCTTGGAATATGCAGTATGCTTGAACTCGATCACTTCGTCCTGACCTGCAAAAATTATCTCATGCTCACCTACGATAGTTCCGCCGCGAACTGCGGAGATACCGATCTCCTTATCATCGCGTTTTTCACGTTTCTGGCTGCGGTCATATACATAATGATACTGGTTATCCATAGCTTCATTAATGCTGTCTGCCAGCGCAAGTGCAGTACCACTTGGTGCGTCTAATTTCAGGCGGTGATGCTTCTCTACGATCTCCATATCAAAGCCTGCAGCTGCAAGAACCTTAGCTGCGTCCTGAACCAGCTTCAGAAGTGTGTTGATACCAAGAGACATGTTTGCGGATTTCAGCACTGCTACCTTCCGGGATGTTTCTTCCACTTTTGCAAGCTGCTCCTGGCTTAAGCCGGTACTGCACAGAACAACCGGGATCTGGCGTGCCGCGCTGTACTCAAGAAGCTTGTCTGTTGCCTTTGCGGAAGAAAAATCAATGATCGCATCTGCCTCCACCTGACATGCGTCAATATCGGTGAATACCGGATAGCTGTTTTTTCCCTGATCTGCAATATCAATACCTGCTACGATCTCAGCATCCGGATCTTTCTCCACAATGCCGCTGATGACCTGGCCCATATGTCCGTTGCAGCCGTGCATGATGATTTTTACCATAGTATATTCTCCTTTACCTTTCGCTTACAGTCAGATCACTTAGCAAGCTTAAGGCCGAATTTCTCGATCTCTTTTGCAAGAGCTGCCTTTGTGTCCTCTTCCATCTCGCAGAGCGGCATACGAAGCGGCCCTACGTTCATTCCCATAAGGTTCATAGCTGTCTTAACAGGAATCGGATTTACTTCGCTGAACAGCGCATTGATCAGCGGAAGAGCTTTCAGCTGATCCTCTGTTGCTCCCTTGGTGTCGCCGTCGAAATATTTCATGACCATGTCATGTGTAAACTTCGGTGCAACGTTGGAAAGTACGGAAATAACTCCAAGTCCGCCAAGAGAAAGAATCGGAAGTACCTGATCATCATTTCCGGAGTAAAGCTCAAGCTGTCCGTCTGCCAGAGACATCATCTTGGCGATCTGGGAAAGATCTCCTGTTGCTTCCTTGATTCCGACAATGTTCTTTACATTCTTTGCAAGGTAAGCTGCTGTAGCCGGCTGGATGTTGCAGCCTGTACGGCTCGGTACGTTGTACATGATGAGCGGAGTTTCCGGAACTGCATTGGCAATTGCTGTGTAATGAGCGATAAGACCCTTCTGTGTAGCCTTGTTATAGTAAGGTGTTACAATAAGAAGAGCGTCTGCGCCATAGGAAGCTGCTTCCTTGGACATCATGATCGCTGTCTCTGTACAATTGGAACCTGTTCCTGCGATAACAGGCACACGTTTGTTAACTTTATCAATTGTGAACTTAATTGTCTGAAGATGCTCTCCGTGTGTCAGAGTAGAAGATTCTCCTGTTGTTCCACAGATAACGATGGCGTCTGTGCTGTTCGCGATTTGATCCTCAAGGATCTCCTCAAGTTTCTCAAAATTCACCTTACCGTCTTCATGCATAGGTGTTACGATTGCAACGCCTGTTCCTTTAAAAATTGCCATTTGTCTTCCTCCTTCTTTCTTCTGTGAAATATTGCTTATTCCCGTTCCTGGTCAGTCAGCTCTGTTGTTATCGTGGTAATACTATCCACATAGGGCTTCAAAGCATCCGGAAGCCAGCGTCCGGTCATAATTATATGCATACTTTCATCCTTCTGCTTAAGCATATCGATGATCGTCTCAACTGGAGCGATTCCTTTATCCATAAGCCCGAGGATCTCATCCAGCAGCAGAAAATCACACTCTCTGGTAGCAATTACCTTCCGTGCGAAATTAAGGCCATTGAGAATATTCGTTCTCTCTTCTGCCTTTTCCTGCTCACTCAGGTCATTATAGCAGGTGTCCATTTTTTCGAAACGGAAAATCTTGAAATCAAAATTATCCAGTTCCTCAAGGAAATCCAGTTCTCTGCGTTCCCTGCCCTTGAGGAACTGTATGATGATCACACTTTTTCCCTGTGTAGCAAAGCGCAGCCCCGGCCTACAGCCAGAGTTGTCTTTCCTTTCCCGTTCCCGCAATAAACCTCTGTTATTTCTCTTTCCATGATTTTTCCTCTTACTGTTAGTGAAACCGGTAATTCCCCATTTTTCTGATTTTTTTAATATTACCGCAGATTGGCTGGAAATGCAAGTGTTACCTTAATGTTCTCACCACTATTCCAAAATATATCCAATGTTACTCAACATATTCCAATTTACTCACCGAAACTTCATAGGCAATCCTTTTTTCTGTTTCGTTTTCACTAATCCGTTTCATGTACTCCCTGCTCTGGATCCTGCCCCAGATCAGTACATGCCCGCCTACTTCAAAAGCAGAAGCATATCTGGCATTTCTTCCCCAGCATATACATGGTATGTAATCGGATTTTCCGTAAGGTCGATTGACTGCCATCAGAAGATCTGCGATCTCTCTTCCCAACGGTGTTTTTCTGTATACAGGCGGTTTACAGATATATCCGTCCAGAAAGATCTGATTGACCGGCACAGTTTCTTCGTCCTCCCCCACAAACTTCACTTCCCGGGCAAAGACTGAAAGCACAAGCCGGTTTCTCTTTTCTTCATGACGGTTATAGGATCGGAACTGTCCGTGGATCTCGATATATTCTCCCACATAATCCTGTGTGATATCGATCAGCCGCTCAGACACCATCACCGGGATCCTGTCCTCCGAATCGCTGAGACGTTTTACTAGGATATCCATCATGTAAAATCCTTCTCCAAAGACCTGATGGCTGAAAGTAAACCCCGTAGCGATCCGTCCCATAACGGATACCTGATTGTTTTCAATAATTTTATCTGCCATAATAAGTAGCTCTCCTTCCTCTTCGTGTATTTCGTCTATATCAATCTATGTGTATTTACGGTATAATATGCCTGAAAAATGAAAAACCAAAAATATTTTTTTATGTCTTGTAATCTCACAAAAATGTGATAGACTATAAATTTGGACATCATTTTTAACAAAAAAGATTACTTATATATGGAAAGAAAGGATTTGGATTATATGAAGACCAAGCGTGAAGATGTTCGTAACGTGGCCATTATCGCCCATGTCGATCACGGTAAAACAACACTTGTTGACGAGCTTTTGAAACAGAGCGGTGTTTTCCGTGAGAACCAGGAAGTCCAGGAACGTGTCATGGACTCCAACGATATTGAGCGTGAGCGCGGCATTACGATTCTCTCCAAAAACACCGCAGTTCATTATAAGGATGTAAAAATCAATATCATCGATACTCCAGGTCATGCGGACTTCGGCGGCGAGGTAGAGCGTGTGCTGAAGATGGTAGACGGCGTTATTCTTCTTGTGGACGCCTTCGAGGGTGCCATGCCTCAGACTAAATTTGTACTTCGTAAAGCTCTCGAACTGAACCTGCATGTTATTGTCTGCATCAATAAGATCGACCGTCCGGAAGCACGTCCGGAGGAGGTTGTCGACGAGGTTCTGGAGCTTCTCATGGATCTGGACGCATCTGACGAACAGCTGGACTGCCCGTTCCTGTATGCCTCCGCAAAAGCCGGCTATGCAGTTCGTAACCTTGAGGACAAACCTGAGAATATGGCTCCGCTTTTTGAGACCATCCTTGATGCGATTCCTGCTCCGGAGGGAGATCCGGACGGAGATACGCAGGTTCTTATCAGCACCATCGACTACAATGAGTATGTAGGCCGTATCGGTGTCGGTAAGGTTGAGCGCGGAACCATTTCCGTGAACCAGGAGCTGATGCTTCTGAACCATCATGACCCTGACAAACACGAGCGCGTAAAGATCAGCAAACTCTACGAATTTGACGGACTGAACAAAGTTGAAGTTAAAAGCGCTACCATCGGAGCTATTGTTGCAATCTCCGGTATCGCGGATATCCACATTGGAGATACCCTCTGTGCAGGAGACAACCCGGAGTCCATTCCGTTCCAGAAGATTTCCGAGCCAACAATCTCCATGAACTTCCTTGTAAACGACAGTCCTCTTGCAGGACAGGAAGGTAAATACATCACTTCCCGTCACCTTCGTGACCGTCTCTACCGTGAGCTGAACACAGACGTCAGCCTTCGTGTAGAAGACACCGATACAACCGAGTGCTTCAAGGTTTCCGGCCGTGGTGAGCTTCACCTCTCCGTTCTTATTGAGAACATGCGCCGTGAGGGATACGAGTTTGCAGTCAGCAAACCGGAGGTTCTCTATCACACAGACGAGCGTGGACGTAAACTGGAGCCGATCGAAATCGCATACGTTGACGTTCCGGAAGAATTTTCCGGTACTATCATCCAGAAACTCAGCGAGCGTAAAGGTGAGCTTCAGGGTATGAGCACAGCAAGCGACGGAACTGTACGTCTCGAGTTCTCCATCCCCTCCCGTGGACTGATCGGATTCCGTAACGAATGCCTTACCTCCACCAAGGGTACCGGTATCCTGAACACCATGTTTGACGGATACGCACCATACAAGGGAGACTTCCCGTACCGTAAACAGGGTTCCCTCATCGCATTCGAGGCAGGCGAAACTGTTACCTACGGTCTTTTCTCTGCTCAGGAGCGTGGTACTCTCTTTGTCGGACCTGGCGAGAAGGTTTACAGCGGTATGGTCATCGGACAGAACGGAAAGGCCGAGGATATCGAACTGAATGTCTGCAAGACCAAGCACCTTACCAACACCCGTTCCTCTTCCGCTGACGATGCACTGAAGCTTGTTCCGCCAAAGATCTTAAGTCTTGAGCAGGCCATTGAGTTCATCGACCAGGATGAGCTTCTTGAGGTAACACCGACAAGCCTTCGTATCCGTAAACGTATTCTGGACTCCAGAGACAGAAAACGTGCCGCATTCCGCAAGAGCTGATAGGTTTTGACTGTTATTTAGTACGGTTCACCGGTAATATTCCGCATGAACCACATTTATACAACTGCCATATGGGAAGAATTTCCCGTATGGCAGTTTTTTTCTGCCGGAAAATCCGTTTTCTGTCGTAAAATCCTGATACTTTTCGCTTAATTGTTCTGAAAATTTGAACAGTTTCAAGTTTTTTTATTTC
The DNA here is from genome assembly GCF_005848555.1 of Blautia sp. SC05B48. NCBI lineage: Bacteria > Bacillati > Bacillota > Clostridia > Lachnospirales > Lachnospiraceae > Blautia > Blautia sp. SC05B48. Next base: position 1,852,096 of record NZ_CP040518.1, on the reverse strand, counting down.
TTATGATTCTATACTTTACCATGGCGCGATATTTTTGTTAATTATTTATCAAAATCTTTCTTTATTTTTGTTAATTATTTATCGAATTCTCTATTGACGTCTAAAATCAGTTAAATTATAATGTGTATATGATCGTTTGACAAAAGTTTAACGTTAATGTTTTAACCACATGTTGCGTTTTATCTTTTGCCCACCCTTCATATGTGTGCATGTTTTTTGTCAGTGCTGACAATTTTTTAACATGTTTTTTGTTCACAGTGCTGAATTTCAAAAATTTTTTTAAGATTTTTCCAATAATTCAGCGTTCTGCAAAGTAAAATTTACAGTATTTTCCCCGAATTTTCTGTTCGTCATTTTGCACATAGTGGCAAAATTCAGAATTTGCGTTTTTTTCAGAATTTTGATACTATATCAGTATCAAAGCAGAAAATTCAATCAGATTGAATCAACAACGAAACGCAGCGCGGGAACTTACAAAACTCTGCAGCACCTGCCGGCGAAAAAAGGATAAGCCCGCAGGACCACAGACCATTATCATATGAAAACAGGAGGATTCCACATGGCAAAGAAAGAAACTATCCCTACCATCATCGACACTCCAGAAGCCCTGACCGCGAAAATGGCTGCAATGAAAGAGGCACAGAAGATCTTTGCTACCTACACACAGGAGCAGGTCGACAAGATCTTTAAGGCAGCTGCTACTGCTGCTGACAAGATGCGTATCCCACTTGCCAAAATGGCTGTTGAGGAAACAGGCATGGGTATCATGGAAGACAAGGTTATCAAGAACCATTACGCAGCAGAGTATGTTTACAATGCATATAAGAACACTCAGACATGTGGTGTTGTAGAAGAAGACAAGGCATACGGACTTAAGAAGATCCTGGAACCTGTAGGACTGATCGCAGCAGTTATCCCTACAACCAACCCGACCTCCACAGCAATCTATAAATCTCTTATTTCCCTGAAAACCCGTAATGCGATCATCATCAGCCCGCATCCGCGTGCTAAGAAATCCACTATTGAAGCTGCAAAAGTTGTTCTGGAAGCAGCTGTTGCCGCAGGTGCGCCGGAAGGAATCATCGGATGGATCGATATCCCAAGCCTTGACCTTACCAACATGGTAATGCAGAACGCAGATATCATCCTTGCCACCGGTGGTCCCGGAATGGTCAAAGCAGCTTACTCCTCCGGTAAACCGGCTGTTGGTGTAGGACCCGGAAATACACCTGCCATTATTGATGACAGCGCAGATATCCGTCTTGCAGTTAACTCCATCATCCACTCCAAGACCTTTGACAATGGTATGATCTGTGCTTCCGAGCAGTCCGTAACTGTTCTGGAGAGCATTTATAAAGAAGTGAAGGAAGAGTTCCTTTACAGAGGATGCTACTTCCTTAAAAAAGACGAGATCGAGAAAGTCAGAAAGACCATCCTTATCAACGGTGCACTGAATGCCAAGATCGTAGGACAGAAGGCTGCTACTATCGCTGAAATGGCAGGCGTTACTGTACCGGCTGAGACCAAGATCCTGATCGGTGAGGTTGAGTCCGTTGATATCAGCGAAGAATTCGCACACGAGAAGCTTTCCCCTGTACTTGCCATGTACAAGGCCAAGAATTTTGACGATGCTGTTGCAAAGGCTGCGCAGCTCGTTGCAGACGGCGGCTATGGTCATACCTCTTCCCTCTACATCAACGTAAATGAAACAGAGAAGATGGATAAATTCGAAGCAACTATGAAAACCTGCCGTATCCTTATCAATACCCCTTCTTCCCAGGGTGGTATCGGTGACCTTTACAACTTCAAGCTTGCTCCATCCCTTACTCTTGGCTGCGGTTCCTGGGGCGGTAACTCCGTATCCGAGAACGTTGGTGTCAAACACCTTCTCAATACCAAGACTGTTGCTGAAAGGAGAGAGAATATGCTCTGGATGAGAACCCCGGAAAAGGTTTACTTTAAGAAGGGCTGTATGCCGGTTGCTCTTGATGAGCTCGGTACTGTTATGGGCAAGAAACGCTGCTTCATCGTAACAGACTCCTTCCTCTACAAGAATGGCTACACCAAACCGATCGAAGATAAACTGGATCAGATGGGCATCGTTCATACATGCTTCTCTGATGTAGCTCCTGACCCGTCTCTCGCTTCCGCCAAAGCCGGTGCCAAGGCTATGACAGCCTTTGAGCCAGACTGCATCATCGCTCTTGGCGGCGGTTCCGCAATGGATGCCGGCAAGGTTATGTGGATGCTTTATGAGAATCCGGACGCTGACTTCTCCGATATGTCCATGGACTTCCTGGATATCCGTAAGAGAGTTTATACCTTCCCGAAGATGGGTAAAAAAGCTTACTTCGTAGCGATCCCGACCTCTTCCGGTACAGGCTCCGAGGTTACTCCTTTCGCCATCATCACAGATCAGGATACCGGCGTTAAATGGCCACTGGCTGATTACGAGCTTCTCCCGGATATGGCGATCGTAGATACCAATAACATGATGAGCGCACCGAAGGGACTTACCCGTGCTTCCGGTATCGATGTTATGACACATGCCATTGAGGCTTATGTTTCCATGATGGCTTCCGATTACACCGATGGTCTTGCACTGAAAGCGATCAAGCTTGTATTTGAGTATCTGCCGCGTGCATATAAAGATGGCAATGACGTAGAGGCCAGAGATCACATGGCTAACGCTTCCTGCATGGCAGGTCTTGCATTCGCCAATGCATTCCTCGGCGTTAACCACTCTCTCGCTCACAAGCTCGGTGCTTTCCACCACCTGCCACACGGTATCGCAAACGCAGTTGTTCTTCTGGATGTTATGCGTTACAACAGTGCTGAGGTTCCGACTAAGATGGGTACTTTCCCACAGTATCAGTATCCGAAGACACTTGCACGCTACGCTGAGATCGGACGTTCTGTAGGTCTTACAGGCAAGAACGATGCAGAAGTATTCGAAAAACTTCTTGCTAAACTGGATGAGCTTATGAGAACTATCGAGATCCTGCCGACGATCCGTGATTACGGCGTAGATGAGAAACATTTCCTGGAAACTCTGGATGAGATGTCCGAGCAGGCCTTCAATGACCAGTGTACCGGTGCCAACCCGAGATATCCGCTTGTATCCGAGCTGAAAGATATCTATCTGAAAGCTTACTACGGAGAAATGCCAAATAAAGAAAAGAAAAAAGCCAAATAAATGTGGAACATCCTTTTAATGAAACACAGTCGGGAGTCTATTCACTCCCGACTACGTTTCATTTGCTTATTCCCTCTTGCAAAAGATCCCCGATACAGGGCTGCATGAACAGACTGTACCGGGGATCTTTTATTCAACTGCTTGGTAATGATCGTTTATTTCAATCCATACTCTGCTGCAAGTTTTTTAAATTCAGGAAGAGAATTCACAATTGTCTCATAGGATACACAATATGCAAGTCTCACATAACCGGGGCATGCGAAGGAGCTTCCCGGTACCATAAGGATGTTATATTTCTTACCGGCTTCACAGAAGGCTTTTTCGTCTTCAACCGGAGATTTTACAAAGAGATAGAAGGCACCCTGTGGTTTGATACACTCAAATCCGCATTCTTTCAGGCCATTATAAAGTGCCTGCCGATTTTTATCATAAGCTACAAGATCAGTCTTGGCGTCTACACATTTTGCAACTACCTTCTGGATCAGGGACGGTGCATTTACACAGCCAAGTGTACGGTTTGCAATGGTTGCTGCAGAGATCAGCTCTTCGCTTCCGTCTGCCTCATCAGGGATCACCAGATATCCGATACGTTCACCCGGAAGGGAAAGAGATTTGCTGTAGGAATAGCCCACAACAGTATTGTTATAATATTTCGTCAGGTATGGGACCTCCACGCCATCATAAGCCAGCTCACGGTATGGCTCATCGGAGATCAGGTAGATCACACTTCCGAACTCTTTCTGTTTTGCTTCCAGGATTGCGGAAAGTTTCTTGATCGTTTCTTCTGAATATACAACTCCGGTAGGATTGTGCGGGGTATTTACGATAACTGCTCTTGTCTTCGGTGTGATCTTCTGTTCAAACTCAGCGAGATTTGGCTGGAAGGTTGTGGTATCTGGAGAGATTTCCACAAGGACACCATCATAATTGCGGACATATGCACCGTATTCCAGAAAATATGGCGCAAAAACGATCACCTCTTCTCCAGGATTCAGGATTGTTTTCAGGATCACATTCAGTCCGCTTGCAGCACCGACGGTCATGATCAGATTCTTTGCGGAAAATTTTGTATCGAAACGTCTGTTGAGGGATTCTGCGATGGTCTGGCGTACATCCTCAAAACCTGCATTGCTCATATAGCCGTGAAGAATAGTCGGATCCGTAGTGTTTACAAGCTCGATAATTGCTTCGCGGACGCTGTCCGGTGCCGGTACACTTGGATTTCCGAGACTGAAATCAAAAACCTTGTCTGCGCCGTATTTCGCACGGAGGCGGTTTCCTTCCTCAAACATCATACGGATGGCGGAATTATTTTTTACGTAGGGTTTCATTTTTTCTGATATCATTTTGTGCTCTCTCCTTTTATCCGATTTTACAGGGTTTCATATCATTATTTCTACCATAGTCAGAATCTGTTGTACTGTCTACAATTTTACCCCGTCTTGCTTCAGCGTGTCAATACTTTGTCCAGGTAAAGTGCTTCATATTTCCTATGGACAATGCTAATGTACCTGTTTGTCTTCCGGTTTCGTTCGCACGATCCATACTGACAACATGCTTCCCACCAGCGCGATCACGAATCCGGTCAGAACATCTGTCGGATAATGGACACCAAGATACAGTCTGGAAAATGCCACCAGTGCTGCCAGGACTACTGCCGGGATTCCGAATTTCTTCGGAAGCATCCGGAGCATTACCAGAGCAACGGCAAAGGATGCTGTGGTGTGACCTGACGGAAAAGAGAAATCCTTCGGTTTGGTGATCATAGGGATGAGAGCTTCGATTTCCGCAAAAGGCCTTGGTCTTGCCACTATATTTTTGAGAAGCAGGTTGGTAACGATCGCCCCGAAGATCAGGGACAAGGCTGCCGCATAGCCTGTTTTTCTTGTCTTTGGAACAGCAAGAAGAACAACTGCACAGAGGATCCAGAACCATCCTCCGTTTCCCAGAAATGTAACAGATTTCATAAATGGTGTCAGCATATCCGTTCTTAAATATCGCTGGATCAGGAGAAGGATTTCTCCGTCCAGCTGTTGTATTGACTGTAAAATATTCATATACCTCTTACTGATCAGACGCTACCGCAATCTGCTTTGCCATCTGTTCATAGCCATGCAGCTGCCCGGCAGTTTACCTGGTCAGATCAGCTTTCTCCTCTTTCTTTATTTTTTATTTCTTTATTTCTCAGCAGACAGAGCAGCTTTCTTTTATATTTCTGCATCTGCAGCTGTCTGATTTACTTATTATCTATTATACTGTATTTTTCTTGATTTTCTAATAACAAAAGCTAAATATTTTATAAATAAAACGCCCCTGCACTGCCGAAATTTCACACAGTACAGGGACATCTCCTTCCCGTTACTTAAAACTTTCTATATAAACTTTTCTTTTTCTTTCAGGATGGCTGCGCTTTACGCTCCGCGCTCTGCCTCCCGCTCCTTATAATGATGTGCCTCCTCCAGCATCATATCTTTCACCTTCATCAGTCGGATCTGGGTACTTCTCTCGTTCTCATCCAGCTTCATGGTGATGTATTTGATGTTTGCCTGTGCTTCCGGTATGATGACATGCTCCAGGGCATTTACACGACGCCTTGTTTTTTCGATCTCGGAAGCCATAAGCTGACAGGCCTTTTCCACTTCTGCCAGACGAAGCATATCCGGCAGGATGTCTGCCAGGGATTTTACCGCTCCGTCCAGATCACTGGATGTAAAAGCAAAGCCATAGGAATAAATATCGTTGGCATCCGGTGTTCTTGTTTTGTATTCAAAAACAGGAATATCCACACTCATGACATTCTTTTTTCCGGTTTCCAGATAAACTTCCTGCTTGGGAGCCATCAATGCCGTATTCAGCGTCTCCTCCGACATTCCTGCTTTTGCAATGACAAAATTGGTGTTGGCGCTTCGGATACCGGCTTCTACTTTTTTTCGCAGCTCCATATTCTCCCGTACCAGATCCAGGAACTGTCTCATCAGCTCGTCCCGCTTATCCTTCAGAAGCTTATGGCCACGTACTGCAGTCACCAGCTTCTTTTTCTGCTTCGTAAGCTCCATACGGGTAGGATTCACCTGTGTTGATGCCACAAATCATCCCCCCTTTATACTTTTCCGTAATACTGATCAAGGAATTTGTCATCGATACGTTTCAGCTCGCTTCTCGGAAGAATGGAAAGCAGCTTCCAGCCGATGGCCAGTGTTTCCTCAATATCACGGTTAGCCTGATAGCCCTGGGAAACATATTCCTTCTCGAAAGCATCCGCAAATTTTGCATAGATCAGGTCAATGTCAGAGAGAGCTGCCTCACCAAGAATGGTCATCAGCTCTTTGGCCTCTTTACCACGAGCATATGCGGCAAACAGCTGGTTCATGGTGTTTGCATGGTCTGCTCTTGTCTTGCCTTCACCGATACCCTTATCCTTCAGTCGTGACAGAGACGGAAGAACATCGATGGGCGGTGTGATTCCCTTACGGTAAAGCTCACGGCTCAGGATGATCTGTCCCTCTGTGATGTAACCGGTAAGGTCCGGGATCGGATGGGTCTTATCATCCTCAGGCATAGTCAGGATCGGAACCATGGTGATACTTCCTGATTTTCCTTTCTGACGGCCTGCACGCTCGTAGAGAGAAGCAAGGTCTGTATACATGTATCCGGGATATCCACGACGGCCCGGAACCTCTTTACGCGCTGCGGAAACCTCACGGAGAGCATCCGCATAGTTTGTGATATCTGTAAGGATTACCAGTACGTGCATATCTTTTTCGAAGGCAAGATATTCTGCTGCTGTCAGTGCCATTCGCGGAGTAGCGATACGCTCAACAGCCGGGTCATTTGCCAGGTTTACAAAAAGAACAGTACGGTCTATAGCTCCGGTTTCCTTAAAGCTCTCTACGAAGAAGTTTGACTCCTCGAAAGTGATACCCATGGCAGCAAATACAACGGCGAACTGCTCGTCTTTTCCGCGAACCTTCGCCTGTCTCGCGATCTGTGCCGCAAGCTGTGCATGAGGAAGACCGGATGCGGAGAAGATCGGAAGTTTCTGTCCACGTACCAGGGTGTTCAGTCCGTCAATCGCAGATACACCCGTCTGGATAAACTCCTCCGGATAACTTCTGGCTGCCGGATTCATCGGCAGGCCGTTGATATCTCTTCTCTCTTCCGGAAGGATCTCCGGACCGTCATCAATGGGACGGCCTAGTCCGTCAAAGACACGGCCCAGCATATCGCCGGATACACCAAGCTCCATGCTTCGTCCCAGAAAACGTACTTTACTGTTGGAAAGGTTGATACCTGTGGAACTCTCAAAGAGCTGTACCAGCGCATTGCTTCCATCAATCTCCAGAACACGGCATCTTCTTGTTTCGCCATCGGCAAGTTCAATCTCGCCCAGCTCGTCAAATGCCACATCTTCAACGCCTCGTACCAGCATCAAAGGGCCGGCAACTTCCTGTATGGTCCTATATTCTTTTGGCATTTTACAGGCCCTCCTTTCCCAGAAGTTCCGCAGTCTCTGCTGCAAGCTGGCGGGTTACTTTCTCATATTCTGCTGCCAGCTGATCTTCTTTTGTATATTTATAACGGCCGATCTGCTCACGTACCGGAAGCTTTACGATATCATTAATATCTGCGCCCTGTTTCAGCGCATCCAGACCCGCATCATAAAATGCAAGTACCAGACGCATCATATTGTGCTGTTTTTCCAGAGATGTGTAGGTATCGATCTCGTGGAAAGAGTTCTGGTGGAGGAAATCCTCTCGGATGGAACGGGCTGCTTCCATTTTCAGTCGATCACCCGGAGAAAGCGCATCCATACCTACCATCTTTACGATTTCTTCCAGCTCTGCCTCTTCCTGAAGAAGGGTCATCATTCTCTGACGGAGCTTCATCCAGTCATTCGCTACATTTTCGTCAAACCATCCGCCAACGCTGTCCAGATACAGAGAATAGCTGGTCAGCCAGTTGATCGCCGGGAAATGACGTTTGTATGCAAGGTTTGCGTCCAGTCCCCAGAATACCTTTACGATTCGAAGTGTCGCCTGGGAAACCGGCTCGGAGATATCACCACCTGGAGGAGATACGGCGCCGATCGCTGTCAGGGCACCCTCTCTTCCGTCTTTTCCACTGCAGATCACATGTCCGGCACGCTCATAGAACTGTGCAAGACGGGAACCAAGATATGCAGGATAACCTTCCTCGCCTGGCATCTCCTCCAGTCGTCCGGACATCTCACGGAGAGCCTCAGCCCATCTGGAAGTAGAATCTGCCATCAATGCTACGGAATATCCCATATCACGGAAATACTCCGCAATTGTAATACCTGTATAGATCGACGCCTCACGAGCTGCAACCGGCATATCTGAGGTATTGGCGATCAGAACCGTACGCTCCATCAGAGACTGTCCTGTTTTCGGATCCTTCAGCTCCGGGAACTCGTTCAGAACGTCTGTCATCTCATTTCCACGCTCACCGCAGCCGATATAGACCACGATATCTGCCTCAGCCCATTTTGCAAGCTGATGCTGGATAACCGTCTTGCCGCTTCCGAACGGGCCGGGAACTGCTGCCACACCACCCTTGGCAATAGGGAACATGGTATCAATAACACGCTGTCCTGTTACCAGAGGCTTGGCTGGCGGAAGTTTCTTCTTATATGGACGGCCACGTCGTACCGGCCAGTGCTGCATCAGGGTCAGCTCTTTATCGCCGTCTGCTGTGGAAAGAACTGCAACGGTCTCATCCACGGTAAACTCGCCGGATTTAATTTCCTTCAGAGTACCTTTCATATTGGGAGGTACCATGATCTTCTGTGTAACAACGATAGTCTCCTGAACGGTTCCAAGAACATCGCCGCCCTCCAGCTGATCTCCCACCTTCGCAACCGGAATGAAATTCCATTTTTTATCCCGCTTCAGGGCAGGAACCTCAACGCCTCGTTTCAGGTTGTTGCTGCCTGCTACCTTCATGATGTCATCCAGCGGACGCTGTATTCCATCGTAAATGCTTGTAATAAGGCCAGGACCAAGCTCCACGGAAAGGGGCACCTCCATGGACTCTACCGGTTCTCCCGGACGAAGTCCTGAAGTCTCCTCATATACCTGTATGGAAGCCTCATCTTCATGCATCTCAATGATCTCACCGATCAGACGCTGGCTGCTTACACGAACCACGTCATACATATTTGCATCCCGCATACCCTTGGCAATTACCAGCGGTCCTGCCACCTTCTTAATGGTTCCTCTGCTCATCTGAACCAATCACCTGCTTTCTTGTCACTCATTACTGAAAAGAATATCGGAGCCAACTGCCGTCTCCACGGATTTCTTTACATTTTCGATACCTGCACCTGTATTTCCGGAAATTCCGGGAATCTGAATGATCGCAGGCATCAGCTCCTCACTGTATTTACTGATCTCTGCGGAAAGCTGGGCCGCCAGCTGTTCCGTAATATAAATAACCGCATATTCACCGGCCGCCAGACGGTTAAGCTTCTCTTTACCTTCTGCGGGATCCTCCACCGGAAAAGTATCAAGGCCAAGAGCCGCAAACCCGTAAATGCTGTTATAATCACCTAAAACTGCGATCTTATACATACATTTCCCTTGCCCTTTCCCGGATAAACTCTTCCGGAAGGCCGCTGCGCTTTCCGGTGAGAATGATCCGCACCGTCTTGATCTCATTTTCACGGGCAAGCACATAAGCTACCAGCGGTCCCAGTGAAAATGAATTGTACAGCTGAGGGCGGATGGTCTCCATGATCTGGTTATCACACCATCTCTCAAAAGCGGAAGCTGATTCCGCCAGTGCCAGAGCTCCGTCCCCATATTTCGTTTCTGCCAGATAACCCATGATCTGATCCATTCCGCTTACTGCCGCGTGGATCAGTCTCTCCTTATCCAGTGTGTCACATTCTGCCATGGCTTTTTTCATAAAGTCCGAACTTTTTCCTGTTTTGCAGGCACGGACTGCGATCCGGATATCTGCTACCGCTACCGTGGATTCCGCATACTGCCGGACGATCTCTTCTTTTGACCGTTCTCCGGCTTTTTTTATGGCATCCAGTGCTGCCCTGTCTACGATAATATCCGCAAGCTGTCCGTCTCTTGTGTGCAAAAAGGTCTCATAGGCTTCTCTTGCCGCTTCCCGCATATCCTCAGGAAAACGATCATATTCCTTATCCTTCAGGAATTTCACCATATCCTCTCCGTCAATGGAACAGTCGCTGAAAAAAATATTCGGCGCTGCCCCTTGCAGGATGCTTGCCTTCACAGCCGCTTTCAGATTGTGGAAAAGATCCTGATAAGAAAGAACAGAAAACACAGATCGGTCCGCTACCAGCGAATCCATGATCTCCCAGATCTTTTCTCTCTCCCGGGAAAGAATGGCGTCCGCACCGGCTGCAGGATCACCGTTTCCCCAGCCCTTCTCTGTAAGGATCTGAAGGCACTGCTGCTCATCCTGACATGCCAGAAGCTGCTCGATCGCCGCCTGATTCAGAAGTCCGGTCTCCAGAACACGTATCCGCGCCACCGCATAGGCATAATCTTCACCAAACATCATTCACGCCCTCCTTTTTGCGATGGTGTTTTACGCAAACAAAATCTTTCTTACCTGATCCAGAAGCTCATCCCGCTTCTCTGCGAACATGGCATCAATGGAACAGTTTTCCTCAATGCCGCCGTATATCAGGATAAAACCTCCGTCTATGTTTCGGGTTTCACCGGAAATTTCCAGCACACCACCCTTTTTCTGTGCCAGGCTCTTTATTTCCTCACGGAAACCTGCCGGCATACGTTCCAGATCCTTTTTTGAAAAACAGATCTCTCCTTCTCTTGGAAGAAGATATTTCTCAGCCATATTCTTAAGGATCCCAAAATATTTTTCTTCATCCAGATTCTTCACACGGTCACAGGCATCTGCGATCACATTTCCGATCAGCTCCTGCTTGGCTGCAAGAACTGCGGTACGCTTCTTCATATCTGCAGCGGAAGCTGTCCGCTCTTCATAGCTTTTTACCTTTGCCCTGGACTGTTCTTCTCTCTGCTGCCGGATCTTATCTGCCTTTTCTCCGGCTTCCCTGAGGATCTCTGCGGCTTTTTTCTCCGCATCACTGATCGTAACGGCTGCAGAAGCATCGGCCTCTTCAAGAATCTGGCTTACCATCTTCTCTAATCCTGTCATGCTCTGCCCCTCCTGATGAATCAAACCTGAATTCCGCTGACTGCAAGAATGGAAATCAGAAGAGCCAGAATCGCATATGTCTCAACCATTGCAGGGAAAAGCATGGCTTTACCGAACTGCTCCGGCTTCTTGGCTACGATACCGATGGAAGCTACGGAAGTTTTTCCCTGATGGATCGCAGAAAGAAGACCTGCGATAGCGATCGGAAGACAAGCCACAAAGATCATAAGACCGGTTTCCAGGGAAATATCAGCAACACCGCCGCCCAAGATACCAACCTTGGAAAGTGCAAGGAATGCTACCAGAAGTCCGTAAATACCCTGCGTACCGGGAAGAAGCTGAAGAAGCAGAACCTTAGCAAATTTGTCCGGGTCTTCTGTTACAACGCCTGCTGCTGCACGGCCGGCTGTACCAACACCGATGGCGGAACCTATACCTGCAAGAGCTACGGAAATTGCTGCTCCCAATAATGCCCAAACGATACCACTCATAATATTAATCCTCCTTAATATCTACATATTTTGTATTTTCGCGGAAGGGGTGGAACTCTTTTCCTCCGCCCTCAAAGAATTTGCCGAAAAATTCTACGTACTGTAATCGGCAGGTGTGCACGTATGCACCCAGAAGATTGATCAGAAGGTTAAAGATATGACCAATCACAAATACAAGGATAAATACGATCCATCCCAGAATACTGTCTCCCAGCATACTTCCCATCTGGTTCATAACCGATGCGATAACTCCGGTGGCAAGTCCCAGGGCCAGAAGTCTGGAATAGGAAAGGATATCACTGACCCATCCCGTGATATTGTAAAGATCATAGGCTCCAAGCGCCAGCCTCAGGAATGGATTCTTCTTATCTCTTCCTGACATGAAGAGAATTCCCACCGCACCAATGATCGCCATCCATTTTCCGACCTGTATCACTGCCGGCGAAAGGTTCAGATCCATCTGAGAAATAGAACGGAACATGCTGCTTGGGATAAAGATCAGGATCAGTCCCATAAGAAGCAGGAACCAGAGTACTACGTCACAGAAAAAGTCGAGATATTTTCTGTCACGTAACAGCATGTAGCCCTTAAGACCCATTCCCAGAAACATATGGATCAGACCAAACAGCATGGAGAACACCAGAAGTCTCATTGGCTCATTTAACGGTGCAAACCATACCGGCTTCACCGTGACCGGCCTGTGCAGATATACCTTCGAAAATACATCGATAAAATCTCCGAAATATCCGCCAAACATCACGCCCCAGAACAAAGTGGACAATCCACAGTACATAAAAAGCCGGATGGATTTCTGCATTCCGCTCTCCATCCTGGGGAACTTCAGAAGTACTCCCAGACAGACTGCAAAGACGATCAGTCCATATGCTGCGTCTGACAGCATCAGTCCGAAAAGAAATACATAGCAGGCTGTCATGATCATGGAAGGATCGATCTCTCCCTTTCCGGGAAGACCAAATGCTGCCAGAACTCCCTCTCCTGCTGCTCCGAATTTACCGTTCTGAAGGGCAACCGGAACATTTTCTCCCTCAGCATCTTCTGCTTCAAAAACAATATCGTACTTCTCCGTAAGCCGTTTCTCCATTGCAGGAACCTGTTTCTTCGGAAGATATCCTGTCACAAAAAAAGTGCTCTCCGACTGGCGGAGCTGTCCTAATACCTCATATTTCTGTGCACGGATTCGGAAATAATCGGACAAAAGCTGAAGAGAGCTCTTCCTGCCGTGAAGAGCGCATATCTGCTCCCGGATCTGTTCGGACTCTTCCTGAATGCGTACCACTTCATTCTTAAGGTTCTCCAGTTCCTGTGCCGGAACCTCTGACACCAGCTGTGCCGGTCTTGCAAATCCCTGCATCCGAAGCGCTTCTTCCAGTTCCTGCGCCTGTGATTTCAGGCAGACAACCACCAGGCTCAGCTTACCGGCGTCATTTGAGATTTCCCGGATATCAAAGGCTTCAAGCTGTGGTGCATCCGCTGCCAGCTGACTGTATACCTGATCCAGAGTTATATTTCCGTCAATACTTCCCACAAGTACCGCTGCTTTCGCTGTACCTCCGAAGTTCATCGGAATATCCAGCTTCAGCCATGGAGCAAGAGCTGCTTCCTGCTGTTCCAGCTTAACTGCCGCCGCAATGTTCTCTGTAAGCTTCTTCCGGTATCCCTGTATTTCTCTGGCTGTTCTCAGGATCTCTTCCTGATCCCGGATAGCTTCTTCCTCCTGCTTCCTTCCGATCAGCGGTTTCCCTGCCAGGGATGCCAGCATGGATTGCTTTTCCTTTGAAAATTCATCCAGTATCTCGATTGCCTGATCACAAAGGGATGCGTTCTTCTCAAAGATCAGCCGGGCATTCATGGTATCCATCGTCTTAAGCTCCGGATCCAGCTCCGCTGCATCGATCTCCAATACTCCAATTGACTGCAGTTCTTCCAATATGGCCTTACGGTTCTTTTTCATTGCGCAGATACTGATTCGCTGCATCTGCAATACTGCCATTTTCGCACTCCCCCTCTCAGAACAAACTGTCCATTACTGCCTGGATAGCCTGCTCGTGCTTCGACTCCGCTTTCTTTTTCAAAGCTGCAAGCTCCTCCTCTACTTGTCCAACGACAGTGTTCTCTGTACTGTGTGCACGTTCCTCGGCTGCTTTCATATCAGATGCCGCCTGTTCGCCGGCGACTGTTTCCGACTTTCTGATAATATTCTCTGCCTCTTTCTCAGCTTCGCTGATGATACTCTGTGCACGGACGGATGCATCCTTTATCTTCTGCTGCGCTTTTGCCTCCGCCTCTTTCACTGCCTTGATCGTTTCCTGGATCATCTGATCACCGCCTCTCTGCATATCCAAATTGTACCACAATCACTTTTTTAAAACAACGTTTATTATGCAATTTAACGAGAAATTTATTTGTATTGTGTCAAAAACTCGTCATATATGTTATATTTTTGCCATTTTTTCGCGCACTTTTTATTTGTTTATTCTATTCATATTTTTTATTTTTATTCAAAAAAGCCATCAGCCCGATGAAAATGTTCTTTACATCTTCATCGGACTGATGGCTTTCAGTTATGAACAGGTGATAAATGTGAACTGCCTCATCCGACCAAATTACAAATTATCTGTTAATTATACAGATAATTTGTAATGTCTTCGCTTTTGATATTCTCAGCATCGATCCATACCGGATCAAGTAAAACCTTCTTATCAATCTTTGTTTCCTTCTTCGGTGCAGTAGACTGAATAGCCGCCCACATGGTCTGATATCCCATCGCATAAGGATTCTGGGAAAGCACTCCCAGTTCTTCCCCTTTCTGGATTGCTTCCTGCTGTTTGCTGGTTGCATCTACGCCTACCATAGCAACTTTATTTTCTCCTGTGTCCTTATTTACCTCCAGAAACATTTCAGAAACCTCGGCATTGGTGCAGAAAACACCATCCAGTGCCGGATATTTATCCAGAACTTCCTTCATGGCTTCCTTCATATCATCAACCTGGTCAGAATATACGGTTTCCACCACTTTAATATCCGTATAATTTGCAATATTATCCAGAAATCCCTTTACACGTTCCTGAGCGCTCTGTGTTTTCTCCTGCGCAGAAAAAACAGCCACATTTCCCATTTTTCCAATGGCGCTGCCAAGCTTATATGCTGCATATTTGCCGATCTGTGTATTGTCTGTCCCACGGAAAGCTCTGACCAGCTTCGTATCACTGACATTGGAATCAAATGCGACCACCGGGATTCCGTTCTCTTTCGCTGCTTCCAGCTGTGCCTGACAGGAATCCATGTCTCCGGCAGAAAGACACACTACAGATGGATTCTCAGCGATCACTGCATCAAGAGTATTGATCTGACTTTCTACGTCCTCTTCATCATCCGGACCCTCAAAGGTCATCGTGATCTGCTTGTCTTTTTTGAAACCGTACGCCTCATTTACGTCCTTGACAGCAGCTTCCATTCCTTCTTTTACTTTATTCCAGAACTCACCTTTTTTGCTTTTGCTGACAACAGCTATTCTGGCACCTTCTTCAATAGAAAGAGTGTCATCGATCTCAGGGATCAGCGGGCTTTTTTCTTCTTCCACTTCGGTTGCTTCAGGGGTTTCCTGGACATCTGCTACAAGCGGTGCAACAAGCTTTTCTACTTCTTCTTTCTGACAGCCTGTCAGCAGGGTTGCCACAGCCAACAAGGCTGCTGACGCTACTGCAGCTCTTTTCATTGTAATCTCCTCTTCCTCGCTGGTTACTGTTCTTTATCGTCTGCCTTGTCCGTCCACAGTAACTTATACTTTACAAAAAACTTACATTTGGTTACTTGCTTTTTACATTATACACTTTTTCGTATTTCCGTCCAGAGTTTTTACATTTTTTTCACAAAATCCAGAAACGCGCTTCCCTGTGGCTCTGTTTCAAACTTCATCATTTTTCCTGTTCTGGGGTGTTTGAATTCCAGACAACTGGAACAAAGTCCCAGTGATGTACCTTTTTCTCCTGAAGGATTATATTTCCGGTCTCCCAGAAGGGGGATTCCCTCATGAGAGAGCTGCACACGGATCTGATGATGTCGACCTGTTTCCAGCCTGATCTTAAGAAGTGTCCGGGATTTTCCGTTTATCTCCTGCTGATCCAGAACTTTATAATGAAGGATTGCTTTTTTTGCTCCCGGTGTATTTGCAGACACAACCTGAGACATGTTGGCTTTTCCATTTTTTTTCAGATAGTCTGTAAGAGTCCCTTCTGAGTTCTTTGCTTTTCCCTCTGTTACTGCCAGGTAATATTTTCCGGCGCCTCCTGCCATCATCTGTTTACTCAAATTTCCTGCTGCTTCGGATGTTTTCGCAAATACAAGAATGCCTTCTACCGGCTGATCAAGGCGATGCACTACTCCCAGATATGGGATCTTCCCCGGTGTTTTTTTAACCAGATAATTTTTCAGGGCACTTTCCATGTCCATTGTTCCTATTTTTGCTGCCTGCACCGGCATTCCTGCTGTTTTTCTGCACACAAGGATTTCTTTGTCTTCATATAAAATATTTTCTTCAATCTGATAATTCCACATATTTTCTCATCTTACTTCCTTTCTCACAGAAGTATAACTGATGATGTTTTTGATGGCAACTGATAAATATAACTGTTCGGAAAATCTCTGATTGAAAATTTTGATCTCTGATCGGATCATATTATTTTATCCAGGGCTTTTCGGAACGATTATATACTTAACATATGCAATCTTATATACACAACGAGACGGTCATCACTTTTTTTACTTTTACAGTTTCCAAAAATGATGACCGTCTCAACACTCTTCGTTATTCAATTTTTCTTCCTC
Organism: Blautia sp. SC05B48; assembly: GCF_005848555.1. NCBI lineage: Bacteria > Bacillati > Bacillota > Clostridia > Lachnospirales > Lachnospiraceae > Blautia > Blautia sp. SC05B48. The sequence continues at coordinate 1,835,386 of NZ_CP040518.1, read as the reverse complement.
TTCGTTCTTTCGAATAAAGTTTTCTTGTTATACTTATTATATTTATCAATCGAAATCTCTGATTTTATATACTTTATAAAATAATTTCGATTCTCTTTATTCAATTTTGAAATTTTTCTTTTTCAGATTCTCTCTTCTTTTTTATTTCCTGCTCATAAACGACTGATATATGTAAGTATATCTCCTCGATTATTTAGAAAGTTTTATAGATTGGAAATCATCTTTTACGATGTTTGATTTCCTGTTTATCTGAAGAATTTCGGTGGTTATACTTTTTCCTGTTCACTAAACAATTCTGGACTTAACTTCTTAAATTCAAAACCATTTGTTATCTCTGTACTTTGTGATCTGCTGATTCAAATCGACCTATTGGGATTTTCTCCTCTGCAGTTCTTTAAAGTATCCTGGAAAAAAGTTCCTGCCCGATTCTTCTGTTTTTAATATCCTCTCAGATATTCTTCTGATGCAAAGCTTCAATCCATATCCTAATGGTTCTGATATGCATTTCAAAGTATCGTTCTCATCTTCACGTTTGTTCTTGGAATCTCTTCTTTCCAACGAACCGGTGAGTTGAGGGTTTTACTCTTTCGGGAAATATTTCTTTACATATTTCCTAAAATCTTTGTATCAGGTGTGTGACAGTTGTTCAATATGAGTTACCGATTCTATATTACCTGAAATACTGATTTCCTTTTGTTTCTGATTTCTTAAAATATAAGTAAGATTTAAGAGAATCTTATTTATATTTCCTAAAAGAAACTTCTGTTTTCTTAAGGTGTATCATATGTGATCTGTATCAGGTCTTTCTTGCAGGAAATTCGGTTCCTGTCACTCTCATATTGATGATGGTGTTTGTTCATGTTCCCACTGGAATCACCTTTTCCTTTCTTCATCCTTCATGTGCATCTATGCTATGAATTGAATGATTTTCTTTTTTTATTTTTCTCTTGTTGTTTTTGATGGTCTTATAATAACATCGTTGCGGGTATTTGTCAATACATTTTTGTGTTTTTATGCTATTGTTTTTATTTATTTGTTTTGTTAGGTGTTTATATTTTATAATTTGTTTGTATTTTTTATTATTTTCTGTTAATTTATGCTATTGTGAAGTTGTGAAGAACGGGATGGTATGTTGCGAACGGACGGTCGGGAAGGACGGGCGGGGCGGGTGAGGCTTCTAAGGCTGCAGGGATTCTGCTAAAACCGCTGAAAAAATCCCAGAACTCGCTGACGCTCAAACAGCTGGGATTTTTCCAGCAACGCAGCCTCCCCGCGGCCTAAGAAGTACTACGACTCCTGCAGAGTCACCCGCCCCGCCCGTCCTTCCCGCCCTGACTTTCGAACATGGAAAGTTAGTTAGAAAAATTTCTGTGTGACTGCATTGGCCCTGCAAACATTGCAATGTTTGTACTTTACAATGTTTGTACTTTGCAATGTTCGCAGGGGATTGAGATAAACTTTATTCGAAAGAACGAAGAAGAAGAAAAATTGAATAACGAAGAGTGTTGAGACGGTCATCATTTGTTGAGCTTTTCTTGATATTTTTACCGAGGCTGGAATTTGTCTCTGGGAATGTCAGCGTGAGGTGTCCGCATCGTCATAAGTATCCACAACCCTAAAAACTTCCCACAACCACACCTCTAAAAGTAAAAAAGCAGACCGGCAACCTTGATCAAAATGGTCACCAGTCTGCAAAACAATACGGAAATTCTTAAATTACTATATTCCTCTCTGCAGCATATTCATGAACACAGCTCCAACGCCTTCACGCTCTGCATATGTTCAATCCCTGCATCTATTTACGATTATAATTGATCAGACAACCCTTAAGGATAATCTCTCTCTCATCGTCTGTCAGCTCACCCAGAGTTACCTCGAACTCCTTCAAAGAATCACCTTCAACGGTATAGCCCTTGATCACATCTGCTTTTTCCTCAACCGCCTTGCGGATTCCCGGGAAGAACAGATAATCACCGTTCTTGAACGGAAGATCTCCGGACGGGATCAGGAATGGAAGCATACCCCAGTTGATCAGATTGGAACGATACCTCTTGGTTGCATACTCATTGGCAATGTTTGCCCAGCCGCCAAGTACCTTCTGACAGGATGCAGCCTGCTCTCTGGCAGAGCCATCGCCCGGTTTCACTGCAAAGATGGTACTTCCTACGCCAAGGTTGGTCTTATCTACATCCGGATAAGTCTTGTTGATGGTTTTAATAACCGGTTTCAGTTCCGGAACAGCCTCTGCCGGGCAGCTACCTGCCTGGATTGCCTTCTGTGCTGCCTGGATCTCTTTTGCACGGCCAACGTAAGCCGGATCCTTTCTGGACAATGTAAACTCTGCAAGTCCAAGCGGGTTGGAACGGTAGGAGGATGTCTCACCGGACGGGATCAGCTCGTCAGTGGTAGTAACTGGATCGTGAATCTCAGAAACAACCTTCAGGATCAGGTTGTCTGCAAGTGCAGCCATCTCCGGCCAATCTTTGATATTCGGTCCAAACTGGATCTCTACGCTTGAATCTGCCACGCCCTTGCTGTCAAATACACGGTTATCGTAGATAGACTTATCGAAGTAGTATTTATGCTCGGAATAGCTTCCGCCAAACTCCTCTGCTGAGGTAAGGAATCCCTTGTTTGCTGCTGTAGCCGCAATGGAACGTGCATCCATAAGTGCAACAGAAGAAATCTGACCGTTCTGGATCTTGGAGCCTTCACGGTTCGGGAAGTTTCTGGTTGTATGACGGATACTGAATGCATTGTTTGCAGGTGTATCTCCGGCGCCAAAGCACGGTCCGCAGAATGCAGTTTTCACAACTGCACCTGTTCCGATCAGTTCTGCAAGAACACCGTTCTTAGCCAGCTCCATGTAGATCGGAGTACTTGCCGGGTATACACTTAAGGTGAAGGCATCATGGCCGATATTTTTGCCCTTGAGGATATCTGCTGCTGCACAGATATTCTCAAATCCGCCACCTGCACAGCCGGCAATGATTCCCTGCTCAACATAAAGCTTGCCATCAACTACCTTATCTCTCAATGTGAACGGAATCTTTCCGTCAAGGCTTACCTGTGCTCTCTTCTCCACATCTGCAAGGATATCGTCAAGGTTTGCCTTCAGCTCATCGATGGTGTAGGTGTTACTCGGGTGGAACGGCATTGCGATCATTGGCTTGATCTCACTGAGATCGATCTCTACACAGCCATCATAGTATGCAACGTTGCCCGGTTTCAGTTCTTTGTAATCCTCCGGTCTTCCGTGGATCGCATAGAATTCCTCGATCTTCGCATCTGTCTGCCAGATGGAGGAAAGACATGTGGTTTCTGTTGTCATAACATCAACACCGATACGGAAATCTGCGCTTAAGCTGGCAACTCCAGGTCCAACGAACTCCATAACTTTATTCTTCACATAGCCGTTGGCAAAAACCTCGCCGATGATGGCAAGCGCAACATCCTGCGGTCCTACACCCGGACGTGGAGCACCTTTCAGATAAATAGCAACTACGCCTGGCATATTAATATCGTATGTCTGGCAGAGAAGCTGTTTTACAAGCTCCGGTCCGCCTTCTCCCATAGCCATGGTTCCAAGTGCTCCGTATCTTGTATGACTGTCGGAGCCGAGGATCATCTTTCCGCCGCCTGCAAGCATTTCTCTTGCAAACTGATGGATAACTGCCTGATGAGGCGGTACATAAACTCCGCCGTACTTTTTGGCACAGGTGAGACCAAACATGTGGTCATCTTCATTGATGGTTCCGCCTACTGCACAGAGGGAGTTATGACAGTTGGTCAGTACATATGGTACCGGGAACTTCTCAAGTCCTGAAGCTCTCGCAGTCTGGATGATTCCTACAAATGTGATATCATGGGAAGTCAGTTTATCAAATTTGATCTGAAGCTTCTCCATGTTATCAGATTTATTGTGAGCCTTAAGAATAGAATATGCGATGGTATTCTTAGCAGCCTCTTCTTTCGCTACAGGCAGATCAGCCTGGTTCTCGGGAATGATTTCCTGTCCGTTCTGAAGATAAACGCCGGTATCGTAAAGTTTCATTTCGGTTCCTCCAATCTGTAATGATTCTTTTTTTCATAATTTCGTTTATTATAGAGGATTTTTACACATTAGTCAATAAAAGCGAGCATACCTGGTGCATTGTTTTGCGTACAAGCGTTGCTGCCCTGTGCTTTACTTTCCCTGCAAAATCCGCTATACTGAAGACCATATCGGACGGATATTTATATTCTGCCGGCTGTGGCAGTTTCAATACGGAGGTACTGTTTATGTTTCGTTTATGGGGAAAAATATGGAAAGACAATCGCATGCTTCAGGACACCGTTGTCTGTGATGACAGCGATGATACCAGAACCCACAAGATTTTTCACGGACTTGAGGAAATCTGCTATCAAATGGATCTGGGAAATCCTATCTGGCTGGATGCCACGGTGCGGGATTTCAAAAAGCATGATAAGGCCCGTTTTTATCAGGATAATTTCATTGAACATATTGAATTCGACTACCTGGAGATCCAGGTGATCGAGGAAGACTGAGTAACATGTAAAAGGACGCAGGAAAGCCACGAATGCTTATCCTGCGTTCTCTTTTTTTAAAAATTCCCAATCTGGGAGGTATATTCATCAATGCGCTCCAGCAGCTCCTGATTGGAGTAGTTTGTTTCTCTGCATATATAAGCGCAGAGCATTTCTGCGGCAAACATTCCTGCTACATAGGAATTATAGAATTCACTGCTGTCGCCTCTGGCCGTCAGTACCACGTCCGCAAACTTGGCTGTTTCACAGGTAGGCTTGTCTGTCAAAAGGATAATGGATGCCCCCTGCTTATGTACCATCTCAGCAGTGAGATACATCAGCCTGGAATACCTGGAGTAGGTGATAAAAACAGCAGCATCACCTTTTTTCAGATCACTGGCAAAATCAAACATGTTCTGTCCATGACTTCCGTAATTATATACATGAGGAAGTGTCTGTCTGAGGATCGTATTCAAAAATTCTCCCACACAGGTTGATCCTCTTGAGGAAAAAATATATTTCACATCGCTGTTGATGAGGATACTGGTGGCTTTACGGTACTGTTCTTCGGTATTGCCGGCGATGGTACTCTGGATATTGCTGAGAGTATAGGCACATACCGTATCCTGAACCGTTGCCTTGTGCTCCTTTTTCTTGATCGCCTCGATACGTTCCGCAGGAATGAGGATTCCGGCATCCACATCCCTGGACTGTTCCGCATAGCTCTCCCTCAGAAAATTCTGAAAGTCCGGATACCCGGTAAAGCCCAGTGTCTTGGTAAGCCGGATCACGGAGGAATAGCTCACATTCAGCACCCCGGCCAGCTCTGTTGACGTCATAAAACAGCATTTCTGCAGATTTTCAAGAACATAGTCTGCAACTTCTTTTTCCTTTGGTGTCAGCTGTGCTGAAATGATCAGCTTCTGTAACTGATTTTCCATGAAATATCCTCCTGGTCTTACTGATTTTATACTTGATACATCTGTCGTAAAGCAGTAAATCGAATGTTCACATTCTATTCTGTTATGCACTGTTTTTATTTTAACATATGGTTATGTAAAAACGCCCAAAAGAATATAAATATTTTTATATATATTTTAATGAATAAAATTATTTACTATTCAAATTCATTATGATATACTCTGTTCATCAGATGAATAATATTATTCTTAATACCAAAATTAAAAATATTTATTTTCAAAGGAGTGGTAACAATGGCAGATAAAAAGTATAATCCATACGACAATATGCTCTCTGTCCTGAAGCAGTCTGCAGAGGCACTTGGTCTCAGTTATGAAGATTACGCAACACTTTGCTACCCGGAGCGTGAGCTTAAGGTTTCTATCCCAATCCGTATGGATGACGGTTCTATTAAAGTATTCGAGGGATACCGTGTTCAGCATTCCAGCGCACGTGGACCGTGCAAGGGCGGCATCCGTTACCATCAGAATTCCGACATGGACGAGGTAAAGGCACTTGCAGCATGGATGTCTTTTAAATGTGCTGTTGTAAATATCCCTTACGGCGGCGCCAAGGGTGGTATTAAGGTTGACCCCTCCAAGCTTTCCAGAGCTGAGCTGATCCGTCTGACTCGTCGTTATACAACTCGTATCCTTCCGATCATCGGACCGGATAAGGATATCCCAGCTCCGGATGTTAATACAAATGGTGAGGTCATGGCATGGATCATGGATACCTACAGCATGTTCACAGGCCATACTGTTCCGGGTGTTGTTACCGGTAAACCGATCGAGATCGGCGGTTCTGTCGGCCGTGTAGAAGCTACCGGACGCGGAGTTACCATCATCGCTTATCAGTGCATGGAAAAGAATCATGTTGATCCTGCACACGCCGCTATCGCTGTTCAGGGTATGGGAAATGTAGGCGGAACTGCCGCTGAGATTTTTTATAAGAATGGTCAGAAGGTGGTTGCTGTCAGTGATTACACCGGTGGTCTTTACTGCGAGGACGGACTTGATATTCCTGCGATCCGCAAATTTATTTCCGAAGGAAATACTCTTGATAAATACGAGGCAGAGGGCGTTTCCCACGTTACAAATGACGGCCTTATCACCTGCAAATGTGATGTTCTGATCCCGGCTGCCCTTGAGAATCAGATCACAGAAGATAACGCCGGACGCATCCAGGCAAAACTGATCATCGAGGCTGCCAACGGACCGACTTCTGTTGAAGCTGACGAGATCCTGAATTCCAGAGGAATCATCGTATGCCCGGATATCCTTTCCAATGCAGGCGGTGTTGTTGTTTCCTACTTCGAGTGGGTACAGAACATCCAGAACCTTACATGGGATCTTGATGAAGTTAACAAGATGCTTCAGAAGATCATGCTTACTGCCTTTAATGAAGTTTATGCTCTCAGCCAGGAGAAAAATGTAACGCTCCGTATGGCAGCTTACATGGTTGCGATCAAGAGGATCACCACAGCCGGCAAGCTCCGTGGCGGCCCGATCTCCATGGGTTGAGGCGGTATAGCTGATAAATTCCTTATCTTACACAACTGCATACATAAAAGAACTCTCCGGCGGATACAAAGAATCGTATCTGCCGGAGAGTTTTTTTGTAAGTATATATTTCGTCAAGCGGATATCCTCAAGCCCTCCGCTGCTTATTGCTTTTCGCAATTGAGGCAGGGGACTTACCTGATTCGGTTAATCTGCAGCATTTCTGGAAATCACTGCATCCGCTCTCCTTATTCAGGAATATCCTTATGCGCATGTCAGTATTTTCTCAGATATAACAGGTTCTGTTCTTACTCTGCATTCATAAATTCCCGTATGATCTCCCGCATGATCTCTTCCTCCTCCGGAGAAAGCATCTTGCTGAAGTGGCTTCCGGTAGCAGCCGTCTGACGGATACTTCTGGTGATCTTATCTACGATCTCTTCCTGCAAAACAGGATCCGGTTTTTCTGCGACCGGTACTTCCTCTACCCAGGTACGGACCTGTTCCACATAATCTGCAAGAGAAGCCATCACAAGCTCTTCCTTATAAGAAAAGTCCAATGCCTGACGAAGAAGAAGCAGTACTACCGGCACTGCTGCCCCTATATAGAGATAAAGCATAGGCAATCCTTCTCTGTATCCCAGTCTGCTGTTGAGAAAAACAGACAGTCCCAGAAGAAATGTACAAAACAGTGACGGATACCACACAAATCGGTTCATCCGATGCCAGAGCCTGTCCCTTGACTTCCACAGGTTCAGCCATTTTTCTTTCAGATTCTGTAATCGCTGCGTATTTCGGATCATTCTTCGGTAGGTAAGGTTTGTTGCCAGCATCCCCAGACCGCCGATACATCCCATGGATGTCATGACGTAAAGCGGGATGTTCAGCTTCATGATCATCTCCAGCATAAGCCCTCCCTTTTTCACTGCCGCACAGTACCTGAGCGTACTTTTGTTCTATAGCTGCACTGCTCATCGCCTTAGGAATATTATACTTCTATATAACTTAACTGGAAAGAATTTTCGTTCGTCAAATGCTGCCCCTGTTTTCGGTCTTTTTACATTTCCTGCAGTGCTTTGACTACATTTTCAAATTTCATGAAGTGAGAAGCCTTTACGAGGATGGTATCTCCAGGTTTCACATATGTGTTCAGGTTCTTAAGAAGGCTTTCCAGATCTTTTTCCCGGATGACTGTCAGGTCCGGATTGGTCTGAGATGCTTTTTCCGCGATATGGGCTGCAAGTGGTCCTACGCAGATGCATGCATCGATCCTGCACTGACCTGCATGAACGCCTACACCTTCATGAAGTGCAGCTTCATCAGTTCCAAGCTCACCCATATCGCCAAGGATGGCAACCTTTCTTCCAAGTCCGTCCTGAAGAACATCCAGGGAAGCCTTCATGGACATGGGGTTTGCGTTGTAGCAGTCATCTACGATCATGAATTTATCGGTCTCGATCATATTGAATCTTCCGCTGACCGGTTCCAGGCTTTCGATGCCATTTTTGATCTGCTCTGCATTCAGTCCGTAAAGTCTGCCCACAGCTGCTGCTGCCAGCGCATTGGATACCATATGACGTCCCGGCATTGGAATATCTACATGAAATGTCTGGAGTTCTCCGTTCTCTGCCATTTTTCCCTTCAGACAGATGTCACAGCTCATTCCCTTCAGGCCACGGCTTTCCACATTTTCACAGGTAACAGAAGCATTTTCTCCGTTTCCGAAAAATACCGGCTGCATACCGTTGTATTCCTTTACTGTGGAGAGCTTATCATCATCACCGTTAAGTACGATATTTTTCTTCACATACTGAAAAATCTCTGTTTTTGCCTTCAGGACGCCGTCTCTGTCCCCAAGGTTTTCCAGATGACAGGTTCCGATGTTTGTGATCACGCAGGTGTCCGGTTTTGCGATCTTTGCAAGACGGGTCATCTCACCGAAATCACTGATCCCCATTTCCAGAACTGCGATCTCATCTTCATCACGAAGGCGGAATACTGTCAGTGGAAGTCCCAGCTCATTGTTGAAATTCCCCTGAGTTTTCAGTGTACGGTATTTTTCCTTCAGCACAGAGGCAATCACCTCTTTTGTGCTGGTCTTTCCAACGCTTCCTGTGATTCCCACAACAGGAATATCAAGCTGCTCCAGATAAAACTCCGCAATGTCTTTTACTGCCTGAAGGGAGGAACCTACCTGGATATACGGATGATCCGCTCCTTCAAGAGTTCTCTCGGATAAGGTTGCAAGTGCACCTGCTTCCATTACCTGCGGGATAAAACAGTGAGCATCCACACGCTCTCCTACTACCGGTACAAAAAGACCTCCTTTTTCCACCTTACGGCTGTCAGTTGTGATCGCAGTCACTTCCTCCTGAAGTTTTTCCTGCGGGCCGTGGTAAATACCATTGCAGACTTTTGTGATATTTTCCAATGTAAGATTTTTCATGAATAAAATCCTTTCTTTTGCCAGAAACTCCTCCTGACAACAGGAGGAGTTACGGTCAGATATTTTATTTTCTGTATTTCTTAAAAGAAATGCGAATCAGTTCTTCACAGAGATCCGGATAGTCGATTCCCAGGACCTTTGCTTCCTGCGGGATCAGACTGGTGGGTGTCATTCCCGGAAGTGTGTTTGCCTCCAGGCAGTACATATCACCGTTTTCTTTCATCATGAAGTCAAAACGTGCATAGCCTTCAATGCAGAGAGCCTTTGCGCCAGCTTCCGCATAATGCTGCATTTTCTCAGTCAGTTCCGGTGAGATCTCAGCCGGACAGGTTTCTACTGTGGATCCTGCCTGATATTTGTTCTTATAATCATAAAAGCCCTGCTTCGGTGCGATCTCGATGATCGGATAAGCCTTTCCGTCTACAACTGCAACGGAAAACTCACGGCCCCTGATATACTCTTCAACAACTACCTCATCTTCATAAGAATAAGCACCATCAATGGCATCCTCATATTCTTTCTGATTGTTTACAATATAAACACCTACGCTTGAACCACCGCAGCATGTTTTTACAACAACAGGAAATTCCATACCAAGATCATGGATGTTTCTTGTACAGTTTTCTTTCAGCATGGAAACGCCCTTCGGTGTCGGTACCTGATCCATGAGAAAGATCTTCTTAGTGAGACCCTTATCCATAGCAAGGGCACTGCTTAAATATCCGGTTCCTGTGTAACGGATTCCCAGAAGATCGAAGGTTGCCTGAACCTTTCCATCCTCTCCGTTGGAACCGTGAAGTCCCATAAATACAATGTCTGCTGCCTGACACAATTCCAGTACATTCGGTCCGAAAAAGCTTCTTCTTGTGCGTTTGATCTCTTCGATATCATCATCGAAGCTTCTCATATACTCTGCCGCAGAATCTACCTCATAATCTTTATCTCCAAAGGGCTCATCCCAGTCCACCGGCTCCAGTCCGCAGAAAATATCTACAAGAATGGCATTATGGCCTTTTTTACGAAGTGCCTTGCAGACACCTGTTCCTGTTACGATGGAAATCTCTCTTTCTGTACTGGTTCCGCCTGCCAATACAACGATATTCATACTTTCATCTCCCTTGATGATCTTGTGTTTTCTTTCTTCGTATTCTTTTAATATTTCTTTTAATCTCTTATTCATAAACTACGATCGGTACTCCTACACTAATATTATTATAAATGATTGCCGCCTTATCCTTCGGGGTGTTTACACAGCCATGAGAACCATTTGTGATATAGATCTGCCCACCATACTGTGAACGCCAGCTTGCGTCATGGATTCCGACTCCTCCGGAAAACGGCATCCAGTATGTAACCGGTGATGCATATCCAGGTCCCTTCAAAACTGCCGGTGAACGCATGGCATCCAGTGCAAAGCATCCGGTTGGTGTGGAATGGCCCTTTCGGACACAGCCGGTAACTACCGGTGTATCTACCAGAAGCTGTCCGTCTTTATAGAATACCATTCTCTGGTTGGTCAGGTCAATCTCTACATATGTATTTCCGATATCATTGGTATCTCTGCAAAGTCCACTGTAAGCATAAGCCGGCTGTCTCACTTCTGTGGTTCCTGCAAGAATGGCATTATAAAGCCATTCAGTCTCTGTGGTCTGATCGATAGCCCATCCGTAATCACCGCCCTTGATGGTTTTCTGGCGGCCATCGTAGGTGGTAAATGTCCTCGTGCAGCCAAAGGTATCATATTTATATCCCAGGCTGTTCACATAAGCTGCAACCTGGTCTTTGTTTACTATATAATCTCCGTTTGCGTCCCTGACCAGCCAGTCTTTGATGGTATTTCGATCAAGCTGTTCAGACCGGTCCGAAAAATCATAGGTGATCACGCAGCTGGTAAGCTTGTTCATCTGGTCACAGTCTTTTTTCAGAGCTTCATCGTCTTTATATATCGATGGTTTTTTGTAGCAGTTTTTCTTTTCCAGACTGACTTTTTTGTCTCCTGCGGAAACAGCTGCACGGATCACCTTCTGAACCTTTTTTGTATCCAGGGTCGTTCCTTCTTTTTCCGGCTGGATCTCGTAGGTTTCGCCATTATCCTTAATGCATGCGTCTTCAGGCTTTTCCATATTGTCCTTCTGCATGCATTTCAGGTTCTTCACAGCCTCTGTCAGCTTGTTCTGATCTTCATAAGCAGTATCCGCTGCCAGTGTATATTTTTTCTTCTGATTAAAAGCAAGGAACCATTTGTACCGGTCCTGTTTCCTGATCAGCTTTTTGGCTCCGCCATCCGGCTTGTAGACCAGGCTGGCTTCTTTTGCGGTAATGCTCTCTTTTCCGTTGTTTCTTGTCTCAACGGTAAGGACATATGCCTGCACTTCCTTTGCAAGAAGCTTTTCTGTTTCATCCGCAGTTTTATAAGAGCAGTTAAAACCATTCACCTGAGATCCCGGCAGAAAATGATCTGTAAAATAGTGTACACCATATCCATAAGCCCCTGCTGTAAGGATCAGCAGGACCATGATCAGTGCAATGACCAACTTTTTGCCTGTTTTCATTTTTTCTTTTTCCTCATCCATGAGCTCTCTCCAATAGTTATGACTGCCCGGTATTACGCATGCTGAAATACCGGGCAGTCTGATGTGATCGATTTATTTCTCCAGAAGTTTTTCCACACTTACAAGCTTCACACAGAGAACAAACACCTCTGCTGCCTTGCCAAGTTCCTCAACGCTTGGGTAGCTTGGCGCAATACGGATATTGCTGTCTTTCGGGTCCTTTTCATATGGATAGGTTGCGCCGGCTCCAGTCATAACAACGCCTGCTTCTTTTGCTTTGGCAACGATGGCTTTCGCACAGCCTTCCATAGAATCAAAGGAAATGAAATATCCGCCGTGAGGTTTGGTCCACTCACCGATTCCAAGTCCATTAAGTTCTTTATCCAGTGTTGCGAGAACAAGCTCGAATTTCGGACGAAGGATGTCTGCGTGTTTCTTCATATGCTCATGCAGTCCGTTGATATCTTTGAAGAAACGAACGTGACGAAGCTGGTTCAGTTTGTCGTGTCCGATGGTCTGTACAGTCATGTATTTGCGGAAGTCATCCAGGTTCGCTTTGGATGCAGCAACTGCTGCGATACCGGAACCAGGGAAGCTTACCTTGGAGGTAGAAGTAAATTTATAAACAATGTCCGGATTTCCTGCTTTTGCACACTCATCAAGAATCTCAAGAAGGAAATCCTGATTGTCATCATAGAGATGATGGATGCTGTAAGCGTTATCCCAGTAAATACGGAAGTCCGGTGCGGCCGGCTTCAGATGCGCAAAACGCTTAACTGTTTCTTCGGAATATGTGTAGCCCTGCGGATTGGAATATTTCGGAACACACCAGATTCCTTTTACTGCCGGATCTTCATTGACATATTTCTCAACCATGTCCATATCCGGGCCTTCCGGAGACATCGGAATGTTGATCATCTCAATGCCGAAAAATTCTGTGATACGGAAATGACGGTCGTATCCTGGTACAGGACAGAGGAATTTCACCTTGTCAAGCTTGCACCATGGTGTATTTCCCATTACTCCGTGGGAATAGGAACGTGCAATGGTATCGAACATTACGTTCAGACTTGAGTTACCATAGATGATGATGTTCTCAGGCTCTACCTCTGACATCTCACCGAGAAGTCTCTTGGCTTCCGGGATTCCGTCGATGACTCCATAGTTACGGCAGTCCACACCGGTCTCACATTTCAGATCTGCATCCCCTGCAAGTACTTCCATCATTTTCATGGAAAGATCAAGCTGATCCGGTGCAGGTTTACCACGGGACATATCCAGTGCCAGACCTTCGGCTTTGATCTCGTCGAACTTACGGTCGAGTTCTTTCTTTAAATCGAGTAGCTCTTCCCTGCTCATCTCACAATATTTTTTCATAAGTTTGCTTCTCCTCTTTTTGTGTACAGTTTCATATCTGCGGTTGCTGTGTTTCTTCTGTTAACGATTTCTGTCTGTCAGGAATTCTCTGCAAAATCTCTTCCGCAAAAAACAGCCACAGTTTCACGGAAGCGGGAAGCCTATGCCCCAGCAGAAAATCTCTGCGTACATTTTAGTATGTAAAAGCGCTGTTGTCAAATCTTTCGTGGAAAATCCTGCACTTCTCTTGCACAGCATCCATTTTTCCTCTATACTGGAAAAAACATTATTATGGCGTTTTTATGGATTCACGTCCCGATCGGCCGGATCTGGTACAGTGATCTCCGGAAATGCTATATAAAAATGATATATATATCTTATAAATTTACTATTATGAAAGAGGTATTGATCATCATGTGGATTGCAGATGGATGGAAAGAATATGAAGTTATTGATACATCAAAAGGAGAAAAGCTGGAGCGCTGGGGAAATTATCTTCTGGTTCGTCCGGACCCGCAGGTAATCTGGGATACTCCCCGCAAAAACCGTGGCTGGAAGCATATGAACGGACATTATCACAGAAGCAGCCGTGGCGGCGGTGAGTGGGAGTTCTTTGATCTGCCTCATCAGTGGGAGCTCCATTACAAGGACCTTACTTTTAATCTGAAGCCTTTCAGCTTCAAGCATACAGGACTTTTCCCGGAGCAGGCTGTGAACTGGGACTGGTTCGGTGAAAAGATCCGCAATGCAGGACGCCCGATCAAGGTGCTGAATCTTTTTGCCTATACCGGCGGCGCTACTCTGGCTGCAGCTGCAGCCGGTGCTTCCGTTACTCACGTGGACGCTTCCAAGGGTATGGTGAACTGGGCAAAAGAGAATGCTGCTGCTTCCGGACTTTCCGGTGCGCCGATCCGCTGGCTTGTGGATGACTGCGTGAAGTTCGTAGAGCGTGAGATCCGCAGAGGTAATCATTACGATGCGATCATTATGGATCCGCCTTCTTACGGCCGCGGACCTAAGGGCGAGATCTGGAAGATCGAGGATGCGATCCATCCGCTGATCAAGCTTTGTACGAAGATCCTCAGTGATGATCCGCTGTTTTTCCTGGTGAATTCCTATACTACAGGTCTTGCACCGGCTGTGCTGACTTATATGCTGGCTACCGAACTGAAGCCCTGGAAAGGTAATGTGGAATCTCAGGAAATCGGGCTTCCTGTGACGGAGAGTGGGCTGGTGCTTCCTTGCGGAGCTTCCGGACGGTGGAGCTCCTCCCGGTAGGATCAGGATATTGTGTTGTCCTGATGTTCTGGCACTCGCGTGCGGCGGAGTTCCCCTTCGGGGGAGCACTTTGGCGTGCGGCAGTTTGCGAGAAGGGGAAGCACTCATAGTTGCGAAGGCCGTCTCCCCTTCTCGCGCTCTTCCCCTCCTGGCCACGCCGCTGTTCTGCGTTGTGGAGATGTGTGTATTTTTTCGGCTTGGTCCTGTATGCTGCTGTATTGGTAGTGTTGGGCTGAGCCGATTTTTTTGTTTTGGCGTACGGGAAAGCGGCCCGCACAGCGGGCCTGTTCCCTGGGATGTTCAGGAACGGGTTTGCTGCGCAGACCGTTTTTTCGTTTCTTTTTCTGTCAGATGCTGTATATGATTACTCTTCCACTCTGTTTTTTTCATTCGCAGTCATTCTTCAGCTCTGGTTTTCGCTTCCGATAGTGTAGCATACATCACCCTGTCAGCAAATTCACGGATCTCTACAATCGTCCAACAGCGGCGTGCCCGGAAAAGGGGAGCGCGAGGGGGAAAAGCGGGCTTCGCTAACTCTGAGTGCTTTCCCCCTCGCAAACTGCCCCACGCCAGAGTGTTCCCCTGAAAAGGATTATGAAAAGGATTCCGGAAAAGGAATCAAAAACTTTGTTGAAACGCTCTTTTTACAGGATTATAATGTAAGAAAAAGGAGCGTGATCTTATGAAAACAGAAACAGCAAAGGATACCCTTCCTTTCACCTGCACACCGGCTTATGACCGAGATGCCTGTAAAGGGTGTGTCTGTTCTACCTGTTACGAGCAGGAATTCTGCGACCGCTGCAGTTCCTGTGTGGAGCAGAGTCACCGGAAGGAACGGTGTAACGCTTATGAGGGAGCCTACAATTATTAACCCCTGCCAAAAGAGGCCGTCAGGAAATATTTCCCGACGGTCTCGTCTCTAATCGTACATTCCTTCTGAACTGCCAGCTCTGATAAGGTCTGTCTCATATGATTTCACTGTAAAATATTGATTTATTCTTCTATCGGGTAAATCCAATCCGCCTTAATTACTTCGGCAATTATAAAATATGAAGCACCTTTAGCATCACTGAATACCACTTTCTCATCTGGAATTGATTTTTTAAATTTATCTATTTCTTGTACATCAAATTTATTAATCTCCAATTCCTTTTGCAAATCAGCATTATTAATAATAGCTTCTTTTTTAGAAACAATTTTAGCTGGCAACTGTGTAAAAGAGCCAATTTCTTCATTCATTAATATTCTCTGACTTTGCCAATCTTCTCTAGGCTTAGAATGGTAATAATAATTTTGAACAAATTTACTAAAATCAAAATCTTCTTTTACAGACATAAATTTATCAATAATAAGTGCTTTAGCTCTTTTCCTTTCCGGAGCAGTGTCAAAAAGCCCCGTATCCTTATGAATATATTTTTTTAATTTGAATTTTGATTTATATTTCGACGATGTCAATGCAAATATGGCATACACTCTTTTTTCATCTCCGAAGCCATATTTATCAATAAAATTATTTATCTTAGCAATATTCGGTAAATTTGCTGCCCACAGGCATTTTTTATGATCAGTTATACAGGCTAACTTCTCCACGATTATATCTGTGAAGCTCTGTGCTTTATTATCTTCTCCAATATAATCACCCATTTTACCTACAATAA
This sequence comes from Blautia sp. SC05B48, assembly GCF_005848555.1. Taxonomy (NCBI): domain Bacteria; kingdom Bacillati; phylum Bacillota; class Clostridia; order Lachnospirales; family Lachnospiraceae; genus Blautia; species Blautia sp. SC05B48. The sequence goes on along the minus strand of NZ_CP040518.1, from coordinate 1,819,107 downwards.
TATGATCCAATTTACCCTTTTCGTATAAATCCTTAATACTTATTCGTTGAAATTCGATTTGTTCTTCACATTTTTTTACTTGTTTTGTGCAGGCATCTAAAATGATATCCTTTTCATATTTACCAATTATATCCTGATTAATTCTCCTTTTTGTTTCATTATTAATCTGAATAATAGGCGTTTTCAGCTCTTCCATTATAGTTCTTTTAATTTGTTCTACAGCCTGATTTAATTCATCTTCCCGTGGATTGTACTTCTCTGTCAAATCAGCTTTATTATGAACAGATTCTTTGCCAAAATATCTTAAAGCAGCTTGAAAGTATAAACTTTCCTCAATATCTAATTGTGCCTCATCTACTTTAACAATGCATCTATACAAATAGTAATTATCTTCACTGTTGAATTCGCGCAACAAATTTTTATTATCAAATACTCGCTTTATTTTATTTGAATATAAAGCATCTAAATGCTGACGCATTCTTTCTTTCATGTCTTTAGCTTGTCCAATATAAGCAGTTTTTTTATTTTTATTATATATTATGTATATTCCCGATTCCGAATACAGTTTCTCAATCTCAAAAATATTATCTTTACTATTCTTTTCAGCCATCTTTTCCCTCAAAATATTTTCCCATTTTTGCTTTATAACTCTACTATAACAGCTTCACTCTCCCTATTCAACTTATATCTTTACTTCTCCATTCCCAATCAAATCACCCCCTCCCAAAACCAGGAAACAGGCCCACAGCATAGCCTGAACGTCTACAATACATTGATCAACCACCTCCCAGAACCAGGGAACAGGCCCGCAATCGGGCCGCCTTCCCGTCCCTCTTAAACTCTTTCCCACCCTGTCAAAACTATACACAACCATCCAGCGCCCCAGCCTTTCGCTCCCGATACCGCAGCATCCATCGCCCTGTCAGTAACTCCACACATCCCCACAACCTCGAACAACTGCGTGCCCGGAAAGGGGGAGCGCGAGGGGGAAAAGCGGGCTTCGCTAACTCTGAGTGCTTTCCCCCTCGCAAACTTCCACTGCTTCCCAAGCATCACCTTTTTCAAAAAAATAAACCTCATAAAAAAAAGAGACCATCAGACCCCAAAAGTCCAACAGTCTCTCCCAAAAAGAAAAACTCTATTTTTATTCTTTATTCTTTACCTTCTCCAGCATCTCCTCAGCTCTCTCGATCTCACTCTTCTCATCCTTCGGAAGAACAATATTAAGAATAATAGCAAATACCGCTGCCGGAACAATACCGGAACCGCCGAAGATCAGGCTGATCGCCTGTGGCAGATGCACCAGGATCGCTGTATTGGAGCCAAGTCCATAACCAAGACCAAGTGCTACGGAAACGATCGTAACATTTCTCGGTCCTATCGGCCACTTGGTAATTAACTGGATACCGCTGACAACAATGGATGAGAACATCATAACAGCAGCGCCGCCAAGAACACTCTGCGGCATGATGGAGATCAGTGCTGCAAGCTTCGGGAACAGTCCGCATGCGATCAGGAAGATTCCTCCTGTAGCGATACAGAAACGGTTTACAACCTTATTCATTGCAACCAGACCAACGTTCTGGCTGAAGGATGTGTTCGGAAGCACACCGAACAGTGCTGCGAAGGAAGATCCAAGTCCGTCACACATAACACCACCGGAAAGCTCTTTGTCTGTAGCCTCTCTTCCAAGACCACCCTCTGTGATTCCGGAAATATCACCAACTGTTTCAACTGCAGTTACAATAAACATGATCAGGATCGGCACGATCGCACGTGCGTCAAATACCCATTTTACAGGCATCAGTGCCGGTACCGCAAACCATTTTGCCTGAGCAACCTTGTCCCAGTTGAGAACCCAGGCCTTTGTAGCCTCCACAGCAGCACCTGTGTCATCTACATATGTAAATGTTGTAGGAAGTACCATAGCCATGATACTTACCAGAATGTATCCCACGATAATACCGATGAGGATTGAAGAAAAGCTTGTGAAGCCTTTTGTTCCATGCTTCAGTACAATGATCACGATCAGAACTACAAAGCCTACGAAAAGGTTTTCAAGAGAACCGTAATCCTTTGCGGAATTTCCGCCACCAAAAGAGCTGATTCCCACACCGATCAGTGAAAGACCGATTGAAAGTACAACCGTACCTGTTACAACAGATGGGAAAAATTTTCTTAAGGGCTTCAGAAAGCTTCCCAGAACAGTCTCAAAAAGACCGCCGATAAAGCAGGCCGCCATGATCGAACCATAGGCAATGACACCATTTCCCATAACTCCGGCAACACTCTGACATACGCCGATGAAGCCTGAACTTGTTCCCATAACGATAGGAAGCTTGCCACCGACCGGTCCGATCGTAAAGACCTGTACAAGTGTAACAATTCCTGCGATCAGCATTGCATTCTGAAGTAATGCAACCTGAAGATCCCCTCCTGCTTCGATCCCGCAGGCAGCTGTGATGATCAGAAGCGGGGTAAGATTACCCACAAACATGGCAAGCACGTGCTGCAGTCCAAGGGGAATTGCCACCTTAAGAGGCGGGCGTCCGTCCAGCTCATAAGGGCTGGCTGTGTTTTTCTCCTGTTTTTCCATAATGAATCCATCCTTTCTTTCCCTATGTCCTGACGATAACATAAAAAAGAAGGCAGTTATACCCACTGCTGAATATAACCGCCCTGTTATCTGTCAGTACACGTATCGTGTCTCTTCTTTTTCGACACTCTTATCTGAACTGTTATTTCAGACTCCTGAAAAACGGGTTCATTATACAGTATCCCAACATCTATATCAAGTATTAATTAACAAGTTGTTGATTTTTTTGCAGCTTTTTTCGCCTGGCTCTCACTCCAGAGCTCATCGGCCTGTTTCTTCCATACCTCTGCATAGTGATCACACTTTGCACAGAGATGCTCCGCTGTTTCCGGTGACTGAAGATCTGTAGATTTCGCTCCTGCACGCTCAACCATCTTGCGGAGAAGTTCAGGATTTTCAAGCATCGGACATGGACGAAGCATGTTCTTGTTGAACGGCTGACCTTTGTGATACTCCATAAAGATCGGGCTCTTCAGCGCCTCAAGAAGTGTACATTCTTTAATGTTCGCATTGGAGAAATGAATGAATACACAAGGATCCACGTCTCCGTTTGCATTGATATGGAGGTAACGACGGCCACCTGCGATACATCCGCCTACATACTCTGCATCATTCTGGAAGTCCATTGTGAAGAGAGATTTTGTGGCACGGAATCTGCGGACGCTGTCATACATTTTGATTCTCTGCTCCGGTGTGGGAAGAAGATCTGCTGCCGCATCATTTCCAACCGGCATATAGTGGAAGAACCATGCAAAATAAGCACCGCACTCGATCAGATGATCGAAGTATTCCTCACTGCTTACTGCATCTACGTTTGCGGATGTGTAGCATGTGGAAACACCGAACGGAAGTCCGTGACTCTTCAGAAGCTCCATGGCATGCATAACCTTCTGATATACGCCATCTCCACGACGTCCGTCTGTAGTTGCCTCTGTTCCCTCAAGGCTGATAGCCGGAACGAAGTTTTTCACACGGAGCATTTCCTGACAGAATTCTTCGTCGATAAGAGTTCCGTTTGTAAAGGAAAGGAACTCGCAGTCCGGATTCATCTCACAGATCTTAATGAGATCCTTTTTGCGGACCAGTGGCTCACCGCCTGTGTAGATGTACATATAGGTTCCCAGCTCTTTACCCTGTTTTACGATAGAATCGATGGTCTCAAGATCCAGGTTCAGCTTGTGGCCATACTCTGCTGCCCAGCATCCTGTGCAATGAAGGTTACATGCGCTGGTAGGATCAAGAAGAATTGCCCACGGTACATTGCAGTCATTCTCTTCTGATACCTTTTCCTGCGTTGCGCTTCCCTTAAGACTGGCATTTACAATAAAGTTGCGGAAGAATGTCTGGCGTACGCCTGCATCCAGCTGATACATACGAAGGATCAGCTGATACCAGTTGTCCTTTGCCTCGATGGAGTGACGGATCGCATTTCTCTGTCCTGCATACCAGCCATCCGGCGTTACTTTATCAACCATTTCCATGATCTTCGGTATGTTTGTCTCCGGATCCTTCTCAAGATAATCCAGTGCTTTTGTTACGGTAGCTGCGATCGCTGCCTGTTTTGCTTTGTCTACGATTCCCATACTCTATTTCCTCCTATGTTATTATCTAAAGTGATTGGTTATTTTTATGTTTATGTTTAAAGCCGACTCTTGATGATCTTGATCGTCAGGATCCCGACCCATAGGTTAAGAATTCCTTCCAGTAAAATGGAAAATCCTACCAACGCCATCATCGTAGCTGCTGCTTCAAATGGTCTGATAAAAACCAGAACTCCGATTACTCCGGTGACCAGTGCGATCAGCAGGATCTGCCACCACAGCGCCAGACCGAATCTCTTCGCATCTACAGACATCTGGATCTTAAACAGGGCATCTGCCAGGATCAGGATTCCAAACACGGAAAAAATAAGATCCACTGCGAAATTTTTTCTGGCTATCATGATCACTCCCACTGCCATCAGCAGGATCCCGAAAGCCAGATCGAACTGAAATGCCAGACAAAAAGCATCTCGCGTGAAATATCCGCTGATCTTAATAGCTCCGTACAGGATCAGCATGATTCCCATAAGCACGCACAGCATTTTTACAGAGCTTTTGGGCTTTGCCATCAGAAAAATACCCAGCACGCAGAACAGTAATGACATGACGATGTAGATGTTTTTTACAAGCTTCAGCTGTTTCAGGTCATCCATACGTTCCCTCCTTGATAATTTTTTCTCATTTATTGTACTGAATTATACATCACCGTGTCGTTTAAAAAAACAGACAAAAAAGAGCCAGTGCCTAAATTTCAGACACCAGCTCAAAATTAACTGTTTCTATATTTTAATAATATTCGAGGACATTCCTGTTCCACAGGTGAATGGATATTTTTAATCTTTCAGATTTTTGTACTGACTCTCGAGGCTCTTCTCGTAAATATACTCCAGCTTATGCATATCTGACAGGATATCATAATCCATATCATGCCGCAGCCAGTCCAGGATCACTCCCACAAATACGCATTTATAATACCGGCTTATAAGATGCCTATCCTCCTGATCCATTTCAAAGTCTCCGACCGCCCTGTTGATCAGCTCCTCCACCACACGCTCCGTGGCATGATCCAGATAATCGGCAAATACATCCCTCTGAATCGAGCGGTACAGATGTATCATGGCTTTTTTGTTCTTCTGAACTGCATTGACAAGGATTTCCATACAGTCGCTGACTGATTCCGGTGCTTTCTGATCCTTCAGAATGTCATTCAGCTCTTCCTTCACCATTGCTTCCACCGCATCCGGAATATCCCTGAAATGGTAGTAAAATGTATTCCTGTTTACTCCACAGCGTTCCACGATGTCCTTTACCGTAATCTTGGACAATGGTTTTTCGTTCATAAGTTCCGTCAGTGTATGCAGTATAATCTGTCTTGTAAAACCTGGCATTTTCTCTCCCCCATCACAAGCTTTCCTCGGGTTATTTCCTTATTATGTCACAATATTAACACTCTTTCAAGCGACAACATGTTAGAAAATGTCCATAAATCCTCCCCCCGATAACTGTCCCATGGCCTGACTGAACAAGGTTTTGTCAGATTTCTTCTTTCTGTTCCTGCACTTTTTTCTCTGGCTGAATATGAACGATTCCCTCCACAACGGTATGGTTTCTGACCTGATTTACCACAATATCCAGATTTTTCCAACTGCATCGGAACTGTTCTCCATCCTCCGGTACACGTTCCAGAACTCCACAGACAAAGCCGCTGAAGGTATCATATTTTTCTACAGGAAGCTCCACATTTATAGCCTCTGCCACATCATCCAGGATCGCTCCCCCCTGTATTTTCCAGATATGTTCTCCTGTCTTCTCAATATCATCCGGCTTCGGCAGATCCGTCCTGTCGTCAATATCTCCCACCAGTGTTTCCACAAGATCATGCAGAGTGACGATCCCCACAAAACAGCCGTATTCATCCAGCACTACTGCAAAATAATCCCGTTTCTCCCTCATTTCCCGGAAGATCAGGTTGGCACGCATGGATTCCGGTACAAAAAACGGTGAATAACAGGCATGCTGCAGAACAGCTTCTCTGGATCTGTCATCCAGGCGGAAATAATCTCTGGTGTCCAGAATATGGATAATATCATCCTGATCTTCCCCGCATACCGGATAAAAGGTGTGACGGTTCTCTCTGATGATCCTTTCCCATTCCTCATCGGAGTCTTCCATATAGAGGACAACCACATCTCTTCTGTGTGTACAGATCTCATCTGCCGCAGTATCATCCAGGTCAAAAACATTCTGGATCATCTCGCTTTCTTCCTGCTGGATGCTGCCCTGTTCATTTCCCTCTGTAAGCAGCATACGGATTTCTTCCTCTGTGGCCTGCTCCTCTTTTTCTTCCGGTTTGATCCCCATCAGATACAGCACACCATTGGCAGTTACTGTCAGAAGTGCGGTAGCCGGCCAGACTGCAATCATCGCGATCTTAAGAAGTCCTGCCAGACGCAGAGACAGCTCATCCGGATTTTTCATTCCCAAACGTCTTGGCACCAGTTCTCCGAACAGAAGACTTACATAGGAAAGCAGTATGGTCACAATAATCATGCATACGATCTTCAGAACATTCTGTGGTACATCTGTTCCTGCCCTTATCAGTGCTGCTGTCATCGGCTGTGCAAAATATTCTGCCGCAAAAGCGCTCTGCAGAAATCCTGCTGTAGTTACCATTACACGGATCGCTGTCATAAAATGTGCCGGCTGTTCTGTGAGCTTTATCAAAATCTGCGCCCGGTGATCTCCCTCTTCCGCCAGCTCCCTCATCTTTGCTTCATTCATGGACAGAATCGCCATTTCCGCACCTGCGAAAACAGAGTTCAGAAAGATCAGGAATACCAGTAAAACAATTGCCTGTATCATATTTTTATTCCCCTCAGTATAGTCGTTCGGAATTATTCCGAACCAATTATAATACAGAAAGCGGACCGTTATCATCCGCTTTCCTGTTGCTTATTCTGATTATTATTACATAAGATAGCATAACCCTTCCGGTCTGTCAAACCATCCGCTTCCAACCAGTAATATACTATACTATAATATAAAAAACAGCAGATACATGCAACAGAACGGCCTTTCATCTTCCACTCTGCTGCATGCCTGTGAACATCATCGCTGCACGACCTATGTTCACTCTGCTGCTTCCTTTTCCATATGTTGTTTCGGAAATTCCATAATGATCTCGGTTCCCTGTCCCGGTTCACTGTTAAGCCACAGCCTGCCGTTCAGAGTTTTTACCCCGTGCTTCACAATGGAAAGGCCAAGACCGGTTCCGCCGATTTCCCTGGAATGGCTTTTGTCCACCCGATAAAAGCGTTCAAAAATGCGTTCCTGATCTTCCTTCGGAATACCGATCCCTGTATCCCGCACATTCACGCGAACTGCATCCTCGCCATCCTTCAGCCTCACAAAGACCTCTCCGCCCCGACGGTTATATTTGACAGCATTATCGCAGACATTATAGAGAACCTCTTCCATGATCGTCGGCACTGTATCCAGCACTGTACTTCCGCCTTCCATATACATATGCACTTCCTGCTTTTCAGCAGCTTCATGTAAGGTAGAAAAAATATCGTGAGTCAGACTGTAAATATCCAGTTTTTCCCACTGATACGGCAATCCGCCTTCATCCAGACGGGAGATGCGGATCACATCCCCAACCAGACGGATCAGTCTCTGCGCTTCCTTATAGATGCGTCCTGCAAAGACCTTCACATCCTCATCCTTCACAAATCCGTCCTGCATGATCTCAGCAAATCCGGAAATGGAAGTCAGCGGCGTTTTCAGTTCATGGGAAACATTGGCGGAAAATTCTCTTCGCAGCTGTTCCCTTTCTACTTTTTCGGTCACATCCACCAGAAGGATCACCGCACCCTCTGTCTTGTTTTCTCTTGTGACAGGATTGGCGATCACCTGAATCTCACTGCCACCCAGACGAAGGATCTTGTTCTCATGTTTTCCTTCAAGGACCTGCCCAACGACACCTCGGAACTCCTCCGAGCGGTTCAGAAGATATACACTTTCTCCTGTTTTGATCTCCTTTACCTTAAGAAGCTTTCCCACACTGGAGTTGACAGAAAGTACCATGGTATAACGGTCGATCACAAGAAGTCCCTCCTGCATGTTCTCCGTGATAATAGAAAATTCCTTCTGCTGTCTTCTGGCTGCCTCAAGCTGCAGACGGATCTGCCGGCTCTGTCTGCCGATCTTGCTGAGAAGCGGCTGTACCTCATCATAGGCATCATTCTCCTCAGGATGCTCCAGATCAAGCCCATTAAGAGGTTCCACAACCTTTCCGGAAAGCCTGGATGCAAATACGCCGGACAGGAGCAGCATAAGTATCAGAACTGCAACAAAAGGTGGAAGCAGCTGCAGGAGCAGCATCCATACAGAAGCCTGGTTACTGGAAACTCTCAGCACATTGCCATTTTCAAGGCGTACTGCATAATACATGGTTTTTTCGGAAAGAGTTGATGACATTCTTTCATCTGCACCTTCTCCGTTGATCTCTGCTTCACGGATCTCCTTGCGGTGTCCGTGATTATCCATGCTTTCCACATCTGCCTCATTGTCGTAGATAACTTTTCCACTTTCATCCACATAGGTGATCCTGGAATCCTCATCATTCAGCTTCTTCAGATAATCTGTCCCGGCACTTTCCACACCTCTGGAAATATACACGGCTTCTTTCTTCAGCTCACCCATCAGCTGTCCTTGAAAATAGTGATAAAGGATCCCCACGACAAATGCCAGTCCCAGTACTGTGATCAGTGAGGAAACCAGCATGATATACTTAAATATTTTTTTACTCAAAGCTCAGCCCTTTCCAATCTGCTCTTACTTATTTCTATTCCTCAACAAAATAGTTATCTGTATGGCTGGAACCGCTTCTGTGGTTTCCTGTGATGGAATATTCCACCCACTCTGCAATATTCACGGCGTGATCACCGATACGCTCGAAATATTTTGCAGCCATAAGGATATCCAGACCGATACTTGCATCCGGCTTTCCGTTATTCAGAACCTCGGCCAGCTTTTCCTTGATATCATTGAAGGCATCGTCCACCTTATCATCATCGTCAATAACTTTTCTGCAAAGCTCAAGATCACCCTTTACAAAGGCATCGATGCTTTCTGTAACCATCCGGACAGTATCCTCTGCCATCTTCCGGATATTAATGATATCTCCGGTAACTGCTTTGTCCTCGATATGCTTGGACAGATCCGCAATATCTGCTGCCTGATCACCGATGCGTTCCATATCGGAGATCATCTTCAGCGCTGCGGAAATGGATCGCAGATCTCCGGCTACCGGATGCTCATGAAGAAGAAGCTTCATGCAGAGATTTTCAATCTCTTTTTCCTGTGCATCGATCTCTTTTTCCGTCTCAAAGATCTTGCCAATGAGAGTCATCCCGCCTTCACCCTGAATAGCTTTGGCAGAAAGTGAAATTGCTTTTTCGCAGAGACTTCCCATGGTGATCAGTTCCACGTGAAGCTCTTCCAGCTGTCTTACAAAACGTTCTGACATAATCTCAACCAAACCTTCCTGTAATATAATCCTCTGTACGCTTATCTGCCGGCATGGAGAACAGCTTGTCTGTATCCGCAAATTCCACAACCTCACCAAGAAGGAAAAATGCTGTCTTGTCGGAGATACGGGTTGCCTGCTGCATGTTATGTGTGACCATGACAATGGTGTAATCCTTTTTAAGCTCTACTGCCAGATCCTCGATCTTGGAAGTGGAGATCGGGTCCAGGGCAGATGTGGGCTCATCCATAAGAAGCACCTCCGGCTGTACTGCCAGGGCACGGGCAATGCAGAGACGCTGCTGCTGTCCGCCTGACATTCCAAGAGCACTTTTTTTCAGGCGATCCTTGACCTCATCCCAGATTGCCGCATCACGGAGAGATTTTTCCACGATCTCATCCAGCTTTGCCTTGGAACGGATACCGTGTGTTCTCGGACCGTATGCAATATTATCATAAATGCTCATCGGGAACGGATTGGGCTTCTGGAATACCATTCCCACACGTTTACGCAGAAGATTCACGTCCATATCTCCGTAAATATCTTCCCCGTCAAGCTCTACCTTTCCTGTGATGGAACAGCCTTCCACAAGGTCGTTCATACGGTTTAAGGATTTCAGAAGTGTGGATTTGCCGCAGCCGCTTGGTCCGATAAATGCTGTGATCTCTTTTTCCGGGATCTCCATATTGATTCCCTTCAGGGCATGAAAGTTTCCGTAATGGAGATTCATATTGTCAATTGAAATTTTTGTATTTTCACTCATGATCGATCATTATCCTTTCGCAATTTTTCTGGCTACCAGACCGGACAGTCCGTTAATAACAAGTACAAATGCCAGAATGACTACTGCTGTTGCAGATGCCTGGTTTACATGAAGTCCCTCACTGGAAAGCACATACATGTGAAGTGCCAGGGTACGTCCGGAACCCATCAGGCTGTTTGGAACTGCCGCAACAGTACCGGAGGTATAAAGAAGTGCTGCAGTCTCACCTACCACACGTCCGATGGCCAGGATCACACCTGCCAGGATTCCGGGAACTGCGGAGGGAAGTACGATCGTAAAAATAGTACGGAGCTTGCCTGCTCCAAGTCCGAAGCTTGCCTCACGGTAAGAATCCGGAACAGATTTCAGTGCTTCCTCAGCGGTACGCATGATCAGGGGAAGTACCATGATCACCATGGTCAGCGCGCCGGAAAGAAGAGACATGCCCCAGTGCAGTGTGGTTACAAAGAACAGCATACCGAACAGACCATATACGATGGATGGAATACCGGAAAGTGTCTCTGCGGTAATACGGATCAGCTTTACAAAGCGGCTGCCTTTTTTTGCATATTCTACAAGGAAGATCGCTGCAAAAATTCCTACCGGAGCGGCAATCGCCAGAGATACCAGTGTCATGATCAGGGTATTGATCAGTGACGGGAGAAGGGAAACGTTCTCTGAGGTATAGGTAAGGCTGAACAGACTTGCATTCAGATAGGGGATACCTTTTACAAGCACATAGCCGATGAGGAAGAACAGCAGTGCAAAAGTGATCACCGCTCCCAGCAGTGTAAGGAATGCCAGGACTCCCGCGCCAGGATGTCTTGCATAGGACTTCAGCTGGTCTCCTATGGTAAGTGTATTTCTTTTTTTCATGGTTGCTTCTGCCGCAGGATCTGCGGTTACTGATACGTTAGTTTGCATGCTCCGCCCTCCTGTTCAGCAATGAAAGACTTAAGTTGATGATCAGGATAAATACAAAGAGTACAACTCCTGTTGCGATCAGTGCTTCTCTGTGAAGTCCTGATGCATATCCCATCTCAGTTACGATATTTGCAGTCATGGTACGTACACCCTGAAGAAGACCTTTTGGCATACGTGGCTGGTTTCCGGCTACCATGATCACAGCCATGGTCTCACCGATAGCACGTCCGATCCCAAGGACAACACCTGCCAGGATTCCGGACTTTGCTGCAGGAAGCATAACAAAGAAAATGCTTCTTTCTTTTGTTGCGCCAAGTGCAAGTGAGCCTTCATAGTAGCTTTCCGGAACGCTTCGTACTGCCGATTCCGTAACTCCGATGATCGTCGGAAGGATCATGATTCCCAGAAGGATACATGCTGCCAGCATACTGCTTCCGGTTCCGCCGAACAGCTGGCGGATCAGCGGTACCAAGAGAACCAGACCAAAATAGCCATATACGATGGATGGAACGCCTGCCATAAGCTCAATACCGGATTTCAGTGGTTTATAAATTTTTTTCGGGCAATATCTTGCCATAAATACGGAGGTAAAAAGTGCGATCGGAACTCCGATAAGGATTGCTCCTGCAGTTACATAAATACTTGCCACGATCATTGGCAGGATTCCGAATTTATCGTTTGTCGGTCTCCATTCTGTTCCGAAGAGGAATTTTAAGGGACCAATCTTTCCCATTGCAGGAAGGCCATTTGCAAAAAGAAACACACAGATAAGAAATACTGCGAGAACCGATGCACAGGCCGCAATGAGAAAAACGACCTTCATGGCCTTTTCTCCTAAATGATTCATAAGACACCTTTCTCTCTGTTCCAGTGGATATCCACTGTGCTGATATATAACGGAGCGGCTTTCCTGACCTTGTCATGATCGCCGCTCTGTGGAAGATACTTCAATAATCAGTTTCGCAATTTCGGGAGATTATTTTGTAACGTCTTCCCAGTCTGTGATGTCGCCTGTGAAGATGGATTTTACCTGGTCACTGGAAAGTTCCTCAAGGTCATTTCCGTTGTTTACGATTACTGCAATACCATCTCTTGCGATTGCTTCGGAGCTGATTCCTTTATCTTTCTCTTCGTCCTTCAGATCACGGGATGCCATTCCGATATCACATACACCTTCTGCTGCACTGTTGATTCCTGTTGTGGAGTCGCTGACCTGAACCTCTACTGTGATGTTTTTATTTGTTTTCTGATATGCCTCTGCAAGCTTCTCCATTACAGGTCCTACGGAAGAAGATCCCATAACTACGACTTTGCCTTTTGCATCTCCGGCTTTGTATGCCTCTGCTTTTTCATCTACTTTGATGTAGCCTTCTTTTTCGATGATGTCCTGTCCGTCAGAGCTCATGATGTAGTTAATGAAATCCTGTGCTGCATCGCTGAGCTTGTCGCCTGTTACGATGTTGAACGGACGTGCTACCTTGTATGTATCATCTGCAACGTTCTCTGCTGTTGCCTCTGCTCCATCGATCTTTACTGCTTTTACTGTATCGTTCAGGGAACCCAGGGATACGTATCCGATAGAATTCTCATCTCCTGCTACTGTGGTCAGCATTACATCTGTGTTGTTTGTGATGCTTGCTTCCTGTGTTGTCATATCTACTTTCTCGCCGTCTTTTTCTTCTTCGATTCCAAACAGCTCTACGAATGCTCCACGTGTTCCGGATCCGTCCTCACGGGAAATTACGTCGATCGCTCCGGATGGTGCTGCCATTACAACTGTTCCCATTACTGTAGTTCCGATAAGTGCTGCTGTTAAGATGCCTGCGATTCTTTTTTTCATGATTTTTTCTCCTCATTTCTATGATCATTTTTACTTGCTCACTGCTTAAGTACAGGTGTTATTATAGGAATGGAAGGTAAAATATAAAATCGCAGTTTTGTAAAATGTTGGTTAAAAAACGGGATAAAAAAAAAGCTGCTTACGCAGCTTTTTTATATGATATACTCGTCCGCCTTCACGGATTGCCAGTTCATCAGGTCTTCCAGTGTTATATGATCTACCACACCTTTGATGGCGTCGTCCAGCTTTTTCCAGAGGATCTGGGTGACACAGTTCTCCTCACGGTCACAGATGGCCCCGTTGTCGTCCAGACATTCCACAGGGGAAAGACTTCCCTCTGTAAGACGGAGGATCATTCCGATGGTGTATTTATCCGGGGTCTGCTGCAGTGCATAGCCGCCCTGAGGGCCACGGACACTGCGGACAAAGCCTGCTTTGTTCAGGATGGAGATGATCTGCTCCAGATATTTATCGGAAATCCCCTGACGCTTCGCCACATCCTTCAGTCGGATCGGTTTTCCTGTATAATTTGTGGCAAGATCCAACATCAGTCTCAGCGCATATCTTCCTCTTGTAGAAATCCTCATGTAATATTTACCTCCAATATTTCAGTATTCTTCTGATTCATAGCCTTTTGCTCTTTCTGTTATTGTGCAGCTGTTCAGCCGGAAATATTCCTCTGTATTCCATGACCGGCACCCTTCTCTGTGATGCACAGATAGCAGTGTCTGCTTTGCAGACTTTATTCTTTATATTGTTAATAGGTTTTATTCGTTTTCTCTATTATACCTGAAAAAGCTGCAAGATACAAGCACGTCCCCACAGAGTGCTTACTTAATTATAGCAATTCCATAAATTACTGAAAACAATCCAGTCCATCATAGCGTGAAGTCCTGCGTCAGATATCTTTGCCGTGCGTCAAAATCAAGAATAAAACCGGCGCTCCGGCAGCCTGCTTGAACAGGCATTCAGGAGCGCCGCAAATAATCCCGCAGAGTCTCGCTTCGGGGCAAAAGAAGCGGTCTTCGGATCGATTATTTTATAAACAGTGGTGTGGAGTAGTAACGGTCTCCACTGTCCGGAAGAAGTGCTACGATCACTTTACCCTTGTTCTCCGGGCGTTTTGCAAGCTGGATCGCAGCATAGAGAGCTGCACCGGAAGAAATTCCTGTAAGGATTCCCTCTTTTTTTGTGAGGAGTTTGGATGTCTCGAATGCATCCTCATTCTCTACCGTGATGATCTCGTCATAAACCTTGGTGTCAAGTGTATCCGGAACGAAGCCTGCGCCGATACCCTGGATCTTATGCGGGCCGGCTTTTCCCTCAGAAAGTACAGGAGATGTTGCCGGCTCAACAGCTACTACTTTCACATTCGGGTTCTGACTCTTCAGATACTCGCCTGTACCTGTGATCGTTCCGCCTGTACCAACACCGGCTACGAAAATGTCTACCTTCCCGTCTGTGTCGTTCCAGATCTCAGGACCTGTTGTTGCTGCATGTACCTTCGGGTTGGCCGGGTTCTCGAACTGTCCTGGGATAAAGCTTCCCGGAATCTCTTTGGCAAGCTCTTCTGCCTTGGCAATGGCTCCCTTCATTCCCTTGGCTCCATCTGTCAGAACTACCTCTGCGCCGTATGCTTTCAGAATGTTTCTTCTCTCAACACTCATGGTCTCCGGCATGGTAAGGATCGTCTTATAGCCCTTGGCTGCTGCGATAGCTGCAAGTCCGATTCCCGTGTTACCGGATGTGGGCTCGATAATGGTTGCGCCTGGTTTCAGAATACCTTTCTGCTCTGCATCTTCGATCATTGCCTTACCGATTCTGTCCTTAACGCTTCCTGCCGGGTTAAAATACTCAAGCTTGGCAAGTACTGTAGCCTCAAGTCCCTCAGACTTCTCTACGTTCTTAACCTCCACAAGCGGTGTGTTTCCGATCAGTTCCAGTGCGCTTCCGTAAATTTTACCCATGATGGTGTCCTCCTTATTTCTCTTATATCCATCCCCCTATTTCCTAGTAACTATATATGCTTTCTGTGATTTGATTGAATTATATCATAGTACAGGGATTTGTCAATACATTTCAGAGAAAAAAACGCAGGAATTTTTTGCCTGAGAAATCCTCTTTCCAAAGCTTTCTGTCGTGCCTTTACCAGGCATAAAAAAAGTCTGCATACAGGTGGGGTTCCATGTATGCAGAACTCTTTTTCACTTTTCTGATTCTGTTAAGGTAATATCTCCATCTCCGCATTTCACATTCAGAGCCGGTGCGGAAGTATCCACTTTATTCTCGTAGACAGAGTAAGAATCCCCCTCACTGCTTCTGCCTTCTGATACGCCGGAAGCATCCACATCGCCATCTGTGGTCTCCAGATGTATGTTGGTTTTTTTCACGCTGCCAGCTTTCATTTCAATGGAAACATCACCGTCAGAACTGTTGATATCCATATCGCCGTTAAAACTGCTGTCTCCGATCTGCAGCTCACCATCTCCAAGGCTGATCTCCCCATCTCCAAGAGCTGCCCTTTTCAGCGTCACATCACCGTTGCTGTTTTTCAGTTTCAGAGATCCTGTCCGGATATCCCCGATCTCAAGCTCCCCGTCTCCAAGTGTCGCCTCGAAATCTTTAAACTCACCTCTGTCCAGATTCATATCTCCATTTGAGAGCTTCACTGTCATTTTCTCACAAAGCAGCTGTTCTGCGTTAAGATCTCCGTCCGAAAGATGGATATCGCCCTCCGAAAGTTCTGCGTTCTCCGGCACATAAAGGATCACTGTGTTTAAATACTTCTGCGTTTCTGTTTTCTTTACATGCTCTCTGAAGATTCCCAGATCATATGTTATATAATAATTTCCTGAAGAACCTTCATACTCTTTTAAGGTAAGTTTCCCGTCTTTATCTTCCCATGTAAGAGGATCTTTTTTTCCGGTTTTTTCAAGTTTGTATTCCATATAATAATGAGTATCATCGGAAGTCCGGATTTCCAGATCAAGATTGCTGAAATCAACATCCAGTTTCGTAAAATCATCGATCTGCTGTTTTTCCATCACTGCAAGGTTTTTATCAGAAGAATTTCCTCCGGATACATAGAAATGATCGGAAGCATATGTGAAATCTTTTCCCCCAGCAAAATATCCGGCAGTGGAAAGTACAACTCCCGCCACACAGAGTGCTGTGCCTGTCATCAGTGCTGTCTTTGCAATCTTATTCATCTTTACGCACCTTCTTTCTTACAAATCTGTTTACCAGACGTCCGATTCCTGTTGCACACCATTTACAGATATATATGGTAAGAATTCCGATCAGGATCCCGGCGCCTGCCATAAGAAATCCGCTGCCTGCCATCATACACGCTGCTGCCACGGACTTCAGTATCAGCATCGCACCAAAACCGGCAAGCAGGATTCCTCCGGCTATCGCTGCAACACTTGTCACACCCAGGGAAAAGATCACTGATGCGATCACAACAACTACTGCAAACAGTACTGTCAGCGCACTGATCAGAAGTACCAGACTGACTGGTGACGCACAGAGGACCAGGATAGCAAGGAGGATGATCTTCCCCGGGGAACGCTTATTTTTTGTGGAATCATGGGCATTCTGCCCTGCTGTACTCCGCCCCTGGACAACGGAACCGACTTCCGGCAGTGCTGCCGTTTTTTCCCCGGTACTGTCCTTGCCGCCACCAACACTTTCCTGCAGAAGGTTCAAAAGCAACTCCCTTGCTGCTTCCCGGGGTTGTCCCAGTTCTTCCATGACCTGCTGTTCATTCTCAGGTCCTGCCTCATCAAAGTATTCCGAAAAATACTCAATGGCATTGTCATAATCTTCTTTCGGCAGCCGCTTCAGATATTTCTTCAGCTGCTCCATATATTCATTTCTTGTCATTTTCGAAGTCTCCCTTCCACAATATCATCTATGGTATCGCGGTATTCTCTCCACTCTTTTCTCAGATATTCCAACTGTTCACGACCGGCTTCCGTGATGGAATAGTACTTTCGCTTCCTGCCCTGGAACTCCTCGGAATACGTTGTGAGATAACCACCTGTCTCCAGCTTACGCAGGATCGGATACAATGTTGACTCCTTGATAGATGCAACCATCTTCACCGTCTGGCTGATCTCATACCCGTAAGAATCCTGCTGTTCCACAACGGAAAGGATCAGGCATTCCGTCAGCACAGCTGACACCGGATAGTAATACATACGCTCACCTCTTTATGTAATTATTTTATATATAAAATTTTTATATATAATTATTTTATATATATAATATCACACTTTTCCCTGTTGTCAACACCAATTTCACAATTGCTTTTTCCTACCTCCTTCTTTATA
Organism: Blautia sp. SC05B48; assembly: GCF_005848555.1. Classification (NCBI taxonomy): domain Bacteria; kingdom Bacillati; phylum Bacillota; class Clostridia; order Lachnospirales; family Lachnospiraceae; genus Blautia; species Blautia sp. SC05B48. The sequence continues at coordinate 1,801,579 of NZ_CP040518.1, read as the reverse complement.
ATATTTACAAATACAAAACATCCACCCAGAAAGGACATGAATTTATGGAAAAAAAGCCTCATCTGATGGCGATCGTCCTGTTTCTGACGGGTCTTATCTGTATTGGACTGCTTTTTGGTTTAAGCTATAAAACCTACCAGAAGATTGATGCAGTTGACCAGAAAATGGCATCCGTGATCAAACCGGTCCAGCAAAAGCAGAAATCCATGAAAGAAGACATCGAACTTTATACAGCTAAGATCGAAAAGAAACAGGCAGCCGACAAATACCTGCAACAGCGGGCACAGACAGAAAAAGCTGTCAAAAACAGCACCGGAGAGCACGAACGGGCGCCGGAATCCGAAAACAGCCAGAAAACAACCAAACCTTCCGTTTTCAGTGAAGCCGGCGGCGAAGGATTCACGGATGGCGGTGATGACACCACATCTTCTGCTTCCAACGGCCATATCGTCGGGATTGATCCCGGACATCAGGGCAAAAATGTTGATATGAGTGCCACAGAGCCTAACGGACCAGGTTCCTCCACCATGAAGGCCAAGGCTTCCACCGGAACCAGAGGTTCCTTCAGCGGTCTCCCCGAGTATCAGCTGAACCTGGATGTTTCTCTTCTGCTTAAGGATATCCTGGAACAGCGTGGATACCAGGTAATAATGACAAGGACAGACAATGATGCCGCTATCAGCAACAAGGAGCGTGCAGAGCTGGTCGCTTCCCAGGGTGCGGAGATCTGTGTCCGTATCCATGCAAACGGAGATGATTCTGCAGATGTCTCCGGTGCTCTGACCATGTGTCCGTCCCAGCAGAATCCTTATGTTTCCAGTCTCTATGACAGTTCCAACAAACTATCCAAATGCATTGTGGATTCCTACTGCGCAGCTACCGGATTCCAGAACCGCGGAATCATCTACACCGATTCCATGACAGGCATCAACTGGAGCACGATTCCGGTGACTATTGTGGAAATGGGATTTATGACCAACCAGAGCGATGATCTGAAAATGGCAGATTCTTCCTTCCAGCAGACTATGGCAGAAGGGATCGCCAATGGAATCGATGCTTATTTCCAATAATAAAAAGGAGTTTGTTTATATATGAAAAAAAATACATTTCTGTATATTGTGATCGCAGTGCTTGTCATCGCACTGGCAGGACTTGGGGCACTGAATGTCCGCTCCCTAGACAAGCTTGCTTCTCTCCAGACAAAAGTTAACAAGCTGCAGAAAAGTGTGCAGGAGGTTTCTGATTCTGCCGCTGAGCTCAGCAGCAAAGCCGATCAGCTGGATGCTCTTTATCCTGATGATCCTACCGTTTCCAGCGCTGCTGCCGCAGCATCTTCAGCTGAAATCCAAGGTCCTTCCGTACAGGAAGAATCCACAGATACATCTGCAGCTTCCGATTCTTCCGAATCTTCCGGCAGCAAGGACAGTTCTTCTTCCACTCAGGAAGAAGGAACACTTTCCCCATCCAGCGGAGGCACTTTCACAGACAATTCAGACTCCAGTATGGACAACCTTCTGAACCAGGTACAGTCCCTTCTTCCCACCGATAACGGAACCTGGTCCGTGTATGTATGCAACCTTGCAAAAAATACCGAGGGAGCCATCAATGACCAGCAGATGCAGGCTGCCAGCCTGATCAAGCTCTATATCATGGGTGCCGTATACGAAGATTATGACAGTCTTTCCTCCAAATACAGCAAAGATGCCCTGGACAATGCGCTGAATTCCATGATCACCGTCAGTGACAACGATGCAGCCAACACTCTTGTCAACTACCTCGGCGGCGGTGATGATGCAGCCGGAATGGCACGTGTGAACAAATTCTGCCAGGATCATGGATACACCAGCACATCCATGGGACGTCTTCTTCTTGCAGATAATTCCAACGGAGATAACTACACTTCTGCAAAAGACTGCGGAAAATTCCTGAAGACCATCTACCAGATCGACAAGGGTACTGCTACCGACAATAATGACACACTTGCAGGAGCGGAATACATGTACCGCCTCCTGAAAATGCAGACCAGAAAAAACAAGATCCCGGCTCAGATGCCTTCCAATGTAAAGGTTGCCAACAAAACCGGTGAACTGGACACCGTAGAAAATGATGCCGGCATCATCTATGACACAGCCAAGGGAATCGACCTGGTAGTCTGCTTTATGTCACAGGATCTTAACGACACCACAGCCGCACAGAACACCATCGCACAGGACAGCCGTGCGATCTATGGCTACTACAACGAATAACGAAAGAAAACATCTACATTTTTTACCGAAAAGGAAAACATCATGAACGAGACAAAAGAGGAAAAAACAAGACATTTATTCTGGCCGGCGCTGCTGCTCCTGCTTCTTCTGCTGGCACCAGTCCACATGGTCCGTGTGCAGGCAGCCTCTGACCAGAGTACAGTTGAGCTGAAACTCAGCCAGGGTATCCGCCGCTATGACTATGCTTACCAGGTCCTTGATCTGGTAAATCAGGAGCGTGCCAAAAAGAACCGGAATCCTGTCACTATGGATAAGAACCTTCTGGAATGCGCCATGACCAGAGCAGAAGAACTGACCGTTTACGCCAGTCATACCCGTCCCAATGGTTCCATCTGTTTTTCAGCCTTTCCTTATTTTGAGGATCCAAGTGAAAATCTTGCGATCAACCAGGGAACTCCTGAAGAAGTTATGGAATCATGGATCGAATCTTCCGGACATTACACGAACATCATGAATTCCAAAAATGTTTCTGCCGGAATCGGCTGCTACTCACAGAACGGTCATCTCTACTGGATCCAGTGCTTTTCTTCTCACGCAGCAGAAACCTGCACACAGCCTGCCAACCAGAATGTCTCCCCTGTTCTTTCCGTGCTTCCACGCCTAATGAACATCCATTTTAATGTATCTTCTCCTGTAAAATTCACAGAAGAACAGAAGACTCTGACCATTTATGCAACCTGTAACGGATTCAGCTATATGAGTTCCAGCCTCGACCCGTCTTCTTTTACATGGTCAACAGGTGATCCATCTGTTGCTACTGTGGATCAGAGTGGTGTGATCCGGCTGAAAAGTAAAGGAAACACAACAGTTACCGCAACACTGAAATCCTGCCCTGACAAAATACTGACTGCAGATCTCAATGCCTACTATGATCTGGAAGATTCCAAAGAAACATCCCTGACCTATACAGGTTCCTGGAAGTATACCGGAAAGCCTATTACTTTTTCCCCTGTACTTAAGTTTCATGACCGCACACTGACTGAGGGAAAAGATTACACTCTGTCTTTCTCCAACAATCAAAACAGCGGTGTGGGAACTTTCACGATCACAGGTCTTGGCCTTTATTCCGGAACTCTGACGAATAATTTCGGTATCTGGCAGATCAATCTCTCTCAGGCAGAGGTTACTTTTTCCCAGTCCTCCTATCTGTATACCGGAACTCCACTGACCCCGAAGCCAACCGTCACATGGAATGGTATAACCCTGACAGAAAATGTAGATTATACACTCTCCTGGCATAACAATGCCCAACAGGGAAACGCTTATGTTACTGTCTCCGGTAAGGGAAATTTCACCGGTGAAACAAATAAATCTTTCTACATCGATCTTACCCCGATCACAGAAGCTGAGATCGGTGATATCCCGGATTATGAATATGCTCCTGGCAAAGAATTCAAGCCGGAGCCAACGGTCACATTAAATGGTGTTACTTTAAAGAAAGATGTTGATTATACCCTTTCTTATTTTGATAACACCATGGCAAGTTCCAGAACCAACAGACCTCGTGTCCATATAACCGGTATCGGCATTTACAGAAGCGGTTTTTCCAAATACTTCACCATCAATCCACTGAAGCTCTCCGGCGAGACGATCGAACTTCCGGATACTAATTGTGGAAATGGATCTGTAACCACTTTCCTGCGGAATCATCTTGTGATCACCTATAATGGCGTACAGCTGACCTCCGACGATTACTCGATCACTTCCCTGCGCTGTTCTGCTTGCAATGAAATCCTTGGTTTTTCTATTTCCTACAAGCAGAATTATTCCGGAACGAGGCAGATGACATCTGTAAAACGCTGTGATCTTTCGGACATTCCGGAACAGATTTTCAGTGGTAATGCAGTAACGCCGAAACCGACTGTAAAATACGGCTCTGCTACACTTCAGGAAGGTACCGATTATGTCCTTTCCTGGGCGGATAACACAAAGACTGGTACCGGATCTGTAACTGTCACCGGAATCAATAAATATTTTGTAAGCCAGACCCTGACCTTTAAAATATCCGCTCCGGCACCGACAGTTACGCCAACTCCGAAACCAACCAACACTCCAACTCCGAAACCAACCAGCACTCCGGCTCCAGCGGTTGTGAAATTAACAGCGCCGGCAATCAAGGCTTCCACATCCTGGAACAGCTGTACACTCCGCTGGAACCGTGTAAAGAATTCCCAGAATTATATTCTCTACAGAAAAACAAATTCCGGAAAATACGCAAAGATCAAAACTTTAAACGCAAATACTACTTCATACAAAGACACAAAGATCACTATCGGAAATAAGTATTCTTACGTGATCCGTGCAAGCCGAAAAACATCCTCCGGTTATATCTACAGTCCAACTTCCAAAGCAGTGACCGTGAAACCGAATCTGCTCCGTCCGTCCACAAAGCTTAAAACCCTCAAAGGAAAACAGATACTTTCCTGGAAAAAAGTTCCCGGAGCAACCGGCTATGTCCTCTATCAGAAAAAAGGAAACGGCTCCTTCAAAAAAGTAAAAACCGTTTCCGCCAGAAACTTAAATTATACGTTTAAAACATCAAAGAACACCACATACAGTTACAGAGTGGTTCCATACCGTACTATAAACAGAAAAGCAAAGACAGGACCTGCAAGTGCGGTAAAAACCGGAAAAGCAAGATAACAGCGGATAAGCGGGCAGTCAGGCCAGGCAAATGGTCGAACCAGTCATCCGCATTCAGCAAAAAAGGATGATGCGCAAGCACAATACGCATCATCCTTTTTTCAATTCTTTTCTTCTCCCTCTTCATAGGATTTTTCCCAAATCTCGGAAAATACTGCCAGCGGACAGTCTGTCAGCAGGCACATCAGAAGAAAGCACTCATATGGGTTCACTATGTAGATCTCACTCATTTCACAGCGGGCCAGGATTTCCTGGATCTCCTCCAGAAAATGGCGGTATCTTGTATACGGATCATCATCTGCCATCTCCTGAGAGATCACAAAAAACTCCAGCGTGATCAGATCGAACCGCTCCACCGGAAATTTATGGTTCAGGATATTGTTGATCCTCTGGCGGCTGAAGCGCTTCTGGCTGAAATGTTTTGCCAGAATGGATGCGGACATCTTTTTGAGATTTCCCATTTTATTAATAGGAATCCCGCTGCAGATAACCTTTTCCAGATCCGAAGCACTGATATTCTCAGGCTTCCAGATCTTTTTGCCACCGTTTTCTTCCTCATCTTCCTGATACATGGCTGCAATGATCTTCTTTGCCCGCTCCAGAAGGATCATAAATTCCTGAAAAGCCTGGCTCTTCTCTGATTTCGGATCATCATGTCTTCCTTTCAGAAAAGCCAGATATTCCCGAAGCTTTTCTTCACTGTCCAGACAAAGCCCTGTGCCATACACGATCTCTCCGGTCTTTTTTTCCACCGGAGTCATCTGTTTGTAGGTTTCTTTATATTCCTCAGCTTTATAATAGCCAAGATGATTCCGATAGCAATACCAGTAGATCACTTCTTCCGGATTATGAAAATCAAAATCCTGCTCACGAAGCACCCGGGTCAGAAAATCTGAAACATCCTCTGTACTCATCCGAAGTCCGAACCCCAGAAGAAAAACTGTTTCACGCTTCACAGATGCCTGAGTCAGCCAGTTATTCACCAGAGAACTCAGTTTGGCTGATGTAGGTGACATGGATTTCGGTGTGTAGGTTTCCTTGAAGGATTCCACAACGATCTCCCTGTAGACTTCCTGAGGCACCTGGGAAAAAGGCTCCTCAAGCTCTGCACGCTCATACACATATCGTTTCAGATAGTCACCAAAGGAAACCAGTTCCATCTCCTTGTAAAGATAATGAAAAATAACATCTGCATCCTCATCCTCAAAGGAATCCAGACTGACAACCTGGCGGAACTTCTGTGCCGCCTTTCTTGTAAATTCAAAGTCCTTCACTGAATCGAAGGCAACTGTCTGTTCAAAATCAAGATCCTGCATTCGATTTCTCATCACAAATTTTCTCCTTATCCCTTTTCTTACTCCCCGGGTTTATTACCGTCCGGTACTGTGGCGTTCTGCCCAGCGTTTGAGAAGATTTTTTTCTTCATAGCCGCTGATCTGTGCAAGGACCAGTGTCACATTATCTCTGCCGCCTCTTTCCAGTGCCTGTTCCAGGATCTTACCTACTTTTTCTTCTGCGGTTTCTGTCCCGTCAAGGATCTTCTGAAGCTCCTGATCAGAAAGCATGTCTGTCACTCCATCTGAACAGATCAGATACGAGCTTCCCGGCTGATAACCGATCTCCACGATAGAAGGCTCCAGTGCCATGTTTTCTTCCTGGAAGCCCAGATACTGCGTCAGCGGGGCTTTTCCCAGCATTTTTCCACTGATCACATGGTCCGTGGAAATCTGCTGGAGCTTCCCCTGAAAATGACGGTAGATACGGCTATCCCCAAGGTTGCAGGCATAGATCGCCTTTTCACTGAAAGACAAAAGTGCCATGGTTGTTCCCATGCTTCTGATACAGTTTTCATTGCTGTAGCGACATACTGCCTCATTCATATTTTCGCAGGCTCCTGTCAGAAAAACCACAGGCTCTTTTTTCAGGGTCTTTTTGTTTTCTTCATAGAAGCCTCCCAGCGCTTCCACAGCTGCAGAAGCTGCCATTTCACCGCAGCTTTCTCCGCCCATGCCGTCAAAAACGGCCAACATTGGAAGCTGCCAGTGCTGTGTATGACCTGCCAGGATCCCGTCAACCCCCTGGTTGTGCACCGGCAGACGCACTCCGCAGCACCAGAAATTATCCTCATTATTTGTCCTCACCTTTCCGGTGTGACATGTATACGCATAATCAATCTGATAGGCCATTCTTTTTCCTTTCGTAAAACCCCTTCGACATTACTGCTGAAGCTCCACTACAGAATTACTCCAGTATTTGTCTCCCAGTTCTACATATTTGTCGTTATCGCTCTCTTTATCATGAACCTTACCATCTGCATCGATCCATCGGATCAGAAGGCCGTCCTGATAATAAAAATACTGCTTCTCATCTCCGTCCCATACATAAGTATAAAACATCTGCTCGCCCCAGTAAAAATATTCCTCATAAACGCCATCTGCGGAACTGCCGGGATATACAAGTACTTTGGCGATCTCTCCTGATCCATTATAAAAGCGCAGACGATCCCCCTCTGTACCTTCACGTCTATAGCTGTCCAGAGCATTTTCTATGGTTGTCGCATGGTCACGTATCGTTTCCATTGCCTGTGCGAAACTTTTATCCGAATTGTCTGCAGTACCGAAATTTCCTTTGTTCAGAGCATCAGAATCATCAGAATCTGTATACGAAGGCTCTCCATTATCCGCAGGTTTCCGTATCGTTCGTACCGCAAGGATCCCGCCGATCAGTACAACAAGGATCCCGGCAGTTATGAGCATTCTGAAAATACCTTTCCGCCTCTTTCTGTCATCGGTTTTTCCGCCATTCTCTGGCACGGATCCCTCCCACTCCTGGAGATTCTGGTCACGGTCGTCTTCCAGATCTGTGATAGAGGTAACTCTGGGCTTTACAGCTCCGGTTTTTCTTATACCGGGCTCTGACTGAAGGGAACGTCCTGACGGATAGCCGGACCGGCTATCTTTTTCATATACTGTTTTTTCGGATGCAGATTTCTGAGGCTTCTGTATTGTGCTCTGAGCCTTTGGCGTATTCCGGGCTGCATTTTTTACTATTTCTCCGGCTATCGGTTTCTCCGGCTGTACGGATGCCGGCGCAGGATTTCTACGTGCCTGACGGATCGCATTCGTATTCAGCTGACTTGTTCTTGCCAGCTGTCTGGCGGCACCCTCCTGGAGAAACTTCGGCATGGACTCCGGAACAGGTCTTTCCTCCACTGGTTTCTGTTTCTCATGAACTCCCTGTTCTCTGTTTGCCGCTCCATATCGGAGTTCTTCCAGTGCTTCCCGAAACTTGTCAGGAGTCTGATATCGTTCTTTTGCATCATAAGCACAGGCTTTTAAGATAACGGAGCCGAAAGCCTCTCCTGCATCCACAGGTGGTGGCGGTGTTTCACCTGACATCCTCCTCGTGAGTGCGTTTTCCTTATCTCTATATGTGATCAGTTGTTTTTCAAGATTCAGAAACGGAAGTCTGTTATGATTCATCAGTTTATATAACACCAGGCCAAGTGCATAAATGTCCACCCTGCTGTCGTACTGTTCTCCCCTGTACATCTCCGGCGCCATATAAGAATAAGTTCCCTTTTTGGAAAGGGTACTCATGGTTTTTTCCAGTTCTCTGGCGATTCCAAAGTCCCCCAGCTTGAAATCCCCGAACCTGGATACAAAAATATTCTCAGGTTTGATATCCCTGTGGATGATGTGAAGCTGCCCACAGTATTCCAGTGATCTGCAAAGATCGATACCTAGCTTCATCACTTCTTTTTCTGTGAGATTTTTTCCCGCATAATATTCCATGAAGCTTGTGAGATATTCCATGCGGATAAAAATATCCCATCCGATCTCGTCCAGATATTCCATCACCTTGTAATCTTCTACAGATACAATATGGGAATTTCCCCGGAAATACTCCATGGTGCTTACTTCCTGAATGCACTCCTCCACCAGATTTTCAAAATAACCGCGGACAGATTTTTCATCACCGGATTCTGAGCGCACACTGTCCAGCTCCCCTTTACTGGCGGGGATTGTGATTATCTTAATTGCCGAGTAAAAAGAACGTCCCTTCTCAGTTCTCTGAGCTTTATACACTCTTCCAAAAGAGCCTTCCCCGATCTTGCTTACGATCTTCCATTCCGGCCACGGGGAAATTGGCAGTTCCTTGTCCATCGCAATCCCTCCTCTCTCAGAAAATCCCTGCTTATAAACAGAAATCTCCCTCCGGATTTCCGGGGGAGATTTATTTATATTAGCAAGGTATATCGACTTATTCTTCTACCGGTGCAGTTTCCTCTGCTGTCTCTTCAACAGCAATGGTCTCTTCCTCCGGAGCAGTCTCAGTCTTCTCTTCCTCTACGGAAATTTCCTCTGTATCCTCAGGCTCCTCGGAAGCTGTTTTTACTTCCGGCATTCCTGTGTCAAGACTGATCTCACTGTAACGCTTCATACCTGTACCTGCAGGAATCAGCTTACCGATGATAACGTTCTCTTTCAGACCGATCAGCGGATCGACCTTACCTTTGATAGCAGCCTCTGTCAGGACTTTTGTTGTTTCCTGGAAGGATGCTGCTGACAGGAAAGAGTTTGTAGCAAGGGATGCCTTGGTAATACCAAGCATAACCTGTTTGCCCTCTGCCGGCTGTTTGCCCTCTGCCTCAAGTTTCTCGTTAACTTCCTCAACATCAAGGACATCAACAAGTGTTCCTGGCAGGAACTCTGTATCTCCGTTATCCTCGATACGGATCTTCTTCAGCATCTGATGAACGATAACCTCGATATGCTTATCGTTGATCTCAACACCCTGCAGACGATATACACGCTGAACCTCACGGATCATGTAATCCTGAACTGCACGCACACCCTTGATTCTCAGGATATCATGCGGATTTACACTACCTTCTGTCAGCTCATCACCGGCCTCAAGAACCTGTCCATCAAGGACTTTGATACGAGAACCGTATGGGATCAGGTAAGTCTTGGAATCGCCTGTCTCCGGATCATTTACGATGATCTCACGTTTCTTCTTAGTGTCGTTGATCGTGGCAACACCTGGGATCTCTGTGATGATCGCAAGACCCTTCGGCTTTCTTGCCTCGAAAAGCTCCTCGACACGAGGAAGACCCTGTGTGATATCTCCACCGGCAACACCACCGGTATGGAAAGTACGCATGGTCAGCTGTGTACCTGGCTCACCGATAGACTGTGCTGCAATGATACCAACAGACTCACCAACCTGTACCGGCTCACCGGTAGCCATGTTCGCACCATAACATTTTGCGCAGACACCAACCTTGCACTTACAGGAAAGGATGGTACGGATCTTCAGTTTGTCGATCGGTCCGCCTGTCTGGTTGCTTACGCCCTCTTTCATGATACGGGCTGCACGCTTCGGTGTGATCATGTGGTTTGCTTTAACAAGGATTTCTCCGTCTTTATTCTTAACTGTCTCACAGGAGAAACGTCCTGTGATACGCTCCTGAAGACTCTCGATCTCTTCTTTTCCGTCCATGAATCCACGAACGACCATACCGGAAATCTCTGCTCTGTTCTCACAGCAGTCCGCCTCACGAACGATCAGATCCTGAGATACGTCAACAAGTCGTCTTGTCAGGTATCCGGAATCGGCTGTACGAAGAGCGGTATCAGAAAGACCTTTACGAGCTCCATGAGCAGACATGAAGTACTCCAGTACGTCAAGACCTTCACGGAAGTTTGACTTGATCGGGAGCTCAATGGTATGACCGGTTGTATCAGCCATCAGTCCTCGCATTCCGGCAAGCTGTTTGATCTGCTTATCGGAACCACGGGCTCCGGAGTCAGCCATCATGAAGATGTTGTTGTACTTATCAAGACCTGTAAGAAGTGCCTTTGTAAGCTCATCATCGGTCTTCTTCCAGGTATCAACAACCTCTTTGTAACGCTCTTCCTCAGTGATAAGACCACGTTTGTAGTTCTTTGTGATACGGTCAACAGTATCCTGAGCCTGCTTGATCATCTCCGGCTTCTGCGGCGGCACGGTCATATCGGAAATAGATACGGTCATGGCTGCACGTGTGGAGTATTTGTAACCCATAGCCTTAACGGAGTCAAGCACCTCGGCTGTCTTTGTTGCACCGTGAGTATTGATAACCTTTTCAAGGATCTGCTTCAGCTGTTTCTTACCTACAAGGAAATCAACCTCAAGAAGCAGTTCGTTTCCAGGTATGCTTCTGTCCACAAATCCAAGATCCTGCGGAAGGATCTCGTTAAACAGGAAACGTCCCAGCGTAGAATGAACATTGCCGCTTAAAACAGTTCCGTCCGGCATTGTCTTATGGCAATGAACAATGATCTTTGTCTGGAGTGTGATGACCTTGTTCTCATATGCAAGAATTGCCTCGTTGACACTCTTGAAGAACTTGCCCTCACCCTTGTTTCCAGGTCTCTCCTGTGTCAGGTAGTAGATACCAAGGACCATATCCTGTGAAGGAACGGCTACAGGACCACCATCTGACGGTTTCAGAAGGTTGTTCGGTGATAACAGAAGGAAACGGCACTCTGCCTGTGCTTCCTGAGAAAGCGGGAGATGTACGGCCATCTGGTCACCATCGAAGTCAGCGTTGAACGCGGTACAAACAAGTGGATGAAGCTTGATCGCCTTACCTTCTACAAGGATCGGCTCGAACGCCTGGATACCCAGACGATGCAGTGTAGGTGCACGGTTAAGCATAACCGGATGCTCTTTAATGACGTCCTCAAGGACATCCCATACTGCAGGCTCAAGTTTCTCTACCATCTTCTTGGCATTTTTGATATTGTGAGATGTTCCGTTAGCAACAAGCTCTTTCATAACGAAAGGTTTGAACAGCTCGATAGCCATCTCTTTCGGAAGACCACACTGATAGATCTTCAGCTCAGGTCCTACGACGATTACAGAACGTCCGGAGTAGTCAACTCGTTTACCAAGAAGGTTCTGACGGAAACGTCCGGATTTACCTTTCAGCATATCGGAAAGGGATTTCAGAGCTCTGTTTCCAGGGCCTGTTACAGGACGTCCACGGCGTCCGTTATCGATCAGGGCATCTACAGCCTCCTGCAGCATACGCTTCTCGTTGCGGACAATGATATCCGGAGCACCAAGCTCCAGAAGTCTTTTCAGACGGTTGTTTCTGTTGATGATCCTTCTGTAAAGATCATTCAGGTCAGATGTTGCAAAACGTCCTCCGTCCAGCTGTACCATAGGACGAAGATCCGGCGGGATAACCGGGATAACGGTCATGATCATCCACTCAGGACGGTTGCCGGACTCACGGAAGGACTCCACAACTTCAAGACGTTTGATGATTCTTGCACGTTTCTGGCCTGTTGCGTCCACAAGCTCTGCCTTCAGTTCTTCGGAATCCTTTTCAAGATCGATAGCCTGAAGGAGCTCCATGATGGACTCGGCACCCATACCTACACGGAATCCTTCTCCGTAAGACTCACGTGCTTCCTGGTACTCACGCTCGGTGAGTACCTGTTTGTACATAAGTCCGGAATCTGCAGGATCCAGAACGATATAGTTAGCAAAGTAAAGCACTTTCTCCAGTGTTCTCGGAGAAATATCAAGGATCAGACCCATACGGGACGGAATTCCTTTAAAGTACCAGATATGAGACACCGGAGCTGCAAGCTCGATGTGTCCCATACGCTCTCTACGAACGGCAGATTTGGTTACTTCAACACCGCATCTGTCGCAGACAACGCCTTTATAGCGAATTTTTTTGTACTTTCCACAGTGGCACTCCCAGTCCTTGCTCGGTCCGAAAATTCTTTCACAGAAAAGACCATCCTTCTCAGGCTTCAAGGTTCTGTAGTTGATCGTTTCAGGTTTTAAAACCTCACCGTGTGACCACTCTCTGATCTTCTCAGGGGACGCCAGTCCGATCTTGATGGCATCGAAAGTCATTGGCTGATATGTTTCATTGGCGTTGGTTGTTTCTGCCATGTATTCTTTCCCCTTTCTTATTCCTCATCATCAAAGGACTCTTCAAACTCGATCATATCATCTTCGTCTTCCATGTCCTCATCTTCTTCTACATTGACAAGCTCTTCTCCGCTGAACTCCTGCTTGGTATAGCCGTGTTTACCGAAGGACTCCTCATCTCTGCGTCCTCTGGAATCGCCCTCGATGACATGACGAAGATCAGTATCTCCGTAATCAGAGGTTTCCATAATGTGTACCTCTGATCCGTCCTCGCTGAGCACACGTACATCCAGACCAAGAGACTGAAGCTCTTTAAGAAGTACCTTAAAGGACTCAGGAATACCTGGCTCAGGAATGTTGTCACCTTTGATGATCGCTTCATAGGTCTTAACACGTCCGATCACATCATCAGACTTCACTGTCAGGATCTCCTGCAGTGTGTAGGAAGCACCATATGCCTCCAGTGCCCAAACCTCCATCTCTCCGAAACGCTGTCCACCGAACTGAGCTTTACCACCCAGAGGCTGCTGTGTTACCAGGGAGTATGGACCTGTGGAACGTGCATGGATCTTATCATCTACCAGATGATGCAGCTTCAGGTAGTGCATGTGACCGATAGTTACAGGGCTGTCGAAGTACTCGCCTGTACGTCCGTCACGAAGTCTTACCTTACCGTCTCTGGAGATCGGAACGCCCTTCCAGAGTGCTCTGTGAGCTTTATTCTCATCGAGATACTGCATAACATCCGGTGCAAGGATGTCTTTATATTTCTCACGGAATTCCTCAAAGTCTTCCGTATTAACGTAATCGTTGGCAAGCTCCAGAGTATCCTGGATATCAACCTCGTTTGCGCCATCGAATACAGGTGTTGCAATATTGAAGCCAAGTGCTTTGGCAGCAAGGCTCAAGTGGATCTCCAGGACCTGTCCGATGTTCATTCGGGAAGGTACACCCAGAGGATTCAGCACGATATCAAGAGGACGTCCGTTTGGAAGGAATGGCATATCCTCAACCGGAAGTACACGGGAAACGACACCCTTGTTACCATGACGACCAGCCATCTTATCACCAACGGAGATCTTTCTCTTCTGTGCAATATAAATACGTACTGCCTGATTTACTCCAGGACTCAGCTCATCGCCGTTCTCTCTTGTAAATACCTTGGCATCTACGATAATACCATACTCACCGTGCGGTACCTTAAGGGAAGTATCACGTACCTCTCTTGCCTTCTCACCGAAGATAGCACGAAGGAGACGCTCCTCAGCAGTAAGCTCAGTTTCTCCCTTAGGAGTAACCTTACCGACAAGGATATCACCGGCACGTACCTCAGCACCGATACGGATGATACCGCGCTCATCCAGATCCTTCAGAGCGTCATCGCCGACACCCGGAACGTCACGTGTGATCTCTTCCGGTCCCAGCTTGGTATCACGGGATTCTGCCTCATATTCCTCAATATGGACAGATGTATAAACATCATTCTGTACCAGTTTCTCACTAAGAAGAACAGCATCCTCGTAGTTATAACCCTCCCAGGTCATAAATCCGATCAGCGGGTTCTTACCAAGTGCAAGCTCACCATTGGATGTAGACGGGCCATCCGCGATAACCTGTCCTGCCTCAACATGCTCACCCTGGAACACGATCGGTCTCTGGTTGTAGCAGTTGCTCTGGTTGCTTCGCATAAATTTAGTCAGATGATAATCATCTTTTGTTCCGTCATCATTCTTGATAGAGATATCTGTAGATGTGGAACGAAGTACTGTACCTGCTTTTCTTGCAACAACGCATACACCGGAGTCAACAGCTGTCTTGGTCTCCATACCTGTACCAACAACCGGAGCCTCTGTTGTAAGAAGCGGAACGGCCTGACGCTGCATGTTGGATCCCATCAGCGCACGGTTCGCATCATCGTTCTGCAGGAACGGGATCAGGGCTGTAGCAACGGAGAATACCATTCGCGGAGATACATCCATGTAATCGAACATGTGCTGCTCGTACTCCTGTGTCTCCTCGCGGTAACGACCGGAAACGTTCTTATGAAGGAAGTGTCCCTCTTCATCCAGTGGCTCATTCGCCTGTGCTACATGATAATTATCTTCCTCATCCGCTGTCATGTATACAACCTCATCGGTTACACGCGGGTTGGAAGGATCTGTTTTGTCGATCTTTCTATACGGAGCCTCTACGAAGCCGTACTGATTGATCCTTGCATAGGATGCAAGGGAGTTGATAAGACCGATGTTCGGTCCCTCAGGAGTCTCGATCGGGCACATTCTTCCATAGTGGGAATAATGTACGTCTCGAACCTCGAATCCGGCTCTGTCTCGTGACAGACCGCCAGGTCCCAGTGCGGAAAGTCTTCTCTTGTGAGTCAGCTCTCCAAGCGGGTTGTTCTGATCCATGAACTGTGACAGCTGGGATGATCCGAAGAACTCTTTTACTGCTGCAGTTACCGGTTTGATATTGATCAGGGACTGCGGAGAAATGCTCTCTGTGTCCTGTGTTGTCATTCTCTCACGTACCACACGCTCAAGTCTGGAAAGACCGATGCGGTACTGATTCTGAAGCAGCTCACCGACAGCACGGATACGACGGTTGCCCAGGTGGTCGATATCATCATCGTTACCAAGGCCATACTCCAGATGCATATTGTAGTTAATGGACGCAAGGATATCTTCCTTGGTGATGTGTTTCGGGATCAGGTCGTGGATATCACGTTTGATCGCATCACATCTGTCCTCAAATGTGTCATTTTCTTCCAGAATTTTTTCGAGCACTGGGTAGTATACTAATTCTGTAACACCCAGGGACTTCGGATCCTCAAGCTCCGGCAGATAGTGACGGATATCAACCATAAGGCTGGAAAGGACTTTGATTTCTCTCTCCTCACCCTGGATCCATACGTACGGAACTGCGGAATTCTGTAATGTATCAGCAAGCTCTTTTGTAACAAGTGTCTCAGCCTCAGCAAGGATCTCACCTGTTGTTGTATCTACAACATCCTGAGAAAGCTTGTGGCCTACGATACGTTTATTGAAATGAAGCTTCTTATTAAATTTATAACGTCCGACTTTGGCAAGGTCATATCTTCTCGGATCGAAGAACATTGCCATGATCAGGCTCTCTGCGCTCTCTACTGCAAGCGGCTCGCCCGGACGGATCTTCTTATACAGCTCAAGGAGACCTTCCTGATAGTTTGTGGAGGTATCCTTTGTAAAGCTGGCAAGGATCTTTGGCTCTTCACCAAACAGATCGATGATCTCAGCATTGGTTCCAATGCCCAGTGCACGGATCAGAACAGTGATCGGAACCTTTCTTGTTCTGTCTACACGTACATAAAATACATCATTTGAATCTGTCTCGTACTCCAGCCATGCACCTCTGTTCGGAATTACAGTACTGGAAAACAGTCTCTTACCAAGCTTATCATGAGCGATCGCGTAGTAGATTCCAGGGGAACGTACTAACTGGCTGACAATAACACGCTCAGCACCATTGATAACAAAGGTACCCGTAGCTGTCATCAGCGGTAAATCTCCCATGAAAATCTCGTGTTCGTTGATCTCTTCTGTTTCCTTATTGATCAGCCTTACTCGAACCTTCAAAGGTGCGGCATAAGTCACGTCACGTTCTTTACACTGCTCGATGGAATATTTTGCATCTTTTTCATCGTATGTGAAATCGATGAATTCCAGACTGAGCTTTCCGCCGTAATCTGCGATCGGAGAAATATCATCAAATACTTCTTTTAAACCTTCGTCAAGAAACCACTGGTAGGAATCTTTCTGAACTTCGATCAGGTTTGGCATTTCCAGGACTTCTTTTTGTCTCTGGTAGCTCATACGCATGCTTTTTCCAGTTTTTACAGAACGAATTCTGTTTTTTTCCATTGACGTTTCACCCCTGTTTTTTTATTATTTATTACAACATGATCCCGCCTGACCTTTAGGCAGGCATATCTAGCCATAATATAGCATCCTCCACTTTAACATAAGAAAAAAAGTGTGTCAAGCACTTTTTTTGATTTTTTTACATTTTTCAAAAAAAAGATTCTGTTCCTTCTATACATACGATGTATGGATATCCGGAACAGAATCTTTTTTTATCACACATACTTACTTCACAACAGTATTTACTGTTACTGTATTTCCGTATTTATCTTTTGAGACAAGTTTCAGAGCAGTATTCTTTTTTTGCTTCTTTATTTTAATAACGTACTGTTTCTTTTTGTTTACGGATGATACCCCCAGCTTTGTCTGTTTTCCGGAACGCTGCACATATGCAATAACTGTCTGGCTGCCTGATGCAGTTCCGCTTATAGCTGTACTTCTTGATGTAACAGTTCTGCATGAAGGACGGTTGATGCCGGTCCATCCTTTGCAGCTTTTTACATATATCGCCTGAACCTTTCCGTTTTCGCAAAATGTATTCTTTTTCATGACCGGTATTACAGATGCATATGCATAAACACCATTCCCCGTATTTTTCTCCGCACGGTTTCCTGATACTTCGGATACTTTTGATTTCCAGAGCAAAATACCACTTTTTGCATTTGATGTCACACGATTGCTTTTTACCCTGACTCCGCCGACCACATACTCAATTTTCACGCCATGATTTTTGTTGGATAAACAGGTATTACCAAGAACATTATTGTTCTTTCCTGCATTTACACGTATTCCCGAGCCGGCCGCTGATTTAACAGTATTCTTCTGTGCAGTGGATGAAGTATTTACAGATTGCAGATAAATTCCATCTCCGCCTGCTCCGGAAACAGTATTCTGCTCTACAAGATTTCTCTGTTCTGATCCTGCTGCATAGACAGAACCGGAGAGATAAATTCCCGTATTTGCAGTTCCGGACACTGTATTCCTGCTGATAACGCTTCCTCTGGAATCCTGGGCATAAATCCCAAAATTGGAATATGAAGAAGTTTTTTTCATTGTTACCTGATTATCTGTTACGGTATCTGTGTCAGTAAGAGACATGCTGATTCCGTTTCCATATCCGCTGATCTGATTATCTTCTACAGTCACACCTTTCACCGGATATATCTTTTTAGGGAGCACAGCTCCATCTTTTTTCATATTATAGCCTGAAACTTTTATACCACTGCAGATCCATGCAATTCCACCAATGCTGGTAGTTCTGGCAAGACTGATGTAGTTTCCTGCCACACGAAGATTCCTGTTTTTCAGCATGTTCGGCCCATCATCATAGCCTGGCGTCTGGTGTGTATTGCTGCTCACAGAAGAAATGTCCACTCCATTTCCCACATTTACCATGGTATTATTTTCTGCTGTAGAATCTTCATAATTCATAAACCTTATACAGCGTTTTTTTACATTATGGAAAGTATTATTCGTAACTGTGATCCTTTTATATGTTTTTCCGGACATCATACTGTGCGTTCCCAGCCCTGTAAAGACATCTTCGAACACATTTCCATCGATCACAAAATCTTCACAGGTCGTTCCATCATAAGGTCTGTACTGCGGAAAAACATTGCTCTCATCTGTACAGCAGTCGATCTGAATACATTCCTGTCCGCCTTCCACATAATTCTTATAATAGCCACTGAATGTACAGCCTGTGATCTTGGCATTTTTCACTCCGCCAAATTCCAGAAAATGAGATTTCAGATTATTAAGAAATGTAGCATTTTTAATCGTAACATTCGTAGCATGTCCAATGCAAAATCCCACAAATCCGCCTGGTGCATCCTTATTTTCCACACACTGATAATTGTAGTCCCAGGTTCCTCCATCGATCACAATGTTGCGATATCCATCATATCCGCCTTCTGAATCTTTGGTATTTCCAAGACGGAGGATCAGATGTTTGGTGGTAGACGTTTTTGTAATATTAGCGTCTCTTGCATATAAGTACATATTACTGTACATGCAAAGTGTACCTGTCAGTTCATAATTTCCCGGTGGAATTATGATCTTGCAGGGATTTTCATCTGTGGCCTGATCTTTCAGTTCAAGAAACAGTGTATTCAAGGGCGCTGTGATATCCTGTCCTTCCTCAACTTCCAGAGTCACAGTCTGATAAGTTCCAAGTTCTCCATCTGAAGCATCTCCTGCGGAAAAATCCCCAGCAGCATTGGCATCATCTGTAAAATCAGCCGGTGCCTGACCTGCGCCTTCATCAGCTTTATTATTATCCGGCTCTGCGACGTTTTCTACATTACCGTTTTCCTGCTGAAGCTGAAGTTCTTCGGAACCGTTATCGCCGTTCTCCGTTCCTTCGGAAAAATCTGCCGGCAATTCTCCGCTGATACTGCCATCTGTTGTCTGAATATCCTCACTGCCAGCTTCCGCTGCTGCATTGTCAGAAATATTCTTATTTGTGTCAAAATCTCCATCTGTGCTTCCATCTGAAAATGTGTCTTCAGTTGAATTTTCCGATATTTCCTCATCCCCGGTGCCTCTGATACATCCACTGCTTCTACAGCACCTGACTCTATTTTTGTCCAGGATGCCTGTGATGCAGGAACCACACTGCCATCGTTATCCAGCACAAGCGGATCCAGATCCTGTCCCGGCATATTTTCCTCTTCTTCAAGCTCCTCCTGCTGCTGCATTGCAGCTTCCTGAGCCCGAAGTTCATCCAGAGGATTTTTCACGTTTACAGTTATATTTTTTACATTTTTTCCGACAGACACTGTCCTGGCTGCCGTCGGAAAAGAAACTCCTGTGATTCCCAACGCAGCAGCAAGGATACAGGCCATTATTTTTCGTTTCATATTCCATCCACCCTTTCCTGTCTCCTTTATTATCCTTTCTTTTTCTTCAAAAATCAAGATTTACCCTGGATTTTTTCACTAAAAAAGGCTGCTGTGCCGCCGGTAAACCGGCAGTCACAACAGCCTTTAAAACTTCTGATCTGATCGGATTATTTAAGTGTAACCTTAGCTCCCTCAGCCTCAAGTTTAGTTTTGATGTCCTCAGCCTCAGCTTTGGATGCGCCCTCTTTAACAACCTTCGGAGCACCATCAACGATAGCTTTAGCCTCTTTAAGTCCAAGACCTGTAACCTCACGAACAACTTTGATAACTTTAACTTTGTTAGCGCCAACCTCTGTAAGCTCTACGTCAAACTCATCTTTCTCCTCAGCTGCCTCGCCTGCTGCACCTGCTGCTGCTACAACAACACCTGCTGCTGCGGAAACGCCGAACTCTTCCTCACAAGCTTTTACAAGGTCATTTAACTCTAATACAGATAATTCTTTGATTGCTGCAATAAATTCTTCTGTTGTTAATTTTGCCATTTTAATTTCCCTCCATTTATAAATTTTAATTAATAATCATGCGGTCGTTATGCCGCCAATTGCACGTTGCTGGGATTACTCAGCAGCTGCTGCGTCAGCTCCACCGTTCTGCTCTGCGATCTGATTAAGCACACGAGCGAAGTTTGCGATCGGAGACTGCATGCTTCCAAGCAGTTTTCCAAGAAGTTCCTCTCTTGAAGGAATTGTGGACAGTGCCTGAATTCCGGCCTGATCATTGTAGTTACCTTCAACTACACCTGCGATCAGCTCCAGTGCCGGGAACTGTTTTGCATATTTAGCAAGGATTCTTGCCGGAGCAGTTGCGTCTGTCTCGGAGATAGCGATCGCATTTGTGCCATGTAAATGATCACTGAGGCTCTCAAATGCTGTACCCTCGAATGCACGACGCATCATGGTATTTTTGTATACCTTGTACTGAACACCAGCTTCTCTTAACTCTTTACGAAGAATTGTATCCTGCTCAACTGTAAGACCGCTGTAGTTTACAAGTACAACAGACTGTGCGTCTTTAATGCAGTTAGAAATCTCTTCTACGATTGGTTGTTTCAGTTCTACTTTTGCCATAAAATGGTACACCTCCTTATAGATTTTGTATACCGCCGTCGCAATAAGTCAATCTGTTTAAAAAAAGACCTTACTGCTTCGCAATAAGGCCTTGTGTAATCTTAACTCAGAATACTTGGACCTCGGTAGGCGTTTTGATCCTTATGCCTTACGGCACCTACTGTCTTCGGCAGCGTTCTTAGGTACAATACCATAACAGTGCCGGGTGTGTCAAGTATTTTTTAAGATTTTTTCAAAATTATTTAGTACCAAAAATACGGTCTCCGGCATCTCCAAGTCCCGGGCAGATGTAAGCGTTCTCATTGAGCTCTCTGTCAAGGGAACCACAGTAGATCTGTACATCCGGATGTGCCTCGTGAAGTCGTTTCAGTCCTTCAGGAGCTGCGATGATGCACATAAACTTGATATTCTTTCCGCCCTGTTTCTTGACAAAATCAATGGCAGCTTCGGCAGAACCGCCGGTTGCAAGCATCGGATCAACGATCACTGAAATACGCTCGTCAATAGATTCAGGAAGCTTACAGTAATACTCATGGGGCTCATGTGTTACCGGATCACGGTAAAGTCCCACATGTCCGACCTTTGCAGACGGTACCAGTGTGAGAATGCTGTTTACCATTCCAAGTCCTGCGCGGAGGACCGGGATCACTGCCAGCTTCTTACCTGAGATCATCGGTGTCTTACAGGTTTCTATCGGTGTCTCGATTTCCACTTCCTCTGTAGGAAGATCACGAAGTGCCTCATATCCCATCAGGATTCCGATCTCCTCCACCAGCTTACGGAACTCGTTTGTTCCTGTACTTTTGTCACGGAGCATTGAAATTTTGTGTTTGATCAGCGGGTGATCCATAATATAAACATTTTCCATTTTTTCCATCGTGATTTCCTCTCTTTGTCTGTGTTTTTGTAAAGCGAAACTTCTCATTCCACTCTGCTTCATACACCGGAACGCAAACCTTTCGCTTTTCTGTATTCATCTTTCTACATTATAATATAAACGACACTTTTTCAAAAGGGGGAAAAACTATTTTCCCTGGCGTTCCAGAACCTGATCAATAGCATAGGCCACACCAAATTCATTGTTGTTCTTTGTGATGTATTTTGCTGCTCTTTTAATCTCCGGAACTGCGTTTTCCATTGCAACAGTTGCGCCGAAATCCATGGAAATCATGGAATAATCATTAAGACTGTCACCAAGGACCATCACCTCATCCATGGTATAACCCAGAGACTCGATATATTCTTTCAGCACCGGGCCTTTCTGCGCCTCTACTGCTGTAATCTCCTGATTATATATAAAGGAAGAAGCCACTGCAACGGCTGGATTTTCTTTCAGCTCATCGCTGAGTTTCTCCAGCTGCTCCACATCTGCCGCAAAAATGAAGATCTTATATACCGGCGCACCGCTGCTCTCCAGGGAACGGATATCGGAAATCCCTTTCGTGTTTCCGGCGATCCTGCGGTACTGCGGGGATTTCCGTACAATCTCCTCGCTGGTATCTATGTCCATATTGAAAAGACGGATCTGCTGAATGATCCCGTCTTCAATTTCTTTCTTTGTTCCAATACGGTAATCATAGCGATCCGTAAAAAATGCTACAGATACCGGGTATTTTTTTGCCGTATTGTAGACCTCCTCACACAGCTCAATAGAGATCGGTGTACTCTTTACAACCTCCTGCTGCGGATTCCGTACTTCAGCACCGCTGCTCACCACATAATCACAGGTCAGCTCTGTTCCCTTCAGTTCCTCCATGGCACCGGGGAAATTCCGGCCGGTGGCAACCATAAAGCGGATTCCCGCATCGCAGGCACGCCTGATCGCCGCAAGGGTTTCCGGTGCGATCCTGTGGTCATCACCAAGAAGTGTACCGTCCATATCACTTGCAATTACTTTTATCATGAAAAATTTCTCCTTTTATCTGTAAAAATTCCGGTCAATCATTCGGATCCATATCATCCATAGCAAATATGTTCTTTTTTCGGAGAAATTATATCTTATATTATTGCAAAATACAATGATTTTGCGACAGGCATATACCTTTCTGGTTTCAGAAATACATGGTATAATGAGATTTCATAAATCTGTCCGATGTCGGTCAAGCGGATATCCGCAATCCGCATCGCTACTTGATCCGGTCAAGTGAATGACCCCATCCACATGTACTACATAGATTTGCATCAAATAAATGCTCTTCAGTTAAGCCAATCAATCAGAAAACAGGAGAATATTATGTCAACTTATTTTTTTCATTCCAAAAGAAGCCGCTCGCATTCTCGTTTCTTCTATTTAATATTGTGCACAGTCCTTGTCTGTCCAATGCTCCTTTTCACAGGCTGCGGAAATATCACGGATGCAGATACATCCACCACCGGAAATGAGCCTATCAGTATCAGCAGTATCAAATTAAATACAGCTGTACAGATCACAATTTATGATTCTCAGGATAAAGCTCTCCTGGATGACTGTCTGGCACTGTGCGATAAATATGAGCTGGTCTTCAGCCGGACAAATGAGAAAAGCGAGCTTTATAAATTAAATCACCGCAAAGACACATCGGATAAAGATCCCAATACCGACCGGCAGACTACTCCATATCCGGTCAGCGGCACAGCAGACACCTGGCATATATCTGAAGACCTTGCCGCTCTGCTTTCCGAAGGACTCGATATCACCAGGGAGTCCGACGGTGCCTTTGACATCGCCATTGCGCCTTTGACCTCTCTCTGGGATTTCACAGCAAAAGACCCGAAGGTTCCGGATGATGCAGCTATTCAGAAAGCACTCCCTCTGTGCAGCTCCGACGGCGTCACCATTGACGGGCAGGATATCACACTTCCCTCTGATGACATCCAGTTCGATGTAGGCGCCATTGCCAAGGGCTATATCGCAGACCGCCTGAAAGATCTTCTGGTAAAAAAAGGGGTAAAAAGTGCCATCATCAACCTTGGCGGCAACGTCCTCTGCATCGGCTCAAAGCCCGACGGCACTCCCTTCAAAGTAGGCATCCAGAAGCCCTTTGCAGATCGCAACGAAACCGAAGCCGTTATGGATATCACCGGAAAATCCGTTGTATCCTCCGGAATTTATGAGAGGTGCTTTAAGCAGGACGGAAAATTATATCATCATATCCTGAATCCCCAAACCGGCTATCCTTATGATAACGGCCTGATCTCTGTGACGATCATCTCCGACCAGTCTGTGGACGGCGATGCCTTAAGCACCACCTGTTTCGCCCTTGGTCTGGAGGACGGACTGAAATTTGCGGAGAAAAAAGGAGTGCAGGCCGTTTTTATCACAGAGGATTATAAGCTGCATTATACGGATGGATTCCGGGATGAGATCAGGGTCACTGATGTGGAATCCTGAACCATGAAATCTTTTTCAGTAACAACCAAAAACCTTACGGATAGACCATATTTGTCACATAAGTCTGCGGATAATCTTTCAGAAGATTTGCCATTGCTGTCTGTGTCTGTGTCGTTGAAAATGGCTAGGATGGACCGTTCCACAGACATTCATAATCTGCGTACCGTGGATGTCTCTGTTCCGCAGTTGTAGGGCCACAGGGGGAGGCAAAACCTTCCGGATTCACAATCTGCTCCCAAGCTTCTTCATATCCCTTATCCGGAAGTTCAAAACACCATGGGATAAATCCGAGCAAACAGTGATCTTCTGGAAGCAGATAATGCCGAAGATGGCCTGAAGATCATTCTCAAAGAGCATCCTGACATTATTATCACAGATATGAAAATGCCCGTCATGGACGGAATACAGCTCTTAAAAAAGTTGGAAGAACTTCACATCGACAGCAAAATCAGTGTGATCAGCGGATTCAGCGATTTCAAATATACAAGACTTGCGATCCAGGCCGGTGTTATTGATTACATACTGAACCCTGCTCTGCGTTCACCAGTAGGGTAATCAGTGATGTTTTTGATTATATCAATGCACATTATCTGGAAAATATCTCCCTGGCCGATATTGCAGAATCTTTTTTCTAAGTAAGGAGCATCTGTCCAGATTGTTTTAAAAAAACGTCAGAATCTTTTTTCCTATACTATGCATTTGAAGCTCACCGAGGCGAAACGGCTTCTGCCGTCTACGGATATGACTCTCGACGACATTGCCTGGCATCTTGGTTTCAGCAATGGAAATTACTTCAGCAAGGTTTTTAAAAAGAACTGTCAGATGTCTCCCAGTGAATACCGGAACGTACAGCTATAGTTCTTCAGAAAACTTTTCTCCGATAAAAAGTGGCTGTAACTGAGCGTATTCGTTCAGTTGCAGCCACTTTATTCAATATTATTATATTCAGTTATTGATCATATCCGGCCAGGAAAGAATCTCTGCCGAAATCTTCTCTTCATAATCTCCGTCAATGTCCTCACTTCTTCCAGCCGCATAAATATTGGTCTCGGCACCCCAACCGTTGTCCTCGTATTCCCATACATGGAATTTCAGTCCACGGAACATGAAATCCAGACTTCCGCAACCATCTTCCTCTGTGTATTCGAATTTGATATTTTTTTTGTTCAGGGCATCCTGTACTTTCTGTAAACGCATATAATATCGCTCCTTCCACGCCGAAAATCTTCCTTTATACACAAAGTATAACATGTTGTGATTTTTGACACAAGTCAAGGATGAAAGTGCCTGTGAGCTACGGATATCTCAGGCCCAGTAGAGTCTCATTCCAAACTCATGGCTCATACGGTCCGGATGCCCATCAACTCTTGAAAGCAAAGTACAGATATCCTGATAGGTATTCTTTGCCATACATTTACCGCTATTATCAGAAAGAATTAGTGTAAGGTTCCACTTCTCGCCTTTTCCGTATTCTTTCTCAAAGGTTTTTACCATGACACGGCTGTCTGCCGGAACTTCTGCTTTAACACTTCCCTTTTCCACCAGTTCTCCGTTCAATGTTTCTGTAATGATCCATGTAAGTTCACACTCTCCCAGAGCTCCATCTGTATCATTTACAATATACAGACTGTCCAGATGATCTTTGTGCTTTGCAAAAACACCCACTGGTGCGTTGCTTTCCAGTATAGCCTGAAGACCCTTTTTGGGAATTCCCCACCAGTCATATAAACCGTAGAAGCTCTGAGGACACAGGTCGATAAACATAAACTGTACATATCCTGAGCAAGGTTCATATTTCTGGATCCTGTAATGCTCTGTATAATATTTCAGAAGCTTATACTGATATTCCTGGATCTTCGGGATATCATCCACCAGTTTTTCCAGACGATAATATACCGCCGGAACAGTTTTCAGATTTTCACTGCTGCCCGGTGCATCAAATCCGTACTCTGTATTCAGCTTTTCTGTCTGCTCATAAATATCTGCATATTCTCCACCGCTTAAAGAACCCAGATAATTGTGGCTGTCCCCGCTAAGCGGATCATCTTCGCAGAAAGAACCCTTGATGATCGGTCTGCCCGGATCCATCTTCTGTACCTCCCTATACAGAGCAGGTCCCGGATTTTCCTCCATAAATCTCCTTCTCACATTTCCATCCGGATCAACACATCCCGGTTCATTCATAATGATCCAGCAGATCAGAGACGGATGATGCTTCAGAAGTTTCACATTTTCTCTGTAAACATCTGCAAATCTCTGCGCCCATTCATCTGTTGAAGGATGCGTCCAGTTGTACTCCGAATCCTGAAGAACTGCAATTCCCAGCTCGTCACACAGATCATAAAAAACTTCCTGCTCTGTGTGGACATGTACTCGTACCAGGTTAAAACCTGCCGCCTTTACATTAAGAAGATCTCTCAGGTACCGTTCCCTTGTCATTGCGGAAATATAACAATCCGGAAAATAAGAGGTTCCTCTTATATACAGCTTCCTGTTATTAAGCCAGAATCTTGTTATTTTTTCATTACGCTCAATCTGAATGTCCCGGAAAGCAAAATTCGTTGTTCTGCTGCTCAGTATGTCTTTTCCCCTGCTTAACGTAAGTTCTGCCTGATACATCCAGGGATAACCATGATCCCATGTGGACCACAGTCTGACATCTTCCACTTTAAGCTCACATTTAAAGCCTGTCTCTGCTTTCTCTGCCATTATCTGAACAGTTTTTTCTGCCTTTATAAGACCGGACTCTTTTTCCCGGATCTTTACATTAAAATCATATGTCTCCCCGGATTTCAGACCTCGCGCTTCAGTTTCCACATATACGTCTGCTTTCTTTCCATCTGGATCCAGTTCATACTTCAGATCTGTCTGATCTTCCAGAACACCTTCTTCTGTCAGGATCAGCTCCACTTTTCCGTAGATTCCTACAGGATTTACATCTCTCTGGATAAATGTATCAGAATGTTCATAGGTACCTTTTACCATATTTCTTTTTACCAGGGTGGTTCTGGAATCCTGTGCATCCAGCTCCACCTCATCATCCCATGGAGAACTTACCTTTACAATGAGATAATTTTTCTTTCCAAAAACAAGCTTATCTTTTACATTAAAGGAAAATGGAGCGGAATATCCTTCATGCTCTCCAAGAAATTCTCCGTTAAGCCATACTTTTCCATAATAATCCACATTGGTAAATTTAAGGACAGCATCCGTAACTTTCTGATCCGGAACTTCAAACTCTGTTTTGTACCACCAGGGTGCCTGATTGAAATATCTCAGTTCACGCCCGAAATATGGCTGTCTGGCATAGATAAGCTGCAGATGTTTCAGTTCCTCCAGTTCCTCCCATTCAGACACCTGGGAACCTACGGAAGTATCTGCTTCCCTGGCAGCATAAAGCCCGATCTTTTCCCCTGTATCATGAACATCCTGCAAAATTTTCCATCCTTGTTTCAATTCAATCCTTGTTTCCATTTCAGCCTCCTAACTCTTGACCGCACCTGCAGCCATACCTTCGATTATGTTCCTGTTAAGAATAAAATACACGATCAGTGTAGGCAGGATCGATATTACGATCGCCGCAAATGTACTTCCCCAGTCCACTCTTCCGAACTGCCCCACAAAGTCATTCAGGCCAATTGGAAGAGTTTTCATATCAGAAGATGAGATAAACGTATTGGCATAGGTAAATTCATTCCATACAAAAACAAAATTGTATGTAAGAACTGTCATTGTAGTATTTTTAGCCATAGGTACCACGATCTTGCGGAATGTGGTTCCCATTGTGGCACCGTCAATAACTGCCGCTTCCAGAAGAGAATCCGGCATAAATTTAAAAAATCCGGTGTAAAGATAGATACACATTGGAAGTCCGAACCCGATCTGCGGAAGCACCAGTGCCCAGTATGTATTTCTCAGTCCGATCCTGTTATAAATCTGGAACATGGGTACAAGGCAGGAAAAAATAGGCACCATCATTCCAAACAGGAAAAATGCCATCAGTGCATTGGCATATTTTACCTTTACCTTACTGATCACAAATGCAACCGGGCATCCCAGGACTACGATGCCAAGAAGTGTGAGAACTGCCACAACCGTACTGTTAAGAAAATATCTTGGAATGGATGAGATCGTCAGTGCGCTGATATAGTTTCCAAGATAAAATCCTGATGGCAGGGCATACTGTGCAGTATATGTCATTTCATCCGGTGTTTTCAGACTGGAGCAGATAACCCAGAAAATAGGGTAGACCTGTATCATGACAAAAATAAGGATCACTACATAGAACACAGCACGAATAGGTATATTTTTTCTTGATTTTATCATTCTGACCCATCTCCTTTCGCCGATCCCAGGCATTTCTGTATAATCCCTACTGCTACCAGACATTCAATGACCAGAAAAACGGACAATGTACTTCCATAGCCAAAGTCAGCCGAATTAAAAGCGGTTTTATACATATAAGTTGCCACCATCTCTGTTGATCTGGATTTATTGTCAAGAATATAGAATACATCAAAGGTTTTCAGACAACCATTTACAAGCATTACAATGACAATGCTGAATATATTTTTCACCAGTGGAAGCTTTATGTAACGATACTGTTGAAAAACATTGCAGCCATCCATTGTAGATGCCTCGATCACATCCTTTGATATGGATACAAATGCGGAATAAAAAATGATCATGTACAGACCACAGTATTTATATCCATCGATCAGGGTTATGGTTATCAGCGCTGTATGGGAATTTGCCAGCAAAGCGATAGGTTCCATTCCCAGTTTTTCCATCACATAGCAAACCAGACCCTGGGGCTGGACAGAAAGCATTTTGGAAAAAATCTGGCAGATCGCCATAGATGAAATGATACATGGAATAAAATAAATAACCCGCAGAATATTTCCACCCTTGGAAATATGTGTAAGCAAAATCGCCAGGATCAGTCCTGCACATAACTGGAACAGACTTCCCAGTACAACAAATTTAAGATTATTTACAACAGCCTCACGAAATGTCTCATCCTGAAACATCCTCACATAATTTTCCAGTCCGATAAACTTCATATCACCGATTCCATTCCAGGAAAAAAGGCTGTAACCCATTGACCACAGAATTGGGATGATAACAGTAAGAATATATACGATCAGTGCAGGAAGAACAAATGGTAAAGGCTGGATTTTATTTCTGGGCTTCATATCCTCTCCCCTTTCATACGCAGATGCAGATAAAATTCCGCATCTGCGCATTCTATCAGTTATTCTTCAGTGTCAAAATAATCAGATGCATACTGTTCTACAGCTTTGTCCATGTTTTCACAGAACTCTTCAGGTGTTGATTCTCCCATTCCAAGGCTTGCCAGCTCTTTTCTGTAAACCTCGTTTGTAGAAGGATCCAGACGAACATCCCAGCACTGGGCAAAAGTGCCGCAGTTCTCAAGATCGCTTAAAATCTGCTGTGTAAGCTCCGGCAGCTTCTCCGGGTCACTTGGCATCATGGATGGAAGCATATTGAACTCATACATTGCCGTATCAGCAAAATTATCCCATACATAACTGATGAAATCTTTCATCTCATCACTCATGGAATCCTTGAGAATGGCAGTTCCGATTCCACAATTCGCATAGTAATCATTTTCTCCCGTAGCGGTTCCCTCGCTGTCTACAGGAAGCTTGAACATGGAAATGTCATCTTTAAGATTTCCCTCATCATCTACAAGATCCGGTGTATCCCATGTTCCGGTGTATAACATTGCCGCACCATTGTTCAGAAACAGATCCATCTGCGCGGTAGTATCTGAACTTGTCCATCCTTCACTGAAATACTGGGCTATATCCTGTGTATACTGGGCTGTTGCGATACCTGTCTCAGAATTAAATTTTTCTTTTCCCATTCTTGCATTGTCAATGAAGTCATTTCCTTCCAGTCTGAAAGCCTTAAATGCCGGATAACGCATGATCATGTCGTAATTTCCTGCGGATATCGGGGTCATTCCCGCATCTTTCAGCTTCTTGCACACATCCAGGAGATCTTCCAGTGTCTGGGGTGTTTCAGTAATTCCGGCTTTTTCAAACATGTCTTTGTGATACCAGAAATACTCTACATTTCCCTGCCAGGTCATAAGGTAATTGCTTCCGTCGCTGAGTTTCGGATAATTCAGTGCAATATCAAAGAACTTGTCTTTGATACCCAGTTCATCATAAAGGTCATCCACACTGTAGATCAGATCTTTTTTGCAAAGGCCTTCAAAAAATGCCTCCGGATCTGCATCAAACCAGTCCGGCAACTCATTGCTGGATGCAAGGATCTTGATCTTCTGAAGATATGTTTCTCTGTCTGCAATAGACTCTACATTGAATTCAAAATCCGGGTGATCTTTTTTGTAATCTTCTGCAAGCTTCTTCAATGTTTTTAACGCTGCATCTGTTTCGCCTCTGGCACTGATATAATTGATCACAAGTGGTTCGGAATCCTCTTTTTTATCTGCCCACACATTCATCATGCTGAATGAAGAGAGACACATCATTGTGGCAAGTGTAGCAGCCATCACTTTTTTTAATTTCATTTTCGTCCTCCTTTTGGTACATTTCTATTCATCCGGATTGAATATTTTGTTCCGCTTTCCTTATCGATGAGACCATTATATTAAATCCGTCCGGAAAAATACATGGAAAATCTTCGCTGTACCTGGAATATTTTCTCCAATAATTTCCCAACACTTGTGAGAATTTTTCCCTTATTATATAATGTAGCCAATAAAATCAGGAGGGGGATTCCATGATAGAAAATCTGAAAAAAAAGGCGTTTCAATTATTTTTAGGAATCAGTCTGAAACGCAGGCTTTTTATTACATATCTGCTGCTCAGTTCTCTGATACTTATGCTTACTTCCGTGTTTTTTTATACTGCATCCAAAAAAGTACTGATCAAGCGTGCCGCACTTTCCAGCCAGCAACAGCTATCCCTGATCACCAGCAACCTTGGAGAAAAGATCGATCATATATCAAACTATGCCATCACTCTTTCCATCAACAGCAATATCGCCGATGTTTTAAAAGAAAATCCCACAGTTCCCGAAAACACACTGGAACATTTTCTGGTAAATTCCGAACTTACAGACCAGGCTCAGCGTATCATCGGACTTCACAAAAACATCTATGCCTGGGATATCCTGGATACGGAAAACCACTGGTTTCACAGCAGTACCACAGAAACAGATCAGCTTGATTCCATTTTAGGTTCTGAAATCCTTGACAGCCTTCAGACTAATCTGGCCTTTCAGTTTCTCGGGCCCTTCCAGATAAGCGGAGAACCAACCTTTGTAGCCTTAAAAAGTATTACAAACATTGATAACACCAAATATCTGGGCGCCCTGGTCCTTCTGATCAGGGAAACAAATATTTCCTCTGCATTCCGCGATCTTCCGGACAGCTCTTCCAGGGATTTCTATATTACTGATGAAAACGGACAGATACTTTCCTCGTCTTCATCCAGAGGTATTTATAAAGACTTCTCATCCTACACAAAAATCAGTTCAGAGAATTATAAAACCCTGACAGAAACCGACAGGCAGTTTTTTTCCGTAGACGGCACTAACACTCTTTTTATCTGCAAATCCTATCCTGACCTGAACTGGAATGTTATCAACCTGATTCCTCTGGAAAGCCTGCCTCTGGATCATATGGTGATCCTGCACAATATTCTTCTGATCAGCATTGTAGTGTTCATTTTATCTGTATTTTTTTCCATATTATGTACAGGTACTGTCACCGCACCTATACAGAGACTTGTAGAAAAAATGAAATCTGCGTCTGCCGGAAAGCTGAATATTTCTGCCAGTTACTCTTCAAATGATGAACTTGCAGTTCTCTATAACCAGTTTAACCTTATGATGCAGAAGATCCAGACATTACTTAACGATATCTATGAGGAACAAAATGCCAAACAGAAAATGGAAATACGTCTTTTACAGTCCCAGATCAATCCCCATTTTCTTTATAATACTTTAAACACCATCAAGTCTCTCATAGAACTTGACATGAATGATACCGCAGTAAAAGCAGTGTCTGCCATGTCATCTTTCTACAGAAACTCTCTTTCAAAGGGACAGTTTATCATTCCTCTGCGCCAGGAGCTGCTTCTTACAGAACAGTATCTTTATATCCAGAATCTGCGGTATATGGATTTTGTTGATTACGAGATCATCTATGAGCCGTCCTGGGAGGATCATGGGGCAGAGATACCCAAGCTGACCATACAGCCTGTTGTGGAAAATATTTTTGTCCACGGACTTACCAGCCAGATATGCCATATTCACTTAAATGTTTCTATCAGAAATGGTACCATCTGTATTTCTGTTTCTGATAATGGTTCCGGTATCCCGCCGGAAAAACTTGCCGAACTTAACCGTTCTATCAGAGACTTCAAAACTGCCCGACATTCTTTCGGGCTTCCAAGTATCAACCACAGGATTGCTCTTCTCTACGGTGAGAATTACGGACTCACCATCGAAAGTTCACCTGAAAAGGGAACCACTGTAACCATAGTAATACCTGACAAAAAATCTGATTGAGGGGGAAATATAAATTGAAAACACTCGTAATTATTGACGATGAAATTTTTTTCAGAAAATCTCTGATCAATTTTCTTGAAAAACAAAACATTTACAACATTGCAGGGGAAGCTAATAACGGACAGGCCGGAATCCAGCTTATTGAAAATGTCAAACCCGATATTGCCCTTGTGGATATATCCATGCCGGTTATGAGCGGTCTGGATATGATTGCAGCTCTTGGAACAGACTGTCATACCAGGTTCATCCTTTCCACAGGATACGAAGATTTTGACTATGCCCAAAAAGCCATCTCTCTTCAGGTCCGCGGATACCTCCTGAAGCCACTGGATCACCGGGAGCTTATGGAGACACTCCAGAAAGTAAGTGACGAGATCGATCAGGAAAATTCCAGAAACAGTTATGTGAATAATTATTTTCAGTTCCGCGATCTGTATACACGACAAATGCAGCTTAATTTCTTCCAGAAAGTGATCAGTGGAACAACCATTTCTCCGGATGATCTGAAAAAAATTCCGGTTCATAAAACTTCCGGTTATCTTACTATTCTTATGGAGATCCACAGTGCCAATCCGGAAATATGGGATGAAAAAGGTGATTTTTCTCTGCTCCACACCATCCTGGAAAATATATGCAGAGAAATCTTACAGCCTGTGTGCAAAGAGCTTATTTACATTGACTATTCTCAGATGAGACAGTATATCATCATGGAAAAAAGCTCTGATTTTTCTTTTGCCGATCTGGAACAATCCTGTCTCAGACTTGCCGGGATATATGATAATATTGCACAGATTTCCACTTTTTTCTGCTGCGGAACACCTCATGAAGGCGTGGAAGGAATCCGTTATTCCTATGAAGAGGCTCTTTCTGTTTTTCATAACAGAACTGCGTCTTCTTCCGGATTTCTTTATTTCACGCCCCAGTCCCATTCCGCTGATTTTACATTAAAGCCTCTGGTTTATGATGATATCCTGATCTTTCTGCGCCAGCAAAATTCACCGGCTCTCTGTAAATATATTGATGAATATTTCAACGATATCATCACAAAAAAAATCCATATCCGGCAGACCTGGAGTGTAACTGCTGCTTTTCTTACTGTACTTGACGGTTTTATCACGGAGTGCAGTCAGCGTGAAACACTTTTTCCTCTTCTGGAAAACGCCCTGAATACTTACCAGAACTGCCAGAGTGCCCTGCAATTAAAACAACTGCTCCAGTCTACCTGCAAAGCAGTTCTGGATTCCCTTGCTGATGAAAAAAATCCGCGGAAGTCAGCTCTTGTGTCCCAGGTTCAGGAATATATCTGTCTGAATTTTAATCAGACGGATCTTCGTCTTGAAACTATTGCTTCCCATTTTTTTGTCAATCCCCAGCATCTCTCTGCTGTATTCAGTCAGGAATCCGGAGTTACACTTACCTCTTATATCAATGTCTGCCGCATGAAAAAAGCCAGACAGTTTCTTCTGGAAGACAGCCCTTCCATTCAAAATGTAGCTTCTTTATGCGGATTTTCTGATTCCGGATATTTCAGCAAATGTTTCCGGAAATATTACGGAATCTCTCCAAAAAACTTTGTATCCCTGACTGAAAAGAACAGTTATCCAGGTTCTATCGGCATATGATCTTTATCTAGTTAAAGCGTAACGTTTCACCACTTCGCCTCGTTAAAATTACATTTTACTCTAACATATGTTTTATGTAAAATGCAAGTTCTTTTTATTGTGCAATATCCCGGAATGTGTTAAGATAAAACCTGTGACTTTATACAAATAGCAGTTTACCATACTGCAATAATGAGGTGAATTATGAAAGAGAGAGAGCAACTGGGATCCCGTCTGGGATTCATTCTGATTTCTGCCGGCTGTGCCATCGGAATCGGAAATGTGTGGAAGTTCCCTTATATGGCCGGACAGGGCGGCGGCGGTGCATTTGTACTGTTTTACCTGATCTTTCTGGCAATCCTGGGTCTTCCTGTTATGACTATGGAATTTTCTGTTGGACGTGCCAGCCAGAAGAGCCCTGTCAAAGCCTACTATGCACTGGAAAAACCCGGCCAGAAATGGCACATCCACGGATACATCACTTTGATCGGCTGCTACCTTCTGATGATGTTCTACACTACTGTTACCGGCTGGATGCTGAATTACTTCTATATGACTGCCACCGGCAAATTCCAGGGACTTGATTCTGAGGGTATTGCCGGAAAATTTACAGACATGCTGGGGCAGCCTGTTACCATGGGCTTCTGGATGATCGTTGTTGTTATCGCAGGTGTTTTTGTCTGCTCCCGTGGTCTTCAGAATGGGCTTGAAAAAGTTACCAAGATCATGATGATCTCCCTTCTGATCATTATGGTGGTTCTGGCTGTCAACAGTTTCACTAT
The DNA here is from genome assembly GCF_005848555.1 of Blautia sp. SC05B48. Classification (NCBI taxonomy): domain Bacteria; kingdom Bacillati; phylum Bacillota; class Clostridia; order Lachnospirales; family Lachnospiraceae; genus Blautia; species Blautia sp. SC05B48. The sequence continues at coordinate 1,766,541 of NZ_CP040518.1, read as the reverse complement.
GGAAGGTGCAAAAGAAGGACTGAAGTTTTATCTGATCCCGGATTTTGAACGCATGAAGGAGATCGGTATCATTTCCACCATCACCGGTGCCATGAACCAGGCATTTTTTACTCTTAGTCTTGGTATCGGCGCAATGGCTATCTTCGGAAGCTACATCGGAAAAGATCACGCACTGCTTGGGGAATCCGTGAACATTGCGCTTCTGGATACTTTTGTTGCGATCACCTCCGGACTTATTATTTTCCCAGCATGTTTCACATTCAATGTTGACCAGACTTCCGGACCGAGCCTGATCTTCATCACACTGCCGAATATTTTCAACCACATTCCGCTTGGAAGACTGTGGGGAAGCCTGTTCTTCATCTTTATGTCATTTGCAGCTTTCTCTACCATCCTGGCTGTATTTGAAAATATTATTTCCTGCGGTATGGAGCTTACCGGCTGGAGCCGAAAAAAATCCAGTCTTGTAAATGCCATCGCCATCATCCTTCTGTCTCTGCCATGCGTACTTGGATACAATGTATGGTCCTGGGACTGGCTCAAGGTATTCGGCGGCGCAATTCTCGACCTTGAAGATTTTCTGGTAAGCAACATTCTGCTCCCGCTTGGTTCTCTTGTATACCTGCTTTTCTGTGTTTCCAAACGGGGCTGGGGCTGGGAAAACTTCACAGAAGAAGCCAACACCGGAAAAGGCATGAAGATCCGGAAATGGATGCGCGGATACATCACTTATGTCCTGCCGCTGATCATTCTGTTTATCTTCTTCTTTGGTCTGTACGATAAGTTTTTTTCATAAAATAAAACTTTAAATAAAACACCCCTGACGGATATCGTATGTAATTTACACACGCGATTTCCATCGGGGGTGTTTTTGTTGAGTCAGGCGGATATTCACAGCCTGCATTCTTCCCGATACAAGCAAGTCCCCTCACCGCGTATTGCTTTTCGTAATTGAAGCAGGGAACTTACTTGATTCGGTTAAGAATTTTATCTGCCTAGCAGCTCCAGTAATTCCTCTCTGCTTATCAAAGCCTGGCCGATTCCCTCGCCGCTTAAGATCTCATCAGCCAGTTCCCGTTTTCTTTCCTGAAGAGCCCGGATTCGTTCTTCTATGGTGTCTTTCATAAAGAGGCGGTAGACACTGACAACGTTCTGCTGACCGATGCGGTGGGCACGGTCTGTTGCCTGATTCTGCACGGCAAGATTCCACCAGGGATCGTAGTGGATCACAATATCAGCTGCCGTAAGATTCAGGCCTGTTCCTCCTGCTTTCAGAGAAATGCAGAAAACAGAAGTATCATCCTCATTAAATGCATGTACCATCTGCGCCCGTTTTTCCTTGGAAGTCGATCCGGTCAACATATAAAAAGAAACTTTTGCTTTTTTCAGACGGACAGCCAGCACATCCAGCATGGTAGTAAACTGGGAAAACAACAGGAGCTTATGTCCGCCATTCACCGCATTCTGAACCAATTCCATGCACATCTCCAGCTTGGAAGAATTCCCTTTGTATCCTTCATATACCAGTCCTGGATAACAGCAGATCTGCCGCAACCTCGTGATCTCTGCAAGGATCTGCAGTTTAGAAGTGCGAAACTCCGCATCCGACTGCATCCCAAGCATCAGGCGAAGCCGTTCCGTATGGGCCTCATACAGCTCCTTCTGCTCGCTTTCCAACGGGGAAAACATATCTTTTTCCAGCTTATCCGGAAGATCCTTCAGCACATCCCTCTTCAATCTCCGCAGCACAAAAGGACGGATCATTTTCTGCAGACGCTCCATCGCATCGGAATTGCTGTACTGCACAGCTGGAAGCTCTATTTCCTTGCGGAATTTCTCATAAGAATACAAAAATCCCGGCATCAGAAAATCAAAAATACTCCACAGCTCACTAAGCCTGTTCTCCACCGGTGTACCGGTCAGCGCAAGCCTGAATTCCGACCGGATCTCCTTCACAGCCTTTGCCACCTGAGTTCCGTGATTCTTGATATACTGCGCCTCATCAATGATCTGCACAGCAAAATTCAGGTTCTGATAAGCCTTCAGATCCCGTTTCAGAAGGTCATAGGAAGTGATCAGAACCTCCCGTTCTCCCGCATTTTTGATCAGTGCTTTCCTCTCCTTCACATCACCAGTCACAACGGTAGCCGGAAGTCCCGGCGCAAAACGTTCGATCTCGTTCATCCAGTTAAACACCAGCGAAGCAGGCGTTATCACAAGGGCACGTCTGTTTTCTCCCGGCGCAGATTCCTGAAATTCTGACCAGAGAAAAGTGATCACCTGGAGGGTTTTTCCAAGTCCCATATCATCTGCCAGGATCCCTCCAAACTGATTATGCTTCAGAGTTTTGATCCAGTAAAAGCCCTCTTTCTGATAGCCCCGGAGGATTTTTTCCTGCTCCCTGGGAATCTGAAATTTATGTTCTTCCATTGTCTGCATGTTCCGGATCAACGCACGAAAGGCATTGTCCTTCTCTACCTTGATCAGATCGCCGCCCTTCAGCTGACTGTCCAGATACATAGCACGATAAGCCGGAACCTGAGTCTTTCCTTTTTTCAGTTCACGATCACTAATCTGCAGTCCATTTTTCAGAGCAGAAAGCTCCCTGAGCTGACCATCGGAAACATCCAGAAAGCTGCCATCCTTCAGGCGGAAATATTTTTTCCTGCGATCGTACCTGGAAAGAATATCAAAAAGCTGCGCCTGATCCATCCCCTCCACATCCAGATTCAGATTCAGAAGTCCGGCTGACAGAGAAACGCCAAGACGGATGTTTGGCAGCTTTGTCACCTGCATCTGTTTGATGGACTGGGAAATATAGACATCTGCAACTTTCTGCATGGCGGGGATACCTTCAGTGAGAAGCTGGTAAAGCTTTTCTTCGGAATCTTTCACACTGTCGGGCTTCCCTGAACCTTCCCTGCACAAAGATTCCAGTTCCCCGGCACGACAATCCAATGCCAGCTCCATCCGCTGGTCATCATATCCATTAAAATATTTTGACAGCAGCGCAAACACACCAAGCTCTCCCGGAATATCCCTGGTGCGGGCAGACACATCCCGGTCAAAAACCGAAAATTTATCCTTCCCGTAAACAGAAAACGCCTTACAGGTGATCCAGTCACGCTCCGGCGCATCCAGATAGATCTCATATGCAGCCTTGTAGCATTCAAGACCTGTTTCTTCCGGGAAATCCCTGAGATCACAGTGAAAAAATTTTTTCAGGGAAGGAAGCAGCTCACGCACAAACACAGGCACATCCGGTTCATCAATAAAGCCTCGGCCTGCAGGAAGCCGCTCCAGACAGGTAACAAATTCCTCCACTGCTCCAAGCTCCTGCCTGGAAACCAGATATACCTTCGCATTATCAAAATACATATGATACCGTATGCCTGTCACACTGTATACCGGCGCGATCTCAAGAGATAACCCCTGATCCTTCTTCCGGATCATCAGCGTCCTGTCCGGAATTTCTCTGACAGAATGCCATGTTGTTTCCGGATCATTGTTCATTTTGAACTTGAAACTTTTTTCGCCAAGTATAAGAAGCAGATCCTCAAGTTCTTTTCTGTCAACGGTAAGATCCCTCACCTTTTCCACAGCTATATTCTTCAGCTGTTCATATCTGGACATGTAAGTGCCGTGATGATTCTCGACCCATTCCCGGATAAAGGACAGCACGCTTCTGGATCCTTCTGAAAAGACTTCATCGGAATGGATAAATTCCAGATTTTTTCCATAAGAAACCTTCTCATTATGATCCAGATTCCACACAAAGGCCAACACATCCTTGAGGATATATTTTTTCTCACAGCCAACACGGAATTCCACGGTAAAGCAATTTCTCACAGAATTAAATTTCAGGCAGGTTTCCAGCTCCACCCTGCCAAAATACGGATCCCCGGAAAACGGAAGCATACGGCTGTATAGCTGGCGATTAAGGAGGCTTTTCAGCTCAACGGTGGTTTTCGTTGCAGGCTGCCCTGGTCCGGATAAAGCAGCCGGAAATGCTGTTCCGCTGAATAACTCTGCCTGCTTCTGTTCCTCATCCTGCTGTCTGCGGATTTCCACACGCTCATAGGCCTTACGGTCTCCATATTCCAGAAGCACTGCCACGCAATGCTTACAGATCCCGGAATAGCTGCGAAAGGCCGGGCAGTCACAGTATGCTTCTTTTATGCGGTCCGCTTCTGTATCATACTGAAAGCCTGTATTGTATACATTACGCCCACTTCCCTTCACTGCTGCAGATATTTTATCCACAGCTCCTTCCGACTTAATATCCAGCGACTGGATCCTCTTTCCGGTACGGTAAATATCAAGGCCTCTCTGATATGCCGTTGTATTACAAAGTGCCCGTATGGCTGTTCGTTTAAGCATGCATCTTTCCCTTCTTTTCTTATCGCGTTTCTTCCATTATAAAAGGAGACCTGCACTGTGACAAGTCTCCTGTGTGTATTCATTGATATCTTATTCCTGTCGATGTTACTGTTCACTCCGTTCTCAGCAGGCTTTCCTTCTTGCTTCATCCTCTTTCCGCTCTTCTCCGACTTCTGTCATCAGATACGGATCAAGAACCTCTTCCAGCTCTTTCTCAGTCATGATCTCCTGTTCCAGAACAAGTTCCCGGACAGATTTGCCGGTTTTTACTGCAGTTTTTGCGATGGTTGCAGACGCCTTGTAGCCAATATGCGGGCAAAGAGCCGTTGCGATTCCTGCGCTGCTTTCCATCAGGTCTTTGCAGCGTTTGCGGTTTGCGGTGATTCCTGTGATGCAGTTTACGCTCAATGTATCCACGGCTTTTTCCAGAGTCGTAATGGATTCAAAAAGATTACAAAATACAACCGGCTCAAAAGCATTCAACTCCAGCTGTCCGGCTTCTGCCGCCATGGTAATGGTGGTATCATGTCCTACGATGTGGAAAGCAACCTGGCTTACTACCTCCGGAATGACCGGATTTACCTTACCTGGCATGATGGAAGACCCATTCTGCTTTGCCGGAAGATTGATCTCTCCAAATCCGGTTTTCGGGCCGGAAGACATCAGTCGAAGATCGTTGCACATCTTGGAAAGATCCACCGCACAGGTTTTTACCACACCGGATACAGCAACAAAGCCGTCCAGATTTTCTGTTGCGTCAAAAAGGTCCTCGGCCTGTTTCAGCGGATAACCTGTAAGCTTTTCCAGATTTGGCACGATCTTATAAAAATAAGAATCAGAAACATTGATAGCAGTTCCCACTGCAGTTCCTCCAAGGTTTACGGTATACATTTCCCTGTGAGCCTTTTCGATACGTTTCCGGTCTCTGGAAACCATAGACGCATAACCGTGGAACACCTGGCCAAGACGGATCGGAACTGCATCCTGAAGCTGTGTACGTCCCATAGTGATCACATCATCGAACTCCTCTGCCTTTTTTGCAAGCTCCTTCTCAAGTCTTATCAGTGCTTTTTCCAGAGGTGCAAGAAGATCCAGAACGGTAAGCTTACCGGCCGTCGGGATCACATCATTGGTGGACTGCGCCATGTTTACGTGATCATTTGGATGGACCATTTTATAGCTGCCCTTCGGACATCCGAGGATCTCACCGGCTCTGTTTGCGATCACCTCATTCATATTCATATTTGCGCTGGTTCCGGCACCACCCTGAATGGCATCTACGATAAATTCCTCAGCCAGTTTTCCTGCGATCACTTCATCACAGGCTCTGACGATGGCATCTGCCTTATCCTCCGGAAGAAGCCCTGCATTATTATTAGTGATAGCTGCTGCCTTTTTAATCTGTGCCAGATTCCTGATAAATACCGGATGAAGCTTTGTACCTGTAATAGGAAAATTCTGTTTTGCCCTTAAAGCCTGAACTCCGTAATAAGCCTCTGCAGGCACTTCCATAGTTCCGATTGAATCTGCTTCCAGTCTTGTTTCTGTTGTCATTTTGTCATCCCTCTTCTTTCTTCTGATCCTGTGCACATCTGATTTGCCCGTCCTCTGATCTCATTTTTTCAGTCCGACGGATATTCACTGTTTACAAATCATTCTGTTATTTTCATTTTTATCAGCAGCTGTTTTTCTGATGCCTAAGAAACTAACACTTTCTTTGTGGCTTGTAAATACTTTTAAGGGAAAACCATGATTATCCGTGTTTTTCAAAAGTTTATATTAATCTTTTTAAGAATTTCTTTTATTTTTCTTATTTATATTAAGTCGTTTCTTGTGTTGTAACAACACGCGCAGTATAATCAATACAGAAATATATATTTTCAATCCACTTCCCCACGCAGCTCTGCACCAGTTGCAAATAACATTTTTTCATCGAAAGGAGCCATTCCACATGGAACACAAACTCGACAACATCGACCGAAAGATCATCGAAATGCTTCAGAAAAACGCCCGCACCCCGGTAAAGGAAATCGCAAAGGAAGTCTTCCTCTCCTCCCCCGCTGTCTCCGCCAGGATCGAACATCTTGAAAAAAACGGGCTGATCACAGGCTACCACGCCCAGATCAACCCGGTATTTCTCGGTTATCATATAAAAGCATTCATCAACCTGGAAGTAGAACCCAACCAGAAAAAAGACTTCTGCCCCTTCATCCAGTCCATCCCAAACGTCATCGAATGCAACTGCGTCACCGGCGATTACTCCATGCTCATCGAAGTAGCCTTCCGCTCCACCATGGAACTGGACCACTTCATCAACGAACTCCAGCAGTTCGGCCGTACCAAAACACAGATCGTATTCTCCACCAACGTAGAACACAGAGATCTGCCGGTGGAGTAACCCCCCACCGGCATTTTTTTATAAACCGTATTCCCTGTACAATTCTTTACACACATCCTCACTATCAGCCATCTTCTGTATCTCATCCACGCGACCATCCGAGATCAGACAATTGATCAGGGCTCGTATTCTTGCTTCTCCCTCTGCTTTTCCTTCTGCTTTCCCTTCCGCTTTTCCACGAACTTCTCCAATAGCCATACCTTCCTCCCGAAGTCGCTCCGACTCCAGCTGCAAAACCTTTCCGCCCATAACTTCACCCACTCCTTTCCTGACTTTTTCTTCTTTTCGAAAAATATAATCCGATATTCTTATGATCAATTTATTAAGATCTGTATACATACCTGCTCTTCCAGTGATTGAAAATTCTCTCTCAAGTTTTATCCTGATATCTTCATATTCCATCAACAATCCCTGTAACTTCTCCGAATCTTTAGCAAATATATCTGCTACATTTTCATACCTCATCACGTAAAACGGAAGCAACATCAACAGATTCTTTTCGAAAATACTATCCTTCGTATAAAGTTCCATCTTCACTGTCGGAACCCGGTACACACACACCTGTCCATCCGGAAACAAAACCTTCACTTCCTCAACATCAGGCGTATTCTTCGTAGATCTCAAGTATATCACACAAGATTTCGGGAACTCTACATAAAACTTCCTTCCGACTCTCCGTCTGTTCTCCAAGGCAATTGCAAGATCATACTCAAACATCCTGATCGCCATCATAGTATCATCAGAACTCTGACACTCAATATGGTACACCTTATCCCCGATCAGAAGTCGAGCATCCGTGATCAGTTCACCATCCTCAAGCTGATGCTCATTCCTAAGGTGCATGATCTTCACATCTTCCGGATATGATGTATGAAACACCTCATTGATCAGCGGAACGGTCAGATATGTCATCTTTTCCACTATCGTCCGGAAAACATCATCAAATATAGTATTGTTAGTCATTAACACTCCTACTGGTATATATAGATTATACCACACAAATAAAACATGAAAACACCCTAAACCGGCCTTTCATAAATTTCACAGTACCCAAAAATGGAAAATGCTTCAGAACTCGAAGCTCCAAGAATGTCCATACAGACAAAAGATCTTATAAGATATAACAACCATACCACATACTATAATAAAAATCACTCAAAATTCATCCAAAAATCTCAACAACATTCGACAGCAGTTACTGTTCACTCCGTTCTCAGTAACACGCTTCGCGATGCACAGAATTTATGCTGATCGCATAAATCCGCGCGGTATGTCTCGGCCCCCTACCGTCAGGCAACCGGAAACTCAGTCTTTCCTCCCAGCTATCCAGCGCACCGCTGATGCCTCATCCACCTCCCGGCAGACCACAAGGAAACTCAGCCTTTCCTCCCAGCTATCCAGCGCAGCGCTGATAGCTCATCCATCTCCCGGCAAAGGCCACTCAACCCAACATTTACACCCAAACTCCCGAGCAGCCCCTCCTCTGCCGCCTTGAAAAACCAGCCCGTGAGGCGTGTGCTGCCTGTCACCGGACTCTGCAGGAGGGGAGCTGATTCTTGGCTGGCGGAAATCTGCGTTGTTTTTCAAAAGTCCGCTGTCTGAGCGGCTGCAAGACGCGAGTTCGGACTTTTGGAAAACGGTTTTAGCAGAATTCCGGCAGCCTAGAAGCCAGCCCCCGACGAAGCCCCGGCGACAGGCAGCACACGCCTCACGGGCGTCCGTATTTCAACAAAAAAAGAACAGCAATGAACCTCAAATCCACCACTGCTCTTCACTCATTTCCTAAATCACTTTCCTATCAAAGCAACAATCTTCTCCTTCAGCTCCCGTGCATTCCCCTGAGGATCCTCCGCCTTCATGATCGCAGAAACAACCGCCATACCACTCATACCGGCACCCTCAAGCACATCCATATTCCCGGCATTCAATCCCCCGATCGCAACCGCCGGAATCGGAACCGCCTCACAGATATCCTTCAACGTAGAAACCTTGGTAAGAATCGTCACAACCTTAGTAGTAGTAGGATAAATCGCCCCCACACCAAGATAATCCGCACCATCCTCATAAGCCTTCACAGCAGCCTCCACCGTCTTGGCAGTAGCCCCCACGATCTTATCCGGTCCCATCAGCTTCCTTGCCACAGCAACCGGAATATCAGAAGCTCCAACATGCACACCAGCCGCATCACAGGCCAGCGCTACATCCACACGATCATCAATGATCAGCGGCACATTGTAACGATCTGTGATCTCCTTCACCTTAAAAGCCTTATCCAGATACTCACGTCCACCCTTATTCTTCTCGCGAAGCTGGACCAGAGTCACACCACCCTTACAAGCCTCCTCAACCGTACGGAGCAAAGACTCCTCCGTATGATAAGAACTATCCGTCACCAGATACAACGTTACATCCAAATCTTTTCTATCCATCCTAATCCCCTCTTTTTCAGTACATTTCAATCTTCAACAGATCCAGCAGCTGTCGATCCGAAAGCCCATAGATCTCATCCAGCAGATTTACCTGAAAGCTTCCCGGACCGCGGGAAATCTTCTCCGCTTCCTCGCCGGCGATACCCATAAGTGCAGTACCAAGCACTGCCGCAGCCAGATAATTCCCGGATCTCCCATTTAATTCCATCTCAACGCCAGACCAGACACCTGCCTCTATACTATCCGTCATCTCTTTCGCAATATTATCTTCGCACCCTGGCAAAAACGCCGCAGTCAGTGCACCGACCATACAGCCGGTTCCTGTGATCCCGGACAGCGCCGCACTGCCATTTTGTACCAGAACAACCCGTTCACCATCCGTAACAAAATCCTGTTTCCCGGTAGCCAGCACAATTGCCTGATTACTCCTTGAAAAAGCCCTCAGCACCTCACTGACAGTCTCCATATTTTCCGCAGTCAGGGCATCCTGCGCCCCCGCATCGATTCCGATCGCATGAGACGGCAGTCCGGAAACAGCCAGAAGCTCTGACATATTTCCCTTCAGCACTGCCGGATGGCCGATGCTCAAAAGCTCCCGTGCCAGATCCAGCCTGAGATCACTGCAGGCAACCCCTACCAGGTCCAGAAGAACCGGAATTTTATTTTCCATCGCTGTTCTCATAGAACGCTTCATTGACTCGATCCTGGCATCGGTAATATTCCCGAGATTCAGCATCAGCGCACCAGCCGATGCCGTAATACCTGTCACCTCTGCCGGATGCTCCGCCATGATCGGCCTTGCACCTACTGCAAGGACCACGTTGGCACAGTCATGGATCGAGATCGGATTGGTGATGCAATGGATCAGCGGCTTTTCTTCTTTAATTCGCTTTCGCAGTTGTAAAATTCTTTGTCTCATATGTTTTTGAACCCAAAGCTGCCTGGAATTTCACCAGAAGACCTGCTTTACTCAGAGCCTTCAGGAAAATATAGGCAACACATCCTCCCATTGTGGTTGCTGCAAGGAACATCGGCGTATAATAAAATGCTGTCAGTCCGCCTCTTCCCATCAGGAATGCCATCACCGGATAAGAAACCATGGATCCGATGATACCTGTTCCAAAGATCTCACCGATCACCGCGCAGATGATCTTGCCTTTGGAAAGTCTGTAGAACACACCTGAAAGAAATGCGCCAAATACTGCACCGGTCAGTGCAAGTGGCGGGATTCCCATAAACATCATACGGATCACGCCGATCATGGTCGCACAGAGAAGGGAATACCACGGTCCCATCAGAACCGAGCATACGATATTGACAAGATGCGCCGTGGGGCACATTCCCTCAATCCTCAGGATCGGTGAAATAACGACACCGATCGCAACCATCATTGCCAGCATTACCATACGAAGCGTGTGCATCCTTTGTTTTTCCATAGTGTTTTCCTCCCTGAAATATCAGGCAGAGCCCTGTCAGATCCGGGCAAAAGCTTCCCGTCTGCTGCAGTCTGCCCTTAGATTTTGGCGGTCGAAGTTCCCTTACTTCCTCTCACTCCGAAAACACGGATTCCCATCGCTTACATGATCCTTCCGGAAAAATCCTCCGGAATATCACTCTCCTGCCAGACATTAAGGCGCTCCCCTTCCTGCCCGCTCTTTCGCAGAAGCTCACATAAAAAAGTGAAAGCGCATCTCCATGGATAAACTCCACGGAGACACGCTCTGAAATCACAATCCCTCCGTTGGCATTACCCAAATCAGGTACGGTCGAAGATCTATCTTCCTCTCAGCCTGTCACACAAGCTCCCGCTGGCACTTTTCTTTTCTGTTTTTCAATATAGCATACCCCTGTTTCATTGTCAAACTTCTCTTATTTAGAAATCGCGTCGATCAGACGCAGTTCCTCAGCTGTAAACGGCGCACAGTGGATAGCCTTCACATTATCAATGATCTGCTGCGGTTTGGATGCTCCGATGAGCACGCTGGTGACTTCCTCATGCTGGAGCAGCCAGCCAAGTGCCATGTCTGCAAGTTTCTCGCCTCGCTGTGCTGCCAGATCGTTCAGTCTCCGGATCTGGTCCAGACGCTCCGGTGTCAGGGCGCTTTCTTTCAGGAATCTTCCGTCCCTGCGGATTCGGCTGTCCTCCGGAATACCGTTCAGGTAACGGTCTGTCAGCTGTCCCTGAGCAAGCGGGCTGAAAGTGATCAGGCCTTTTTTCAGGATGCCGGTAGTTCTCTTTAAACCGTTCTCTTCCACAGTTCTGTCAAAAATGGAATAACGGTTCTGGTTGATCACAAATGGGCATTTCAGGTCTTTCAGGATCGCTGCTGCCTGACTTAAGGTTTTTCCATCATAATTGGAAAGTCCTACGTAGAGGGCCTTGCCCTGCTGAACTGCGGTTGCAAGCGCGCCCATAGTTTCCTCGAGGGGAGTCTCCGGGTCCATTCTGTGATGGTAAAAAATATCCACATATTCCAGGCCCATACGTTTCAAGCTCTGGTCAAGACTTGCGAGAAGATATTTGCGGCTGCCCCAGTTTCCGTAAGGGCCCTCCCACATATCATAGCCTGCCTTGGTTGTGATGATCAGCTCATCACGGTACGGCATCAGTTCTTCTTTCAAAATCTTGCCAAAATTCCGCTCCGCACTTCCGTAAGCCGGACCGTAATTATTGGCAAGGTCAAACTGTGTGATTCCGTTGTCAAAAGCTGTGAAACAAAGCTGTTTCATATTTTCATAATCAGATGTATCTCCGAAATTATGCCATAATCCGAGAGATACCTTCGGAAGCATCAGACCGCTTTCTCCGCAACGGTTATACTCCATGGTTTCGTATCGTTCCTTTGCAGGTGCGTACATAAAAAAATCCTCCCATAATGTCCCATGATTTACCTTATCTGCAACTACTTCTACTATACTTCACCCACACCTATTTCGCAAAACGGATCATATTCCAGCTGTGTTTTGTAAATACTGCTTCCAGTTTTCCGCCGTCCAGCTTTGAGCATTCTGCACTGGCTTTTACAGGAACTACATTCTCGGGCTGCGCCTCTGTATTAACTGCCTGAAGATTATCGTTATTCAGCACGATATGCTCTATGATCTTATATCCCTCAAACTGTCTTAAATCACAGGAAACTTCCATATCCTCATCCAGACTCTTATTCACCGCAAAGATCGTCAGTGTATCCTTTTCCTCATCCCAGACACAAACGGAATCCAGATACGGAGCCTCACCATAAGTTCTGCTCTCATATACCGGTGTGAGAACCTGTGTATTCAGTACCGTTCCTCTTCCATAAACACTTGTCAGCATATATGGATAAAAAATCGTCTGACGCCATGCGCCTGTATCGGATGTCATGATCGGCGCAATAACATTTACCAGCTGTGCCATGCAGGCGATCTTTACACGATCTGCATGACGGAGAAGTGTGATCAGCATACTTCCCACAAGAAGTGCATCCTCAAAGTTATAAACATCCTCCAGCTGATGGGGCGCCTGTACCCATTTTTCCAGCTTCTTATCCTGTTCATTGCTGTGGTACCATACGTTCCACTCATCAAAGGAAAGATTTATCTGTTTTTTTCCATGCTTCTTTGCTTTTACAGCATCGCAGATGGAAACCACTCCTGAGATAAAATCATCCATTCCCTTGGAGCTTGCCAGAAAATCGGCAGTGTCTCCCGCTGCATTTCCATAGTACTGATGCAGGGAAAGATAATCCACCTGATCGTAAGCCTCGTCAAGAACCGTATACTCCCAGGAGCCAAAGGTAGGCATTTCCAGATTGGAGCTTCCGCAGGCAACAGTCTCAACTTCCGGGTCCATAAATTTCATCAGGCGGGCAGTCTCTGCCGCAACTCTTCCGTACTCTGCCGCAGTTTTATGTCCCATCTGCCACGGACCGTCCATCTCGTTTCCGAGACACCATAATTTGATATCATGCGGCTGTTCATAGCCGTGAGCCTTACGGAGATCACTGTAATAGGTACCTCCCTTAAAGTTACAGTATTCCAGAAGATTTTTCGCATCCTCCGGTCCTCTTGTTCCCAGGTTTACTGCCATCATCACATCGCTGCCGGCTTTTCTGGACCAGTCCATAAACTCATTGAGACCAAACTGATTGGTCTCGATCACGCCCCAGGCCAGCTCCGTTCTGGACGGACGCTGAGCTTTCGGCCCGACACTATCCTCCCAGCGGAATCCGGATACAAAATTTCCGCCCGGATAACGAACGATCGGTACCTGAATCTCTTTTACCAGTTCCAGAGTATCCTTCCGGAAGCCCTGCTCATCAGAAAGGGGACTGCCTTCCTGATAAATGCCCTCATAAACCGCACGTCCGAGATGTTCTATAAAGGAACCATAAATCCTTTTGTCTGTTTTTCCGGTGAGGAAATATTTGTCCACGATGATCTGCGCTTTTTTCATTGTAAAAATCCTCCTGTAAATTATTATTTTCTGCTGCTACCGCATTTAGCTCTGTTTCCGATTCCGCCATATACCGGCTCTTACGCCTCTGTTCGCTCACACACTCTCAGCGGAAATCAACCGTTTCTATGTTTCATTTTACCATCCTGTTCTATCCATACCAGTGATTATCTTCCGAAATAGTTGACTTTTTTTCCGGTAAGATTTATCGTAAAGACAGTCTTACCAGACGGACGTCCCTCTGTCACTTTACTTTATACTTCCAGACAGAAAGTTCTTTACAATGCCACAGTCGGATTGTCTGATCTACGTAATGAAAGGAGCGCAGCATTTCCATGGATTTCACCTTAAATTTCTGCGAATACAACCGTTCCAACTCCGATTACGACAGGATTTTCCGGCCGGAGGGAAGCGGAGATTTTCTTTTTCTTTTATTTAAAACACCAATGAAGGTTTATCTGGGCGGTCAGCTTACTGTCACCCGGGATAATGCCTGCATCTTTTATATTCCGGGAAATCCCCAGCATTATCAGGCTGTACGAAAATTTCGGAACAGTTATGTCCATTTTTCCTGCGGAGAAAACCTGGCAAAACGGTTCGGACTTCCCTGCAACGAAATTTTTTACCCCAGTGACTGCCAGGAGATCGATCACTGTATCCAGAAGCTGCAGCATGAATATCTGAACAGAGAAGTTTTTTCCCAGGACTACGAGTATGCCCTGCTCTGCCAGCTGATGATCACAGCCTCACGGGAACTCCGCAGTACAGATACAGGCAAGTCTGCAGACTCGGAGCTCTGCAGACTGTTCCAGAAGATCCGTCTGGAAATGCTTACAAATTACGAAAAGCCATGGACAACAGAAAAGCTCTGCGCCATGGCTAATCTCGAAAAAAGTCAGTTTTATTCCTGTTACCGGAATTTTTTTGACAGCACCCCTCATGCTGACCTGAATCTGCTCCGTCTGGAAAAAGCCAAAAATCTGCTCACCAACGAAGCTCTGCCTGTTCAACAGGTGGCTCTGCTGTGCGGATTTTCAAATCTCTCCCACTTCAGCCGGTACTTTCGAAAGAACTGTGGCTGTTCGCCCAGTGAGTGGGCACGCCGCCCCTGACCAAAAGGATATTCACACTCTGCATTCACTGCGCAGGCAACTTGTCTGATCTGATCACCGTGCCGCATTACACTTCTCATAAGCAAACAGTGCCGCACCAAGCGCACCACAAAGCTGTGCTTCATCACAGATATAAAGCTTTGCACCCAGCTTCTCCTCCAGTGCCTGGATGATACCTTTATTTCTGGCAACACCACCGGTCATCATGTATTCCCCCGGATTCTTTTTGCCAAGGCGGGCTGCAAGAGCTCCTACCTTGGAAGCAACAGATACATTCAGACCATGGATGATATCTGCCACGTCCTTATTCTGGGCAACCAGGGAAACTACCTCGGACTCTGCAAATACAGTACACATGCTTGAGATCACTACGTTCTCTTTCCACTCCAAGCCACGGGTACTCATCTCCTCCAGGGAAAGTCCAAGAGTACGGGCCATCATTTCCAGGAAGCGTCCGGTTCCGGCCGCACATTTATCGTTCATCAGGAAATTTTTTACCGCACCGTTGTCATCAATGCTGATAGCCTTGATATCCTGACCGCCGATATCAATAACTGTACGCACATTCGGATTCAGATAATGGGCACCCTTTGCGTGACAGGTAATCTCTGTGATACTGTCATCACCACTGTCAATATAGGCACGTCCATATCCGGTAGTAACGATACGCACGATATCTTCTTTCCTGATCCCTGCTTTTTCCACGGCCATCTCCAGGCTCTTCTCTGCACTCATCATAGCGCCGCCGCCTGTGGGGATAATCATGGTCGATTTAATTTTTCCGTCTTTATCCAGGATCACAACATCCGTACTTGTGGAACCGCTGTCGATCCCTGCCACATAATAAACTCCTGATTCCATTTTTTTTCTTATCTCCTCGCTAATTCCTTTTGATGGGTCCATATCCTCAGAGCCTTCCAGGGTCTCCGCAAAAGCCTGTACTCTGGTAAGGAGCTGTCCTGCACTCTGGCTTGTAAAATCTGTCTCGATTTTCAGAAGCGGAACCTTGATATCTCTCTTGATACTTGCATATTCAAAACCATAATAATCACAGAACTTGATGGTATGATAAATAATCCCCTTCAGGTTCGGATCCAGATACAGCCGGTTTCTTCGGGTGCTGTTGTTCATACGGAAACAGGGCATCTGGGAAAGAAGTGCATCCGCATAAGCCAGGAACATGGCATCGTCTTCCATTTTTTTCAGCTCCTCACAGATCACTGCAAGACGTCTTCCACCTGTGCAGGTCAGATTTTCCACATCCATGCGGATATTATCCCGGATCATTTTTTCCAGGACACCGCTGACACGGACACCCAGAACGCCGATGTATGGCTGGTTATCCACATCTTCATGGGAAAAAGCATTCAGAAATCCACTTTTATCGAAGGTTTTCCCCGAAAATTTTTCATAAGCTTTCTTCAGACGGTGGATGCCCTGGGCAAGCTTCACCTTTTCACAGTCGTTATCCTCATGAGGCATGTCCAGCATGTACAGAAATTTACATTTACCGGTACTTTCCACAATGTCGTACACACGGCGCATGGAATCACAGCAGTTAACAAGAACAAGCTGCTCTACCTTTCCTTCCAGCACTGCCTGGATCACAGATTTTCCGAAGCCGCAGAGATTGGCATGGGCAATCTGGTCCGAAAGCTCAAAATTCTCCGGCATTTCCTCAAGAACCGCACATTCCTCGCCAAAGCCCTTAAACAACTCTAGCGGTGTATATTTACAGACGTAATGTATCATGACCGTTTTTCCTCCTTACCTTCTGACAACATTTCCAGATATGCCTGAAGTCGTGTGGATACCTGGCCGTCACTGGAATTGGCCGGGTTGCAGCCGTCACCGTCCAGGACCATGGTTGGAAGTCCTGCATTTTCCAGAGAATTTTTGATCAGGCTGGAAGCTCCGATGGTTCCCTTGCAGCCCCAATGTGCAAAAAGGATCCCGCCGTCTGCCTCTGTAAGGTTCGCCAGCTCCTGGGCACGCCGGATCCTCTGCTTCACACTTCCGTTGTAAATGCAGTTGACCATTTTTTCCGCAAGGGCCTCGTAAGGATCCGAGGCCTGCATCCGCTGAAAACCGTCTGCAACAAAATCACAGGCACGGATATGCACGTTCTGGCTGTAATTAAATACATCCTTTACCGGCTCCTGCAAAAACGGCATCATATGCATCCACAAAATATGAAGACCTTCCCCCTTTGGTGCCTTCTTCACATCCTCAAGAAGCATTTTTGTGTATTTCAGGGATTCCTCTGAGCCCGCCAGAAGATGGCACATAAAGATCGCATACAGCTCATTTGTCAGGGAAGTCACCGGATCGTGATCCTTTCTGAGGGCAAGCTGGCTGCTGTAATAGGAGGCCGCTTCATTGCTGTTGGCAACTGCACGCTGTACCGACTGCTCGGAGATTTTTTTCCCGCCTACATCCTCCAGGAATTTCTTCAGCTCACGGAGCTGATCTGCAACATAGCTGATGGAATCCTGATTTTTTTCATAGGGTACGTCAATATAAAAGCCCGGGATCTGATATTTCTGTTTCAGATAAGGAAACGTCATCATGTTTCCATCGCAGGCAAGGTTTGTGTAGATGGTACATTTGGGCTTCGGTACCAATCCTGTCATGGACGCTCCCAGAAAAACTCTGTGATAGGAGCACATGGTTTCCGGAAAGCCCTCTGATTCCGTCTGTGCCAGAAATGCCTGCTCACATCTGGTTCCGGCGATGAAGCAGGACATTGCCTCCACGGAATACGGAGTGATCCCTGCTGCTGTCAGAAGCTCTCCCGGTACAAAAATGCTCACCAGAGCGGTATCGTCCGGTTTTGCAAGGGCTTTGATAATATTCTGCATAACTACACGGGCTACATACTGTCCCGAAGCCGGAAGCTTCCTGTCAGGAAAAAGCTGCAGACGTTTTTCCTGAAGCCGGTAGCCAGTGAGAAGAAGTTTTCGTGCTTTTTCCGGGTCCCTGATGGATTCCTCTCCCACCATATCCCCAAATTTCTTTATAATATCCAATCTGTCACACCCTCCATCAAGTCAAAAAATCTATTATAAGTCTGTCAGACGCTTACCCGAAATTTTGTCTCAGACAAAATCCTGTAGCATTATCATCGTCTGGATGGTATAAAGGTTCCACCTGTCAGACCAATATTTTTATTATAAAGATATTTTTTTCAAATGTAAACACGCTAATTTTTACAAATTTGAAGCCTTTTGCACATATCAAAACATCAAAATGCAGATTTTCCACAAAACTCGCATTCCTTTTCGTGGAAAACCTGCTTTTGTCTTATCACATTATCTTCTGCTCTGTTTTTTTCCGTTACTCTGTATCACATCTGATGACGTACCACCTTATATTCATCTCCGGAACGATAATACGGACATTCCTTGTAATCACTGCTCACAAAACGATAATATTCATCCTCATCCAGATTGACATCACAGTAATATTCGTCACACTCTTCATCATATGTATAGTTTGCACAGTATTCGCAGCTGGTTCCCTTCATATCTATTCCTCCTCTCTTTGCAGGAAAGTATTTCTCCCTGCTGTTCTCCTGATTATATAATAAAAAAAGGAAGAATTCCATTACTGAAATCCTCCCTTTTTTTATATATCAGAACATTCCGTTCGCAGTCTTATATTTGTAAAGCATCTCCGCATGATTCTGCTCTTCCACCTGGATATCTGCCAGAAGCTTCCTCACACCACTGTCTTCAAAAGCAAAAACCTCCGAGTTGTATTCTCCGGAAATCAGCTTTTCTGTTCCGATACAGTCTGTTGCAAGAAAAGCATCGTGTTCCTTATCCTCTGAGGACATCACAGATGTGTAAGTAGTCTTTGGCTGGTAATCACGGCCGTCACTGTCATTACAGTTTACCTGTGGAACTGTGCCGGAAAGCACCTGGCTCAGGGAATCGTAATGCTCCTGCTCTTTTTTCTGAAGAGTCTGAAATAAGCTTTTAAGCTCCGGATCCCTGGCCTGCTGTGCGTATTTTCCGTATTTTTCAATGCAGCTTTTTTCCTGTGTCTGAAGATCCTGGATCACTGTGCGTTCTTTTTCCTTTAATATCATTATGATCATCCTTTCTTTTGATAATAATGATAGTATGGTTTGGAAACGCGATTTTATTCATATTTTACGCAGTCAGGATCTCCATCAGTGCTCCGTAAAGATCCTTGTCCAGCTCCATAGACTGAAGCTCAGATAAAAGAACCGGCAGCTTCTTTCCGGCTGTGACCAGCTGATATAATCTGTCCTTCAGCACAAAACCGATCTCTGCCTGGTTCAGGAAATCAAAGATACGTTTCTCTATACGATTATCCGCTACCTCTCCTGCAAGAATGATCTGCACCTCTGCCGCTGCGTCTGCTTCCACTTCCACACAGATCTTCTGAAGCTTCTCCTCATATTTTACAGCAGCCTCAGTATCTGCTCCGTTAACCAGAACCTTCACAGTATCTGTGCCTGTTTTCGCAAAATTACAGAACTCCACGGTATAAGTTCTCTTTGCCGGGATCAGCTCTGTTTTTCCCTGTGCGGGATGAATGGTAAACACTGCCTGATCCTTTTCCTTATAATCCATTTCCGTAAATACACAGGCACCATTTTCGTAAGCACAGGTTTCGTTGTCATCCTCATACAATCGGAAGCTTCCGTCAGCGCCCGGGAATACCCGGATATTCAGGCTTTCCGGATTCTTTTCCGCCTCTGTTCCACGGATCTCATCGGTCATCACCAGAATACCGCCTGCTTTTGCAAGAACCGGGATACTGTCCAGAGTACGGTACATATCCACCATTCGTCCACCCTCATAGCGCAGACCTGTGTAAATATCATACCATACCCCATCCGGCAGCCATACTGCCGTCTTTGCTACATTAAGGCCTTTTACTCTCGGTGTTGTCACAGCCGCTACCATCAGCTGGTCTCCGAAAAAGTACTGATTTTTTACTGCATATGCCTCCGGTGCCTCCGGATATTCATAATACATGGGCTCCACCAGAGGAAGATCTTCCTGATAGCTTCTGTAGTTCATTGTATAAAGATACGGCATCATTCTGTGGCGCTCACGGAGAGCTTCTTCCATGACAACCTCTGTCTCCTTTTTGAAACGCCACGGCTCTTTTCCGTTGAAGTCACTGCATGAGCTGTGAAGACGCATGATCGGAGAAAAGATCCCGTACTGTGTCCAGCGGGCGGTCATCTCGTCATCCTTATATCCAAGCATATGTCCGCCGATATCATGGCTCCACCATCCATAACCGATGTTGGAAGCTGTGGATGTAAAGTATGGCTGAAAATCAAGGGAATCCCAGGTAATATGAGTATCTCCGGAAAAGCCTATCGGATATCTGTGGCTTCCGGGACCTGCATATCTGGAAAAGGTCATGGGACGTTTTCCGTTTCTGGCACTGTCCAGGAAATGGAAGTGGTTGAAGATCCACAGAGGATCAAGCCCTTCGATCTTGCAGTTGCTTCCCTGCTGCCAGTCGATCCACCAGAAATCCACACCTTCTTCCTCTCTCGGATGATGAAGATATTTGAAATAGGCTTCCATAAATTTCGGACTTGCCGGATCACATACTACCGGATCTTCATTCTCATAATCCACACCCATGGCCTTTGCCATGTCCTCATACATTTCTTCCCAGCCCTGTACGCCGTCTGCAGGATGTACATTTAATGTGGTACGCATTCCTCTTTTATGTAAACCATCCAGAAAACGTTTCGGATCCGGGAAGAGCTCTTTATTCCAGGTATATCCGGTCCAGCCGCTTCCATATTTCGGGTCAACATCGGTCACATGCCAGTCCATATCAATAACGGCAACCGTAAATGGGATATTTTTTTCCTGGAATTTATCCATCAGCTCATTGTAGCTTTCTTCAGAATATTTATAATATCTGCTCCACCAGTTTCCGAGAGCAAACCTTGGAAGCATCGGTGTTTTTCCGCAGAGTCTGTAAAAATCATGAAGTGCTTCTTTGTAGTCATGTCCGTATCCGAAGAAGTACAGATCCTTGATACCCTTTCTTCTTGGCTCGATCCAGCCGTCCGGCAGAAGCACCTGCGATCTGCTGTCGTCCACAAGAGAATATCCGAACCTGGAAAGAATACCATGCTCCAGCTCTGTTGCTCCGTCCACCATATCCAGCGTTCTGGCGGTTCCCTTCAGATCATGGATCTCTTCTCCGTAGTGCCAGATGCTGTGGTAAGCGCTTAAGTTTCCTTTTACCTGAATGCTTAAGCCCCAGCTGGTAAATTCCTTCTCATTATAAATAAGGTGGATTCTTTTCGTATGGACCTCGATCCCATCCTCTGTACGCACTACACGATAGTCCGCTTTCGGAAAATCCCTGAAAAACACCATCTGCGTAGGGCGATCCTCAAATACACCCTCCTCATCATACTCAAGACGGATCAGCCCCTCTGTGAGAA
This sequence comes from Blautia sp. SC05B48, assembly GCF_005848555.1. NCBI lineage: Bacteria > Bacillati > Bacillota > Clostridia > Lachnospirales > Lachnospiraceae > Blautia > Blautia sp. SC05B48. The sequence continues at coordinate 1,745,327 of NZ_CP040518.1, read as the reverse complement.
ACGTAATCCTGTATTTATCCCCTGTGATCATATTTTCACTTAACGCCAGAGGATGCGTTTCTACTTTATATATGTCCTGCATTTATGTTCCTCCGTTTATTATTTGTATGCCATCATCCCTTTACAGCAGAAGCTGCAATTCCGGCGATAAACTGTTTCTGGAAAAACAGATAGATCAGAAGTACCGGGATGATAGAAATGGCAGTTGCTGCGAACAGTGCACCATAATCTGTGGAATACTGTCCGTTAAACATCTTAAGACCAACGGCAAGAAGCTGTTTGTCTTTGTTTGTAATTACCAGGTATGGCCACAGGAAATCCTCCCATGCCCAAAGGAACTGGAAGATCGCAATACTGAAGATTCCGTTTTTTGACATCGGTAATACGATTTTGTGGAAAATATAAAACTCATTGGCTCCGTCAATTCTTGCCGCCTCCAGGATCTCATCCGGAAGTGCGGAGATATGCTGCTTCATCATGAAGATTCCGAAGCCACTGAACATAGCCGGGATGATCAGTGCTTTGTAGCTGTCCATCCAGCCAAATGCCTGGATCATGGAATACTTCGGGATAATGGTAACACACCACGGGATCATCATAGTAGAAAGTACGAATCCGAAAAGAATATTTCTTCCTTTAAATTTGTATTTACTCAGTACAAAACCACAGATAGTACTTGTATAAATTACGATCAGAGTGATCACTACCGTAATAACAATACTGTTTAAAAAGAAACGGACAAAATTAAAATGCGCGTTCATATTGATGTAGTTATCAATGATGAATTTCTGCGGAAGGAGATGCTGCTCCAGAGCCATGATCTCCTGATTTTCCTTGAAGGATGAAAAAATCATCCATACAAAAGGATATACGGTAACCACTCCAAGGATCAGAAGGAGTGCATTTAAAGCAATACTACTGACTTTTCTTTTCATGAATGTTTTCCTCCTTTAATCTTCTGTTCCGGAAACACGGAATGATAACCAGGTAAATACTGCTGTGATAACGAACAATACAAAGGACAGTGCAGATGCATATCCGAAGTTGTATTTTACAAACGCTTCATCATAGATGATGTAGGATGCAAGGTAAGTTGCTGTTCCAGGGCCACCTTCCGTCATGATCAGGATCTGAACATATGCCTGAAGGTAGGAAATAATAGAAGTGATGATAACGAACAGTGTCATAGGCTTCAGCAGCGGAAGTGTGATGTAACGGAACGTCTGCCATGCGTTGGCGCCATCTACTTTTGCGGCCTCAAGAGCATCTGTCGGAAGAGAATAGAGACCTGCCATGTACATAACAACTGCGTATCCGAAATCCTTCCAGATGGTCATGATCATAATTGCAAGAAGGGCAGTTTTCGGATTCATCAGCCAGTTTACATCCAATCCGAAGATCTGATTGATAGTACCGATCTGAGGATTGTACATAAATTTCCATACAAAGGCTACGGCTACCATAGGAGTTACAACCGGCATGTAATATACAGCTCTGAAAAAGCTTTTATATTTTATCAGTGTGGAATAGATCGCATAGGCGATTCCAAGTCCAAGACCTACACGAAAGAAAATAACTACAACAGAGAAGATCACTGTGTTCAACATGGATTTTCCAAACAGAGCACTGGTAAATACTTCCTTATAATTCTCAAGCCCCAGGAACCGGTAAGTACCGCTTAACGGGTTCCACTCATGAAAGCTTCCTGCAAAAGCGATTCCAATAGGTACGATCAGGAATACCGTAAAGAAGATCACCATTGCCAGAACAACGATATTTCTCAAAATGATCTCGCTTTTGCTCTGCAGCGGATTTGTTTTTTTAAACATCGATGCATCCTCCTTATCTTTTCGATACACATCTTTTTGCTGAGAAAGGCGCACCCTTTTCCAAGTGCGCCTTTCTGCTCTGATACCTGCGGATTACTCACGGCATCTTTTTATTTTGCATACTTATAAAGGTTTTCTACAGATTTGAATGTACTGTTCTTCATATCCTTTGTGATGTTGGCTTCTGCTTCGTCCAGGGCAGTATCGATGTCAACACCGTTGAAGAATACATCCTCTCCTGCTTTTTTCATAGAAGTCTCTACAGTTGCAGGCATCGGGCCCGGCCAGATATAGTGGTCAATGTGCTCGGAAAGAACCTTCAGAGAAGGATTCTCAAGGATCTTCTCATTATCTGCCAGAGATTTCTTAGCCGGGAAGGTACTCATTGCCAGGTTAAATGCGACCTGTGCGTCATCATTTGCCAGGAAATATTTTACGAAGTCCTGTGCAACTGCCTGCTGGTCAGCCGGAGCGTTTTTGTTTACACCAAAGGTAGACTCACCGTTGTAACGGTTGTAAGCATATGGCTCGCCGTCAAAGGTCGGGATCTCAAATACGCCAAAGTTGATGTTGCTCCATGTTGTTTTCAGAGTGTTGTAGTAGTGTCCCCACTGGATAACCATGGCTGACTGTCCCTGTCCGAAACTGTCTGCTGCTTTCTCACCGAAGTCCTTGGAACCGATGCCATCTACGTCATACATATCTACCAACATCTGCATTACCTTCTTCATTGCATCAGAGTTTACATTCGGAGTAACTCCGTCTTCCTTGAAGAGGTTTTCTCCCAGCTGATAATTCAGGCCAAGGAGGTAATTCTGATGGAAATCATCGTTGAAGTTCAGACCTGCCTGAACGATCTTGTCACCGTCTTTAATAGTAAGCTTCTTGGCAACCTCGATCATCTCGTCCCAGGTCTTCGGGATATCAGCATCTGTCAGACCTGCTTTCTCCCACATATCTTTGTTGTAGTATACAGATCCGGTCATCATACCGTAATCAATATAGTAAACCTTTCCATCGATCACATGAGCACTTACACCATTGAAATCTGCCTCCAGATCCTCTGTGGGAATATCAAGAGGAGCCATGTAATTGATCAGGTTCTCATGGTAGCTGTTATGTACGTTGAAAATAGCCGGTCCGTTGTTTCCATCCAGTGCAAGAGGAAGCTTTGTCCAGTAATCCTCCCATGGGTTATCAACAAGATTGATGGTTACATTTGGATGAATCGCTGTGTATCCGTCGATGATCTGCTGGAACAGCTCGTCACTGCCCCACTCCCAAAGCTCTACGGTGATGTCTTTTCCGTCATTGATCTCCACGCTTGGGTCATATTTGACCGTATCTCCGAAAGGCTCTGTAGGTACCTCTGCTTTGGCTTCGGATTTGCTGTCACTTCCGGCAGAACTTCCTGTACTGCCACATCCTGTAAATGCAGTTACAACCATTGCTGCAGCAACTACCGCTGCAAAAACTCTCTTTTTCATGCATTACCTCTTTCTTTCCGGTATTTTCCTGTTTTCTGACTACGTTTTCCGTTCCTTTTAGTTTAGCGCTAAATCTATTGTTAATTTATCACGCTCATAGAAATTCGTCAACATATTTTTGTATTTTCATCATTTTTTCCAGTTTTTGTGCCTGCGTTTTGTCTATTTTTCACATCGCAATGCTGTATTTTTTTATTTCCCATCAATCATACATTGATTTTTTTACTATGTTGGACTATAATATATATAGTTTATAAACTGTTTTTTTTGAACATTTATATTTTTTGTTTAAACCTTATAAACCTGTAAAGAGAGGATAAATAAATTCTGGGTTTTTCATTGTATTTTTATTTTTGGCTGAGAAATGCGTCAGAATTTTTTATGACTGCAGTTTTCTTCCCGGAAACTGCTATGGAAGAACAGAGGTGTAAAGTATGACATTAAAAGATATCGCAGACCTGGCCGGCGTCAGTATGATGACCGTCTCCAATGTGATCAACGGCAAAACCAGCCGCGTTTCCCAGAAAACCAGAGACAAGGTCAATGCGATCATAGAAGAATACGGATATGTTCCCAACCTGAATGCCCGGAGCTTATCCAATAAAAAATCCCACATCATCGGCATCATCATTTTCCTTGATGAAAAAGATGTGCTCCTGGGAACCAACTATTTTGAGAACCCTTATATCAGCACCATGATCGGTACTATCGAAGGAGAACTGCAAAAGAATGAATATTTCACCATGATCCGCTCTGTATCAAAAAATGCGGATATCATTTCCCTTCTGAAGAACTGGAATGTAGACGGAATCATCATTCTTTATCCGGCCGCCGGCGAATACATGGCGAAGCTGATGGATTCCGCCACCTGCCCCATCGCCACATTTGACTGCGAGCTGGAGCATCCCAATCTCATCAATATTACCTCCAATGATGAAAAAGGCATGTATCTTTCCACAAAATATATGATCAATCACGGTCATTCTGCCATTGCTTTTGTGGCCGATTACAAAAACAACCACGTTCTTACCAGCCGTTTCAATGGCTATAAACGGGCGCTGGAGGAGAACCATATTACTTTTAACCCGGATTACGTTTATGAGTACTCTCCTTCCTATGAGGGCGGTATCCGGGCCGGCCGTGAGATTGCATCCAACAGCTCTCCAGTTACCGCTGCGGTAACTACAGCGGATATCTGTGCTATCGGAATTATGGAGGGTGCCCGCCTGGGCGGCTACCGCATTCCTGTGGATCTCTCTGTGATCGGATATGATAACCTGACACTGTGCCAGTACACTCTGCCCAAGCTGACCTCCGTCTCCCAGAACATCCCCCGGAAGGCACGCCTTGCCACCAGTCTTCTCCTGGAAAAGATCCGCACCGGCTCTGTCAGCTCCTCCTGCCAGTCAGCCCTGGATGTTGAGATCGTGGACAGGCAGTCGGTGATCTCTTTGTATTAAGTTCAGTGATTTTATCTCGACTATCTCTTATTCAAGGATCAAATCATAAAATCCCGGAACTGCTGCAGTGCTTCTGATCGCCAGCACTGGCACAGCTCCGGGATTTCCGTTACAGCCCCTCCCGATACACGCTGTTGATCGTAGCCTGGGCGTGCTCCAGCTCTTTCTTCCGGATGATGGATTCCCGGTCACTTAAGATCGCCAGCATCTCATCGATCACATCCTCCACTCTGGGACTTGTCACCCTGTATAAATACCCCAGCATCCGTGTAGCTGTGTAATCGGTATTCATATGTTTGTAGGCGATTTCCCGGCACAGCTCATCGGGATAGCCCTTATCCTGAAGCGCTCTGTAAAGCTCATCTGTTCTTGTATCTGCCATATCCTCCTGAAATTCCTTTCCTGTTTTTATTATAACTTCGCCAGGCGGATATTCGCGATCCGCTTTCGCTGGTTCCATTCATATTCAGTACAATAAATCGAACCTTTACCTTCCACTTTGCTACATGATCACAAACGCGACCGCTTCACGATTTATCATCCTCATCCATGTCAGTTTCTTTACCAGTCTTATATATCTCCCGGATTCCCCGGAGCAATGTTACAAAAATCCCTGCGATCAGTATCCACACCGGCCACATAGGTGCCGTTCCCAGATTCCCGCTGATCCCGGCATAAAGACATATTCCAATGGATAACAGCTTGATCACAGACATCATTTTTGACGCGATCTCAAAGATATGCTCTCTGTTCTCCTCTGTCACCTCAACCGGATAATTCCACCACTGTGGAAATCTCTGACAGAACATCAGAAGTGCCAGGATCAACAGCCCCAAAATCGGTTCCAGAAGAAGGCTGCCCTTCTTCCCATACCGGTCCGGGATCCCATGAGCATTAAAATGGATCGGCACCCTCTCCGGCAGATTTCCCCAGGTGGCCACAAGATACATCACGTACCCAAGGATAAGCAGAAAGCAGAGCACATCTGTAATATTCCGCAGTTTTTTCTCAGACATTATCCATCCCCCTTTCATTGCAAAATAAACTCGTCTGTAAATTAAATACTCTCTCTCCTGTATTTTACACACAAATTGCCTGCCTGTAAAAGTATTTTACAAAAAAACACCTATTATAATCATATCTGTGCACACTAACGATTGCATACGAAATTTTTATATGATAAACTAGACATGTTGTCCAAAAACATATTTAAGAAAGGGAAAGAAATATGTTAGAAAAAATCTTCAAGCTGTCCGCAAATAAAACGGACGCCAAAACAGAGGTTCTGGCAGGTATCACCACCTTCATGACAATGGCGTATATCCTGGCAGTTAACCCGAACATCCTGTCCGCGACCGGCATGGATTCCGGAGCTGTATTCACAGCTACCGCACTGGCAGCCTTCCTTGGAACACTGCTGATGGCGATCTTCGCCAACTACCCGTTCGCACTGGCACCCGGAATGGGTCTGAACGCATACTTTGCCTATACAGTCGTTATCGGTATGGGATACAGCTGGCAGTATGCACTGACCGCAGTTTTTGCAGAAGGTATCGTATTTATCGTTCTTTCACTTACCAATGTACGTGAAGCGATCTTCAACGCGATCCCTCTGAACCTGAAATCCGCAGTCAGCGTTGGTATCGGTCTTTTCATCGCATTTGTAGGTTTACAGAATTCCAATATCGTGATCGGCGGCTCCACACTGCTGCAGCTTTTCTCTGTAGACGGATATAATGCAGCTAAGGGCGTGGAGGCTTCCTTCAACAATGTGGGAATCACCGTTATCCTGGCTCTGATCGGCATCATCGTAACCGGAATCCTGGTTGTTAAGAATGTAAAGGGAAACATCCTCTGGGGTATCCTGATCACATGGGGACTTGGAATCATCTGTCAGTTCGCCGGACTTTATGTTCCGAACCCGGAGATCGGCTTCTACAGCCTGCTCCCAGATTTCAGCAACGGACTCTCTATCCCGAGTCTTGCTCCGATCTTTGCGAAGCTGCAGTTTGACGGAGTTTTCTCACTGGATTTCCTTGTTATCCTGTTTGCATTTTTATTTGTAGATCTTTTTGATACTCTCGGAACTCTCGTTGGTGTATCCTCCAAGGCCGGTATGCTGGACGAGAATGGTAAGCTCCCTCACATCAAGGGTGCCCTTCTTGCAGATGCTGTTGCAACAACTGCAGGTGCTGTTCTCGGTACATCCACGACTACTACTTTCGTAGAAAGCGCTTCCGGTGTATCCGAAGGCGGAAGAACCGGACTTACCGCAGTGACAACTGCCATCTTATTTGGCCTGTCCCTGTTCCTGTCTCCGATCTTCCTGGCGATCCCGTCCTTTGCCACAGCTCCGGCTCTGGTGATCGTCGGATTGTACATGCTCAGCAATGTTATCAGCATTGATTTCAGCGATATGTCCGAAGCGATCCCATGCTATGTATGTATCATCGCAATGCCGTTCTTCTACAGCATTTCCGAAGGTATCTCCATGGGAATTATCACATACGTAGCCATCAACCTGATCACAGGTAAGGCAAAAGAAAAGAAGATCAGCGCTCTGATGTATGTACTGGCAGTGCTGTTTATCCTGAAATATATTTTCCTGTAAAATATGGTAAAAAATTCCCGGGAGGTTTATCCCGGGAGTTTTTTATTTCTTCGGCTGATACCGCATATTCGACACATTATAAACCGTAATAAAAGCTTTTGGGTCCTCCTGGTTTATAAACTTCATCAGCTTCTGATATTCACCTTTATCTACAATGGTTATGATCTCATGACGTTTTTCCATTTTATAGGCTCCGATGGCCTCATAGATCGTGGCTCCGCTGTGCAGGTCATGAACAATAAACTGCCTCAGCTCCTCTTCCTTCTTCGTGATAATGCAGACGCGCCGTTTGATGTTATGATCAAAAATAAAATGATCCAGAACAATTCCGTTAAAATACGTTCCCAGAATACTTAAGACTACCGTCTTTTTATCATACACAAGCGCCGCGGAAAGTGCCACGCACATACCGGAAAGGGACATGGCTTTTCCAAGCTCCATGTGGAGATACTTATTCATGATCTTCGCCACGATATCCAGTCCGCCTGAGGATGCATTCCGGTTAAAAAGAATGCTAAGTCCCACACTCACTACCAGAACATAACACAGAACATCCAGTTCCTGGCTGTCTGTCATGGAACCGAAATCTGGAAAAATGATCTCAAACAATCCCAGAAACAACGGCAGCATCACACTGGTATAAACCGTCTTAACTCCAAACTCTCTTCCACAGGTAAAAAATCCGATGATCAGCAATACCACATTCAGGATCATGGTAATAGCCGACAGCTGCAGCGGCACAAAGTTGGAAAGCACGATTCCAAGACCGGAAATACTGCTGACCGACGTATGGCTTGGCACCAGGAAAAAATATACCGCTGCTGCAATGATCGCCACTGCCACGGTGAGGATCGCGGTTTCCTTAACGATATCCGCATAATTCAGTTTCTTTTTCATGATTTCAGATACTCTTCCCATTCTTTTTCTTTAGCGCCCACCAGCACCTTGTCTTCCCCGACAAGGATTGGTCGTTTCACAAGCATCCCGTCTGTTGCAAGAAGCGCAAGCTGCTCTTCCTCACTCATCTCCGGAAGTTTGTCTTTCAGTTTCATCTCTTTATAAATATTTCCACTGGTATTGAAGAAACGCTTCAGCGGAAGACCGCTTTTTTCCCACCAGGCTTTCAGTTCCTCTGCAGTTGGATTGTCCGTCTTGATATCACGCAACGTATATTCCACATTGCTCTCATCCAGCCATTTCTGAGCCTTTTTACAGGTACTGCATTTTGGATAGCATACAAATAACATGTTGTGTCCCTCCTGTTCTTCAGCAGTAAATAAATTCACTGCTGTCTGTTTTTGTCGCCTGCAGCACAGAATTTTTATAGAACTTTTTTTACTGTACTGTCCAGGTTTTATTTTAACATAGACGATGCAGTATTTCTATCCTGTATCTGCCCATCTTCCTGCATTTGCCTGGTTTTGCCAGTGAACAGTACCTTTGCCTGTTTCCATTTAACCAGAGTGAATAAATCCTTTGTGAATTACAAATCTCTACCTGATTCATAAACAGAGTTTTATTCTATTGTTCCGACCATATCAGCTTCGATTCCTGTTTCATCTCATCCACAATTTTCTCCGCTGCATCCAGATCTCCCTTTACTTCCAGCTCTGTTAATTCCAGGCTCTTCTTTCCGGCTTCCGCACTCATATAATAAACCTCTGTTACAGTTTCCGGGATGCTGTCATCTTCCGGTGATACTTCCTCTGTCTTTTTGGAAAAATCCTGAAGCAGCATGTCATCGCCTTTCAGTTCCAGAGTTCCTGCATATGGCGCGTCAATGGCGTAGACGAACTCTGTTTTTCCATCTTCTGTGTACTGTACTTTCATTCGATTGATGAGATTATTAGAAGAATACAAATTATTATTTTTTACGTACATTCCGCTATTTTCCAGGGTCATGTATTTTTCGTTGAAATACCAGTGGTTGTAGCTTGCTGCCGCAACGATGAGTGTCAGGATAACTGCCACTGCTGCTGTCAGCACTCTGCGTATCATTAATTTTTTCCGGATTTTTTTCAGTGCGGCTGCACTTCCGATATTTTCCGTTTCATCAGCTCTGCGTCGTGCTCCGGAGGCTGCAGATGATATCATTTGAGCCTGCTCTTTTCCCTGCTCCTCTTTCATAATCTCCAACATTTTTCTGCATTCCTCACAAGCTTCCATATGCTCTTTTACCAACGCCTGACTGTCTTCACTTAAAATGCCGTCCACATAAGATGGCATCAGATCCTGTATTACATCACATGTGATCCTCATTGCTCCAACTCCTCTCTGATCTTTACTCTTGCACGGTAATAAGTCACCCTCGCCCAGTTTTCACTTTTTCCGAAAAGCATTCCGATCTCACTAAACTTAAGCTCTCCGAAGGTCCGCAGGGAAAAAACTTCTTTATACGGTTCCGAAAGTCTATGCAGAACTTTGTGGATCTCCATAGCCTGGCTCCGCTGCGCCAGCTTTTCCTCCAGAAGCTCTCCGCCATCACTTTCTGCTTCTTCCAGCTTCTCATCCCCGAGAAGTTGCTTCTTCTGTTTTTTCAGATGATCGTACAACGTATTTTTTGCGATCTGGCAGAGCCACACACGCACATCACAGTCACCCCGGAACTGGTCTATCTTTTCCAGAGCTTTAAAAAACGTTTCCTGTGTCACTTCCTCAACCAGCGCTCCATCCTGTGAGATAGAACGGATATACCGATATACAATGTCAAAATATGTCCGGTAAAGTTCCTCTATGTTCATCGGTTTTTCTCTTTCCTCCCTTCTCACTTATAAGACGAACCCGTTTCAAAAACGTTACAGAAAATCCCGGAAAAATTTTACCCGGATTTCCAGCTCTTTCTTCCATTACAAACGAAATGCCCGATATAAAAATACCGGGCACAACATAATCAGAAACTTTTTCCTGTTCTTATCGTTATTTCTTTTTTTCGTACAAACAAGCACAATTGAACCTGTCGCTGCGCTTCTGATCAACTATACAAACGGCAGCGTCAGCTGCTCATACTCCGGTTCCTTCGCTTTCTTCCCGGAAGCTGAAGCCAAACTTTTCGACGGCCGGTATCCTTCCATCTGCCGGTCGATCCAGGTCATCAGCACATCCACAACGTATTCCTGTTCTTCGCCGGTCAGTTCACGCCCTTTTGGTATCCCGTGCCACTTCTCCAGGCAGCCACGGCAGCAACAGGCACAGGCATGCTGGGCCAGAAATACAGGATGGCCTTTCATCGGCGTCTGTTTCCCGTCATTGGGGATCACTGCAGGCGCCAGACGCATACGGATGAAATCCTGTGCATGCTTTTCTATTTTTTCTCTGCCTTTGTCTGCTGCATAAGCCTTATCTTTTTCTTTCAGATAAAAACCGCTGCGGAATTTCGACTGTGCCAGCCGGTCAAACAACTCCATGTTCCTCATAATATTTCTTCTTTTCCTCATACATAAGATCATCTGCTCTTCTCAGCATGGTCTCAAGCTCCGAAGAGCTTTCCTCCCAGACAGCGCCAACAGAAACACTGATCCTTTTAGCAGCAATGCTGTCACAGATATCCCTGACCTTACTCCGAAAAATCTTCTCATCCATGTCAAAACAGATGAGTACAAATTCATCGCCACCTACCCGGTAAGCATTCTCCGGCAGAATCGCAAGCATGGAACGCGCTGTATTTATGATCAGCCTGTCTCCGGCCTCATGTCCGTAAAGATCATTCACCCGTTTCAGACCATTGATATCAATATATGCTACTCCTGTTTTTATCACTGTTTTTGCCTGCATGCCTTCCAGAACCTGAATATACCTGTTCCTGTTATACAAGGTCGTCAGCATATCACGGTAGCTCATGTACTGCAGACGCGCCTTACGCTCCTTGGCTTTCAGGCTGTCCGGTGACATGCTCCCACCACTTAAATCTTACGATTTTGAAGTGGGGGCTTCCTGCTCGATTACCCTTTAGGGCAAAGCTAAAACAGGCTATCCCCGCGTGTCCCGCGGTTTTGTTTTTATGTTTATCCGGTTACGGATTTTTTTCTTGTGCCGTCAGGCACATTCTTTATAGATTCTTTTTCCTTCTTCACGGATGTTGACTGCTGCATTCACATACCGGTCCATCCTATTTCCACATTCACAAACATACATTCTATCCGACAATGCCAGTTCCTTTTTCTTATGTCCGCATACACTGCAGATCTTGCTGGATGCAAAATAACGGTCTACTTTTATAAGATGTTTTCCGCATTCTTCCAACTTGTATCCCAGCATGAACAGAAACTGCCCGTACCCGTTATCCTGCACACCTTTCCCAAGGTGCAGCCCTCCGGACATTCCCTTCAGATTCAGATCTTCCACACATACTGCATCATATCTTTCCGCAAGCTCCCTGCTGAGCTTATGCTGGAAATCTTTTCTCTGATTCTTTATCTTTTCATGACATAAAGCTGCTCTTTTTTTCTGTTTCTGATAGTTCCGGCTTTCTTTTTCACAGTGGGAGAGCTTTCTCTGTTCTCTTGCAAGTTTTTTCTCTGCTTTTCTGTAAAACATAGGGTACCCGGCTCTTTCTCCTGTAGAAAATACACACATTCCCTGCATGGCAAAATCGATCCCAAGAAATCTCTCTGCCGGTCTTTTTTCCACTGTTTGGTCCTCACAGCAGAACAAAAGGCTGGCAAAATATTTCCCGGATGGCTCACGGCTCACAGTTACAGACTTCAGTTTCCAGTCTGATGGAATCTGACGGTGAAGTTTTATCCTTATGACGGACATCTTTGGAAGCTTCAGATGGGTATCCTGCAAAAGGATATTTCCATTTAGTGCATTGGTCGTATATGAATTTCTTACATGCTTCTTTGATTTATAACGTGGAAATCCACAGGCTGGTTCCCGAAAAAACTTCCGGAACGCACTTTCCAGATGCAGCTGCGCATTCGCCAGGGCAAGGGAATCCACCTCTTTCAGCCATGGATATTCCTTTTTATATCCGGCCGGTGTGTTCCGGAGCATCTTTTTTTCTTTCTGGTAATAGCTGATCTTATCTGCAAGCATCTGGTTATAGATAAAGCGGCTGCAGCCGATTGTTTGCTCTATCTGAACTCTCTGCTCTTTATTTGGATAGATCCTTATTTTTACGGCGCGGTTCATTCTTCTCACCCTGGCTTTCTATATACTGCCGTATCGTTTCAATCGTTGCTCCGCCTGCACTGAGCAGACAGAAGATCTGACTCCAGAATGCATCTTTCGTGGTCTAACTCCATTATATTTATCATCCTTTTTCTTATACCGACGGATATGTATTTATGAACTAATTGTTCTTTTTTCAGTATACTACATCAGGGAAGGGAGAACAAGTGTTTCTTTTATACTATAGAGATTTTTTTGAGCAGATATGATCAGATGTGCAATTCATCTCACCACCTGAAGAGGTGGGAGAATTCTTGCTACATTTGTTAAAACGAATACGAGAAAACTCGAAATCCGAACCATCACACTGCCCGGAACTCCGGGATATCCGCTGAAAATATGCGCCATGGCATCCATCAGCAATAACAGAGAAGCAAAACTCTCCATCAGGATAAGATACCGACGCTTTTCCCTGTCATAATTACTGCTCAGAAACATACATAATGCAACTATGGCACAAAATGCACATCCCCATATAAGTATCGCTACCTGCAGTACTTTATCATCCGGCATAAAAAACACTCCTCACATTCGTCACTTACAATAAGTATTACACTTTACCGTGTAAAAGTCAACCTTTCAAAAAAATCCCAAAGTATTTCTACTCCGGGATTTTTTTCAGTTCTGATAAAATTTTAATTTCCACCTCCTTTTCATTTCGCACTCCACGGCCTGCTACTACCAGAACATTCTCTTCCTCAAGGCTCTTTACCTTATCAATGACCCTGGATGACAGAATCATGATCCTGGAATCTGCCATTTTTTCGTTTACTGGAATAAGGTTGTCCTAAATTCTTTATTGCCAACGCCTACTACTTCCTCTGCCATTTTCTTATTGCGCCCGTAATTTTTTATTATTATAATCTGAACATGGGTGCTACCATAACGGTAGGCGGTTAGTCCTTCAACAGAGGGACTGTGGTCTACACTCCGTTACGGTCGGTGCTAAACGAGTGCCGCCGGCACTCAGCACCCCTCTGATTACATAGAAACCCGAAAGGGAATCCACTGGAAAGGAAGGCTAAGCCAATGAGTATTGTTGACTTCATAGCAGTAGTGAGCTTCGGCTTAACCAGCTTTAGTATCGGATATACATTAGGCAAAAATAATCATAAACCACAAAAATAACCGCCCTGTCTGCAAACTAAGCGGTTATCTTTGATATCTTAATAGTAAAACGTACTAACCGTCTATCGGTAGCACTCTATTTCTAAAATCATATTATCACGCATCTGTGAAAATGTCAAAAAGTTCTTTTTCCATAGTATGTAATACGAATTTGAAAAGTTACTGTTCACTCCGTTCTCAGTAACACGCTTCGCGATGCACAGAATTTATGCTGATCGCATAAATTCGCGCAGTATGTCTCTGGTTTTCTGTGACCTTCGCTCACAAAAAACACCTCGCGGAACATTACCAGTGAACAGTAACTTTGAAAATACTTATAAGCCGAAAAAATGCACCAGTACCAGCTTGAGCACAGCAGCTCCACCAAAAGCAACAACTGCAGTTACAACTAATTGCATAGGTTTTGGGAAATTTTCGAACACAAAAACTTTCCTACTCTTGCTCCGCACCTTGCTTAAAGATCCTGTCGTAAATGCTGCCATCATTATGACTGACACAGATACCAAGGTCTCACAATAGCCGGCAAGCTTTCCTAACACATCATTATACATATATGCACCTGTTTCATGCAGAATCCAGTATAGAACCAATGCACAAACTCCCATGACACTTTGGAGCTTCATTTCTTTAAAAATCTTCTCTTTCTCTGTAGTTGCATAATCTGACATTGTTTTAGCAATTTTTCTTTCTTCTTCGTTCATCATCTCGCTTTTCCTTTCCCCACTGATAATCTCCGGAATACTGATATCATAATAATCTGCAATATCCACAAGAATACTGATATCCGGCATATTGTTTCCCGTCTCCCTTAATTAAAGATATTGTTGGGTAAAAAAGAAAGGTCAGTCGATTTTGCCGATGAAGCGGTAGTAGATTTCTACTTCCTGCTCACGGCTTCCGTCCTCGCCCTTGACAGCTTCGTGGACGGTTATTTTTTCAATTAGAGTGTTCAGAAGTTCGGCGGTCAGCTCCACAGGGTTGACATACTGTTTCATCAGGGCAATCCACTTTTCAGCATCCGCTGCGGTCTGTACGGCGGCTTCCATCGTTTCGTGAAGCTGTCTTATTTTTGTTTCAAGCTCCTTTTGCTCGTTCTGGTACTTCTCGGACAGCATATTGAAGTTATACTCGGTTATGCGTCCGGCAGACCAGTCCTCATACATTTTAGCAAACAGCCCGTCAACCTCGGCTTTACGCTTCTCTGCCTTTTTCAGCTCCGCAGCCTGCTTTTTCTTCGCAGAGTTTCTTTCCCTGTCGCTGGCATTGAGCAGGCGTTTCAGCAGCTTGTCCTCGTCTTTCTGTGCCAGCATAGACCAGTATTGCAGTCTTGCAAGCACATAGGCATACAGTACATCATAGCGGATATAGTGCATGGAACACTGGCGTAATCCCTGCCCGTTCTTGCTGCAATGGTAGTACCCGTATGGGTTCTTATTCTGCTTGTTTTCCCCATAGGCTAAAGACCATCCGCAGTCTGCACATTTTATCAATCCTGCGAAAATCTGTGTCGTACCGTTTCTGCGTTTCCTGCGTCTGCTTGCAATCAGCTCCTGAACTTTTTGGAACACTTCTTCAGAAATGATGGCTTCGTGGGTATTTTCCACACGATACCATTCTTCCTGCGGCTTCCGCACCTTTTTCTTGTTCTTGAATGAAATGTTGCTCTGCTTGTTGTGAATGCTGTGACCGATGTAGGTTTCCTCTTTCAAAATGCTCTTGACCTGTGCTATCGTCCACGCATAGGCTTTTTCTGCGGGCGCACCGGCGTAGATATTGGCGAAAGTCCCGTATCTTTCATAGTTCAGCCAGCCGGGGGTAGGTACTTTTTCCTCCACCAGAATCCGTGTAATGCTGGCGGCTCCACGCCCGTGTACAGCAAGGTCAAAAATCTTCTCTACAATCCAGCGTGTTTCCGGGTCGATCAGAAGATGACCTTTTTTGTCCGGGTCTTTTACATAGCCCAGCGGTGCATAGGCTCCATAGTGTGCGCCATTGGCAAATCTTGTGTGCATGGCAGCCTTGACCTTTTTGCTGGTCTGTCGGGCGTGCATTTCATTCAGGATGTTTAAGAACGGTGCAAGCTCGCTTTCTCCGTTGATGGTGTCCACATTGTCATTGATGGCAATGTAGCGTACTCCCTTGCTGGGGAAATAGATTTCCGTGTACTGACCGGTCAGGATATAGTTTCTTCCCAGACGGGATAAGTCCTTTGTGACAACGCAGTTGATTTTCCCGTCTTCGATGTCATCAATCATCCTTTGGAAACTTGGACGCTCGAAATTTGTCCCACTCCATCCGTCGTCAATGTACTCGTCTACAACGGTCAGCCCATGCTCTGCGGCATACTGTCTAAGCATCATGCGCTGGGTCTGGATACTGCCGCTTTCCCCCTGTAATTCATCGTCACGGCTCAATCTCAAATATAGTGCAGTGTTATAAATCGTTGTATTGTATGGTTGTTTCACGGTTAAAAATCCTCCTTCTAAAAGAAACAACCCACGCTTATACAATACTCGCTGGTACAAGTATATCATAAGCGTGGGCTGATTGACAGTCGTTATTCCGTATTTTTTCAGGAAGCGGCGGCAGCGTGCTGGATCACATCTTCCAGCAGGCTGTCAAGCGGCTTCCCATCCTGTGCGAAATGCTCCGATACCTTGATACGGACTTTCCCCATGACAAAATACTGGGTGCCGTCTTTTTCGGTAAGCAGGGTGCCGCTGTTTTTGTTATTGCTCTCGTTTTTGCTTTTTGCCATAGGCAGTTACCTCCATAAATGAAATATGCCCGACAAGGGAATGTCAGACAGGTGTACAGCCGCAGACTGTCTCCGTGTCAACCAAACCGTGTCAACCGGCAGAAAAGACTTTGAAAACAATCCATAGGCGCTCTATTATTACTTTTTACTTTTTCTTTGATTTCTTGGTTGACATGGTTGACAAAGGAGAGAAATGCCCCAAATATCAGGCTTTTCCCCGTCAACCGGCTGTCAACCAAAGCGTCAACCAAACTGTCAACCGGTGGCTTTTCAGAATGGAAGTTCCATTTGCCGGGCTTCTTCTTCCGTGATTTCCTGAAAACCGTCCCCCTCCGGCGGAGCTTGGTTGACACGCTCCCAGCCTTTTTGAGAACCGTATTTCTTATACCGCTTCGGGCTTTTGTAGGCTACCCAGCCCTGTATGATGCCGCCCGCAATGCCGGTATTCATAATCTCGCAGATTGCCCGTGTCTCCCAGTCTGCCGGGGAATTTAAGTTCCCCAGCGCTTCCTCATAAAGCTGCTTGGAACATACCCTGTCGCCGGTGTAGTCCTCCAAATAGGCGTAGATCATGCCGGCCTGTGTGTCTTCCTGCATAAAGTCCTGCTGGTGGGCGTTCAGGTATCGGTTCATTTCCATGCTGAATGACAGCTTATACTTCCCACTGCGATAAACCGTCATGGCTTCCGCCCACATCTGTTCGATATACGCCCTCGCCGCCGCTTCATCGTCCAGTATGTGAACCTCCGCCCGTTCCGGGTACACCGTCACGGGGAGAAAGCGCCGGTTGCCGGTGCGATCACGGGGCAAAAAGTCCTGCCGGTTGGTCGTCCCTCCAAATACACATTGCCGCAGCCGGTCTGCCGGATGTGTCTCATACGGCACTTTGTAGGTTTCTTTCTGGCGGCTTAAGAATGACTTGATTTCCTCAATACTCTTGGCGTTGGCTGTGGCAATCATCTCCGACATCTCGATAATCCAATGCCCTTGCAGCTTGCGGTACACATTTTCATCGTCCAGCTTTTTCAAATCGTCTGAAAACCATTCGTCCCTGCCTGCCAGCAGCCGGAAAAAGGTAGATTTCCCGGCTCCCTGACCACCAACCAGACAGAGCATGACCTCAAACTTGCTCCCCGGTCTGAATACCCGCCGGATGGCTCCCATCAGGAACAGTTTCAAGGCTTCATAGGTGTATTCGTCCGTATCGGCTCCCAGAAAGTGATGCAGGGCGTAACGGATGCGCTCTGTGCCGTCCCATTGCAGGCTGTTCAGGTAATCCCTGACTGGATGGTAGCGGTTTTCATTGGCAACAATCTTGATGGCGCTCTGCACCTTTTTCTCGCTGGTAAGCCCGTAATTTTCTTCCAGATACAAAAGCAGGTAGTTCATGTCCATGTCGGTCAGCGTGGTACTGGTGCGCTCCCAGCCCAGCGGCTTCACAATGTCAATCTGCTCCGTCAAAAGGTTCAGGCGCAGCGCCCCGCGAAACAGAGGGTCACGCTGGAACACCGTCAGGCAGTTTCGGATGCTGTTCTTCACGCCGCCTTTCTGCGTCCCCTCTAATGTTTCCCGGATTTCTGCCGGTGTCTGCGCCGGTTCCATTGTGTCCATCGTCCTTTTGACCGCTTCCTGCGTTTCCGGCGGCAAGCTCTGAAATTCGCTGTTCAAGCCGCAACACCTCCTTTCCCTGTGCGGCGATCAATGCCGCTTTTTCTTCTATTTCTCCGTATAACAAAATATCCAAAAGGTATTCTGTGTAGCTTATCCTCTGCAACGCTTCCACAAAAAGAGGATGCCAGATGGCATCCTGCGGCTGTGGGGCGTGTGCTGTTTTCCAATGCTCCAGCAGGCGCAGATAATCGCATAGCACCCGGAAACAATACCGTTCCGTTTCCTGAAATCTCTGCTCCGCTGATTTTTGTCGGGGCTGTGACCTGTTGTGACGCTTCCTATCTGGCGGCGCATTGCCGGATTTCTCATAGGAAACGCCGAAGTCCTCCGCAAGCCTGACCGCAGCTTCCCGTTTCCCCAATCCATGTAGCAAAGCGGCAAAGTCGATCACATCCCCGGAAGCCCCGCAGCCGAAGCAGTAAAAGCGGCTGTCCACTTTCATGCTGGGCGTGCGGTCATTGTGGAATGGACAGCAGACCATGCCGTTTCTCCCCACCCGGATTCCATAGAATGAAGCAGCCTGCCGGGTGGTAACAGACTGTTTCACCGCTTCAAATACATTCAAATGCTCCCTCCATAAAAATACTGGTAGCGGTAAAGCTGCCGGTTATATCATAGCTCCATCTCATGTTTCTTTCTCTGTACTGCCTGTGGCTGCTCCCTCCGGCGCAGTGCGGTATCTACGGCGTTCTGCACCTGCCGTAGCCGTATGACTTCCTCCCGGAGTGGCTTGTGCTGCGGAGACAGTTCGGCATACTCTGTTTTTAACTGTGCGTATTCCTGTTTCCATGCTTTCAGGGCAATGGGTTTTCCGTCCAGTTTTTCTTTCAAAATACGGCGGGCGGCATAAAACAGCCGTAACTCCGCATCGTGGGATGTTTCAAATTTCTCCCTCTGTTTCTTAAACTTGATATTGTTCAATTCCGTATGAACAGGTTTTAGCCGCTGGTAATTCTCGCCCTCCCGTATCAATTCCTGCAATTCCTTTATCCGGGCAGATTTCTTTTTCATGGAGTCGCTTAACGCTTCAAATTCTTCGTTGACAGAGGAAAGACGCTCCTGCAAATCCTCTAATGTGAGCAGCTTGTTTTCCGTCAGATAATTGACGGCTTCGGCAAACTGCTTTAAGTTTCCGGTTCTGGCTTTATTGCTCCATGCCCCTGCGTTGCGCTGGTTGTAATAAGCGATCAACAGGTCGGCAAGGCTCGGTGTCTGCGGTTTGGAAAGTTCTTCTTTTACCTCTGCCATCCAGACAAACAGGGCTTTGATCTTCTTCCTCACATCCTGCATGAGCCGGTTGGTGGCTTTAATCCAGCGGTTCAGTTCCCCTTTCTCGGTGCGGATGCCCTTTGCTTCCATCTGCCGGACATTAGCTCCCTCGTGGACAGTAGGTATCAGGTCAAGCCCCTGCCGCACATAGGAACGGTGGTCGATACGCACATCCAGCCCTTTTTCCTCAAATTTTGTATTAACGGCAGCCGCCCACTGCTCCCGCCAGTGTTCCAGCGTTTCCGGCTCATGCCAGTCTGTTGTATGGACAGCGTTAAACATATAATCGCCGTTTTTATCCCGGATTCGGTTTCCATCTTCATCAAGAAGATATTCCCGACGCTGTTTTTGTCCCCATGTGCCATCCGGGTTCAAAGGGCGCATGGTTGTCATCACATGAAAATGCGGGTTAGGGATGCCGCCGTCCTCTTTCTCCGGGCTGTGAAAAGCAAGGTCGGCAATCATGCCTTTTGTCACAAACTGCTCCTGTACGAACTTCCTCGCCAGCTCCATGTTTTCTTCCAGCGTCAATTCATTCTGCATGGCAATATCAAAGGAATAGGCAAGCTGTGCTTTTGGATGTTTCTCGCAGTTCTCCACAGCATTCCAGAGGGTCGCCCGGTCAAGATATATTTCCGGCGCATGGGGCGGCAGCATGATTTCCGAAGCGATCACGCCGCCCTTTTTGGTGTAGTCGCTGACTTCTCCATAGTAGCTGCTGTAAAGACGCTCCCCGGCTCGATAGGCTGCGCTGGCAATGGCGCTCTGACCGGCGCTGCGCTTGATCTGTGCGATTGAAAAATGATAAAGTGCTATCCTTAGTCACCGCCTTTCTCCTGCCCGGAAATACGGGCGTGGTTCTCTGTGGCAGACCGGATGAAATGCTCCGCCTGCGGCAGATTCAAAATGCTTTCCATGAGGGAATAAAATTCCGCTTCGGATAGCTCCTTTGTCTGTGGTGCAATGCTCTCAATAGCTGCCCCACGGGTAATCAGCCGGTGCGTCCTCTGTTTCCGGGAACCGCTTTCCAGATACGCCTGCCGGTTTTTCAAACGCTGCATTTTCCGTTTTTCCTGTTCCAGCAGGACAGTGGTTTTTTCATATTCCTGCTTCAACTGTTCCAAAGATTTTTCCATGTTCTCACATCCTTTGCTGATAAGATAAAGAAAGACCATCCGCAGACAGTCCGTGTGTCAGTGCTTCTATAAAACCCGATGAAAAGGGAAAACCGCAGAGCGGATTTCTCTTTGCGGCGGGTACACAGGGGATAGCCGCTTTAGCGGCGCAAGGGGGTGTAGCCACCTTGTCGGAGCGAAGCGAACGCAGACCTCGGATTGCTGATTTTATCAGCGGCAGAGGTAAGCTCCGCAGGACGCACGATACATGGTCTTTAGACTATGTATAGAAGTGCGCCCTTAGTTCCTAAGGGATTTTGCCGTTTCCGGCAGTCTTGTCCTTTTTCTTGGAACGCTTGGAAAGATACTTCGGGCAGTCAACCACAACCGCCCGGAAGCTCTGTTTACATTCGTGCTGGCATTTCCGGCACAGTTCGTTGTAAGTGATACGGCTGCGGTCATTTAAGAAGAAAGACCATTCCAACCGCCGCTTGTTACTCATTCTTGCCATAACCGGCTCCTTTCTCCGTTTCTATCTGATGTACGCAGATAGGCTGTTTTGATGTAGCGTCTCGGTATCATTTTTAAGTTTTTTTCCCTCTGTATGCCCCTTTGGAAAGTGCGGCAGTATTGCAAGTCAGGGAATGATACCTCACGCTTATTTGTCGCTTCCCGGTACGGTTTCGGAGCCTTTTGCCATCCATTCAAAGAAAGCAATTTTGCTGACCTTGATAAGTCTGCCCCTGCGGAACGCTGGAAAGCCGGGTGTGTGTACCAGCTCATAGGCGCTCGCTCTTGAAATTCCCATAATCCGCTGAATGTCCGCCACATCCAGAACCAGCGGTAAATCCTCGTAGCTGTTCAATCTCTTTTTATCGTTCATTCTGTTCCTCCCATAAATCAAATAGGTTAAAATGCTTCCTGTTGCCGTTCTCCCCAAAAGCCGTTTTCCTGCCCCATTCCTGCGGTGTTTCCCTGCATTGGTGCGCCGAATGCGTCACTTCTCCTGCCGGTCATATCCCTTTTGGACGGTCATTCACTTGTCAAGGTACTGTGCGGTACGAAATTACCAACCGCAATCATCATAGCGTACTATCCTTGACAAAACAATGATTCTGCGATACCATGAGTGTAACGGATATAACTGAATTATATAATTACCATAAACAAAGGCAGGGGATAGGGATGGAGAATCAGTTTATACGGCATGAGCCATGTTTTGAGAGGATTTTGTTTGTCCTGACGCTGGACAGGAAGAAAATGAAAGAGCGGATTTTGATTGGGGAAGAACAGCAGATCCGCTTCCGTCTGAACGGGAGCCAAAACGCAGAGGTGCTTTGTGATATGACACGCCCACTGGGAACTTTTTTGATAAACTTTGAGCGTGACACGGACAGAGACTGGAACTTATACGGGCTTTCTCCGCTGCGGCAAGCTCTCCACTCCAACCGATGGAAACAGCCGGAGCTGGAGCAGGCGGCAAGCGAATTTCTTTGGGAGAAATATCTTAGCAACGACCCTCTGAAAATGTATGTGGCGTTCCGTATCTGGAACAGCTATCTGCTTGCCAGAGAACCCCGTGACCGTAACGCTGCCTGTGACCGCTTCATGGATAAAATGAGCAGACTGACCGGGGTATTCCAAAACGAAACCATGAGCTTTGACAGGGAGACAGGAAAACCGAAACAATTTCAAGCTGGCAGCCTTTATTTCAAAGGCGCACCGTCAGAAGATACCCGGCTTGACCTCTGGTTCCCGGACAACCGGCGCACAGAAGAATGTGTGTCTGCCTATGCGTCCCTCTACCCGTTGATTACCTATTATCTGAACAGGCTGAATGACTGGGGGCTTTGCTTCCGGCGGTGCAAGGTCTGTGGAAAATATTTTCTGGCAAAGAGCCAGCGGTATGAGCTGTGCAGCGACAAGTGCCGAAAAGCACAGGCGCTTCAAAACAAGCGGGAATTTGACGAGAGGTCAAGAGAAAATAACTATGACCTGCTTTATAAAAATGAATGCCAGAACTGGCGCAACAAAATAAACCGGGTAAAAAATACCGCAGGCTTTCCGGCTGACCGTCTGGAAAAAATACAGGCTTCCTTTTCCGACTTTAAGAAAGAAGCCTTACAGAGAAAAAAGGCTGTAAAAACAGGAACGGCCAGCCCGAAAGAATTTACGGACTGGCTGTATCAGCAGAGTAATGTAATTGTTGAGCTGACCGAGATATGAAAAACTTTCTATCGTCAATTTCGCATTATTGCAATAACAGATTGCTTCTTCCATGAATGGTAATATTATCATCAAACTTTTGGAAGAACTATAAATGTCCGAGGTGCCTTTGATTTCGACAGAAAAACAGGCTGAATTGTTACAAAGCTCGGACATTTCAAAAGAATTTTTTGAAAAATACTAAAGAAGCGGAGCAGCTAAAATCTGCTCCGCTTCGATATGATTGATCTAAGGATGTTTTGCTATTTGATTAAACTCACTCTGTCAACCGCAATCGCTCCACAACTGGAAGGTTAACGTCAGTTTTGTAGACCCATATAGGCACAATAAGGCAGATTAGCAACACCAGTCCAGACACCAGCACCAGTGGGATAAATGGATAGGAGAAAACAGCATAATAGGCCACTTTACTAAAAATCATATATAGCAAGATGAAGATTGCTGTTCCAATGGTGACAGCAAGGGAAAGGGAAACGCCCCAATAATAGAAACCTTCCATAAATAGCATTCGTTTGATTTGTCGCTTTGTCATTCCAATGCTTTCAAGAACAGCTAATTCATAGCGCCGAGTATTTACATTGACAACCATTGTATTGACAAAGTTCATGACACCAACAAGCAGCAGGATCACGGACAACCCTGTTCCTAAAACCTTTGCTGTAATGAGATATTCCTGCATTTCTTCTCGCCGTTCATATCGGGATATAATATCAATGTTAGCTTGTGATGCGGTGATTTGCTTTAATTCTTGCAGTATACTTTCGTCATGTTGACCATCCGTATCAAAGGCCACGCGGAACACTCTATATTGCGGAAAGAGTTCTTTCAAAGCTGTTTGACTAATATACAAATCAGGAGCCGTCCCTCTCTCATTGCCTCCTCCTGCTCGAAACCCTTCATTCAAATAACCGTTCGCTACAATAAAGGAATGCTGTCCGTTCTGCGTCTGGATTGTTATTTCCTGCCCTGGCTGAATAAGGCCTTCTACTGTTTTGGACAGCAGCACAACCTTTCCTTGTTCAAAGGCAGACGTGTCAATAGGCAAGTTTAAGGTTTTATTGATTTCTTCCAAATATGCACTGTCAATTCCAAAAACCCCGCTAAAAAAGTTTTGCTGATAATTTTCTAATTTTGCCGGATCAGAAAAATCAATGCCGTTTACTCCGTCTAATGACGCAAGAAACTCGTGAAATACAGCATCGTCATATACAACATCTGCTGCTACTTGAGGATAAGGTGCATAGGTCAACCTCAAATTCTCAATGCCGTCAAGCTGACCAATCTCTGAAACCATTTCGCTGGAAATTAAATCTTCTCTTTCGTGGATACTATATGTGAGTGCAAAATCGCTTACTCCCCATTGGCTCACATAATTCTCCGGGCTTAAACCATGTAATAGCCCTGTGACGACAAGGAACAAGGAAAGGCCGAAAAAAAGCGATGCAAAAACAAGGGTTGTACTCTTAGCATTACGAAAGACATTGTTCCATGCCATTCTGGACAACTTCATTTTGCTACAATTTCTGGCGCTGCTCTTTGTGCTGGCTGCTGTATATTGGAGTGCTGCTATTGGTGAAACACTTCCGGCAATTTTGGCGGGCTTCATGCTTGCAATCATAACGGTAATGAACGTAAATATGGCCGCTCCTATGAAAATAAACGGCGAAAAAGATACTTTTGTTCCCACATCAGAATTTGTTGAATACATCATATTCAGGAAGTAAGGAACAATGCCAAAGGAAACAGCCGCACCAAGTAACAGACCAATCGGAATACCAATACAAGAGATTCTGATTGCCTGCTTATAGATAATTCTCTTTATCTGCCTTTGGGTCGTTCCAATCGTTTTAAGACGGCCATAGAATTGCACATCTTTTACGACAGAGACATAAAGAATATTATAAATCAGCAGATAGCCGCTAAAGGATATAAAAACTGCTAAAATTATTACAGCTAAAATAATAGTTCCACCATTTGCCTGTTCTAATGGTGCAATTTCAAATGTTTGCCCTTCTGTAAAGTCAATCTCACGCCGCAATCTTTCACAGTTTTTGTCAGCATTATCATTGCCTTGAAAACGGATCATTGCCGTAACACTATTATCCAGTGATACATTTAAGCTATCCTTAAAAGCGGATGAAACATAAACATAACCACGATTATTTGTGCGCATTGGAATGTAGTCCGTATAGTAGCCCGACAGCAAAAAGGTGTCTGAGACATAATTATAGCTATCGCCAATTTGGTACGACAACACAATCTCCATCCCTATTTGCGGATCAGAAATGCCCATCTGTTCAAGCACCCATGTAGGTAGCATAATTTCGTTTTTACTTGATGGGTAATTTCCTACAACACCTGATATAGTAGGAAGACGGTGGTGTTCCCACTCGGTATCATCTATCCAAACTATACCTAATCTCGCATTTTGCAGTTGCTCTGTATCAACACTGCCTAAACGCTGCTGTATACCTACGTCAAGGACAAGGTTTGATTTTGAAATGTCAACCAACTGATTTTCTGTTACGTTTGTGATTCCGACATCAGCGGTAGTTCCCATTAACCGAATTTGTTGCATTTGGTAGGTTTCAAAGTAACTAAAACCAATACTGAATGTCGCAGTTATCATAAATGCAGTTAGCACAAGAGCAATGATTGCAAATAAATTACGCTGCCGTTCATGGTGCAAACTGCGCTTTGCCAGTTTCTTTTCAATGTTACTGGTATCATTTTCAAAAGGCCATGTCATAGTCTGCCACCCCCTACTTATTCCACAATTTTGCCGTCCTCAATGCGGACAATCCGATCTGCAAGACGGGCAATATCGTTGTTGTGGGTAATCATCACAACGGTTTGCCGGAACTCCGCACTGGTGCGCTTGATAAGCCCCAGCACCTCAGTGCTGGTCTTGCTGTCAAGATTGCCGGTCGGTTCGTCCGCCAGCACGATAGCCGGTTTGGTAATCAAGGCGCGGGCGATAGCCACACGCTGCTGCTGTCCGCCGGATAGATTGTTCGGCATATTTTTCAGTTTATCTTCCAGCCCCAGTAGGTGAACAATTTCGTCCAAAAACTTCTGATCCACCGTGTCCCCGTCCAACTCCACCGGCAGGACAATGTTCTCATACACATTCAGGATGGGAACAAGGTTATAGTTCTGGAAGATAAAGCCGATGTTGCGGCGGCGAAAGATGGTAAGCTGCTCGTCGTTCTTCTTTGCCAGTTCTTCGCCTCGGACAATCACGGTTCCGCTGGTGGGAGTGTCCAACCCGCCCATCATGTGAAGCAGGGTGGACTTGCCGCTACCAGAGGTTCCCACAACAGCCACAAACTCGCCGTCCTCCACGGAGAAATTTACGCCGTCAAGGGCGCGGGTAATGTTCGGTTCTGTACCGTAATACTTTTTCAGGTCAATCGTCTGTAAAACGCTCATATTCAAAACTCCTTTCAAGGCTTCCTACCTGTTGATAAGTGTATTGTAAAACCCAAATGTCCGCGAAATGTTACAGCGGCTAAAAAAATTCATTGAAAATTGAGGTGAAATGTTACAACGCTCGGACATTTCATTTTATCTCTGCGCTTCGGGCCAACTTGACCCGAAGCAGAAAGTTTCTCTCAACGCAAGGGAAGCATAATGGAAAATTCCGAACCCTTGCCCGGCTCCGAAACCACTTTGATATAGCCACCCTGCCGCGTTACGATCTCGCGGGCCAGATACAGGCCAATGCCCACACCCTGCTGTTCGTGTACTTCTTCCTCACGATAGAAGCGCTGGAAGATAGTGGCCTGATTGCTTTCGGAAATGCCCTTGCCAGTGTCGGTCACTTTGATTTCCACATACATTTCCCACAGCACCACAGACACAGCGATTTTCCCGCCTGCCGGGGTGTACTTCACCGCATTGTCCAGCAGGTTAAAGAGGGCTTCCGATGTCCACTTGCTGTCATGGGAAACGGTCAAATCCTCCGGGCAGTCCACGGACACGGCGATTTCCTTTTTCTCCGCTGCATACACGATCCCACTCATGGCCTGTGCCACGGTATCAAAGAGGCGGCCCGGTTTCTTGTCCAACTGGATCACGCCTGTTTCCAGACGGGAGGTTTTCACAAGGGCCTGAAAGAGAAAGTCCAGCTTATCCGTCTGGCTGCGGATTCCCCGGATAAAGTCGGTGCGCTCTGCCTCGGCCATAGGCTTTTCCAGCAGGGTGTCCGTCGCCATTTTCAGATTGCTTACCGGCGTTTTCACCTGATGGGAAATATCCGATACAAGGGTCTGTAACTCCTGCCGTTCCTCGTCCACCCGGCGGCGGTTCTCCTGCATGATCTGGTAGAGCCTTGCCAGACGGTGCCCAATTCTGGCAAGCTGGGTTTCGCTGTCCTCTGGGCGCTGGGGCGCTTCATTCCCGGCGATCATGTGGTCTAAGGTCTGGCACAGGTCAGCGGTAAACTGCGACAGCCGCTTTCCAAACGCCTGCGTCAGTACGAAAATCCCCACAAGGGCACACAGCAGCAGCGCCCCGCCTGTCAGCAGCACCGCCGTCTGTTTTGTCACAAAAAACAGGACTATGGTGATCCCGGACATGGAGAGGACAAGCCCTATTGCCACCCGGCCAAACAGCCGCTTTACCGAGAGGTTTTGAACCTTCATTTTGCCTCGCCTCCCGTCCATTGATAGCCCATGCCGTAAACAGTCTTGATGTAGGGTGCGCCGCCGTCGGATTCGATCTTGCTGCGAATCCGGCTGATGGAGGTTGTCAGGGTGTGTTCGTCTACAAACCTCTCGTCTATATCCCACAGCTTTTCCAAAAGCTGCCCACGGGTCAGCACTTGCCGGGGATTTTTACGAAACAGGTTCAGCATTTTGTACTCCATCGGGGATAGGGTCAGGGGCTTGCCGTTTAGGGAAGCCGTCTGCTCCGAGAAGTCCAGAAACAGCCGTCCGTCATCGTAAATGTCCTTAGCCGGTTTGTGGTGTTCCAGCATGGCGAACATGGCTTTGATCTTCCGCTGCAAGGCCCCGATTACAAAGGGCTTTGTGATGTAGTCCACCGCGCCCACCTCATAGCCCCGTATCTGGTCGCTCTCCTGATCGTTGGCGGTCAGGAATATTACGATGGTGTCCGGGTGCTGGGGCTTTATCAGCTTGCACAGTTCAAAACCGTTCCCGTCCGGCAGGTTGATGTCCAGCAGCACTAAATCAAATTCCCGCTGGCGGATGGCTTCGGCTGCGGTTCTGGCATTTAGGGCAGAAGTCACGCCGTAGCCGTCTGCGGTCAGGTTATAGTCTAACATCTTATTCAAAAAACTGTCGTCCTCGACAATTAAAATCTGCTCCATATTCTCACTTCCTTTGCTTTTTGCAGATAGTATAACAGGCAAATGTCCGAGAATTGTTACAAGGACAAATATATTTATCATTTTACAGCTTTTTTATGTGTACTGCAATTTTATAAAAGAAAGGACAGCAGTATCATCAAATTGCTGTCCTTGCGGTTTATTATAGCTGGTAGTGTATAAGCGTGGGTTCATCATATTTGGTGTGGTATCTTTAACTATGGGAAACTCCGGTTTCCCATCTGGATACGGTCCTTCCAGAGACATTTAATATTTCTGCCAACTGCTCCTGTGTAATGCCTTTTTCTTTGCGAAGTTTTTTTTAAAAATTCCCGATTTTTACTTGGTCCACCTCAACTCCTCCTTTCATCATCAAATATAGAATCTGTTATCTGCAAATAACACGACACAAAGCGAGAAATGTCGTATTTTCACTAATAGACACAGTTGTCTATGCGTTTTTTATTTTTTCAATTATACAAACTGGAATTAGTCAGCCTTTGTTGTTCTCTGTTCTGTCATCAGGAGTTTTCAATGTAATGGCATAAACTGTCCCCACTTTTAATGGGTCTGTCTCCATAACATTTCCGTCGTGATATACAACAATTTCGTCACCAACAGAAAGGTTGGTATAACTGTCCTTGTTTTCTACACTCAAAGATATTGACCACCTTGACCCATTCGGATACCCATCTGCTGTATCAGAGTACATTATGACATAATCGTTATGCACCTCTTCTACAATACCCGTTACACTTGGTTTGTTCTCAATAATATAATTCATACTCTTGGTGTTGCAACCGCCCAGACCAAACACACAAACCAATGCTAGAACCAATGCTATCAACTTTTTCATAAAATCACACTCCTTTAGACTTCACAGTTGAAGAAATCTTACAATTTTTTTGTGCGGAAACCTTCTTCCTGCGGTATGTATCCGCATATCCTCTTCCTTTA
Source organism: Blautia sp. SC05B48 (assembly GCF_005848555.1). Classification (NCBI taxonomy): domain Bacteria; kingdom Bacillati; phylum Bacillota; class Clostridia; order Lachnospirales; family Lachnospiraceae; genus Blautia; species Blautia sp. SC05B48. The sequence goes on along the minus strand of NZ_CP040518.1, from coordinate 1,716,315 downwards.
TTCTCGCCTAGATATATTCCAGATCTCCACAGTACGGTGTTCCTGCCAGATACCATTCCCTTGCCAATATGCGAAGAAAATAAAATTCTTCACATACCTGCCTGTTTTAATTTATTCGCTATTCTTTATAGCTGTATTCAAATCTTTCACATAACAGAAAAACCCCGGAAACCTTGCGGTTCCGGGGTATCTTACGTTTGGACACAATGTACCTTGCGGTACTCTATTTATAAAATTAAGATGTTATGCTAAAATTACTCGATGATTGTAGCAACACGTCCTGATCCTACAGTACGTCCACCCTCGCGGATAGCGAATGTAAGACCCTGGCTCATAGCGATCGGATGAATCAGCTCGATTGTCATCTCGATGTTATCTCCAGGCATGCACATCTCTGTTCCCTCTGGAAGGTTGCAAACACCTGTTACGTCTGTTGTTCTGAAGTAGAACTGCGGACGATAGTTGTTGAAGAATGGTGTATGACGGCCACCCTCGTCTTTAGTCAGAACGTAAACCTGAGCTGTGAATTTTGTATGGCATGTAAGTGTTCCTGGTTTAGCAAGAACCTGTCCACGCTCGATCTCGTTTCTCTGAACACCACGAAGAAGTGCTCCGATGTTATCACCAGCCTGAGCCTCATCAAGAAGTTTACGGAACATCTCGATACCAGTTACAACAACTTTACGAGTCTCTTCTTTGATACCAACGATCTCAACCTCATCAGATACGTGAAGAACACCAGCCTCAACTCTACCAGTTGCAACTGTACCACGTCCTGTGATAGAGAATACATCCTCTACAGGCATAACGAACGGCTTATCTGTGTCACGCTGTGGGTCTGGAATGTAGCTGTCAACAGCATCCATAAGCTCCATGATCTTGTCGCCCCACTCGCTGCTCGGATCCTCAAGTGCTTTAAGAGCAGAACCCTGGATAACCGGGATGTCATCTCCTGGGAAGTCATACTCGGAAAGAAGCTCACGGATCTCCATCTCTACGAGCTCAAGAAGCTCCTCATCGTCTACCATATCACATTTGTTCATGAATACAACGATGTAAGGAACACCTACCTGACGGGAAAGAAGGATATGCTCTTTAGTCTGAGCCATAACACCGTCTGTAGCAGCAACAACAAGGATAGCACCATCCATCTGAGCTGCACCTGTGATCATGTTCTTAACGTAGTCAGCATGTCCTGGGCAGTCAACGTGTGCATAGTGTCTATGCTCTGTCTCATACTCAACGTGTGCTGTAGAAATTGTGATACCACGCTCTCTTTCCTCTGGAGCTTTATCGATATTAGCGAAATCTGTAGCTGTGTTTCCTGCTACTCTCTCAGACAGAACTTTTGTGATAGCTGCTGTTAAAGTTGTTTTACCATGGTCAACGTGTCCGATGGTACCAATGTTACAATGCGGTTTTGTTCTCTCAAACTTAGCCTTTGCCATTTTAAAATGTCCTCCTTAAAAAACTTGACTCTGTATTCAGAGCATTTTTTCAGATTTAAACTTGCTAACCTTGATTATATTGCAAACCAAGGTTATTTGCAAGCATTTTATTATTTTATAGTAGATCAGTCCTTCTTAGAAAGGATCTTCTCCTGTACAGACTTCGGAACCTGCTCATATTTCTCGAAGAACATAGAGTAGTTACCACGTCCCTGTGTTCTGGAACGAAGGTCTGTAGCATATCCGAACATCTCGGAAAGCGGAACATATCCACGGATCATCTTACCGCCGCCGATATCTTCCATACCCTCGATACGTCCACGACGGGAGTTGATATCACCGATAACGTCACCCATGTAATCCTCTGGTGTAGTAACTTCGACCTTCATGATTGGCTCAAGAAGTACCGGAGCTGCTTTCTGCATAGCATCCTTAAATGCAAGAGAACCTGCAATGTGGAATGCCATCTCAGAAGAATCGACTTCATGGTAAGAACCGTCGTATACATTAGCATGTACACCAACTACCGGGAATCCTCCGAGGATACCAGCTTTCATAGCTTCCTCGATACCTTCGCCAACTGCCGGGATGTATTCCTTCGGAATAGCACCACCAACAACTGTGGACTCGAACTTGTACAGCTCTTCTCCGTTGGCATCCATAGGCTCGAATTTAACTTTACAGTGACCATACTGTCCACGACCACCAGACTGTTTTGCATACTTGCTGTCTACATCAACAGGTTTGGTGATTGTCTCTTTGTAAGCAACCTGAGGTGCACCTACGTTAGCCTCAACCTTGAACTCACGAAGAAGACGGTCAACGATGATATCCAGGTGAAGCTCACCCATACCAGCGATAATGGTCTGTCCTGTTTCCTGATCTGTATGAGCACGGAATGTCGGGTCCTCCTCAGCAAGCTTAGCAAGTGCCTCACCAAGTTTGCCCTGTCCAGCTTTTGTCTTAGGCTCGATAGCGAGCTCGATAACTGGCTCCGGGAACTCCATGGACTCAAGGATTACCGGATGCTGCTCGTCACAGATTGTATCACCTGTTGTAGTGAATTTGAATCCGATCGCTGCAGCGATATCTCCGGAGTAAACTTTGTCCAGCTCCATACGTTTGTTAGCGTGCATCTGAAGGATACGTCCAACACGCTCTTTTTTATCTTTTGTGGCATTCAGTACATAAGAACCGGAGTTCATTGTTCCTGAATAAACACGGAAATAAGCAAGTTTTCCTACGAATGGGTCAGTCATGATCTTGAATGCAAGAGCGGAGAACGGCTCATCATCAGATGAATGTCTCTCAACTTCGTTGCCGTCAAGGTCAACGCCCTTGATAGCCGGGATATCTGTAGGAGCCGGCATGTACTCAAGGATTGCATCCAGAAGTTTCTGAACACCTTTGTTTCTGTAAGCGGAACCGCAGCAAACCGGTACTGCTGTACACTCACATGTAGCTTTTCTGAGGACAGCTTTCAGTCTGTCTACAGAAGGCTCATCTCCCTCAAGATACTCCATCATGAGGTCATCATCCAGCTCGCAGATCTTCTCGACCAGCTCTGTATGATAAAGTTCTGCATCTTCCTGCATATCCTCCGGGATATCAACGATAGAGATATCGTCGCCCTTGTCATCATTGTAGATGTATGCTTTCATCTCGAAAAGGTCGATGATTCCTTTGAAGTCATCCTCTTTTCCGATTGGAAGCTGAAGGCAGATAGCATTTTTACCAAGACGAGTCTTGATCTGCTCTACTGCACCGTAGAAGTTTGCACCAAGGATATCCATCTTGTTGATGAATGCCATACGAGGTACATTGTAGGTATCAGCCTGACGCCATACGTTCTCTGACTGCGGCTCAACACCACCCTTAGCACAGAAAACGCCGACAGCACCATCAAGTACACGAAGGGAACGCTCAACCTCAACAGTGAAGTCTACGTGTCCTGGTGTATCAATGATGTTGATACGATGCTCAAGAGCACCTGGCTTTGGTTTGCAGTTCTCCTCAAGAGTCCAGTGACATGTTGTAGCAGCGGATGTGATTGTGATACCACGCTCCTGCTCCTGCTCCATCCAGTCCATTGTTGCTGTACCTTCATGAGTATCACCGATCTTGTAGTTAACACCTGTATAATAAAGAATACGCTCTGTAAGAGTTGTTTTACCAGCATCGATATGCGCCATGATACCGATATTTCTGGTTCTCTCTAACGGATATTCTCTTCCTTCTTTTCCAGCCAATGAATTTTCCTCCTCGAATTAGAAGCGATAGTGAGCAAATGCTTTATTTGCCTCAGCCATCTTATGCATGTCTTCTTTTCTCTTAACGGATGCACCTGTGTTGTTCATTGCGTCCAGAAGCTCATTAGCCAGTCTTTCTTCCATTGTCTTCTCGCCTCTCTTACGTGAGAACATTGTAAGCCAACGAAGAGCAAGTGCCTGACGTCTGTCTGCTCTTACCTCGATCGGAACCTGATAAGTAGCACCACCGATACGTCTTGCTTTTACCTCGAGAACTGGCATGATGTTGTTCATAGCCTCTTCAAATACTTCAATTGCTGGTTTACCAGCTTTTTCCTCTACTCTGGCGAATGCACCGTATACAATTTTCTGAGCAACACCTTTCTTACCGTCTAACATGATGTTATTGATAAGTTTGGTAACCACTTTGTTATTGTACATCGGGTCAGCCAGAACGTCTCTTTTCTGAGTATGTCCTTTACGTGGCACGTTACTTCCCTCCTTAATCATATTGATTATATCATCGGTACTCACGCAGTAAAACTATTGCATGTTCGCACTGGTAAGGTCCTATATTTAACCCGCAACCGACAGGGTATATGGAATACCGTACAAATCCTTATAGTCTTCCGCTGTAATACATTAGATGAATAATATCTTTGTAATCCTCCTGATTATCTGCAATCAGGAAGCGGTGTAGATTTCTGATCTACAAAAATTATTTTTTAACTTTAGGTCTCTTAGCTCCGTATTTGGAACGAGCCTGTTTTCTGTTAGCGACACCTGCGGTATCAAGAGTACCTCTGATGATGTGGTATCTTGTACCAGGTAAGTCCTTAACTCTTCCTCCACGGATAAGAACAACGCTATGCTCCTGAAGGTTGTGACCCTCTCCTGGAATATAACTTGTTACCTCGATACCGTTGGAAAGACGAACTCTGGCGATCTTTCTAAGAGCTGAGTTAGGCTTTTTAGGAGTAGCTGTTTTAACAGCAGTACAAACACCACGTTTCTGTGGAGCAGCCTGATCAACTGCTTTCTTTCTTAAAGAGTTGTATGTTTTCTGCAGAGCCGGTGCTGTAGATTTCTTAACAGCTGTCTGACGGCCCTTTCTTACTAACTGGTTGAATGTTGGCATTCCATTTCACCTCCCGATTTATTTCTCCATGGGCTTTCCCATGGGGCCTTGCGGTTGCTATTTACAAATTACGGCATGCGAAAATATAACGTTTCATTCGCACGCTTGCTCATTATAGACCGTAAATACAGAGCTTGTCAAGGTGTTTTATAAAGAATTTTTGCTGATTTTACAGGGGTTTTACACGGTTTTCTCCATAGATGTCACAACCCTGCGAAAATGACGGTTTTACCTCCAGGGTCTGGCCTTTTCTGTCCACCCGTGTTCCTTCCAGTAAGCCACATCCACTTCATTCCATCCACTTTTTACAAGCTTACGCATCACCTCGAAATATGTTTTGGTCTTCAACACCGGTTTTACATGGCCATAGTTCTTACGGATTTTTTCTGCCAGCTTATCGGTCGCTTTCTCAATCTCCGCCATCTTTTCCGGAGAAATTGATTTATAATTTATGGCATGAACGGCAGTACCGTACCTGTATATCTTTCCCATTCCCCAGAAAAACATACTGTCTGCCATATCTTTGTTGGTCCATTTCGTTCCGGCACCTGCTGCGGTAGAAATACAGACTCCCTGTTTGGAAAACATATCCGGGTTTGGCCTGTGCAGCATCCATCGGTAGCCATAGTGATCCAGCCATGCTTTCATGGAACCGGTACAGTGATAAACATATACCGGACTTGTAAGAATGATCACATCTGCGCTGTCAATGGCATCTGTCAGCGGTTTCAGTTCTTTATAATATGGGCAAAGCTTCTCATCCTTCACAATACACTGGTTACATCCAATGCAGAAATGCCCGAAATCTTTTGGCAGAAAAAACTCTGTCACTTCTCCACCCAGCTTGTCTGCCAGCATTTTTCCTATATGATAAGTAGAACCTTTATGGTTCTGCCCATGCACCATTGTGATCTTCATAAATCCCATCCCCCATTTTTACAGCTCCGTCATCTCTATCCTGCCTGATCACGATCTCTTTACAACGATCCTCTGTAACTTTCAGTTTCTCTCCACGGATATATTCCCGGAAACTGTCCTTAAAAGAGACGCCGCTCCGAAAATCTCCGCATTCTCTTCCGTATATCCTTCTTCTTTTTCCATCCAGCGGTCCACGATCTTCTGGGCTTCCTTCAGCCTTCCTCCTGCGATCCAGGTATAGATCAGCGCCGTTGCAGCTGTAGGATCATCTTCATCCTGCAGGTACCATTCCCGGCAGAAATCACCGGCCTCTTCTTTTTTGTCCAGGGACAGCATCGATGACGCCAGACGAAATCTCAGATCCGCCGGAGCTTCCTCTTTCCACGCAAAAAGATCCAGAAGCTTTCTGCAGACTTTTTCCATCTGAGCCTGGTCCTCTTCCTGTTCCAGTGTTTCCAGATAATCATTGATCCATATTTTCAGATCAAAAGAAAACCCTTCCATGCCGCTGAGGCAAAAAAGCTCCGGTGCAAAATTGTGCTTTTCCCTGCGTCCGCTCTCAACGATTTTCATCAAAGTATCAAACGCCTGATTCCACGCCGTCACATCTCCATCATCCCGCACCATACTTTCGTAAGACTGTATCATCTGCGCTTCCAGTTTTTTCCACAGTTTTTCCATGGCTTTTCCTTTCTGTACTGCAGCATCTCCTGCAGGTTCAAAGCCGCCGGCTCCCGCAAGCCGGAAACGGCCTTTTTATCCGGTTATGGCCTCCGCTCCTTCCTGGAAGTATAGCACGTCTTTTTCCGCCTTTCCACTACAATCTGGGAAATTCCCAGGATCATAACCATTAATATAGAAAGAACTGCTCCCTGTTTTAATCCCGGGGTGCTATATCTCATAACGATCTCATGACTGCCTTTGGAAAGCTTTATGCCTGTAAGTCCCTGAATACTTACTGCCTGTACTTTTTTTCCATCCACAAATATCTGCATATCCGGATCATAAAAGCTTCGTATCAGCAATATCCCATCCTGTTTCACAGATATACTGCCTTTCCCGTCGGAAAGATCTGTCTGCTGGGACGAAAGCTTCCGGTAGATCTCATCCAGATCCGATTCCTGATAGGTTCCCAGAACTGCCTCTTCCATGCCACAGTCTGCCGTTACCCGCACTGTGGTATCCGACTGACAGGTTCCAAGATCCAGAAAATTATTGTTCCAGTAATCCGATGTCTGGCTCTGCCCGTTAATGGTCACATTCTCCGGCTCCGTCCCCGGAATATAGAGATATCCATGCTCTCCTTTTTTCAACCGCACTGTAAAAACCGCTCTTCCGGCCAGCAGGGAATCTGAATTTATCGTCTGCATTTTGTACAGTCTTTTTCCCACGATCCCGCTGAGAAGCCGGTTTTGCACTTCCAGCGGATCCGTTCCTTCCATGGCATAATCCGCTACAGAATTGTTTATCATATATGCCCCTTTCAATGCCCGGGGATTCTCATACAGATCAAAGGATGCACTTTCGCCGATCTTTTCATATGCCGTATGCAGCGTTCTTGTATTTCTACAAAGAAGATACCGGATTCCCAGCAGCATGTCCATCACCTCGGTAGCTCCCGCATACTGATAACGATTTTCCAGATTTTCAAATCCCATGTTTCGGACAAAATCCCACATTTCTTCTGTATTCGTGGAAGAATACATGGAGATTCCGTTCAGCTGGTACAGCATTTCCTCATTTCGAACAAGGGGATTTACAATGGCCGACCGGTAGTTTACCTGATCCGCCCCTGTCTTTTTCATAAGACTGGTCACTTCCCTGTCACTTTCCGCATAAACATCACGGTTGGCAGTTCCGTTGTCTGTGATACTGAAAACACCATGGATTCCGGTTTCCGCAAGTATCATTACGGCCAGGACCAGAGATACGATCTTCCTGATTTCCACACGTCCCAACGGATGTGACGGAAGTTTTCCACAAAGAAAACTGCCCGTCCACACCGGAAGAAAAAATGCCGCGATCACTCCGTCTGTAAGAAGGGTTCCCAGCCCTTTTCCGCTTTTCAGCCCTACAACAGTACAAAATATCTCTGCCAGGATAAATCCTGCCAAAATCCTCTTCCCGCTTTCCTTCTCCAGTTTTCCCCAGGCATCACAGCTTATTTTCAAAAGCAGAAAGATGAGAATAAACGCAAAACGATTGGGAATCCCCACCGGTTTGTGCATTCCGTGAAACAACAGATTCAGCGCTGTGATATGAAAGCCTGCAAAATACAGAAGAGCCATTGCCCCTAACATGATCTTTTCTGTCCTGCGGATCTCTTTGTTCAGGAAATAGATTCCTGCAAAAAGAAGCACCGCACATCCGCAGTAAAGGTTTACATCTCCCTGCTCCCCGGATTTTACAAAAGACATGGAATCTTCCATCAATGCGCCAAGCTGTTTCCAGATATCTCCGTAGACACCCTGAAGGCCGGTTCCCGCTTCTGCCGCAGCCGGTGTCCGGGATACTGCAACGATTCCCGGGATCAGCGTGATTCCTGCAAGGCCGGCTCCGCCAATGGAGGCTCCGGCAAATTTCAGCAGAGAATGTGGGATCTTCTCCGGGCGTTTCTCCTTTTCCAGAATAATCATTTGTACCACATAATACAGCGCCGCAAAGGTGCACAGCATAAATCCCATGTAATAGCTTGTCAGGATACCATACCCCAGCACCAGACAATACCCTCTCCATTTTCCGGTATGCACCAGCTGTTCAATAAGATATGCAAGCACCGGAAGAAGCATGATACAGTCCAGCCACATCACATTGCTGTAATATCCCATCAGAAAATTGGACAGTGCATACATACACCCCACAGAAACTGCCATGCAGTCTTTACCCGGATATTTTTTCCCGGAATACCATGCCATGGATACGCTGCAAAGCCCTGCCTTGATCAGGATCACCGCAGTGACAGCCTCGTTTACATACATGAATTTCATAAACAGCAGTACCAGGAAGCTGAACGGACTGCAGAGATAATAGCAAAACAATCCATAAAAATTATATCCCATGGCATGTGCGGACCAGGTCCAGCCCGCTCCCTTTCCAAGCTGCTCTGAAAGTTCCCTGTAAAAGGCTGTATACTGATGGACTCCATCTACCACCAGCGCCGAATTTTCTCCAAAAGGATAAACACCCTTCAGTGCAAAACCCAGCGTAAAGATCAGCACCGGAAACAGAAATGCCAGGAGATAGATTCCCCCTCTGTTTCCCCTTTTTTTATTTTTTTCCGCTTTCTGTATTCTTATTGGTCTCATTTCATTTCCTCGTCTGTCTGCAGTAGCTTCAGGCATTTCTTTTTCGTTGTTTTTTCTGATCCTCTGTATTCTGTAAATCGAACATCTGCGTCTTACTTTATCACATGCTCATAAACCTGAGCATTTTTACAAAACATATCATAACATGTTTCCTACTGTATCATGTTTTTGTGAAATTACTGCGAATTTTTTCAGAGTAAAAGAAAAAAGCTGCCACATCCTTGGAGACACAGAAACTCCGCCGATGTAACAGCTTCTTTCTGAAGGAATCTGTGTACGCTGATCCACAGATTTCTTCATGGGTGTAATTATTAACTTTATGTGATGAGTTTTTTAGTTCCCGGCCTGTATGATACGGATATTCACATATCCTGAGGTGGCTGTTTACAGGTTAAGAACTATTATGGATATATGATAGCATGGCCATATACATTTGTAAAATTGATATTTCATGTTTATAATATAGAATATTTTAATATTTATCAAACGGATAAAAGCCTCTACCACACGGTAAAATCCTGTTTTTATAAAACGGTATAGCCTCTGGATTTCAGGCAGGATCTCACTTCCATGATATCCTCGGTATGGAATACCATGATCGGCTTGCCGGAATCACGGTTAAAGGAGAGGTACAGATAATCCACGCTCACATTACTGTCCTTCAGTGTAAGAAGCAGATCATTCAGATTTCCAGTCTTATCCTCAACCTCCACTCCGATCACCTCGATCACGTGGCAGAGATATCCGGCAGCGATCAGAGCCTCCATTGCCTTATCCGGCTCCGAAACTACCATTCGTACGATTCCGTACTCTGCGCTGTCATTGGTTACAGAGCCCAGAATGTTGATATCCTCATCCTTCAGGATACCGGTAATGTTCTGCATAACACCCTTTTTATTTTCTGCATAGATGGATAACTGTTTCAGCATGATAAAATCCTCTCTTTCCTATGTGCTGTATTTTGCTATTTCTATCGTATGATAAATCTTCGCACATCTTATCAGGTATGTCAACCAAAGCAAGCCGGATAATAACACAGACATTCATATTTTATGATCAGCATTTAATCCGGACCGCCTGTTCATCGGATATGAGCATGGAGATATTTTTCCCGGGTAGCGATACCTCCCCGGATATGTCGCTCCTGCTTGTTTACATCCAGTACCTTGCGAACTTCTATGGCCAGAGCCGGATTGATCACTTTCAGACGTTCTGCGCAATCCTTATGTTTGGTTGTCACTAATTAGAACGGTTTCATCTAAGCCTAAATCACCGAAGATTCGTAAGTAAATATCTACGTTACCATCCTTGTCTACTTCAATTTTCTGGATAATCCGTTTAAGCTGTGCATTGGTCATCTGGTGAACATCGGAAATATCTTCAATCTCTTTAAACGTGCGATTCAAGATTGTTTCCAGTTGTTCACCTTTTGTCAGGTGATAAGCAACCATTTTCAACTCATTCTCCAGACGCTCGATTTCCTGTTTTGTGCCGCCGATTTTTTCATTCAGTTCCTCACGTGTAATGAGGTCATCGGTGTACATATCCATGTATTTCTGACGCATTTTTTTAAGCTTGTGAAGCTGTGCGTTCAATTCCTTTTCGTAATTCAGGTTCTCATCCTTGGCTTTGTAAACCCTCTGGAATTCGCCTGTTACGTGACGAATTACATTTTTCTTTGCTTTCAGCAGCTCGGAAAAGTATTCGGACAGAACTTCAATCAACTCTTCCTCGTCCACTGTCTGAGCATTCGGGCAGCTATCCGCCCCACGTCCATTATGACCGGAACATACCCAGCGAATATAAGTATTCTTATAAGTACGAACAGTTCGTCGAAATGACCAGCCACATTCCTTACATTTAATCAGAGTAGAAAACAAATACTTATTGCTCTGCCGTTCCTTTGTTAATTTAAAAGTCTTGCTTCTGCACTCCAAAATCTCCTGTGCCTTTTCATACATTTCCGGCTCAATAATCCGCAGTTCCGGACGTTCTGTTACCATCCACTCCGTCTCGTCTTTTTCCGTTCTCTGTCCAGTCAGGAAGTCAGCTACTTCCTGCTTGCCGTTGATAATTTTTCCGGTATAAAGTTCATTCGTTAAAATCCGGCACGTCGCATTCTGGCTCCACTGACAATTACGCTTTGTTCGGATACCTTTCGCATTCAGCATGTTTGCAATCTTGGCGGCACCATATCCTTCTTCGATATACCATTTATAAATCTGCCTGATAACAGCTGCTTCTTCCTCGTTGATTGCCAAATTAAAGTAATCTCCAATGGTTTTATCATATCCGTACACAATATTCGGAACTCGTCCTTTTTCAGCATTCATTTTCTTGCCGAATTTCACACGCTTTGAAGTATTGGCACTTTCTTCCTGCGCCAATGCACCGAAGATTGTCAGAACAAATTCACTGTTTCCCATGCTGGTCATGTTGGCCGTCAAAAACTGTGTCTCGATTCCTAATGCTTTCAGTTTGCGGACATTCTGCAGAAGGTCTACAGTATTTCTGGCAAAGCGAGAGATGTCCTTTACTACTACCATATCAAATAGTCCATGTTCAGCATCAGCCATCATGCGTAAAAATTCTTTTCGATTTTTTATTTTCGTGCCTGAAATACCCTCATCTGCATATAATCTAACTAAGTTGTCACCAGTACGCTGGGTGTACTCAGAGAAAAATTGCTTTTGAGCTTCCAGACTGTTGAGCTGGTCGGCTTTATCAGTGGAGACACGGCAGTAAGCTGCTATATTCATATTCAGTGCCTTTCTGTTATATTTAAGTCGTTCTGTTACAACTTTATTATAGCAAAACAAGTAAAAAAAGCAAGAGATAACTTTCACATTTTCCCTTGCCTTTAACCTTATACTTATAATGGACTCCAATTATAATCAATGTTTCCTATTTGAACAACCTTTACATTCGTACATTCAAATTTCTTTTCATTAAAAATAGCATAATTTGTTCCACCATCAACCAACGTACTTTTAAATTTTATTCCATCATATCCTAAGTGCTTGATATAATCACAAATATACTGCGTTGGCACATAATCCAATGCACGGTCAAATCGTCGCATCGGTTTTGCAACCTCATCTCCAATTTTTCGAATGATTTCAATGTTAATTGCAAACCATGTCATATCAAAATCAGGGATAGAAAAAGGACCTATTTTATCAAACAAACTCAAATCCACTATTCGCAAATCTTTTGTTTGAATAAACTCTCCGACAGATACATGATCATAATCCCTTGCTCTTACTTCATGAAAGGTGGTTTCCTCATCACCTGCCAGATACAAGCATTGAATACCTTCTGAATTTGTTCGTCCAGCCGTTGTTAATGCTACTGGTGGCACTCCCATTTTTCTCGTAGAATATCCAGAAGTATAACTATCCTCATCGCATATTCTTGAACGAAATAATTTTAAAGTACCTTTCGGAATATCAATGACCATGTTTTTTAACAAATTCTCTAATTGATCAAAATTAACTTGCTGAGAATGAAATCTATTTACATGCTTGATATTATAACAAAAATCATCCCAATTATAAGTTTTTAGGATACATTGTTGTTCCATTGTATCCGCCGAAAAGAATTCTCGTATTGTAACCTTCTTGTCAAATAACTCTGGTTCATCTTGATACCGTTCACTACAAATAGCTGTAATGATCTGCTGTATATCGTCCCCTGTAACAGAAAACACTTTCCATTTACTCAAAAAATTCTTTAAATAATCTGCCCTTACATCTGACTCGGCAACTTTAAGATGTTTAGCTACCGTAAAAGCATCCATAATTTCTTCCAGATACTCTTCTAAATAATGATCTTCTTCCGTATCATAAATAATACAATCCGTTTTATGTTGGATTTCGCAATCACCATGTCGATTTTCACTTGCAATCATTGAACTGAGCTGCTCATCCAAAAAGCATTCTAATCCAATCTGCATTATTATTTTCCTCCCAAGAAATTGCTGACCAACTCAATATGATGCATAATAGAATATTTCTTAACTGTTCCTAAACCTGGATATTTTCCAGAACTATAACAATCATAAAACCCTTGTAAACCTAATGTATTCTGTACATTATTTTCGTCACACCAGTAAACTAATTTTTCCAGTGCTTCACCAAATTTTCCACCCGGGTCTTCGATTCCCTCATTTGAATCAGAAACAAAATGATGTATCCGCAATTCCTTTTTTTTATCAAAATAAACAACATGAATCGCTACTGCAACCGGAGCAAATCCTGATTCATTAAATTCTTCTCCAACAACAGAATAATCTGCAAATCCAACATAATTTTCATTCTGATAATATAAATGACTATCTGAAAAGAATTCATCCTGATTGTCTATATAATCAATATTTCTGGATTGCTTATTAAAGTTATCTTCAAATAAAACTTTTGAATCTGGAATTACTCGTCTAAAAGCTCTATCATCCGGAATTAACGTAAATCGTGGTAATGTATCTTCGTATGCATCCAAAAAGTCATCCAAGCAATCCCTATTCAAATTTATAATAAGATATTTATTCTTAGATGCTTCACTTTTTATTTCAGATAAAATACCACGATCCATGATATAAGACTTAATCACTTTATCATTTTGGGTTAGTAAATCATACAATTCATTAGCAACCTTGGAATCTTCTTCACGCATTTCCTTCAACTTTTTTGCGAAATCCCCCACTGTTGGATTAAATACTACCGCAATTTCTCTATCATTTTTAACAAATGTTTCTAATGTTTTTAATAATGTTGAAGATGGTTTCACCGGTTCTATTATCGGAATAACTTTTTCGCTAATACGTTTTCCTTCCAGCAATTCTCGCAAAGCAATTAACTCAAATTGTCTTCCACGTAAATACGGAAAATACATTTTACACACCTCCATAGGATTCATTCAAAAATTTCGTTATCTTTTTATAATCATCAGATTTCAAATTCATAAAATATGCCAAAAATTTTAGTTCATAAGGAATCTTACTAAATTCGTCTTTTATAATTTGACTTCTCTTTTTTAAAAGCTTCAAAACTGATAAATATGCTTCTTCTAATGGTATCTCTAAAAACATTTTTTTACACTCTGAATAGTATTTAAATTCTGAAACATCCGGCAAATGTTTATATTTATTAAAAAGGATTTCTTCGTATTCTTGTTTTCTCAATATCTTAAAAAGAATTTCAGCATCTAACTCTACGCTATATGCCTGTGGCTTTTGTATTGTTGTTATAGTTCCACGTTTTTGCAAAATGTAAATACCAACAGGTTTTCCAATCATTTCTATCTTTTTCTTCAATACCTGAAGATTTTCTTTGCAAGTAACAACCGCTACATGATCAAATGCCTTATAATAATCATTTATTTGATTTTCCAATCTATCAAAATTATCCAATTCCGTTTTTATTTCATACACAACTGCTTTACCATTAATCAAAACAAAATCTGCTTTAGACTTTGCAATAGGAATTTCCGTTAATGCGGTTGTCGTATTCACACTATGTATGCCTAATAATAATTTATTCAACAATGTATTTTTATAATAATATTCGTTTCTATAACCTTCTCTTAATACATTATAAATTTGACTTATCAATTCTGAATTTTGCTTTCCTGTACCATTATCGACGTATCTTCTAACAACTTGACTGTATGTTTTATCATATCCATTATCAAAACAGTTGCGAAAAGTACTACGAGAAAAAATTTTATTCAAAATATTTAATTTGTTCTTTTCCATACTTTTCACCTCTCTATTCTTTTTAGTGCATGTTCAATAAAAATCCTTGATTTTACTGACTTTGCTGAACAGTTAATAAGTTACATATATCTCCAAAATAGAGTTTTCTGGATATGAAGTGACTTCATGGAGTCCATTTCTGATGATTTTAGGTACAAGAAATAAAACGTCTTTGTTTCTTCTTATGAAGGCCTTCCTGTTTCCCAAATCCACCTACAGTAACTAACCTCTCATGTCTACCAGGATCACCATCCTCTGACGGGTCCTAAATTCCTTCGTTCTGCTTATCCATAGTTGGGTGCTGCTCATGCTCCTTTAGCAGGGTCGTTGCCCTATAGAAAATGTCAATGCAGCTACTGGCTCTACTTTGTCTTATATATTTTGCATTCCTGTTTCACAGCACCATTGATGGCGGACGCTTTCCTGTTTACAGTACTTTTTGCTCAGGCAGCTATTATGTCGCTTTTTCGGTGGATATCTGACATCATTTTAAATCTGTCATACTCCACACCTTTTGTTAATACCGCATAAAACACTCGGACCAACTTACAGCTGACGGCAACCATTGCCTGCCTTCGTTTCAGCGGATTCTTTACACGGGTTACATAGTAATCATAGATTCCACGGAACTCCTTGTTTCTTGCAAGCAGCGGTACCATTACCTGGTACAGGATCTTTCTGAGTTTCCTTCTCCCGCGTTTACTGATCCTCGTCCTTCCTTTATGCTTTCCTGAACTGTTTTCTACCAGTTCCAATCCTGCATACTTCTGGATCTGTTTCGGTGAATCAAAGCGTCTGATATCACCTACCTCAGCTATGAATCCTGCTATTGTGATGCTTCCTACTCCTTTAATGGCGAGTAACTTCTCCACATGTGGTACTTTTAGGATCATTTCCTCAAGTACTTTATTGACGGCTTCTAACTGCGAAGTCCATAAGCGATGCTCTTCAAGCAGCATATATAATTCACTTTTTGTTCCAATCCCTCCGTCAAGTCCAACACTGTTGTGCGCAGCTTCAACCAGGGTCTTTGCCCTATCTTCAGTAACTCCTCTGCCTCGCATCTTTTTATCATGCCAGATCTTTCGGATCCCATTTACTCCAAGCGCGATCACATCTTTTGGCAATGGTGCTTTTTCAAGCACTGCCAGGCCGCTTATTGCATCAAATCGTGTGTATAATCCCAGATATTCCGGGAAATGTATTGCAAGCCATCTCTGGATCCTGTTTGCAGATATGTTGTGCTGCTTCATGATCCTGTCACGGCTGTATACCAGGTCTCTTATTTCGGCATAAATGCCTTCTGGCATGTAAGGGATTGAATATCTCCCATCCACAACTAGTTTTGCGATTGTTTTTGGATCTTTTGAATCTGTTTTCTTTGGACTGTTATCATCAAGTTCCTTGATCTTCTTAACCGAGAATGGATTGACCATTACTAATCTTTTCTGATGATCATTTACATACTTCGCAAACGCAAACCAGTAATGACCTGTTGGCTCGCAGCCGATCAGAACTGCAGTCTTTTTATTCTCAGTCTTAAGTGTCTCTGCCCAAAGGTTGAAAGAATTGAACCCTTCCAGATCGTTATGAAAAGAAAAAATACGTTTTGTAAGTTCGCGTCCTCTGTTATCAAAAGCTCTTGCATAATGTATCTGGCTTCCGATATCAACTCCGACAACCATTGTTGAATCTGTTACTTGCTCAATCTTTTCATTCTGTGTATAATTCATTTGGAACCTCCAGTGCTTGATTGTTTTGTTTACATCCGCCAAGATGCAACTCAATCATACCTTGAGGTTCTTTTTTATTCAATTGGCGCTTTTGATGAATTACAGGAATGCTCCGTATACTTTATCAGGTTAATTATATCAAATTTATTTGTCTATATCTACCCTTGTTTTTCTTTATGACACTTTTATTCCTCTCTCCACACACAGCTCAAAAGACACCCTACATTCCTATGTAGAGTGCCCTTCTGTACCATTCATCTGCTCGGGAAGCTCATTCGCTGCTTCTTGTATTGCCTGTTCCACCTTACTTGCATTTGCTTCAATCAATATCTTTAACAGATAGTCGGCGGTTACTTCCGCAGTGTTTGGATTATGGAATCGATAATTAAGTTTTCTCTTTTTCATAGCGGAATTTCCACCTCCTCCCGTATGTCTTTGTCCATAACTATGAAAATGTTTTTTGAAATAGTCCTGCCAAATGCCATTCCTGTTCAACTTAAATAGATGCCGGTCAAAGGGGCATCCCTGTTGTAAACCACCGCTGTAAACAAACTCCAAAAAATCTAATTCTTTTTGTTTTTTCAGTTTTCTTTCCTCAATACCAAATTACTCTTATATATCTGTTTACTGTTTACAAATTCTACAAGTCAAAGCAATATCCATAGAAAAAAGTGTAAACAACACGCCAACTACCGTAAACCTGACTGGCATTTTACTGGAAAGGTAACTCCACCTGCCGGGCTTCCTTCTCAGTAATCGGATGCCAGTCATTTTCATTTTTTAAGTCTTTTGCGTCTCGTTTACAGTTTTCGTTTACACATACCCGCGAACGCTGTGTACCGTAATCCTTGAATCTTGTCATCGTCCCCTGTTTCCAACCCACAATGCTTGTATTCATGATTTCACAGATGCGGTCTGTCTCCGCCTTCTTCGGCTTTACATAAGGATTGTCCAGTGCCTCTTTAAAAAGCATCAATGAACAGACTTTTCTGTCTTCATGTTCATCCAGCCATGCCTGTATCATTCCGGCTTCCGTATCATCCGCCATGAACTCCTGCCGCAGTTTATCAAGCTGTGTTTCTGTTTCCTTTGAAAACGCCAGTTTAAAATTTCCATTACGGTACAACATCATTGCTTCCGCCCACACCTGATCAATATACTGTCTGGATTCCTTCTCATTTTCGAGGATATGAACCTCCATCTCTGCCCGGTTCGTCTGAACCGGAACGAATCTTCGATTTCCGGTACGGTCAAACGGCAGGAATCGCTTAATATTGGATGTTCCTCCAAATACACATTGCCTCGGACGATCAAGAGCATATACTGCATAAGAATCCCGATAAGTCTCTTTCTGCCTGCTCAGAAAGCTCTTTGTTTCCTCAATACTCTTAGAGCGTGCCGTTGCGACCATTTCAGACATTTCAATCATCCAATGACCACGAAGCTGACAATAAACTTTTTCCGAATCCAGTTTGCCGATGTCATCAGTGAACCAGTCATCCTTTACTGCCATGAAACGAAAAAATGTAGATTTTCCCACGCCCTGACCCCCGACCAGACAGAGCATATATTCAAACTTAATTCCGGGGCGGAACGCACGGGCAATAGCTCCCAGCAAAAACATTTTCATACTTTCATAGGTCAACTCATCCACAGGTGCACCAAGAAAATGATGCAGCACATAGCGGATACGTTCCTGCCCATCCCATTGCAGACTGTTCAAATAATCCCGGACAGGGTGATATTTGTTCCGATCTGCCTGATGGACAATACTTTTCTGCACAATCTTATCCATCGTCAGACCGTAAGTCTCTTCCAAATAAAGCATAATATAGTTCAAATCCATATCTGTGAATGCCGGGCTTATCCGTTCCCACCACACGGGTTTTACAATGTCTGTCTGCTCAGTCAAAATATTGTGCCGGAATACATCTTTTAACAGAGGATCATGTTCTAAAATTAGCTTACAGTTATGCCGATTGTTTTTCACAGCACCCTTCTGTGTCATTTCCAGTTGTTCTCTGATTTCCTCTACTGTCAACTCCGTTTCCATTATATCCATTACTTCGCACAATTCCTGTCGTGTCTGTGGTGATAAAGTCTGAAATTCTCTGTTCAATCGCTGTCACCTCCTTCCCATGAGCCACCACTACGGCAACTCGTTCTTCTAATGTGCCTGATAATAATGTATCCAACAGGTACTCTGTTTCTGATATTTTTTCCAATGCCTCCATAAACAGCGGATGCCAGACATCTTCCACCTGTTTCGGAGCACACTCTTCTTTCCACTGTTTCAACAAATGCAGGTAATCTGCCAGTGCACGGAAATATCTATTTTCTGCCTGCAGATACCTCTGTTCCTGTGTTAGCTGTCGTTTGATTTGTTTTCTCTGTGGCGGGCTGTGCCCCATGTTCTCATAATGTATAGAAAAATCTCTTGCCAATTTCTCTGCCGCCTCTTTTGGTTTTAAATTGTACAAGTGTGCCGTAAAATCAATCACATCCCCATCTGCCTGACATCCGAAACAATGAAAACGCCTGTCCACTTTCATGCTTGGATTCTTGTCACGGTGAAATGGACAGACCGCCATTCCATTCTTGTTTACCCGTATTCCATAGCTTTCTGCAGCCTGCCGGGTAGTCACAGACTGTTTAACTGCTTCAAATATATTCATCCTTTTCCTCTTTTCTTTACATCACAACTCCATATCGTTCCTTCCCAATTTAGTTCTTCCTTCGTGTTCCCATCGCTCTCGGTTCTCCTGTTCCGCAGTAATTTTTGCTTTTGCCAGCCTATCCAGAATGGAACTTCTGGCTTTTTTCTTAATCTGTTCGGTATTCACCTTTTTGACTTCCGGTTTTATCAGCGTGGTCTGGATTGTTTTAACTGCTGTCTGCATAGCTTTTGTAATTTTGGTAATTACTCCGTCCAATCGACTTACAGCATAAGTTCTTTCTTTTTGGGAAGCCTTGCGCTCAGGGGAAAGCACCCACGCCTTTGACTGTTCTACCAGACGAATGTCTTCTTTATGGGTTTCCACTCTGACCTCATCCGTCACAACCTCCACAGCTTTGTCGTAAGCAATATCTGAAACTTCATCGATCAAAGCTTCTACTTCTTCAATTTTCAAAGTAAGTGTATCCAGTATTTCTGTCTGGTTTTTCATCTGTTCCTTTTGCTTAAACAGGATATAATCCTGCTTTTCAAGATAATCTCGCCCTCCATAAGACGGTTCTTCTTCCAGATGCAACCCGTATTTTCGAGTTATATCAAAAAGCATTGTCCGGCAAATAGCATCAAAAGTCTGCTTTCGATTATTATTGCGGCCTTTAGGTTTATCCGGTTTTGGAAGTGCAATCCCTAATTCTTCCAGTGCTTTTTCCTGCTGGGGACAGATTTCCCCGTACTTATTCTCACAATCAAAAACATGACGTTCATGAATGTGCGGCGTTCCTTCGTCCAAATGCAGTGCCCAGTCCAGAATATGGACATGAGAACCGAACCGATTTGTGAACTGCTTTGTAAAGTCCTGTACGACCGCAAGTAATATTTCATAGGAAACAGATTCTTCTACTGTTCCTATTTGAAAAATAGTTTCCTCTGGACAGGTTTTATTGTTCTTTAGTAAATCTTCCACAGATCGGTTACGCTCTGTATGACGGGTTCTTGCATTTCTTTCATTCTGCGCTTCTATATATTTTCCATAATGTTCCTGATAAAAAGTACATTCAATTTTCTCAAAACTGATATCCTGAGAATCTTCTTCCCTGTTCTGCATTGTGGTATAGCCACGGTAACAGTCCCAGTAAATATTTTCTCTGACTCTTCCAGCATCAATATGTTCACTGTTTTCCAAGTCGAAACGGCGATCATTATGCCTGGGATTATAAGTGCCATTTTTCCCGGAGCGTCCATTGTGTCTTGTTGCTTTCAATAATTTTCTTGCCCTCCTTTTTCACGTTTTTCCAAATTAAATAAGGCAGCGAAGCTGCAAACCTGCGTGAATTTGCGTCAGGTAATACCCAGTACGAGTAGACGCACGCATCAACTCACTGGGCAATGGCTGCCGCCCTTAACCTGCACAAAAGACTTCGCTCTCCGCTCTGCTCCAGATTTAGTTACTATTCTCCGGCACCCTTCCATTCCCCTTTGCCATCCATTCGAAAAAAGCAATTTTACTAACCTTAATTAATCTGCCGCTTCGAAATGCCGGAAAACCGGGTGTATGAACCAGTTCATAAGCCGTTACTCTGGAAATCCCCATAATCCGCTGAATATCAGCCACATCCAGTACAAGAGGCAGTTCATCATAATTGTTTAATCTCTTATTTTCACTCATGTTGTTCCTCCATTTTTGATCTCATTTTTTTAGCTTCTCATTGCCGTTTTCTCTTTCCTGTTTCCTGAGTCATACTGCTGTCAAGGCATACAACACGTCATCCATTCGGATGCGCTCACTTCTTTTATCGAAGGTCATGGCGGTTTATCTCAGGTTAGACGGTCATAAAGTTGTCAAAGTACACTGCATAGTACGAAATTACCATTCAATCGTATCTTATCAATCTCATCTTGACTTTTCAATACTTTCGCGATACCATAAATGTAACTAATATTATATTTTTTAAAATTACCATACAAAACAGGAGCAAATAGAAATGGCTTATCAATTTATAAGGCAAGAACCTTGCTACGACCACATCCTCTTCGTTCTGGCATTGGATAGAGACAAAATGAAGGAGCGAATTTTAATCGGAACGGAACAGCAAATCCGTTTTCGACTGGACGGAAATAAAGATAACGATGTCATATATGATATAACACGTCCTCTAGGACGTTTTCTGATAGATTTTGAATATGATAAAGAAAAGAACTGGAATATATATGGACTTGCTCCCCTACGTGATGCATTGCACACTAACCGTTGGAAACAGCCTGCACTGGAACAGACTGCTGGTGATTTTCTGGCAAAAAAATATCTCACCGGTGATCCGGTGAGAATGTATGCTACATTCCGTATTTGGAATGAATATCTTGTTACAAGGGAATATCGTGACCGTAATACTGCCTGTGATCGTTTTATAGAAAAAATCCAAATTTTGACTCAGGCATTCCAAACAGAAAATGTCATGAATTTTAATTCTGATACCGGAAAACCAGAACGTTTTCATACTGGCAGTCTTTATTTCCGCAACACTCCTGCTGAAATCACTCGACTTGAACTTTGGTTTCCGGATAATAGGCGCAGAACAGAATGCGTAGCTGCCTATAGCTCTTTTTATCCGCTTATCACTTATTACTTGAATCGACTGAATGACTGGGGCCTTTGTTTCCGTCAGTGCAAAGTCTGTGGAAAATATTTTCTGGCAAAAAGCCAGCGTTATGAACTGTGCAGTGATAAGTGCCGTAAAGCACAGGCACTTCAAAACAAAAGGGAGTTTGATGAACGAGCCAGAGAAAATAACTATGATCTGCTTTATAAAAATGAATGCCAGAATTGGCGTAATAAAATCAATAAGTCCCAAAAAACTGCTAATTTTCCGATTGAACGCCTGGAAGAAATGAAAAATGCGTTTGACCTTTTTAAGAAAGAAGCTCTGCAGCGTAAGAAAGCTGTAAAGGCAGGAGCAACCAGTCCGACAGAATTCACAGACTGGTTGTATCAGCAGAGCAATATTATCTTAAAACTCAGCAAAATCTGAATCCATCCCTGTAAAGGAAAGGCAGCGAATTTACTCGCTGCCTGCCTTCTCATTGAACTTGTATCCTACACCCCAGACGGTTTGAATATATACCGGGTTACCCGGATCATCTTCTATTTTCTCACGAATATGACTGATATGGCTCATTACTATATTGTAATCGCCAAAATAGGATTCTTTCCAGACTATATCATAAATCTGTTCTTTACTAAATACTCTTCCTGGATTTTGTGCTAATAACTGCAGGATTTCAAACTCGGTGTAAGTTAATTCTATTTTTCTATTATCACGAACGACTTCTCTCCGTTTCAAATCAATCGCTATACCCTTATGCCATATTTTCGATTGAAATTGTATTTCCTGAAAAAGAAATTTCTCTCTGCCGGAATCTAACACAGAAATAACAGAATTTACCAAATCTTCCTCAGCTCCCTCGAATGATACCAGCAATATTTTTCCCACCTAATCGTCCTCGTTTCATTTAATACTAACTTAATGTTTCGCCTCTGAAGTATATCCATCAAATGTTTCCGCTTCCGGATTAAATTCAGTAAATAATTCCTGCATTCTATTTTTGCTTACTTTTTGAAAGCTGCTGATCTTTCCACTTTTGTCTCTCGTTACTTCAATGTACATAGTTCCGTTGCTGTTAGAAAAGATTCCCCTTCCCTCATCATATAAATCTGCTATAATCTTACCATTATAAACCCAGTTTCCTTGAGCATCACAAGATACTCCATAATCAGCATACTCCTGTGGAACAGCAATATTAAGACCTTTTCCCTCTTCACTGCTATATTCGCCCATGTCATCAGCCGCTATGTTCTCACTTCCTCCTTCTTCAAAAACAGATCCTTTCATTTCATCTGCAGTTACAGCTTCTCCGCCGGAACTTTCAACCAATACTGCCGGTTCTGACCAAAAATCATCTGATAACGGTTCTGCCTTTACGTCTGTGATGGTGCCATAGTTTTCCCTTTGCACTTCAACTCGAAGCGTACCTCCACGTTTGGAACTTATTGTATAAGTACCCGGCTTAAACTCATCCCGGAAATATCCAATGGTCTTTCCATCATACATCAGAAATCCTGTTTCTTTCTGGTAAGTTATTCCCGCTTTTGCATATTCAGAAAGCTGTTCTTCGCTGAATACATTTTCATTACTGTCTTTATTTTCGGTGACCGTTTCTGCTTCCTGCTTCGCATATTCTATATTTTCCGGAGAATATGCCATTGTAATTCCCACTGCATCATCAGATGATTTCGACAACTTCATCCCATCTTTTATTTTTTGAAGATTATCCTCATAAAGTGCAATCGTCTCATCTACCTTTTCCTGTGTCCATACAAACCATCCGTCGCCGCCTGTATAAGCTTTTTCACCAATCATAGACTGCAGAACTTCTTTTTCCTCGTCCAGCCATTTCGCATACTCTTCTGCTGTCCACCATTCCACATCCGAACTTGAAAGTGATTCATCTTCCCGGATATTCACTTCGTTTAAAGCAACTGTTGTTTCACCGTTTTCTTGCGCTGTCTCTGTCTTTTTCTCCAAGGATGATGCGGAAGTTGCAAATCCACCTGTCACGCAAATTACCAATACTGCACTTATAATTACTGCAAACTTAGATGTCTTCTTTATCTTCATAATTGCTCTTATCCTCTCTTCAATCGCATTTTTACTGAAACTGTTACATAATGGTGTCAGTCCGCTCTTTTTTTCTTCCATAGATATTAAAGCAGTTGCATATACCGACTTTATATCCATTCCAAATCTACGGACTACGGTTTCGTCACAGGATAATTCCAAATCTCTGTTAAAAAGAATATACATTACCCACACAAGAGGATTAAACCAATGAATGCATACTGCAGCAATCATTATCAGCTTTGTAAGCATATCAAGCCGTCTGATATGCACATATTCATGTTCCAACACATAACGAAGCTGATAAATATTTTTCCATTCTGTATTTTTCGGCATTAAAATAACTGGGCGAATCACACCATAAGAAAGTGGTGCAGCTATGGTTTCTGTCTGCCGGATGGATAGACTCCTTTTTAGTGGATGTTTTTCCTTCCATGCTTCCAAAATATCATTTTCAACAGGCAGCGAAAATCGAAATTCCCGATAACATTTTATATAGGAAACCGCAAAAAATCCAAAACAAAGTAACAGACCTGCCAGCCATATTACACTCAAAATCGAAATGGATTCTGTTCTCTGTACCATAGCCTCTGATAATCCATTTGCTATCTCAGGCATATTCCCATGAATGGGTAAAAATGTTGTCGTTTGCGCCGTTCTCACTGGGTTTATATCAGAATAAATACTCTGCAACAGAGAATAAATACTTGTGACTGATTTTATGGAAAATGGAACTAATAACCGTATTAATGCAATCCACCATAAAATCAAAAATGTTTTCTTCGGTAATCTGTTGATAAGCACAGCCCTTAATACCACAATAAGTAAAATAATAACCGTTCCCAGAAAACTCATTTGCAGCAGGCTCATATACATCACCTCATTCCAATTCACTGACGATCTGCTTCAGGTTCTTAATCTGCTCCATAGAAAGTTTTTTTCTGCCAAGAAGTGCCGCAAACAACTTGTCAACAGATCCATCATATATCTTATCAATAAGTTCATCTGTTTCCAGATCCTGTACCTGTTCTTTTGCTATAAGCGCATGGCACATAAATCCCGGTTCCGTTCGTTCAATCGCGCCTTTATTGATACACCGCTTAATCAATGTATACGTTGTGTTTTTATTCCAGCCGACTTCTCTGTTTAAAGTATCTGCAACATATTTCGCTGGCACGTCACCATCCTTCCACAGAACATCCATTACCTTTAATTCCGAATCAAAAAGTTTGATATTTTCCTCTGTCACTTGTTTCGCCTCCTATAAGACTACAGTAGTCTGTTCTTGTTTTCAGACTACCACAGTCTTATAACATTGTCAATCATTTTCTGTCGCTAGGAAAAGAAAAACAGCCAGCCTTTCGGCTGACTGCTCCATACTAAATATAAACCATTTCGTTCAGTACAATTTCTTCTGCTCTGTTTCTAATATTATTACACCGTTGTACCCAAAGCATAGCATCTTTCCGCTTCAATTCCTCCGTCACTCCCTCAGCCGCTTTCATCTGATCAACAATACACGTAAACCGTTCCTCCGCTTGTTCGTCCAAATCCTCCAGATAGCTCCAAAGTTTTCCGGTCAGCAGTAAACTGGAATATCTACCGTAGCACTGCTTTTTCAGATACTCCCTGTGCATTCGTCCCCACTTACCGATAGATCGCTTTTCCTCCGGCAGCTTCAAGTCTGGGATATAATAATCCCCGACAAGTACATAATCAATGCCATTCTCCGTAATTCTTGTTTTCAAATCCTTCATGGTTCGTTCCTCCTTGGTTTTTCTTATTCTATTACCCAAACGAACCGTTCTATATTGTTACTTCCATATGTACCGTACTCTTACTGATCCCGAATTTCTTCGCCGCCTGCCGCACCGTAGCCTTTGTTTCAACAATATATCCTGCAATCTCAACTGCACGTTCTTCAATATAATCCTTCACTGCCAAGCCCCCGAAGACGCTTTTTTACAGTGTATGCGAAGGCTTTTTCCGGTATGAGCCTTATTCTGTGCAAAGCTCCTTATAATAATTTAATTCTTTTTCGCCTGCTTATAAAGCATAAGACAGACGATCACAAACACAACCGTAACCGCTAAGGTAAGCGGAAGGATCATAGAAGATCCCGCTCCGAGCAGAAGGCCAAATCCCTGTCTCAGCGTCAGGATTCCAAAGATGGAAAAAATAACAAATGCAACTGTATTGAGGATTCCCTCAGGTGCCTTGCTTTTCAGAAGATATCCGATCAGAAGTCCGATCACATCCGCCGCAAAAAGTCCCAGTGAACAGGCAAGCCATACCACAACCGCTGAACTCAGCCCCTCATTGGCACCAAATGTAATTGCGGTAAGCTGTGTCTTATCCCCCAGCTCCGCAACAAAAAATGTGCAGAATACAGACAGCGGTGCAAATTTGATCTTACGATCCTTAACATTCTCTTCCTCATCATCGTCACCCTTCAGCGTTGTCGCCGCAAAAAACAGGAACGCCGCACCTGCGATCAGACGGATCAGCCAGGTAGGGACCACGGTACTGATAATACCTCCTGCCAGCACTGCCAGTCCGTTGAGCACCAGGATCGCAACACCGGTTCCAAGCAGAATATCCTTCAGCTTGAACCTGGAAGTCATTGCCACCAGCATCAGCTGTGTTTTGTCACCCATTTCCGCAATAAACTGGGTAAAAAGCACTTTCATAAATAACAGCATTTTTCTTCTCCTTTGCATATTCATCCGCTCCGGAGCCATAAAAAAAGACCCACGTATACTCTATCTCTGTAACAGAAATAAAATATACATGAGTCTCATTCTTTAAGATTTGCCAGGTGCACGCACCAGTATGTTGACAAACCACGTCTACACGCGAATTACTCCCTCACGGAATTGATTTTCGTCATTGTAGCAAAGTTGAGAAATTTTGTCAATAGCATCAGAAATCCCTGCCTGCACCACCACCGCCGAAGCTTCCTCCGTCTCCGGAGCTTCCGCTGTCGTAGCTGTCATAATCATCGTCTCTGTCATCGTCATTGCCGGAACTTCCACCGCTGCTTTTTCCTCCTCTTCCCAGAATCCAGCTCAGCGGAAACAGGGAATTAAAGAGCCGGTGCAGTACACTCATACGGTTAAAATTCTTTTTCCAGTAGTCTGCGGTATCCTTTCCCGACAATTTCATTATCAGGCCCTTCAGAACCAGAACCACAGTTACGATAAGAAATACAGGAAGCATCACGCACAGCAGATATGCGCCCACCATGATCAAAACGATCATCACAAGCCCCAGTGCGATCTCCCAGACAGTTCCATCATCCTCATCATCCTCATCATCGTCCACATCCGGCTGCATCTTCTCATATCTGGGAGCTGTTATCTTCTCCAGACCGTATTCCTCACGGATCTCATTTAACAGTGCATAATAAAGCTCCACGGTACCTTTTTCAAACTGATTGTCTTTATAGGAAGGAACTGCATATTCATCCAGAAGTCGTCCGGTCTTCGAATCAGGCAGCTTTCCCTCAAGGCCGTAGCCGACAGATACCCAGACTTTACGGTCCGAAACCGAAAGGACGATCAGGACACCATTATTTTTCTTCTTTGAACCAATTCCCCATTTGCGACCGGTTTCCACTGCATAATCACTGATGTCTTCCCCATCGGTGGTATCCACGGTAAGGACAACCAGCTGCGCTGTGGTATCATCATACAGCTGCTCACCAGCCTTGCAAAGCTCTTCCTTCCAAGCATCGCTGAAAATCCCTGCATAATCATTAACATAGAATTCTTTTGTGGCAGATGGGATCTCCCCGAAAACTGCCAGCGTACTTCCGGACAGCGTCAATACAAAAGCCAGCAACACAGCCATCCGTCCGATCCATTTTTTCATAGGATATTCTCCCTCTATCCGTTCTTTCATTTCATCAGAACAATGGTCTGATCTTATCACTCTGCCAGCATATCCCCTACATCCGGCGTATCTGCTGCTGAATCATCGGCCTCAAAATATGACGCCTTCTCAAAGCCAAGCATGGAACCCAATACATTCCCGGGGAATTTCACAAGCCTTGTGTTATAAGCTTTCACAGCCTCATTATAATCTTTTCTCGCTACAGAGATCCGGTTTTCGCTTCCGGACAGTTCATCCATCAGGCCCACATAAGTAGTGTCACTTTTCAGTTCCGGATAATTTTCCACTACAACCTTCAGACCGGAGAGTGCACTGTCCATCTGTTGATCTGCCTCAGATTTCTCTTCCACAGTATCCGCATTCATCAGCTGGTCCCTCGCCGCCAGAACCTTGTCAATAATCTCCGTCTCATGCTTCGTGTAACTTTTTACCGTGCTGACGAGATTCGGGATCAGATCTGCCCGTCTCTGCAGCATGGTATCCACATCAGCCTCTGCAGTTTCCACAGCTTCTTTACCTCCGGCAAGCCCGTTGTAACTGAGCATAAGTCCTCCGGCAAGGATCACGATCACTGCAATAACAGCAAAAAATACTTTCTTCATCTCTTTTCCTCCCTTCCGGTATCACAGATAACCTTTCAGCCTGCGATACAGGATTTTTTATATCCCCATTGTACCAGAGCATACGGGATTCCACCAGAAAAACTCACCTTTTTCAGTCAGAATTTTTCTGCCATTTCCATAAGTCCCTGATATATTTTTTCGGAAAGCGGAATGGAAACACCCAGTTTCTTCGCTTCTTTCACAATATAACCGCTGAAGGTTTCCAGCTCCGTCTGTTTTCTCCGGATGCGAAAATCCCTCTGCAGGGAACTGGTTGCATTATCCGCATGTACATGGCGGAATTTATGGATCACCGCATTGATATGCTCATCCGTCAGCGCAACACCCTTTGCCCGACCTACACTGGCAGCTTCCCATACAAGCTTCTCATATTGCTGCGCTTTCACCGGATCTCTGCGGAGCTCCCCGATCGTGTTATCATAAAAAGCAGTCATCACATTAAAGGCACAGTTGAGGATGTACTTTCTCCATATCTCCACCTCGATATCCCCCTGATCCTTATAGTCAATATCCGCACCTTTCAGGATCTCTGCCACTTCTGTAACTTTCTTCTGCTGCCGTTCATCCGCATCTTTGATTCCAATACAAAGCCACGTAAACGTATCCTGCTGGGCAATGGAAAAATCCTCATTGGCAAAAGCCACCGTATAGATCAGCGAATCCACAACAGTTCCCTTACCAACCAGACGGCGGATGTTTTCTCCCGGGTCCACACCATTCATCACCGGAATGATCACTGTGTCATCCGTGACCATGTCCCGGATACTTTCGCACACCTCAGCCAGTGAATAGTTTTTTACACAGATAAAAATATAATCCTGCTGTCCCATATCTTGAATTGGTACTACCCGCTCTGGCTCTGCCACGATCTCACCCTTATAATCACTGTGGAGCACCAGGCCTTTTTTCCGGATGCTCTCTGCTCTGGCGCCACGTGCAACCATCGTCACATGCGGATACGCCTTCGCCAGCAACCCTGCTATGTAACCACCAACACCACCAATTCCGATCACTGCGATTTTTTTCTCTTCTATATTCATATTTTCTGTTTCCTTTCCTGCTGTTTTCCCCTGAGAACTTACCCTCCCCGGAAAAAATGTGGATATTCACGATCCACATTGGCAAACAGCATGGATATTCGCAATCCATATTCGCTATCTGCTCATTGTATCAAATATTCCCATACATTTCCAGAAAGCAATTTTCAGTGACATCCTGTTCGAAAAAATACAGAAACTTTTTATCCCATCTTTTTTTGTCCCGGATTCTGGTGTATACTGGATATAAATTTTTTACGAAAAAAATAAAAATGTGAGGTGACAAAAATGGATACCAAACCCGTTTTTCACGGAAGTGATATAGAAAAGATCTGCAGCTACTACAATCTGAAAAAAGAAAACATCGTCAAATTCGGTGCAAATGTCAATCCTCTGGGCCTTTCCCAAAAAGCCGGCAGAGCCATTGCAGAACACGTGGATATTCTTTCCTCCTACCCGGACAGAGAATACACATCCCTTCGGAATACGATTTCCAGCTACTGCAATATTCCCGCTGATTTCATTCTTCCGGGAAACGGCTCCAGCGAATTGATCTCCCTTCTGATCCAGGAGCGTGCCCCGAAGCACACTCTGATCCTTGGGCCTACCTATTCTGAATACTCCAGAGAGCTTTCTTTCTCCGGAAGTACCCAGGAATACTACCACCTTCAGGAAAGCAATGATTTCGAGCCGGACATTCCGGATCTCTGCCGGAAGCTGGAGCAGGGCTATGATTTTCTCATTCTCTGCAACCCCAACAATCCAACTTCCTCCGCCATCACCCAGGAAGAGCTTCGCAGACTCATCGGTTTCTGTGCAGAAAAAAATATCTTCGTGATGATCGACGAAACCTATGCAGAATTTGCCCCGGATATCAACGCCATCACCGCAGTTCCGCTGACTCGGGAATTCACCAATCTCATGGTACTCCGCGGCGTATCCAAATTCTTCGCTGCTCCCGGAATGCGCCTGGGCTACGGCATCACCGGAAACATGGAATTTCTTGCAAAAATGCGCGAAAAACAGACACCATGGTCACTTAACAGCCTTGGTGCCTTTGCAGGAGAGATCATGCTGCAGGATGAAGATTATATTAAAGAAACCAGAAATCTGATCCTTTCCGAACGTGACCGGATGATCCGGGAGCTGAAGGATACAGACACCTACAAAATCTATCCCGCCTATGCAAACTTTATCCTGCTCAGGATCCTAAAAAACGGACTGACCTCCTATGACGTATTTGAAGCCTGCATCAGACAAGGCATGATGATCCGTGACTGTTCTTCCTTCCAGTGCCTGGACGGGGAATTTGTGCGATTCTGTATTATGATGCCGGAGGATAATTCACGGCTTGTTAAAGTGCTGAAATCACTGTAGTCCTCAAAGTTTTTCTGTATAACCTGCGTATACAAACGGGGCAACACCCCAAAAACACCTCAAGGAGAATTTATTTTATGGACTTTTTCATTCTGGCAGCAATCCTTCTGCTGCTCATTCCATCCAGGCCTGTGGAATTCAATCCGGAATATATCTCGATGAAACAGACCAACATCATCCGCGGATTTTTTCTGCTGCTGGTATTCATGATCCACTTCTGCCAGTACATCCAGATGAACGGCCCCACAGACCGGATCTTCCAGTTCTGGCGCACCCACTCCGGCCAGCTGGTAGTCACCCTGTTCCTGCTTTATTCCGGATACGGTGTCTTCGTCTCCATCATGAAAAAAGGCACGCCCTACGTCCGCCGCATCCCAGTTCACCGAGTGCTGCGGACACTGGTGCATTTTGATCTGGCCGTACTGCTTTATCTGGCAGCCTATTCTTTCATGGGAAGAACCTTTTCCATGCAAAAAATTTTCCTGGCACTGCTGGGCTGGGAAAGCCTCGGCAACAGCAACTGGTACATTTTTGTCATGTTGATCCTGTACCTCATCACCTGGTTCGCATTCCGGATCTTAAAAAACAGCCCTATACCCTCTCTGCTTTTCATCACAGTTCTGACCGTGATAAGCATGTACATCCTGTCCCTCCACAAAACCGACTACTGGTACAACACCATGCTCTGCTACCCCGCCGGCATGTGGTACGGATTCTTTAAGGAAAAAATTGATGTAAAATTAAAGACCACAAAGAATTACATCCTTGCAGCCCTTATACTCCTGGCCCTGCTCCTCGTAGTTTACAAAACCCGCCAGCAGATCTGTATGTATGCCATCGGCGCTGTTGTATTCACACTGGTGGTTGTGATGTTCACCATGAAAATGCAGCTTGGAAATTCACTCCTGGAATTCACCGGAAAGCATCTGTTCGGATTGTATATTATGCAGAGACTGCCTATGGCCCTGCTGCAGCATACCGCCATTGAAGCAAATGCTTATGTTTATGCCGTGGTCTGTTTTCTGCTTATGTATTTGGTGGGGATTGGGTTTAGCTGGGTTTGCGAGATGGTGGATGAGAAAGTACTGGGGAAGATTTTTTCATAGACTTTGTAGGTTGCAGAGCCAGAAAGCTCTGTAACTGTCAGAATATTTTTGTTTGGTGCTGTCAGCTCTAAAGAGAAAACGCATACCGCTAAATCAGAATGAATGTACCGCCGATTTCAGAATAGGCGTACCGTTCAAGCAGAATTTGCAGCTGATCAATCCTTATAATTTGCCTTTTATTTCAACCACAACTTTTCCATGTGCTCCCAATGCTCCATATGGACCAAAACATACAACGACTTTTTTTCCGGGTTTAATATAAAACTGAAAGTCTGAATACTTCATTTTCATAACATAAGAATACCCCTGGCCGGAAAGTTTTTTCGAATATGCTGTTGCTATATTTTTCTTTACATTACTTTTTTTCCAGACGCAACATCTTGAACCGCCAACTTCTTTCCGTCTTTAAGACGATATGTTAAGCCATATTCTCTGCTTTCTCCAACTCCCCCTGCATACCACTCAGAGGCAAATCTAAAGCTTATGTAGCCGAATTGTCTCAGAAGTACTTCACAGTCGTAATTATAATCCGGAACTTAAAAAGCTGGTGAAGGGTGTTATGATTGAAAGCTATCTTCTGGAGGGCCGTCAGGATATCAGTGATCATATGACTCCTGGCTGTTCCATCACAGATCCTTGCCTCGGATGGGAAGATACAGAACGGCTGATTTATGATATTGCTGAGAAATGCTGATTTTTATGGATAATACAAATGTGAACAAATAACTATTCATAAAACAATAAACAGAACGAAATCCGGCTGACAGTCTGTGGATTTCGTTCTGTTTTCTAATAGTTTCTCTATAAAATAATACGTTTCGCAGGATACAATGCCCTATCGCTCCATTCTGCTTTTCTGCAGTCCAAAGAAATAATATTTTTCTCTGCACAGACATTTCTGATCAGTTCTTCTCCGTTGTCTGATGTAAAAAGTGCTGTGATTTCTTTCGTCTCTCCAACACTCCTTACACAGCAATCTACCAGTTCCGGAATCTGAAACAGTAATTCATCCATTTCTCTCATACTTTTTGACTGGTCGATGCGCCTTACAAAATCCAGACGCTTTATCTCACTTCCACAGATACATTTTCCGGGGATAATACGTGTATGGTCGCCGGTCCTGTATCTGATCAAAGGCTGTGCCTCCATCCCAATGGTTGTGATCACCAGTTCTCCCCATTGACCGTCAGGCAGAACATTTCCCTCTTTATCTATGATCTCTATGATACAGTGATTCTCTCGCATGTGCATGCCCTCATGAGCCTGACAGCAGATCGCGCCCCCAAGTCCCATCTCTCTGGAACCATAATGAGGCCAGAGAGGTGTTCCCAGAATTTTTTCTATTTCTTTCATTACTGTTTCCGAATAGGCATCCCCTGATATCAGTGCTCTCTTTATACTTCCTTTTCCACACATTCTAAGCATGGAAAGCAGTGCTGTCGGCATACCTACATAAGTGTCCGACTGTTCCTCTTCCAGAATTGTTTTTAACTCACCATAGGTTTTATTGTTCCCGGTTAAAAGGGGGTGTGCACCTATACGTCTGATTGCCTCTGCGATCAGCTCTCCCAGTCCAAAAGGACCGGAAAACGGCATAGCAACCATAGTCCGGCTTCCCGGATAAATAAACTCACCAAGTCCGGCCATAAAAAGTTCTATGGTATGTTCACAATCTCCTTCTGTATAAAATACACGTTTACCTGCACCGGTTGTTCCACTTGTCTGTTCTGAAATGATCCTCTGTATTTCTCCCTGGGAGCACAGTAACATCCTGCCCCCTTTCTGAGCAAGGTCGGATTCCGTTGTAAAGGGAAGGTTTTTCAGATCAGCAAGGCTTTCCAGCCTTTCTGGCAGATCTCTGTAAAACCCCTGCCTTTCTTTTTCTTTTTTCAAAACAGCATTCAGTTTATCCAGCTGTATTTTGTTTATTGCTTCCCTTGTAATATCTGTAATTTCTTCCTGCTTACAGATCATTGCATCTATATTGGATCGTTTCACTTTCTGTATAAATAGGTTCCTTTCAGATTAGTCAGATTATATGCACAGAACGGCACCATTCCATAATCAGGATCCACTTCACAGATATAACAGCGTTTCAGACGGTCAAGATCCAGATTCCAGGCATCCTGAAAGATCATGCCTGATACTGCAAAGGTTTCATTATGTATCCGGATCAGAAACTCATCCAACGCATCTGTCTGTGTCATTTCTCCTTCATCATAGTTTTTTGTACTGTAGCTCCACTGATTTTCCACATACTGTCTGGAATCATCACTGGTAGTACAGCAGCATCCTTTTCCTGATTTTTTTTCAAGAAGCTTCAGTTCCCGCTCCCCTTTTCTCAGATAACTTGCATGGAAGGAGCAGTAGGGATTCTCTGCTCCGCCGCCTGCAAAATCCTCAATTTTCATCAGTCCCTCTGTCTGTTCTTCCATAAGTCTCAGCATCTTTGGTATGGTGATGGGATTTGTGGGGCGCTTCTGGGAACATCTGCCAAAATAACTGATAGGCTGAAAATGTACGCCACGGACAAAGGGCATATGATTCAGACCAAATTTCAGGATATCCCCTATCTGCATATCATTTACTCCCGGCGCTATGACCGGCACAAGAGCAATACCAAGCTCTGCTTCTGAACAGTTTAAGATCGCCTTTTTCTTCAGTTCCATCATAGCCTGCCCACGCAAAGTCTCATAAACCTGATCTGTCACACCGTCAAACTGAAGAAATACTGTATTCAGTCCTGCTTTTTTCAGCTTTCTGGCATATCCATCCTCCCTGGCAAGCCGGATCCCATTGGTATTTAACTGAAAAAATGTAAATCCTTTTTTTCTTCCCATATGTATGATCTCAGGCAGATCATCTCTCATGGTTGGCTCTCCTCCTGAGAGCTGTATATTAAAAGGACCTCCGTGAGCCATCAGAAAATCATACTGTTTTTCTATTTCACTGATAGGAATATCTCCGTTTTCCCCGCCTTCTCCTGCTGAAGCAAAGCAGACAGGGCAATGCATATTACAGCGTTTTGTGACTTCCAGGATCATACAGCACCCTTTTCTTTCATGTTCCTCACAGAGTCCGCAATTATCCGGACAGGATTTTTCTTTAACCTTCGGATTTACAGGAGTTTCCGCTGAGAGATTTTCTCTTCCCCAGGAAAGATAATCTGTTACATTTCCCTCCCAGATCAGAGTCTGAAATTTCCCATGCGCATTACATTCTTTTACCAGATAAATCCCGTCTTCACCAATACACTTTTTGGCAGGAACTACCTTCATACATTCCGGACAGACACTTTTTGTTTTGCCAATGGTGATCAAAGCTCCAGCACCTCCCGTTCTGTCAGTATTTCCATAACTTTTGTATAAGTATCTGCAATAAGTCCGGGACATTTCTCCATAATTATGCCCCAGTCCAGATGAGTGATATCCTTACAGTAAAAAGCTCCAAATTCTTCTTCTGTCTTTTGGCGGAACCACTGATATAATTCCTGTACAGCCGGCTTCATCTGTGTATCTTCCTTCTCTTCAGGAGCCAGATTGCCGAGAAAATATCCGATGGCACAGGCACTTCCTGTCAAACACCCACAGGTATCTCCACAGTAACCAATTCCTCCTCCAAGGCCTCCCATTGCCTTTACAAGCTGTGGATTTTCCTCTCCTATGGTTTCCAGAGTCATGATCATAATGATCTGTGAACAATGATATCCCATGCTGCCTAATTCCATTATTCTTTCGTAAAGATCCATACATTACTCCTTTCTGCCAACCACCATGGTATAGCCTATTTTTCTGCCTTTATATTCATTCTGCAAAAGCTTATGATCCTCGCAGCAGAATGAATCATTCCAGATTGCTTCCAGATAATATTCTCTCCAGAGAGCAGTCTGATCCTCCTGACAGAGAATCGTAAACCCTGTTTCTTTCACAATTTCCAAAAGATTGCCCGGATCCAGATCTGACAGTAAAAGAAATCCTCCCTTTTTCAGTACACGCCAGCATTCAGAAACTGCCTTTTTCTGATCTCTGCTGACAAAAAATGCACACTGGCTGATACAGAGATCCATACTGTCAGCTGCATACTGAAGGTTCAGAAAATCTCCCCTCTGCACCTCACTGCTTCGCGGAGCAAGATCCACCCCCTGCACATTCAGACCAAATGCTTTCATGATCCGCACTGTCTCTCCCTCTCCTGCTCCCAGATCCAGAGCTTTCATTCCTTTTTTCAGTTCTATGCTTTTCAGAAGATGAAGTGTCTGCTCTTCCCCTCCGGGATGTCTGTTCATCTATTTATCCTCCAGTGCACGTTCCACTGCCAGAACCTTTCCAAGAGCCAGCTCCTCCGGAACATAGACAAAGCCACATTTGGGACAGACCGGCATCTCAACAGGAAAACCGTTCTCCAGATACATAAATTTTGCTTTTCCTTTTACAAGAGGAACCTTGCATTTCATGCAGGTCAGCTTTCCCTCAGGATCAATGGTATAATATGTTCTCTCTGCTGCCATTACTGTCCCACCCTTTTCATAATATTCATTCTGTGACTGTATGCTCTGCGTACCAGATACCCTTCTTCAGTTTCCACAAATCGCACCCAGAATGTCACATTTCCAAGTCTGCTCCTTGTCACCAGTTCTTTTGTCTCTTCATCAAAAATCGCTTCCTGGTTTTCTCTGTAATCTGATAATACACGCTCCACATCACTTTTCAGTATCATGCGTTCATCCATCATACTGATAGCATCTTCTGTATATGCAACGGTATAATCTTTTTTCTCCATCATCAGTTCCTCATTCCATATATTTTTTAAAAGCTTCTCTTTTAGCACAAGCCGGTTGTAGCGTTTTTCACTGATATCCGGCATATTGACGGCATTTGTGCCATACAGAAGTTCAAGGATATGTCTGGATTCCCTGCCTTCCCTGACAAATCGGTCCCTGCATGCCATGCAGTACGTTATATATGGGGCATCGGATCGTTCCAGACACTTTTCTGTCATTTTATCTGCCATCTCTTTATTAGCGTAGGAAGTCAGTCCGCCGTATCCGCAACAGGGAGACAGATCTCTGGAATATTCTGTGTTTACAACAGTGCACCCCATATCTGCAAGAAGCTCTCTTATTATGTCCTGTGTCCGCGCATCACCCCTGGCTCCGCAGGCATCATGTATTGCAACAGGTATCTCCAGCCCTTTTGCCTGTGCGGGAAGTCCGATTTCCTTTAAGATCTCCCAGATTCCTGTGACTCTGACACCAAGACTCTCTTTTAACTGTTTCATACAGCTTGGACAGCCTGCTATGATCATGGGATCTCCCAGCTTTGCAAGCTCCTGCTTCAGCTGTTCATTTACCTTTTCTGTCATTTCATAGCGTCCTGCCCATTCACTGATAGCACCACAGCATCCCAGCATCAGAGCAACACCGCCCTCTGTCCTCCTGCAAAGATCCTCATATGCCTCTGTGACAACATCCGGCGCTATGGCTCCTGCCTGACATCCCGGAAAAAATACATATCTGCAGGTTTCATATCCCGGCTGAGGTCTGCATAAGAAAGCCTCCGAATTGGAGAACAGCATATCCATCAGTGCAAATTCATGAGGTGCCAGAGGCATCTTGTCTGTAGATACCATATTTTCTCTTGCAGATTTGCAGACCTGGCTCATATCAAACCCATTTGGACAGGTTACAGTGCACTGTCCGCAGAGCGAACAGGAATTCATCGGTTTATTCATCTGGTGATCTCCCATAATGATCTGGGTATTATTATAAATCTCACGTGCAAGAAGACCAGGGTGCTTTTTATATTCACTTAAATAGACACAGCTTTTCATACACTCATCACAGTGGCACTGAATGCATCGCTTTGCTTCCTCCATAGCTTCTTCTTTTGAATATCCATCTATGCTGCAGGGAATCTTTTTGGAACCTTTCATCCCTTCCATATTTGTATAGAGCCTGGTAGTAACTGCTCCTTCACTGCCTCTGTTGCTGTGGGGCGAAAGATTCTGTACAAGGAGATCTACAGTCAGGGCAGCTCTCTTTGCAGCAAAAGCCGCATCCATCACAGACTGGGCCAGACCGCTGACAATTCCCGCCTGTTCTCTCAGCATGATCTCTGCATCTGCTGTTT
Organism: Blautia sp. SC05B48; assembly: GCF_005848555.1. Lineage (NCBI taxonomy): Bacteria > Bacillati > Bacillota > Clostridia > Lachnospirales > Lachnospiraceae > Blautia > Blautia sp. SC05B48. The sequence continues at coordinate 1,678,260 of NZ_CP040518.1, read as the reverse complement.
CTTCAGGAGCCAGCTTTTTGGCCACCTCCTCTGAAGCACAGACCACATCTGCCTCCTTCATTTTCTCTCTGATAAACGGAAGGTCAAGACTGCATCCGAATTCAAAGGAAAGATCCATGGAACTGAGACGTTTTGCTTCATTCCTACAATCTGATTCCGAAAGCTTTGGTGCTGCTGCTGCAATATAGGCTTCATAATCTTTCTCCTGACAGTAAATGGTTGCAGGATACATCTTCTTTTCCAGCTCCCCTGCAAGAAACAGCGGGAATAATCCTGAGCCAAAAATCACAGCCTTTTTTTTCTTTCTGATACGAAATACACTGCTCCGTTTTCCAGGTTCCCCATATCGGACAATGGCACGCTCTACTTCACGTATGGATATGCCATCACCCAGCTCACAAAGCCTGCATTTCTCCTCACAGGGTGCAGTACAGCCGCTACAGAGGATCATGGGAAATGGTGTGATCTTCTCATAGATCCCCAGAGCTTTCTTAAAATTTCCTTTTGCAGCATAAAACAGCATTTCTTTTGTATCTGCTTTGAAAGGACAGGCTGCAACACAGTACGCCGGCTGTTCATGAACACAGAGGCTGATCATATGATCCATCTCTTCCTTTGACATTCGATTTACGTGATAAACATGAGTGGAACCTCTCTCCTGTATATATGTCATAACCCGATACTCCTTTCATTTCCAAAGGGGAGACAGTCTCCCGTCTCCCCTTATTATATCATATGATAAAATTATACTGAGAATTATTTCTCAAGTTCCTTTAATGCTGCAAGAACCTTTTCCGGACGGGCAGGAACACGTGTGATACGTGCGCCTGTAGCATTGTAGATTGCATTCAGGATCGCAGGATGAGGAGCATCCAGCGGAGCCTCACCACAGCCGGCAGCACCGTAAGGACCGCTTGGGCGATATGTTTCATTGAAATGAAGTTCAATATCATCCGGCGCATCATTTGGATACGGAATACCACAGTTCTTCAGAGAAGTATCATGGTTCAGATCCTCGAAATCTTCTGTAAGAGCAAGACCGATACCCTGTACAAGACCACCGTAGAAGTTGCCTTCTACAAGAAGTCTGTTCATGATCGTACCTACGTCAGCCACACAGGTGAATTTTTCAACTTTAACTTTACCTGTTTCTGTATTAACAGCAACTTCCGGAAGGAAGATCGTGTACATGTAGGTTGCAAACGGATCACCCTGTGCTGTATCCTGATCGATCGGATGATCTGCACAGAAGGTTGTCACCCAGTTACCTTCATATTTTGTTGCAAGACCTTCAGCCACCATCTCATCATAAGTACGGAAGGTTCCGTCTTCTTTCTTCATAGCTGCCACAAGGTTTTCTGCTGCCAGACGACATGCATTACCTGACATAACCTGTGAACGTGATCCACCTGCAGGACCTGCATTAGGACATGTCTTGGTGTCATTCATAACAAGTTTGATCTGTTCCGGTCTGATTCCTGCCTGACGAAGTGTTTCATGAGATGATACAAGAACACCCATATCAGCGCCCTGTCCGTGATCTTCCCATGCAGCATACATTGTAACTGTTCCATCCGGATTCAGCTCTGCGAATGCGTTTGATGTATCAACACCGTCAAGGCCACAGCCATATACACCGAGAGATACACCGATGCCATATTTGATCTTGCCATCAGAAGCTGCATTCTTTTCAGCCACACGTTTCTTAGCTGCTTCATACAGTGGACGTGCTGTCTTGAACAGATCTTCTTCACAGTATACTTCAGGCGGATAACCTGTAGGGATCGTACTGCCTTCGGATTCTTTGTAACAGTTCATTTCACGGATATCGAACGGGTCGATTCCCATCTTTGCTGCCAGAACATCTATCGCGATCTCAGATCCCATGTAAGACTGCGGAGAACCGTAAGCACGGAATGCGGAACCCCATGCGTGGTTTGTAAATACTGTTGTAGATTTATTGCGAATAGAATTGATTCCATAACCTGCACCTGTAAACTGGGAAAGTCTCATTGTAAGCAGGTCACCGAATTCTGAGTATGGACCATGATCCACATAGTTATTGCCCCAGAGTGCAAGAAGCTTACCGTTTTCATCTGCTGCAAGCTTGATATTCATAAATGCAGGAGATCTCTTTCCTGTATATGTAATATTCTGGAACTGATTAAATACCAGAGATACTGGACGTTCAAGAATCTTAACAGCAGCACCGATCAAAGCCTCATTTGTAGGAGAGAACTTATAACCAAAGGTTCCTCCTGCATGGTTCTGAACAATTCGTAAGTTCTCCATTGGCACACCGATACCATCAGCGATCATAGGCATATGCAGATGGATACCAATGGATTTGGAATGAACAGTTATCATACCGTCTTCGTCAATATAACCATAACCGCAGTCCGGCTCAAGATGAAGATGAGGCTGACGTGAACAGTAAGATTCTATCTCAACCTGCTGTGAATCCGGAATGCTGTCCCAGTCAAAATCAGGACCCTTGATACAGTTTGTCTCAAAGAATGCGTTCGGAGTACCGGGATGAATCTCCGCTGCATCCGGTGCGATGGCATCCATTGCATTCATGTATGCAGGAAGCTCTTCAATCTCAACTTTAACTGCTTCTGCTGCTGCCCGTGCATGCTCTTCTGTATCAGCAGCTACAATGGCAATCGCATCACCAAACTGGAAGATTTTTTCATCGCAGAGTACAGGACGTTCGAATCCGTCTGTTTTGTTGTGTTTTGGAAGCATTACAAGACCATTGATCTTATTGGTTCCGCCTGCTGCCTTAATATCTTTTGCTGTGATAACACGGACAACACCAGGCATGCTCTCTGCTTCTGTTGTGTCAATGCTGAGGATATTTGCATGAGAAACCTTTGCCTGTGTAAGAGCAAGACGAAGTGTTCCTGATGGCATCTTTAACGCATCATCTGCACCAAAGTCCCAGGTACCTGTTACCTTCTGTGCTGCTGACGGACGGATATAATTTGTTCCAACAATAGAATCCCCTGTCTGTTTGAACACAAGGTCTTCCTTTGTCATCTCACCGCGCATAACTGCTGCTGCTGCCATAGTAGCATCAATCAGCGGCTTATAACCTGTACAACGGCAGAGATTACGCTGTTTATTAAACCAGTCTCTTACCTCCTCACGGGTAGGACTTGGATTATTATCCAGAAGTACTTTTGCGGAAATAATAAATCCCGGTGAACAGAAACCGCACTGTGCACATCCATATGCCATCCACGCAACTTGGATCGGGTGCATATCAGAAATTGTTCCCACACCTTCAATGGTTGTGATCTCTGCATGATCGGGAACACGACTCATCTTATAGATACAGGATCTTGTAACTTTTCCGTTCATAATAACATTACAGGCTCCACAGTGACCTTCACCGCAGCCGATCTTACATCCTGTAAGAAGAAGGTGATTACGGAGTACCTGCGCCAGTGTCTCATCCTTATCAAGAATAAGTATTCTCTCAACACCATTAATCTTCAATGTCTTTTTAATCATGTCCCATTCCTCCTTTTAAAAATATTCGTTTCCATCTTACTGATCTTCAGGCTTATGCGTTCCGCACGGATCATGGTCAGCTCCTCTGCCTGTCAGATCTTTCAGTCTCTCTATTCCTCTGGCGGAATAGAAAACAATGGAAGAACTGCTTCCGTCCAGATTCTCACCGCTGAGCTTTAAAACATTTGCATTCTCATAATAATCGATGGGAAGCGTCCGGCTGTATACAACCCCTGTACGCTCATCTTTTACCTGTACAGTAACTTCTTTTGCGGTAATCTCAAAAATCTTATCCATAAAAAAGTTCTCCTGTCCACGTTATTTTATATATCCATACTACCATGATTTTGCACAATTATACAAATTACAAATAATTAATAGTTGGCTATTTTATATATTCCAGACAATTTTATTTTGTTGTATTTAAAATTTTAACTATTTTTATTCTTTTATATGTTATAATAATATCAAATTTGTATAATGTCATTGAAAGAAGGAGGTATCTGAATGCAGACAGGCGCCCTCATCGTGGCTGCGGGGAAATCATCACGAATGGGAGACTTTAAACCCATGCTTCAGCTTGGCTCCATTTCCATCGCACAGCGCGTGATCAATAATTTCCGGCAGGCCGGAATCTCCAAAGTAGTAGTGGTAACCGGATATCATGCAGATGTTCTGGAATGCCACCTGGCTTCCAATAATGTAGTCTTTCTTCGAAATGAGAACTATGCAAACACTCATATGTTTGATTCTGTCAGGATCGGACTTGAGTATCTGAAAGACAAAGTGGATACGGTACTCTTTACACCTGTTGATGTTCCGCTGTTCACAGCCCAGACAGTCACGCAAATGCTCTCTCTGGGGCGTCCCCTTGTAACTCCGGTCTGTAATGGCAATCCCGGTCATCCCATTCTGATTCGTTCCACACTGATTGATTCCATTCTAAGTGATGACGGAAAATCAGGACTTAAAGGTGCTGTGGATAATTGCGGGGAACCCATGTATTATCTTAATGTAGAGGATCCCGGTATTATTCATGATGCTGATACACCAGAGGATTACGATGAACTCCTCCGCATACACAACCAGAGCCTAATCCGTTCTGAAATCCATATTCAGCTAGCCCGGGAAAAAGTTTTTTTTGATGAAAAGCTCTATTCGCTGCTTACACTGATCCATGAAACAGGATCTGTCCGTGATGCCTGTGAGCGCATGCACATTTCCTATTCTACCAGCTGGAACCTGATCCATACCCTGGAATCACAGCTTCATGAACCTCTGATCATCAGAAGCCAGGGCGGTACAAGGGGAAGCCATAGCGAACTGACACCATACGGCGAAGAATTTCTGAAACGATATGCCCGTTTTTCAGAAGAAACACGTTCCTGTTCAAAAAAAATATTTGAAGAATGTTTCGGAGGATTTTTAAATGCGTAGCCTTTATCTGGTCCGGCATGGAAAACCACAGTATCCGGATGAACATTCTTACTGTGTGGGACAGACAGATTTCTCTCTATCCATGCTTGGACACTTGCAGGCAGTCCTTCTTAATGAAGAATTGTCCGATAAAATATCAAGGATATACTGCAGTCCTTTGTTAAGAGCTGTTGAGACAGCAGGCCATATGGCACCTGAGCTTCCACATATAATTGTTTCTGATCTGTCAGAACGAAATCTGGGAGAATGGGATGGCCTTTCTTTTGATAAAATACGCCAGAGATGGCCGGACATTTATAAAGCCCGTGAAAATAACCCTGATCATCCGATCCCGGGAGCAGAAACTCCTGCTGCATCTGGTTTTCGCTTTTCGCAGGCAGTTCATAAGATTCTTTGCGCTTCTAAAGGTGATATTGCAGTGGTAGCTCATACAGATGTAATCTCTTCTTATATATATGCATTACATTCCGGTATGTACAGCAGGCAGCGGTTTCGTCTTCCCTGTGGCTCTTACTATCATCTGGAAGTGAATGAAAGAAATAATATTTCTTTCTCTGATCCCAGTTATATACTGCCTCATCCTGAATTAAATGACGGGCTATGCTTCAGGCTTCGCAATGCGGTTTCTCTGCCCCGTCATGTACAGGCTCACAGTGATGCTGTTACTGAACTTGCCTGTTGTTTATGCAATATGTTGGAATCCAATGGTTATATCTTTGATCAGAAGCTTGTTCGCTCCGGTGCACTTCTGCATGATATTGCCAGACTTCAGAGGCATCACACCAAAACAGGCGGTGAACTTTTCTTACAGTTAGGTTATCCTGAGATCAGCCAGATTATTTCACAGCACCATGGTCTGCTGGAAACCAAGCTGGATGAAGCAGCTATTGTATTTCTGGCTGATAAACTGATTCAGGAAACACAACGTGTAACCATAGAAAAAAGATTTGCCGACAGCATGAGTAAATGCAAAAGTCCGGAAGCTTGCAAAGCTCATGAGCAGCAGTTAGAACAAGCCCGCAAACTGCAGGACATGATACAGTCGCTCTGCCATATCACGCTTTAGTCCAGGCAGACATACACAACTGGAGCAAAAAAATCACTTAATTTAGTTAGGAGGTATTTTATTATATGAGAACATTATTTCAGACAATAAAACAACAATTCCTAGAGGAAAACGATCTTGTACTTGTTTCCGTTACAGCATCCTCAGGGTCTACACCAAGAGGTGCCGGTTCCCGCATGCTGGTCGGAAAAAGCGGCAGAATTTCCGGAACCATCGGAGGTGGAGCTGTAGAATATCGTGCTGAATGTATGGCATTGGATATTCTTGAAAAAAAGGAATCCTGCCAGCATGAATTCCGGCTGAATCATAAAGATGTTGAAAATATTGGTATGATCTGTGGTGGTGATGTTACGGCCTTTTTCCAGTATCTTGATCATAACGATCCGATTATTATGGAAATCACGGAAACTGCGGAAAAATTCTATGAAGAGCGAAAAGATTTCTGGCTGATCTGCGATCTTCTCACCACCTCCGGTGTGAGCCTCTACAGTCCTGCATGCGGTCTCATCGGAACTGCCAATGTTCCTTCTTCTGTATTATCTTCTTTATCTGCAAAGCCACACCGATATCATAGTGAAGATTATGATCTGTTTTCTGAACAGATTGGAACCTCAGGAACTGTCTATGTATTCGGCGGCGGACATGTCTCACAAAAGCTTGTCCCAATCCTTGCAAGCGTTGATTTTCGCTGTGTTGTCCTGGATGACCGGCCGGAATTTACAGATCCTGCTCTTTTCCCGGGAGCAGTTGAAACAATACTTTGTGATTTCAACCATCTAAAGCAGTATGTTTCTATCACAGCTGCTGATTATTGCTGCGTCATGACACGCGGACATTCCTATGATACCATTGTACAGGCACAGCTTCTTGCTACACCTGCATGCTATATAGGCGTTATTGGAAGCCGCGCAAAAAAAGCTGCTGTATTTCGCCGTCTGATTGAAGAATACAACATTAATGAACAAGATTTAAACCGTATCATCTCACCTATAGGACTGGAGATCAAAGCAGAAACACCGGCTGAAATCGCCATTTCCATCACAGGACAGATAATCCAGGTTCGTGCTGACAGAAAGGCTACATCAAAATGATGGCAAAATCCGTATATAAAGCTGTAATATTTGGTGCCGGACAAATTGGACAAATGACAGCAAGACTTCTCAACAGTCCCTGTCAGCTCCTGTGCTTTGCTGATAATGACCCCCATAAACACGGATCCTATATTGGGAATATTCCAGTCTGTTCTCCGGATGCTGCAGTAGCACTTCTCCCGGATCTGGTCATCCTGGGAGTTCTGGATGAAGAACGGCGTAATTCTATGATAAAACAGATGGAAAACCTGGGTTATCACGGACCTTTTCGTGATCCCTCCGTCCTTCGCATGTTTGACGCACGGGTTGCTGTTATGCGTCTTTTATCTGAGCAGATCTATCAATTGGATATTCCGGGAAATGTTGCAGAACTGGGTGTTTTCCGAGGTGAATTTTCTTCCCTGATCAGTGCAGCCTTTCCAGACCGAAAAATCCATCTTTTTGATACTTTTGAGGGCTTTTCAGAAAAGGATATCACAATAGAAGCCTCCGGTAATCTGTCCCGCGCCAAAACAGGTGATTTTTCTTCTACTGATATTGACTCTGTTCTTCATGTTATGCCAGATCCTACACGTACTGTGATCCACAAAGGATGGTTTCCAGATACCTTTTCCGATGTTAGAGATGAAACTTTTTGTTTTGTATCTCTGGACGCGGATCTTTATGCTCCAACTGCTGCTGCACTTCCTCTGTTCTATGAACGCCTGGCCACCGGAGGAGTTCTCTTGGTTCACGATGTGTACAGTACACAGTTTTCCGGATGCCGAAAAGCGGTTGGGGAATTCTGTCTGAAAAACCATCTGTTTGCAGATCCTGTATGCGATCTGCATGGAAGCGCAATAATCCGAAAATTATAAAAAGAAACGCCGGAACCGGTATTTACCGGAACCAGCGTTTCTTTTTCGTTTATTTATTGTATAGCCCTTTTTCACGTCCATGCCTAACCTTTATAAAGTTCCTTTCAGAACATTTTCCAACTGTTCATCGGACAGATCAACATGATAAAAAAGATCGAAAAATTTATGTATTTCTTCATTGATATCACATTTAATATATTCCGGATAAATCAATGCTGAGAACCATCGCATACCGATCAGACGATTTGGTCCTGCCGGACGATCCACCCAGCTAAACGGTGCATTCGGAGTTCCATAAACCTTTTGGTCCTGTACTGCTTTTAATGAAGCATAATCAGGATTGCTCAGGATATCTTCTGCTGCAGAACTTCCGCTTTTATCTGCCTTTGGTTCACCATTTACAACAATCACATCCGGATCCCATGCAAGAAGCTGTTCTGCTGAAATCTGAACACGAGATCCATCTCCCAATTCCAGATCTGCAACATTGACTGCATTGATGACATCAAAAATCTGTGCATGCTGGGATCCCCTGGGTGCAGTTTCCAGTGAATCCTCTCCATTACCGAAGTATACACTGACTTTCTTTTCTTCTGGAATATCTGAAAGTGCATTAATATCAGTAAATACCTGCTCCGCATACTGGGCAAGCTCTTCTGCATGATCTTCTACACCAAGAAGTTCGCCCATAAAACGAAAAGCTTCCGCAGAATTATTAAGCTCGTTGTCTACTGCAACAACCGGAATTCCAAGGCTTTCTGATAACGCATCGCAATCAGAAACCATTGCATCATTAATCTTTCCACTATTAATAGCAATTGTAGGATTGGCAGCAATTACTGCTTCATAATTGACAGCATCACCCATTCCAAAATTAGGAAGATCCTGATATTTGTCCAGAATAATAGATTTCTCAACATCATTCAGTTCATAATTCCACCCAAGAAGCTTATCCGGTGCAACCATATACAGAAAAATTGCAGCTACAGGACCCGCTGAAAAAACAGATTCAATATTTTCTGCTGTTGGGACAGTTACTTTTCTTCCTGCCATGTCTGTGATCTCACGGGTTTCAGCAGTTTCCTGCGTGGCATCCTGCTCCGCACTCTGCGTCGGCTCTTCAGTAGCAGCTTTCGTCTCAGAATATCCTGTTAAAAGACTGACTGACATCACCAGACATATAAACAGAGCCAAAAGTTGTCTGTGCTTTTTCATAGACTCTCTCCTTTCTTTTCTCCGCATTACTCATAATTGACGCTTATTGAAATTGACTATACAATTTTTAAGTATTATAATATATATGCGAATAGTTTTTAAAAACAATTCGGTTTTTCTGAGTATAACACCGTAAATTTGATTAGTCAAGTTACAAGGATGAAGGATTATGAATCTGACAGATAATGAAAAAAATGCCGCCGCTGCCCGACAAAGACGATATGTTCTGCTGTTGGCGGTTATGCTGGTACTTTTGTTTATCATTATAGTACTCTCATTCTGGGTGGGATATTATCCGCTTACACCAGTGCAGGTACTAAATGCATTTTTATCAAAATTTGGTTTTAAAGGAGATATTTTACCCCAGGCAGTTACCATATTCTGGAATATCCGTCTGCCCCGTATTCTGTCTGCTTTATTTATTGGTGCTTCCCTCTCGGTAGCAGGTGCAACCTATCAGGGAATGTTTCGCAATCCACTGGTATCTCCGGATATCCTTGGAGTTTCTTCCGGTGCAAGTCTCGGAGCTGCTTTTGCAATTTTAAACGGAGCTTCCAACTGGATGATTCAGCTTTCTGCTTTTGCAGGTGGTGTGGCCGCAGTAGCCGCATCCTATCTTATCAGCCGAAAATCCGCACATTCCCAGACCCTCAGTCTTGTTCTGACCGGAACTATGATCATGTCACTCTGCAATGCCGGTGTCACAATGATCAAATATGTGGCAGACCCCAATGATGTTCTCCAGCAAATTACTTTCTGGCTTATGGGCAGCTTAACCAAAACCACAACCAAATCCTTTTGCTGGAGTGTTCTTCCAATGATCATTGGATTAAGTCTGATTTTTATTTTTCGATGGCAGATCAATCTGCTGACTTTGGATGAAGAAGAAGCCAAAAGTTTAGGAATCAATGTGCGTAAATATCGTCTGATTTTTATAGTCGCTTCCACATTACTCAGCGCCGCTGCAGTCTGTCTTGGAGGATTGATCGGATGGGTCGGGCTGATGATCCCCCATCTGGCACGTGCACTGGTTGGTGTTGATTACAGAAGGCTGATACCTGCAAGTGCGATCCTTGGCGGCGGATACCTGATACTTGTTGATGATATTTCCCGTTCCCTTTTGTCCATGGAACTTCCACTTGGCGTTGTCACAAGTATCATGGGCGCCCCCTTCTTTATCTATCTTATCATCAAACGAAAGGAGCGCGCGTAATTATATGCTTCTGGAAATTGAAAATGTTTTTGGCGGTTACGGCAATGGTGATATTTTAAAGGGTATCAGCTGCAGCGCAGACTATGGTGATGTGCTTTGTCTGCTTGGCCCTAATGGTTGCGGAAAGACCACTCTGTTCCGCATGATATTAGGTTCCCTTCCTGTTTCTAATGGAAAAATAAAGATAGCCGGAAAAAATATTAGTGACTTTACAACCAAAACACTGGCAAATATGATTGCATATATTCCCCAATATCATTCCCCTGTATTTGCCTATACAGTTCTTGATATGGTAATTATGGGGCGTGCTTCTCATTTCTCCGCATTTGAAACCCCAAAAGAGCCTGATCAGGAAGCAGCTTTTGCTGCCTTGGAGAAAGTAAATGCCCTGCCTCTTGCCAACAGGAAATATACTTCCTTAAGCGGAGGACAAAGGCAATTGGTTTTAATTGCCCGTGCAATCTGTCAGTCTGCAAAAATCTTCATCATGGACGAGCCAGCCGCCAATCTGGATTATGCCAATCATCAGCTTCTCATGGAAGTAATTTCAGGGCTGGCCAATCAGGGCTATTGCATTATTATGTCAACACATAGTCCTGAGCATCCCTTTTCCGTGGGAAACAAAGTTCTTCTCATGAAATCCGGAAAGGTTATGGGATTCGGCTCTCCCAAAGAAATCATTACATCTGAAACCTTACAATCTGTTTACGATATTGAAATGGATGTGATAACTACACACGACCGCTATGGCCGTGAACGAACTATCTGTTTACCGGTAAATAGCTCACCAAAAGCATTTTAGGAGAAATGATACATGGACTCTATATTGGATTATTTTATTTCTCTGCAGGAATCTGAGCCTGCAGAATTACCTGAGCGGGCTATAGAAAGATGGAATAAACGTGCAGACTTTTGGGAAGACGCACGCAAAAAGAAAGAAAAAGGTGATGAACGTGTCATCAGCGCAATAAACTACCTGGATTCCAAAGGACTTCTTGAAAAAAATTATGATGTCGCAGATATTGGATGCGGTCCCGGACGGTTTGCTGCTGCATTTGCCAAATATGTACACAAAGTAGTGGGGCTGGATATTTCTGATAAAATGGTTAAACACGGAATGGAACATATCCAAAATGAAGGCTTAAATAACGCTATACTCTATACATGTAATTTTCAGACATTAGATATTGATAAATCGGGGTATACGCATGCATTTGATTTGGTATTCAGTTCCATGACACCTGCAATCCACAATATGGACGGACTGATAAAATCTATGGAAATGAGCAGGGCATGGTGCTGTAATATCACGCATCTTGACAGACGAAATTCACTCAGGGAACAGATCTTACAGGAAGTATTTGGCAAACAAACAGCACCCCAATGGAATGGGCGATGGTTTTTCTCTCTTTTCAATATATTATTTCTGCTTGGATATAATCCTGAAACAAGCTATGAAAAACTCCATCGTGAAACCTGGGTAACTCCGGATGAACAATATATTGATTCCCTCATGGAGCACATGCTTCCTTCTGAAGAATATACACAGGAAAACGCAAATAAAATCATGCAATGGATTCAATCTCACTTAAACAAAGATGGGCAGATCAAGGAAATAACTGATTCCACTTATGGAAGAATTCTCTGGGATGTTCGAAACAAAACAATACGACCTGACTATAGAACTATTATAAAATGAAATGGGACTTTACTATGACTCAACATATATTTTTAACTGGTAAAAAACACATTGGAAAATCTACATTGATCCAAAAGATATTAGATGATTATAAGAAAACCTCTGATGGATTCCTGACTGTCCGCACAAAAAACTATCTGAAGGATCAGTATTCAGTTCATATGTACCATCTAAAAGAGAAGGAGCTCCCAAACGAATCTAATCTTTTGTTTTTATGCGGAAAAACAGATGAACACACTGCCGATACCTTTGATCGCCTTGGATGCAATATTCTTTCCATGTGTTCTGACTGCTCTTTAATTGTTATGGATGAGCTTGGTCCACATGAAGCAGACGCAGCTTTATTTCGGAGAAAAATCCTAAACCTTTTGGATGGGCAGACTCCCATTTTAGGGGTATTGCAAGAACCTGCAGAATCTTTCTGGCCTGAAATCGTAAATCACCCAAAGGTAGAAATCATTATAATTTCTGAAGACAATCGAAATGATTGCTCTTTACTTAATCACATTCAATATAAAATCTCATCTCCTTAATAATTACTCCCGGGGCTATGCGCTCGGAACTAACCAAAGGGTCAAGTAGCTTTTGAGAAATCTCTTTGTGTATTTTCAATATTTTTATTCTAAAATCACCCCAAACACCTTCAACGCATTACTCTCCGTCACAGCCACAACCTCCTCGCAGCTGATCCCCTTAATCTCCGCAATCGTCTTCACAACCTCCGGCAGATACAGGGAGCTGTTCCTCTTCCCACGGTTCGGCACAGGTGCCATGTACGGGCAGTCGGTTTCCAGCAGAATCTGATTCAGCGGTGCATACTCTGCCACTTCCTTCAGCTTCCGGGAATTCTTAAAAGTAACCACTCCGCCGATTCCGAGATAAAGTCCCATATTCAGATACTCTCTCGCAATTTCTTTGCTATAGGAAAAGCAATGGATAACTCCACCATACATCCCGTCCTTCATATATTCTTTCACGATATTCAACGTATCCTCCGCAGCGTCACGGCTATGAATGATAAACGGAAGCTGTTTCTCACGGGCAATGTCCATCTGCTGGCGGAATACCTTCTGCTGGAGAAGATGCTCCTCCTTCTCCTTATGCCAGTAATAATCCAAACCGATCTCACCTACAGCCACAGTCTTTTCCATGTCGCAATATCTGCGGATCTCATCCAGAACTGCTGCATCCACCTTATCCGCATCATCCGGATGAACACCCACTGCGCCATAAATAAAAGGATACTTCTCCACCAAATCATAAACCCGGTCAAAATGTCCCACAGAAGCACACACATCCACAATATGCCCGATCCCGTTCTCCTGCATACTATCCAGCATGTCAGAACGATCCTCATCAAAAGCCTCATCATCGTAATGTGCATGGGTATCAAAAATCATAGCTTTATCCACAGTCATCTCGTCACCGACGGAAACTTTTCCACCTTTCAGCACTCTTGTAAACACACCTTCTCGGGGCATGATACATTCACCCATCTTCTGAAAAATGGCACAGCCATTGTGGCACTCCTTTCCGATCTGAGTCAGCTCCAGCACAACCTCACCACAGCGAAATCTGGTGCCAACCGGAAGCTTTGCAAAATCAATCCCTTCCACAACCAGGTTCTCACCAAAAGCACCATCCTCGACCTCTGCGCCCTTCGCACGAAACGCATCGATCTTTTCACCGGAAAGAAGACTCACCTGCCGATGCCACTTTCCGGCATGAGCATCCCCCTCAAGCCCCCAGTCCTCCACAAAAACCGCAGACCCAACATTCTTCTTCTGTGTTCCTTTCTTCTCACTGATACAAACCGCAAGTACTTTTCCCATAATAATAACTCCTATTAATTACACATCATTACCAAATTTATTTCTCTCTATCTCTCACACCATTTAACCATCATCACCAGCAGAGCTCAACACCCGTAAAAAAACAGGCCGCGTAGCGTGTCATCGAACTGGCCCTGCCTCCGTTGAGCGTCCGTTCGTTAGTATATCCGCCCACACCTCTCTCATTTCTCTCCGTGTCCGCTAAAACCTACTATCCTCAAACACCAGGCCCGCGCAGCCACACTTCTCTCTATGTCCGGTAGAACCTAACATCCCCAAACGTCAGACCCGCGCAGCCGGGGCCGTCCTGCAGACGTCAGCGAAGTGCCCGTCGAGAGGCGAGGATAGCTGCTGCCACCAAGCGCCCTGTTTGAGCCGCAGGCGAGTTGGCGCGACTGGCAGCAAACCGGCGCCGCAGCCGAACAGGGCACGAAGCGTGTCTGCAGGACGGCCCCGGCTGCGCGGACCGTCCGTTCGTTAACACCCCCGTTCTACCGACCACACTCCCCCACATCTCCAGTCAAAATCTCAATCCCATGCCCCAACGCCTCAATAATAACCTCCAGGCATTCCCTGACAGCCTTAGGACTCCCCGGCAGATTAACGATCAACGTCCCCTTCCGGATCCCAGCCGTAGCCCGGCTCAGCATCGCCCGCTTCGTGATCGTCATACTAAACGCCCTCATCGCCTCCGGAATCCCCGGCACACGCCGCTCGATCACATCCTCCGTAGCCTCCGGTGTCACATCCCTCTGAGAAAACCCGGTACCACCCGTAGTCAAAATCAGCTCCGCAAGCCCCAGATCTGCGATCTCAGCCATCCGGCTTCCAAGCATCCCACGGTCATCCGGCAAAACATCCACAGAAACAACCTCATACCCGGCCGCCTCCATAATTTCCTTCACAGCAGGACCACTAAGATCCTCACGCTCCCCTCTGTAACCCTTATCACTAGAAGTGATCACAGCAACTCTCTTCATCACTCAACCTCCGATCTGTGCCATACAAAGCTTCTCCGTCTTATCATCCTTCTGTTTCTCCAGACTTCCGCCAAAAGCATGCCCGTCCGGTTTCTCCGCCAGAGCCTCCAGGATCACAGCCTTCAGCACCTCATCCGAACCACCACCGCGGATCACCTCCCGAAGATCCCTTCCCGCCGCATACTGCAGACAGGTCTTCAAAAAGCCCTGTGAAGTCAGCCGTATCCGGTTACACTCCCCACAGAACTTATGACTCACCGCGCTGATAAACCCGATCTTTCCGGAAAACCCATCCACATCATAATAATGACACGGTCCATTCCCAAGGGGCTCCCCAACATACGGCGAAAACCGCGGAAGCTTTTCCCTAAGGATCCGAAGCAATTCCTCCTCCGACACCCCATGAAATTCTTTTCCCATCCCAATGGGCATCATCTCAATAAACCGCACATGCACCTTATAATCCCTGGCCAGAAACGCCACCCTGCAAAGATCCTGCTCCGGAATTCCCAGTGGCACGCAGTTGATCTTCAGCGAAATCTCCGGATACTTCAATACCTCTGAGATCCCTTCAAGCGTCCGATCCAATTCATCACGCCGGGTAATTCTCCTGCTGCAGACCTCATCCAGCGTATCCAGGCTGATATTCAATCCGTCCAGCCCCGCCCGGGCAAAATCACTCATCTGATCTTTCAGAAGCACACCATTTGTAGTCAGAGTCACCTTCTCGATCCCCGGCATATTTTTCAGTTTTTCCACCAGCTGAGGCATCCGCGGCCGCACAAGCGGTTCCCCGCCGGTCAGCTTGATCTTCCGGATACCCAGCTCTGCCATCACCCGGCAGATCCTCAAAATTTCCTCTTCCTGCAAAATGAGGGAGCGCTCCACATGCTGCACTCCCTCCTCCGGCATACAATAAATACACCGCAAATTACATCTGTCAGTTACGGAAATCCTGAGATAATCAATATTTCTTCCGCACCTGTCTATCATTATTTTTCCTCAAAACGGAAATCTCCGCTTTTGCCTCCTGTTTTTTCTTCCAGATGGATATCAGACATGACCATGTGCTTGTCAATTGCCTTGCACATATCATAAATAGTCAGAAGCGTCACCTGAACACCTGTCAGGGCCTCCATCTCCACGCCTGTTTTTCCCTCTGTTTTTACCGTGCAGAATACACGGATCACTCCCGCATCCTCATCGATCTCAAAATCCACGGAACATTTCTGGATGGGAAGTGGATGGCACATGGGAATCAGCTCAGAAGTACGCTTCACACCCATGATACCTGCCACACGGGCCACACCAAGTACATCACCTTTTTTCACATTTCCGCTTTTTACCGCGGCCATGATCTCCGGGCTTACCTGAATGGAACCCGTGGCTATTGCTGTACGGTGAGTGACCGGTTTGTCGGACACATCCACCATAACAGCATTTCCATTTTTATCAAAATGATTCAATTCCATATCTGTCTATACTTAGCAGATCTCAGCGCCTGCAGGCATCTCTTTCTCCGGTACCATCAGGGAAAGATTTCCGTCTGCATCCTCTGCACAGAGGATCATACCCTCGCTGAGGATTCCGGCAAGCTTGGCAGGTTTCAGGTTTGTAACGACCATAACCTTTTTGCCCACCATTTCCTCTGCTGAGTAATGAGCTTTGATTCCGGATACGATCTGACGAACCTGACTTCCGATCTTAACCTGAGAGCAGAGAAGTTTTCTGGATTTTTTAACCTCCTCACAGGCGATGATCTCACCAACCTGGAACTGCAGCTTCTCAAAATCATCGAAAGTAATCTCCGGCTTTGCCTCGATATCGATCACGTTCTCTGTTTTCTCCTCTTCTACCTCTTCCTTCGGCTCTTCTTTCTTCGGATGAAGCTTCTCAACCTTCTCAAGAACCTCTTTCAGATCAAGTCTCGCAAAAAGGATCTCCGGTTTGTCGGTTACGCGGTTTCCTGAAGGATAAAGACCAAACTGCTCCATCTCCTCAAGAGTTCTCTCGTTTGCGTTGAGCTGTACAAGAATACGCTCTGTTGTACGCGGCATAAAGGATTTCAGAAGAGATGCGCCGATGCAGATACCCTCAACCAGGTTGTAGAGAACTGTTGCAAGACGATCCTGCTTTGTCTCATCCTTTGCAAGTGCCCATGGCATTGTCTCGTCGATATATTTGTTGCAGCGTTTGAACAGAGAGAATACCTCTGTGATAGCATCTGCAACACGAAGCTTGTCCATTTTTGCGGAAACGTTCTTCGGAACCTGAAGGATGAAGTTCTTAAGATCCTCATCAACCGGCTCAGTAACATTCTTATTCTCAACGACTCCGTTAAAATATTTGTTGGACATGGAAATTGTACGGTTTACAAGATTTCCAAGTGTGTTTGCAAGGTCGGAATTCAGTCTCTCAACCATCAGCTCCCATGTGATCACACCGTCATTCTCAAATGGCATCTCATGGAGTACGAAATAACGGACAGCATCTACACCGAAGAACTCAACAAGCTCATCTGCATAGATTACATTTCCTTTTGATTTACTCATTTTTCCATCACCCTGAAGCAGCCATGGATGTCCGAATACCTGTTTCGGAAGCGGAAGATCCAGAGACATCAGGAAAATCGGCCAGTAAATGGTATGGAAACGGATGATATCTTTTCCGATCAGATGAAGATCTGCCGGCCAGTATTTGTTGAATGTATCGCTGCTGTTTCCGTCACAGTCATAACCAATACCTGTGATATAGTTTGTCAGAGCATCCAGCCATACATATACAACGTGCTTCGGATCAAAATCTACCGGGATTCCCCATTTAAAGGATGTTCTGGATACACAGAGATCCTGAAGTCCCGGAAGAAGGAAGTTGTTCATCATCTCATTTTTACGAGACTCCGGCTGGATGAAATCCGGATGTGTGTTGATGTAGTCAATAAGCTTGTCTGCATACTTACTCATTTTGAAGAAATATGCCTCTTCCTTAGCAGGTACGCATGGGCGTCCGCAGTCCGGACATTTACCGTCTACAAGCTGGGACTCTGTAAAGAAGGACTCACATGGTGTACAGTACATTCCTTCGTAATGACCCTTGTAGATATCTCCCTTTGCATACATTTTTTTGAAGATTTTTTTGACCTGCTCTTCATGGTCTTTATCTGTTGTACGGATGAATTTATCATAGGATGTATTCATCAGATCCCAGATACGTTTGATCTCGCCGGAAACGTTATCTACGAATTCCTTCGGTGTAACACCAGCCTCTTCAGCCTTCAGCTCGATCTTCTGGCCATGCTCGTCAGTACCTGTCTGAAAATATACGTCATAGCCCTGCTGTCTTTTAAAACGTGCGATCGCATCCGCAAGAACAACCTCATAGGTATTTCCGATATGCGGTTTACCGGATGTGTACGCAATGGCAGTGCTGATATAATATCTCTGCTTTTCCATCTTTTCTTTCCTCCATAAATATAAAAATAAATTGTGTACTTACTCATAACGGACTGAAAATATATTCCGTCAGAACAGGAAAATTCCTGTCCGGGGACATTGGAAGATTACCAAGTAATTCTCAGCGACATAAAAAAACGCCTTCTCATACCATAACGATATGAGAAGACGAGTTATTACCCGTGTTACCACTTCTTTTCGTTCCTGCCTCGCGGCAAAAACCTCATCAGGTACAGCAAGCTCTATACCCTTCCGCTATAACAGGCGGTCCTGTCACTACCTGCCGGTGTCCGTTAAATCGGACATTCACACTTCGCTTATCGCGTTTAAACCGGTTCAGCAATGCCTCTCCGAAGCCATCTTCCATCTGCGCCTGCACATCCCTCTCAGTCTCAGAACTCCTGCATAAAGTGAACCTTTACCATTCACCCTGCTGCAGATCTATGACCTCAACTACATCACAGCCTGCATCTAAAAAGTCCTCCGGGGATTTCCCTGTAGTACGGTGTACACATGTACTCTCTTCTTCCATGAGTTTTCCATATGGGAAAATCGTAACACATTTCCGATGGTTTGTAAACGGGGAATTTCGATACTGTATTACATTCTCCTCTGCCTGTACATCCACCGCCACGCCATCCGGAACGCAATGGTTGTCAGCGTCATTCCTGCTGCCATGCTCACCGCAAAAAGGATCGTATAGATTCCGTCTTTCTGGAATTTTGCCCAGTCCTTCATCAACATCCAGTTCATTGTCCGGTAAAGTGCTGCTCCCGGAATCAACGGAATTGTCGCAGAAACCAGAAATACAGTTACCGGCGTTTTATGAATTCTTGCCATACATTCTGCATACAAAGTAATAGCTACTGTTGACCAGAAACCGCACACATACGGACTTGGCGTTATGAACTCTACTGCCAGATATACAGCCCAGGACAGACATCCACCCAATGCCGCAAACCAGAGTTTTTTTCCATGGATATTAAATAATGCCGCAAAGCCGAGGGATCCTGTGAAGGATACGACCAGCTGTATGATTTCCCGCATGTTTTCCTCCTGAATAAAATCATAACTACTCTCAAATACTCCCATCATCTGCTGCATTTCGCTACTCCGCAATTGATGCAGTATCTAAACTCCTCATTCACTGCTTATTGCTTTTCGCAACCTTCAAGAGAACTTCCCTGATTCGGTTAAAACAACAGATTCGCCACCGTAAAACCAAGGCCCACGACCAATGCCAGCAAAAGTGCCTCCATACATCGGATCAAACCTGTAATGGTATCTCCTGAAAACATATCGCGCAATGAATTGGTAAATGCAATTCCCGGTATCAGAAGCATGATATTTCCGATGCTGATCAGATCCGCATGATGTCCAAGCCCGATCAGAACTGTAAGATTGGAAAGTACTCCGCCGGCCCCGCAGCAAAGAAGCACTGTCAGCAGCGAGTTTAATGCGCCCTTTTTTACAAAAGCCTCAAACAGCTTCA
The DNA here is from genome assembly GCF_005848555.1 of Blautia sp. SC05B48. NCBI lineage: Bacteria > Bacillati > Bacillota > Clostridia > Lachnospirales > Lachnospiraceae > Blautia > Blautia sp. SC05B48. Next base: position 1,658,407 of record NZ_CP040518.1, on the reverse strand, counting down.
GGGCGATACCAATCAGCGCAGAAGCGATCATATCGTTGACATCTCCTCCGAAAAACACGGAAAAAGAACCTGAAATTACAGCATAGATCAAAATCTGCGTTTTAAAAGAATATCCTTGTTTATCCCGGATCTTTTCCAGCCCCTTCTGGATCTCCTCCGGCTTCGGCCGATACTCACAGATGTATCTGGAAAGCTGGTTCAGGTCATCCAGCCGTCCCAGATCATTGGACATTCCCGGCACACGCCGCGTCTGGGTGCAAATACCGAAATCCTCTCCATAAATAGTCGTCACAATACTGGATGTGATAGAAAAAACATCTGCCCGGGTGGCTCCATATGCCAGGCAGATCCGCCGTATGGTATCTTCCACACGTCCAACCTCTGCTCCGCAGCAAAGAAGCTGTTCACCAATTGTCATCGCATAATATAAATACTGTTCCGCTTCCTCCCGCGTCATCCGGCATCCCTCACTTTCCTGCTTTATTTCATTTTTATCTATTTTAGGACACGTAAATATTAAAATCAACAAGGATTTTTTGTCTTAATATTCATTTCTTCTATATTTCCTCAAAGTAATAAGCAGATATTTTTGTTCAAAATAAAACACCACCCGGACAAAAAAGATGTCTATCTCTTCTGTCCGGATGGTGTTGGTGTTTGAAAATCCAATGCTCTGCTCAGTTTTTATTTATCTGAAATCTAACAAATCTTATGCGAGTTTTCCGCCAAGTTCACGGCAAGCTGCAAGTCCTTCATCATCAGGAGTGTTGTTTACAATGAGACCCTCATCCTCAACAAGCTCTGCGCCTGCGTCTTTTGCTCTGCCGCACCATGTTCTCATCCACTCTCCGTCGCCCCAGTCATAGGAACCGAAAAGTGCAACTTTTTTACCGGAAAGTTTACCTTCCAGATCAGAAAAGAACGGTTCAAACTCACCCTCCTCAAGCTCCTCATCCCCCATAGCCGGACAACCAAGAGCCAGAACATCAAAAGAAAGCGCTTTATCCACATCCGCATCAGCCACTTCCATAATCTCAACATCCGCACCGGCAGCCTTGGCACCTTCCTCAACAGCCTGCGCCATAGCCTCTGTGTTACCTGTAGAAGACCAGTAAATAATTCCTACCTTGCTCATCTCAAAAACCTCCTGTTTTTAAACTTTATATTATACGCACATCTGAGATGTACAGAGATGCCTCATACCAACAACCTGCAAAATCGAATACCCCGCACGGATCTGCGCCGCAGTAAACTCCCGGCACTTATCATAGCTGTCAAAAATCCTGCGAGCCTGCTCCACATTATCATAAACCTTCCAATAACCACACATCTTACAGCCACTGCCTCCGAATTTCCGGAAACCCTTCACGTCTTCAATGGGATAACCCAGGAAAAGTCCGATTTCATGAGGAAACTCCGTCTTATGAAAAAATCTCTCCTTCAAACGAGCGATCATCTCATCCAGAGAACCATCTATATTATACCCATCCTGGAGCAAAAGTTTCCTGGCTTCATCCTGCTTAAGATATTCCTGAAGCATATCCGGCCGGTACACCAGAAGAAGATAATGCTTCCTGCATCCACAGATGATCTCCATACGGATACCTTCCCGTTTAAGACTCTCCTCATAATCCGAAATGATCTCCGGCAGTTCCGGCATTTTTTCCTTGGAAAAGGAAACAAGATTCGCCGGTTTCATTCCCATTAATACAGGGGAACAATGATAACCCATGACAGATTCAAATTTTTCACAAGTCATTTGCATTCTCCTTTACACGTTAGTTAGATTTATCTAACTGTTGTAAATATACTACCATAGTTAGTCTGTGTCAACTTATTTTTTAAAAATTTTCAACACAAATCTTTATTGATAAAATCTCATCATTAAGGACACAATATTCCTTATAACAAACACTCTGTCAGACATCTGACTGCCAGTTCTCACCATTTAACCGAATCAGGTAAGTCCCCTGCATGGTTGCAAATATCCACTACACCTGCAGCGTAAAAATACTTATTTACATCCAGCTCATAAAATGAAAATATTTCAGGATAATCAGATCAAAACCTCTTGACAAACCTCCCTCTGTCATGTATTATAATATCAGTAATAATTACTATTACCGAAAGGAGAGGACATTATGGCAGCACTTAAATACAGCCGTCAGCGAGAATCCATCAAGGAATTTCTGAGATCCAGAACAGATCATCCAACGGCAGATACAGTATACGAGAATCTTCGACAGATCTACCCGAACATCAGCCTCGGAACTGTCTACCGTAATCTTTCTCTTCTCAGTGACATCGGTGAGATCCGGAAGCTGACCAATTTCGGAAGCGCGGATCGCTACGATGGAAGGGTCGCACCACACTCACATTTCATGTGTACCAGATGCAACCGGGTGATCGATATGCAGTCAGACAGCCTTAACGGAATTCTTGAACAGGCAGCTGCAGAATTTATCCACGGAAAAGTCTTTGACGTAGACGCAAGCTTCTATGGGATCTGCAAGGAATGCCTGAAAAAAGAAGAAAAACAAGCTTGACAAAATAAAGATCATATGATACTATAAAATAGTAATAATTACTATTATTAATTCAAAAGAAACAAAAATAAACAATATATTTCAAAAAAGAAAAGGAGATCATTACTATGGCTAAATGGGTATGTACAGTATGTGGATATGTTTATGAAGGCGAGCAGGCACCGGAAGCCTGTCCAGTATGTAAAGCACCAGCTTCTAAATTCCAGAAACAGGAAGGCGAGCTCTCATGGGCAGCTGAGCATGTTGTAGGCGTTGCTAAAGGCGTCAGCGAGGACATCCTTGCAGATCTGAGAGCTAACTTCGAGGGCGAGTGCTCTGAGGTTGGTATGTATCTTGCAATGGCTAGAGTTGCTCACAGAGAAGGATATCCGGAAGTTGGTATGTACTATGAGAAAGCAGCTTACGAGGAAGCAGAGCATGCAGCTAAATTCGCAGAGCTCCTTGGTGAGGTTGTAACAGACAGCACAGAGAAGAACCTTCAGATGCGTGTAGAGGCTGAGAACGGCGCTACAGCAGGTAAATTCGACCTTGCAAAACGTGCGAAAGCAGCTGACCTTGACGCAATCCATGACACAGTACATGAGATGGCTAAGGATGAGGCAAGACACGGAAAAGCATTCGCTGGTCTGCTTAAGAGATATTTCGGCAAATAATAAAGCCGCATAAAATAAGGATCTTTACGAGAGGGAATCATTCAAAATGGTTCCCTCTTTTTTGATGAATATGTGCAAATTAGTGTGCAACTTTGCAAGTGATCTTAACTAATATGTCATAAATTGTCGAAATATTTTAATTGAAAAATCGTGTCCAAAATAGTATACTTATATAAACAAATTCTTAAGTATTACAAGTTCTTCGCAATTTCCAACGTATGGAAATTTCTTTATTTATTTCACATCACTACATTTCTTTATTGGGAGGATTCCATGATCTTATTAGAACAAGGCTGTATTAACATATGGATAGATGAAATTGTTCCTTGTTTAAAGAACACTAAAACTGGAGAAATTAAAGAAACGGTTGTTTTTAAAATCCAAAGTCGTGCATACCTGAAGGAATTTCAGAAATCTAATGGCTGGCACATTAATTGGAATGAACTCCCCAGAAATGTTGATGTTTACGCTCTTGCACTAAAAGAAGATAATTCTATTCAAGGGCTCATAGGCATAAAAAATGATAAAGATTCCAATGCAGCTTATATCCATTGGGCCTGTACTGCTCCACATAACAATAAACATGAATACGATAAGCAGAAATATGTTGGTGTAGGCGGACATCTTTTTGCTATAGCTGCAGATAAATCTATGGAATGGGGATATGAAGGTGCTGTTCATGGATTTGCTGCTAATGAAGAACTGTTACAACATTATATAAATGTATTCCATGCAGAATATTTGGGAATGCTTCATCAATATCAGTTTTTCATTGATGAAGAACAGGCAAAGAATCTATTGGAGGTGTATCATTATGAATGGAACGAAACCTAAATTTTTAAAAAAATCAGCCCTCAATCCAGAATACTTTAAAAAACCTAACCCCTACATGAATGCCCCATCCTGCCATGTAAATTTACTCGAATTATCAAGATATGCAAAAAAACATAGAAAAAAACTTATCGATCTTACACAGGATGAAATTAAAAAGTTTTCAATTTAGCAGGAAATCACCAAAAAAGGAACCGGTCTCCCGGTTCCTTTTTTCGTCATCTCTACATACTATATCCATCCAGATATACCGATGATACATAATTTTTGCTGGTATTCTTATACAGTATCTGCAGATAATGTGATCCATCCATAGTGACTGTACTTCCGTTTTTGATCTTTCTCTGTCTTCCGGTTCCGTGTTCACTGTAATATATTGCAACTATCTTGTAGCCCTTCTTTGCAGTGATACATACTTTTGCCTTTCTGGGATAACCTTTTGTAACCGGGACCATGGTCTTTTTATCAAAGGATTTTTTATAATCTTTTCTTCCGAATTTGCACACATTTAATGGGTTTGTATAATTATGTACCGTAACTTTAGATTTGAAAGAATATGTTTTTCCATTCTTTCTTCTTACTTTGAAGGATACAATAGAAGTTCCTGCTTTTTTTGCCTTCAGCGTAATGGTATAATCACCCAGAAACGGCATTTTTCTTACTGACACCACACTGGTATTACTGGATTTCAGTCCCAGAACTTTGTCGGATCTGACGGAGTTTATGATTCCATATCCGATTTCCTCACCTTTCATAAGAGCAACAGACTTAGTAAATTTGAGCGTACCCGCCGCCTGTGCTGTGACCGGTGCTACTGCAAGATCTGTCACGATAAATGTAAGTGCCAGAAATAACACCAATAATCTCTTTACTGCTTTTTTCATTACTTTTTCCCCCTTTTATAAGCATTTTGGACTTATTCTATACATATTAGTATACAGGAGTTTTTCATCTTCATCAATGTTTTTTCTGAATTTTCTGTACACTATCTTCCCGAACCTTTGCGCGAAGCTCCGTCAGATATTCTGAGAATTTCACCTGTTCATTTCCGTAAGTCATCTGCAGATCATACTCCAGCGGAATCCAGGTTTTAATATCAGATTCATTGTGCTGGATCAGAGCTTCCAGCTTGTCCAGAGCTTTATAGATCCTGGCCTCCAGAGTCTGCTGCTCTTCCATTTCCTGATAGAGTTCTGACATTTCTTTATTGAACGGCTCCGGCAGAGTCTTCACCCATTCTCCCAGCACATCGGCTTCTTTCTCCGAATCCTTATCCGTTTTTTCAAAGGCCGGGATATCACCGGTAAAAGCTTCTCCCAGATCATGGATCAGGCACATTTTCATAATTTTCAGAAGATCTGCCTCAGGAAACTCATCACTGACAAAATATGCCATCAACGTGATCCTCCAGGAATGCTCTGCAACGCTCTCCCGCCTGCCACCGGAAGTATAACTATGACGCACTGCATCCTTTAACCACTCTGCAACGGAAAGTACTTCGATCAGTTTTTCTGGTTTCATATATATTACGCTCCTCTTCTTTTTATTATGTCAACCATCTAAATCAGCTATTTTCAGCCTATCTTATATAGCTGTCCATAAAACCGTTATAGCATTTTCACTTTACTATACCATAATTTCCCAAAGAACAGACCCCCAAAAACATTCTCCTTACTTCTGCGCGCTGACATTTCCCATCCCAAATAAATTTGTCCAAGCTAATTTCTAAAAAAACTATAAACCATATTGCATTTTTCTCCATAATCGTCATAATGAAATTATAAACAAAAGAAAGAAGGTGATTGCCGATGGATATCACGGTGTCGGATGAGGTCTCACAGGAATATCATGCGCTTGTGAAGAACATCCTCTGTAACAGAGAGTTCCTGAAGCTGAGCCTGTACACCCACCACCAGTGGACCACACGGCTCATGCACAGTATCAATGTTTCTTACCTCTCCTGGTTCATTGCCAGGAAGCTGGGATGTGACGAGAAAGCCGCCGCAAGGGCAGGGCTTCTCCACGACTTCTGTCCCTATGACTTCAGGGCGGAGACTCCGACCGGTGAGCATCAGGCGTTTTATCACCCGAAGGCTGCCGCAGACAACAGTGCCACACACTTTGATGTCACAGACAGAGAGCTGGATGCGATACTCTCACATATGTTCCCTCTGGGACCTCTTCCACGCAACAAAGAAGCCTGGATCATCAGCTTTGCCGATAAAGCCTGCGCCATCGCGGAAGGCTGCCATATCGCCATTGCACTGGCCAGGCGGAACCGGATCGTCATCAATCCGGCATAATTTCCACACAAAAAACAGGGCTGTCGCCAATTCTGACGAGCCCTGTTTTTGTGTGGAAATTTATTTTATGGTAATACTTTGCAGATTACTTTATATATCTTAGTTCTCTTTCACAACAACCTTATCCAGGTGCCAGATATCATCTACATACTCCTGGATAGTTCTGTCGGATGTGAACTTACCGCTGCATGCTGTGTTCAGAAGTGCCATCTTAGCCCAGCGTTTCTCATCTTTGTATGCTTCCTCAACATGTTTCTGTGCTTCTGCATAGGAACGGAAGTCGCCAAGGATAAAGTACTGGTCAGGTCTCGGCATGTTGCGTTTGTCGAGAAGTGAATTGTAGATGTCACGGAACATCTCTGTATCGCTGGAGAAGGTTCCGTTGATCAGCTGCATCAGTACCTGACGGATCTCCGGATCTGTGTTGTAGATGAAGTCCGGATCGTAACCGCCGTTATTCTCATAGTTGATAATCTGGTCAGAGCTCATACCGAAGATAAATGCGTTCTCCTCGCCAACCTCCTGTACGATCTCGACGTTGGCACCATCCATGGTTCCAAGTGTCGGAGCACCGTTCAGCATGAATTTCATGTTACCTGTACCGGAAGCCTCTTTACTTGCTGTGGAGATCTGCTCGGAAACATCTGCTGCCGCAAAAATGATCTCGGCGTTGGATACACGGTAGTTCTCGATGAATACAACCTTCAGCTTACCGTTGATGGAAGCATCATTGTTTACAACATCTGCCACACAGTTGATCAGCTTGATGATCTTCTTTGCACGTGCATAAGCTGCGGAAGCTTTTGCACCAAAGATAAATGTTCTCGGATAGAAATCCATCTCCGGATGTGCCTTGATCTGGTTGTACAGATAGATCACATGCAGGATGTTGAGGAGCTGACGTTTGTACTCATGAAGTCTCTTAACCTGGATATCGAAGATGGAGTGCGGATCAACCTCAACACCATTGTGCTCCAGGATATATTTTGCAAGACGCTCTTTGTTCTTGAACTTGATGGTCATGAACTCCTGAAGAGCCTTCTCATCGTCTGCGTAAACCTTAAGCTTGGAAAGCTGGGAAAGATCTGTGATCCAGTCCGGTCCGATCTTGTCCGTTACCCAGTCAGCCAGAAGCGGGTTTCCATGAGCAAGGAAACGTCTCTGTGTGATACCGTTTGTTTTGTTGTTGAACTTCTCAGGCATCATCTCATAGAAATCCTTCAGCTCCTGATTCTTGAGAATCTCAGTATGAAGGCGTGCAACACCGTTTACAGAGTAGCCTGCAACGATCGCGAGGTGAGCCATCTTAACCTGTCCGTCATAGATGATCGCCATCTTCTTGATCTTCTCGAAGTTTCCAGGATATTTCTGCTGGATCTCAAGAATGAAACGACGGTTGATCTCCTCGATGATCTGGTATACACGCGGAAGCAGTCTGGAGAACAGCTCGATTGGCCATTTCTCAAGTGCCTCGGACATGATAGTGTGGTTAGTGTAAGCACAGCATTTTGTTGTGATATCCCATGCCTGATCCCAGCCAAGACCTTCCTCATCAATGAGGATACGCATCAGCTCTGCTACTGCAACAGTCGGATGAGTATCGTTCATCTGGAATACAACCTTCTCATGAAGTTTTGTGATATCATCATGAGTTTTCTTATATTTGGCAATGGCTGCCTGAAGGCTGGCAGATACGAAGAAGTACTGCTGTTTCAGACGAAGCTCTTTACCTGCCATATGGTTATCATTCGGATAAAGCACCTCTACGATAGTACGTGCAAGGTTCTCCTGCTCTACTGCGTTGTGATAATCACCCTTGTCGAAAGAGTCAAGGTTGAAGTCTACGATCGACTCTGCATCCCAGATACGAAGTGTGTTTACAACATCGTTGTTATAACCTGTGATCGGCATATCGTAAGGAACAGCCTTAACTGCCTGATATCCTTCATGGATGAATTTATTCTCGTTCTTCACCGGATCCCACTCAACGCGTACATATCCGCCGAAATGAACCTCTTTTGCATACTCCGGACGACGGAGTTCGAAAGGATATCCGTTCTTCAGCCAGTTATCCGGTACCTCTACCTGATAACCATCGCGTACTTCCTGCTTGAACATACCGTAACGGTAACGGATTCCGCATCCGTATGCACAGTAATTCAGAGTTGCAAGGGAATCCAGGAAGCACGCTGCCAGTCTTCCGAGTCCACCGTTTCCAAGAGCCGGATCCGGCTCCTGGTCTTCGATGCAGTTAATGTCAAGTCCAAGCTCCTCAAGAGCCTCCTTAACCTCGCCGTATGCGCCAAGGTTGATCAGGTTGTTTCCAAGGGCACGGCCCATAAGGAACTCCATGGACATATAATATACGATCTTCGGGTCCTGTTTTTCATACGCCTTCTGGCTCTTAAGCCAGTTGTCAATGATCACGTCTTTCACAGTGTAGCTTACAGCCTGAAAAATCTGCTCCTGTGTAGCCTCTTCCAGTGTTTTTCGATAAAGGAATTTTACGTTTTCTTTTACGCTTTTTTTGAACTCCTCTTTCTCAAACTGCTTGTCAATCATTAGTTTTCCTCCTGTACTTTGGATACTCCCAGTGTTACAGCCTCTTTGTTGATATTCCATTCTTTGGTGTAACCCTCTGCTTCTCCCAGAACAATGTTTTCTGCCAGTACTTCACGTTTGATCTCATCCTGGTTTGCTTTCATGATATCCATGATCTTATCGTTATCTTTTGCATAGACAATGATCTTGTCCATGACTTCGAAACCAGCCTCTTTACGCATGGTCTGAACCTTGCTGATGATCTCGCGGACAAAGCCCTCCTGGATCAGTTCAGGTGTAAGGTTTGTATCAAGGACAACGGATGTTTCACCGTCTGTCTCTGTCACATAGCCCTCGCTCTGGGCTGTTTCGATCAATAAGTCTTCCTCTGCAAGCTCGACTTTGTTTCCGGCAATGTCAAGAACGAGAACACCATTGTCTCTCAGCTCTTTCATTGCTGCGGTTCCGTCGATCTCGGAGAGTGCGGTACGGATGCCGTTCAGAAGCTTGCCGTATTTCGGTCCTACTGTACGGAGCTGCGGCTTGAAGCTGTAGGAAATGAAGGACTCTACATCATCTGCGAATTTCACTTCTTTTACGTTAAGCTCATCTGCGATGATATCTGTGTAGAATTTATCCATAGCTTTCTCAGCTTTTACATACATGGTTCCGATCGGCTGACGGTTCTTGATGTTTGCGGTATTTCTGCATGCACGTCCGAGAACAACGATCTCAAGAAGCTCTTCCATGTTTGCCTCAAGATCCTTGTCGATCCATGCCTCGTTTACCTCCGGGTAATCGCAGAGATGGATACTCTCCGGAGCGTCTGTGTCAATGCTTCTTACAAGGTTCTGGTAGATATCCTCAGTCATAAACGGGATCATCGGAGCTGCAGCCTTGGCAACCGTTACCAGTGCTGTGTAAAGTGTCATGTAAGCATTGATCTTATCCTGCTCCATGCCCTTAGCCCAGAAACGTTCACGGCTTCTTCTTACATACCAGTTACTCATATCGTCAACAAATTCCTGAAGTGCTCTTGCAGCCTCCGGAATCTTGTAGGAATCAAGATCTGCATCGACAGTCTTCACCATGGTATTCAGCTTGCTGAGCAGCCATTTATCCATAACCGGAAGCTTATCGTAATTTAAAGTATATTTAGTCGCATCAAAATTGTCAATGTTCGCATACAATACGAAGAATGCGTAAGTGTTCCACAGAGTGCTCATGAACTTTCTCTGTCCCTCTACAACTGCCTTGCCGTGGAAACGGTTCGGAAGCCATGGAGCACTGTTGATGTAGAAGTACCAGCGGATAGCATCTGCGCCGTATTTGTTCAGTGCGTCAAACGGATCTACGGCATTTCCTTTGGACTTACTCATCTTCTGTCCGTTCTCATCCTGTACATGTCCCAGAACGATTACATTCTTATACGGAGCCTTATTGAAAAGCAGTGTGGACTCAGCAAGAAGGGAGTAGAACCATCCTCTTGTCTGGTCAACAGCCTCGGAGATGAAGTCTGCCGGGAACTGCTGCTCAAACAGGTCTTTATTCTCAAACGGATAATGATGCTGTGCAAAAGGCATTGCTCCGGAATCAAACCAGCAGTCGATAACCTCCGGTACACGATGCATGGTCTTGCCGCAATCCGGACACTTCATAGTGATGTCGTCAATGTATGGGCGGTGAAGCTCGATGGTCTTCGCACGCTCGTCACCACTCTTCTCATAGAGATCCTGGCGGCTTCCCACGGATTCCATATGTCCGCACTCACACTGCCAGATGTTCAGTGGTGTTCCCCAGTAACGGTTTCTGGAAATACCCCAGTCCTGAACGTTCTCAAGCCAGTCACCGAAACGTCCCTTACCGATGCTCTCCGGAATCCAGTTGATAGTATTATTGTTACGGATCAGATCATCCTTTACTGCTGTCATCTTGATGAACCAGGACTCACGTGCATAGTAGATAAGCGGTGTGTCACATCTCCAGCAGTGCGGATAATCATGCTCGAATTTCGGTGCGTCAAAAAGCTTGCCCTCTTTGTCAAGGTCTGTGAGAACCATAGGGTCCGCTTTCTTTACGAATACACCGGCATATGGTGTCTCTTTGGTCATGTTGCCCTGTCCGTCTACGAACTGTACGAACGGAAGGTCATACTCACGTCCGACACGGCTGTCATCCTCACCAAATGCAGGTGCGATATGAACGATACCGGTACCATCGCTCATGGTAACGTAGTTGTCACAGGTTACGAAATGAGCTTTTTTGCGCTGTTTTGCTGCTGCCTCGCCTGTGCATGCAAAAAGCGGCTCATATTCCTTACGCTCAAGGTCTGTTCCTTTATATTTCTCAAGAATCTCATATGCAGGCTCATCATCCTTTGCAAGCTTGCCGAGAACCTTGTCCAGAAGTGCTTCTGCCATGTAGTAGGTATATCCGTCTGCTGCTTTTACCTTACAATAGATCTCATCCGGGTTTACACAAAGTGCAACGTTGGATGGAAGTGTCCATGGTGTTGTTGTCCATGCCAGGAAGTATGCGTCCTCACCGACAACCTTGAAACGAACGATAGCAGAACGCTCTTTAACAGTCTTGTAGCCCTGGGAAACCTCCTGTGCGGAAAGCGGAGTTCCACAACGCGGGCAGTAAGGAACGATCTTGAAGCCTTTGTAAAGAAGACCTTTGTTCCAGATTTCTTTCAGTGCCCACCACTCAGACTCGATGAAATTGTTGTCGTATGTTACATAAGGATGCTCCATGTCAGCCCAGAAACCAACTGTAGAGGAAAAATCCTCCCACATTCCTTTATATTTCCATACGCTCTCTTTGCACTGCTGGATGAACGGCTCCATTCCGTACTCCTCGATCTGCTCTTTTCCGTCAAGACCAAGCTTCTTCTCAACCTCAAGCTCAACCGGAAGTCCGTGAGTATCCCATCCTGCTTTTCTCGGAACCATGTAGCCCTTCATTGTACGGTATCTCGGGATCATATCCTTGATAACTCGTGTCAGAACATGTCCGATATGTGGCTTACCGTTAGCGGTAGGCGGTCCGTCATAGAATGTGTATGTCTCGCCCTCTTTACGGCTGTCCATACTCTTTTCGAAAATCTTGTTGTCTTTCCAGAATTTCTCAACTTCTTTTTCACGGTCAACAAAATTCAGATTCGTGTCAACTTTACGATACACAATATTTACCTCCTGTGTCTGATTACTGGCTGCTGCCTCATCTGTAAGGCCACAGCGGATTCTTTCCTCACAGATACCTGTTCGTGCCAATGCTTCGGGCACTTATAAAAAAAGACCCCATCCTGTAAAAGGACGAAGTCTGATTCGCTGTACCACCTGTTACATTATACGGGCCTGTGTCCGGATTCCTGCGTCTTATGCTCTGTGTTATGGCGCGGGCCGTTGTTCCATGTCTGTTCATAGCGGACAATTCTTTGTATCTGCCGATATATGTTCCCTGTAACGGAGGAAATCCGTCAGCTCTTACTTGATGATCATCTGTACATCAGATATTCTTCCCGGCTGCTGCCGGACAACTTCGGAACTGAAGCTCAGGAGTGATATTCCGCCATATTTACTCGTCCCGGGCTTCCACCATCCCCGGTTCGCTGCAAGCTTTCCATATGGCTTACTGTCTCCATCACAGCTTTTTCTATATACGCTGTCTATTATAGGTTGGGGAAAATCCATATGTCAAGTGTTTTCAGGGATTTTTTCTTATTATATGTATGTTCACTTCTTCTTAATGGAATTTTCACAGACTGCAAGTAGTTTTTCCGGGAGGAAAGTGGTATACTACTACAGAATCTTGAGGGCAAAAATACAGCTTTTCATTAATACAATGCTATAATTAATGAAATACTGCACCTCATCACAAAACGGGCAAGAGTTTTTTCGGTTACTGATTTCCAAATGAATAATAACCTTCTCTCCCGGATTTATTACTGAAAGGTATCTTATTATGAAAAATATGAAAAAACGATCCCTGCGCCGGATCTTTGCCGGTATTCTCTGTGTGGGAATCCTGCTTACAGGCGCCGAGCCATGCAGCGCTTCCGCGCCTCTTGGATACGATGAATATGGTGATCCTATCGTCACTGCCACACCGGTTCCTGATGGACAGTCATCCGGTCAGGCCGCAGCAATCATGCCTGCTCACTCCAGCTATTATTCTCAGGCCGCCGACACCGATTCCATTGACGGGTGGCCCAAAGGTCCCGGCATCGAAGCACAGGCTGCAGTCCTTATGGACGTAAATACAGAAGCCGTTCTTTATTCCAAAAATGCGGACACACAGCTCTATCCTGCCAGCATCACAAAGATCCTGACTACACTGCTTGCCTGCGAAAATCTGAACGCTAAGACAAATATTACCGTATCTGAGAACGCTTCCACCAGTGTAACTGCCGGAGATTCCAGTATTTATGCGGCTCCCGGTGAAGAATTTACCAGGGATCAGGCCCTGATGGCCGTCATGCTCCAGTCCGCTAATGAAATGTCTGTCGCCGTTGCGGAAGAAGTTTCCGGTTCTGTAAAGAAATTCACAGAACTCATGAACTGGCGCGCCAAGCTTTTTGGCTGCAAGAACACACACTTTAACAATCCTAACGGTCTTCCGGATGAGAATCATTACACCACAGCCTCCGACATGGCAAAGATCGCCAAATCCGCCTGGCTAAACCCTCTTTTCCGGCGATACTGTACCAAACGTTATTACGAGATCCCGCCTACCAATAAATTTACCGAAGCCCGACAGCTGCTCAATCATCACAAGATGATGAAAAACGGCGAATACTATTATGAAGGTGTCCGTGGCGGAAAAACAGGATATACCGATGCATCCGGAAACACGCTTGTCACCTACTGCAAACGAGGAAATATAACGTTGGTAGCCGTAATCCTGAATTCTACTTCCGCGGCAAATGCTTACAGCGATACTGCTTCTCTTTTTAATTATGGTTTTGAAAATTTTGAAAAGGTGGATATGAAGGTGTCCATGGAGCCAGTCCCGTTTAAGGTACTCCCCTGTGACAAATATATCCTTAAGAATAACGGAAACACCTATCCGTTTTATTATCAGACAAAGGTTTATGTGACTATTCCAAAAGGTATCAAAAAATCACAGCTCAACAAACGCCAGGCCGTTCTTCAGAATGCTGTCGGCCCACTGCGTCTGAAAAGCAAATATTATTATAAGAAACAAATGGTCGGATGGGGAATGCAATACGAACGAAACATCGTATCAGATCTTCTCCTGGCTTCGTAACATTTTCCTGCGGCGGAGAGATTCGTGCTTTTCACGGATCTCATCCGCCGCTTCTGTATCTTCTGCTCTCAGGGTCTTCACCCCGAAATATTTTCCCTCATCCGTTTTTCGGATCCTGATCTTTCCGGCAACGGGTCCATGCTCATGGCAAAGGGCAAGGCTGTAATACACCTTGGGATTGTTGGTACTGAACCAGCGGATTTTCCGCTTGGCAGGACATCTGCAGATGGGACACATGGTACTTACCATGATGCGATCCTTCATCAGACGCTCCTTTGATACAAATTCCCTGGACACAAACTTATCATGGTCTGTATAGGAAATATAGATCTCGCTGTCTCTGGATTTGGGATTCTGATATACATCCAGGGACGGATGACGGATCATGCATGCTTCATCGATCTCCAGGAGTATCCTGGCAGTATAGCTGGCGTCTGCCAGTGCCCGGTGAAAATCACGTTTTTTGGGAAGCTCCAGATAGTCTGTGGCATATTCCAGGGAACGCCTGGATATTCCATCCTCGAATTTTATGCTGAAAAGTTTCTGCACATCATAGTAATGCACTGGCCCTGGCATCAGCTTCAAAAGATTATAGTATTTCATATTGCGCTGAAGTTCCATCACATCCTGGTCTCCCCAGGTAAAAAAGCGATACTCCTCCCCGCACCATTCCAGAAATCTGCGAATCGCCCTTGGAAAAGGAATGCCGTTTTCCAGTTCATGATAATCCACGTGGATCACTTCGTGGATACTGTCGTGGATCCAATGGTACACTTTGGGCTTGATCAGGCACTGAAAGGTATCAACGATCTCTCTTTTTTCATTTAATTTTACTGCCCCGATCTCTATGATCTCAAACGGGAGCCGACTATCCGGATGTCTTCTTCCATCCGGATTCTGGTTCCATTCCAGGTCAAATACAATATAGTTCATGGGTTTTCTGTCCTCTTATCTGACAGTGTGCACAGATATCTTTATGAAGAGCAGGCACTGTGTTCTGCTCCTCTATATCTTATGAACGCAACTGCTTCATGGTCTGATCCCGGTTATTTCCCGGTTCTGCACTCAGAAACAGAATAAATTGCTTCAAACAGCTCCTGCTGGAAGCTTTCTGTATCTGCATCTGTCAGAATCATATCTTTCATTTCATCTTCTTCGTGTAGCCACCAGCGGAAATCGCATAATGTGGCACCCCGTCCGGCACCGTCTGAACAGTCCACATCCAGGAATACTTTTTCTGTTTTAAAGAACTCCGGATGGATGAGATACATAAACGGTACAGCAGCATGGATACTTGCCACGCAGCGATATTTGGAAAAATTTTCAAGTACGTAGCCGGCCATATCTCCACAGGCTCTGGCTGCCTGATCACCGGACTGGCACAGCTTCATGATCTGGTTTCTGGTAAGATTACATTTCAGGGTAGCATCCAGTCCGCACATGATCAGTGGGATTCCGGAATCGAATACGATCTTTGCCGCCTCCGGATCTGCGTAGATATTGAATTCTGCTGCCGGTGTGATGTTTCCGCCTTTTGCTGCACCGCCTGTAAATACAATTTTTCTGATCTTATTCTTTATTTCAGGAAAAACCTTCAACAGAAGTGCAAGATTAGTCATTGGTGCAGTTTCAATCATTACTACCTGCTCGCCCTCCGGAAGGGTATTCAGAATATCACGGATAAAAAGCACTGCATTGTCAGAAGCAGCCTCTGTTTTTGCTTCCGGCAGTACGCAATGGCCAAGCCCTGTCTCTCCGTGAAATTCTTCCGCATAAATTGCCGCTTTCACAAGAGGACGATCCTGGCCTCCTGCCACCGGAACCTTCAGTCCGTAAAAATCCACCAGCTCCAGTGCATTTTTGGTCACTCTTTCTATCCTGGTACTTCCTGCAGATGTCGTCACTGCAAGCAGCTCCAGTTCATCCTGATGTGCTGCCGCATATGCCAGTGCGATCCCGTCATCGATTCCGGGATCACAGTCCATGATAACCTTGATCTTATCTCCCATATATTCACCTCTGTAAAAACTCTTTCCCCAGTTTTATAGTATTGCCGAATTTCCGCTGTTTACCTGTTCCAAGTATAACAGAGTGGGGAGGGAGTGTAAAGTTAATCAGAATTCACCTCTGTACTTCAGGCTGAAACGTAAAGAACCCCTCTGCCGGGCATTGGCAGAGGGGTGGAAAAAAAAGGGGGTTATATTCATTTATATAAACAAATGCAATGTGCAATTTGGAGTTTTAAGTCAGGCGGATAAAATTATCCGCATTCGGTCAACCAGCCATTATCTGGTTATCTCTGCAATATCCGTTTGGGTTGTTCCGGATATTTGCTTCAAAGTAAATGCCGATCAATCAATAGAAACAAATTTCTTCTCTTCTGCTTCTTTCTTGGTCTCTTCCTTCGGGAAGGTTACATAAAGGATTCCGTTCTCATATTTCGCATGGATATCTTCATGCTTAATGCTCGAGCCTACATAAAAGCTTCTGTTGCAGGTTCCTGTATAACGTTCTCTGCGAACATATTTACCTTTATCATCCTTCTCGTCCTTCTTCTCTTCTCTGGTTGCCTGAATGTTCAGATAACCATTCTTCAGCTGGATCTTCACATCCTCTTTCTTAAATCCCGGAAGATCGATCTCCAGTTCATAATTGCCATCTACATCACGGATATCTGTCTTCATCATATCCTTCACCTGAGGATAAGCATTGGCAGCTGCCTGACGGCCTGCAGGATATCCCATAAAATCATCAAATAAATCTTCTCCGAAAATACTTGGCATTAACATAACTCATTCCTCCTGATCTATATTCGCTGCGTATTATGCAGGCGTTTTTAATTTACTGTTTCTGAAAACTCTGTAAGAACTTTCTCCGGAAGATTTCTTTTTCTCTCTTCCTTTGTTCTGTATGTACTATAACACGCATTATTAGCACTGTCAAGAGGCGAGTGCTAATTTCACACTTTCTTCACATTTTCCCTAAAATGAAAAACTAATTTCCACTCTCAGCCCTTTATGTTCTTTTGCTGAAATTAGGGGTGGAACTTAGTCCTGCAATAAGCTATCCTATAACAAATGCCAGGGTACACTGGCCCATATCCTCCGATCACCGGAAATGATCCATTTTTATTACAAAGGAGGATTTACTTATGGCTACTAATAATATTGGGAATCACAAACACCTTACTCTCGCTGACCGTGCTGCTATCGAACATGGTATACAGATTGGCGAAAACTTTACACAGATCGCTCAGAGGTTAAACAAGGATTCCTCTACCATCTCAAAGGAGATACGGCGGCATCTCATACATGTTCCTCATTATCAGGACGACCTACAGAAGAAACGCTCAGAATGCCAGTTCTTTCATTTCTGTGAAAAAAGAAATGTATGTGGCAGCCTTTCCTGCCAGTCATTATGCTTTAAATGCCGTTCCAAACGCTGCGCCGTGTACTGCCGTGATTTTACTCCTATACTTTGTGACAGACTTAAAAAACCACCTTACGTCTGTAATAACTGTAAACAGATCCGGACCTGTTCCCATGACTTCTATTTTTACCGTGCCCATTATGCCCATGACCTTTATAATGAGATCAAGGTTTCTTCCCGTTCCGGTATCAATCAGACTCCTGAATCGCTGGAACAATTGGATCAACTGGTTTCGCCTTTTCTCCTTAAAGGGCAGCCATTATCTCATATTTACGCTTCCAATCAACATCTTATCGATTGTTCCATCCGTACATTGTATAACTACATTGATCATGGATATTTTACTGCTATCAATTTGGACCTCCCCCGCAAAGTACGCTATAAAAAGCGTCGCAAGACCAGAAAAGCCCCTGAAAACACCGGCTACCGGGAAAACAGGACATACCATCATTTTGAAAAATATCTTGAAGAATATCCAGACACAAATGTTGTAGAGTTAGATGTTGTGGAAGGAGCTGGTGGAAAATCTGAGAAAGTCCTTCTGACTATGTTATTCCGTAACTGTAACCTTATGCTCATTTTTTTGCTTGAAGCCGATAACCGTAAAAATATCAGGGAAGTTTTCCTTTGGCTGTATGAACAGCTTGGAGCTGATCTATACCACAAGTTATTTCCTGTCATCCTCACAGACAATGGCTCCTCTTTTAAAGACCCTGAAATATTTGAACGTCCTGGAGATACAGCTCGTTTATCCCGGGTTTTCTACTGTGATCCTATGTCGTCCTGGCAGAAAGGCAAGTTGGAAAAAAACCATGAATTTATCCGTTATATCCTTCCCAAAGGTATCGGCTTCGCACAACTGAACCAGAGCAAGGTAACTCTGATAGCTAACCATATCAATAGCGTGGCAAGAGCCAGTTTAAACGGCTGTACCCCATTTAAACTGGCTCAGTTACTGATAGACAGAAAACTATTGGAACTTTGCGATCTTAAAGATATACCCGCGGATCAGGTGATATTAAAACCCACGCTGTTAAAGCACTAAATATCACATTCATTTCCGGCATCGTATTCTCCAGACCGGTGGAAGTTACCCTTGCAAAGAACAGCCAGCGGTCCTTTCGTGATGTTCCAATCCCGTAAAAACACGGTGTTTTCTCCTTATATTATAGTTTTGTTTTGTGTAAATATCTATATCTTGTAGAAATTAATTCTGCAGAAATCCCTTTACTTATCAGTACTAGCACATGGTGGAAGTTACTTTTTCATTCAACCTCTTCACATTTTCACATTCTTCCCCACAGGTCTGACTGTTTTTTAACGCTATTATATAACTTCAGATTTTTCTTCCGAATCAGTACGGTGA
Organism: Blautia sp. SC05B48; assembly: GCF_005848555.1. Taxonomy (NCBI): domain Bacteria; kingdom Bacillati; phylum Bacillota; class Clostridia; order Lachnospirales; family Lachnospiraceae; genus Blautia; species Blautia sp. SC05B48. Next base: position 1,639,467 of record NZ_CP040518.1, on the reverse strand, counting down.
ATCTGTCGAATAATACATCCGATCGATACCGGGACGGTAATAAGGCAGGCTACCGCACCAGATAGCATGACTGCAACATCCTGGAATAGGAACTGAGAATTAAGAATGATCTCCATGGTATATTGCTGTGTCTGAATGTATGAAAATAATAAAATAGTTCCTCCAAGATAGGCAAACAGCAACGTATTTACCGTTGTTCCGATAATCTCTTTTCCAACCTGATAGCCGGAAGCTGTAAGTTCTTTCGCTGTCAGACCGTTTTTATGAGTCCAGACTTCATATACAGAAGATGTTACAGATAATGCTGTGTCGATAACAGCCCCAAGAGTACTGAAAACAGTTACAAATATTCCTACATGAAGCATGTTAATATGAAGGTCCGTACTGTAATAATACATAAAATCATCTTCCGAAATCTGCAGCTCATTTAACCCGTAACTTCCTGATCTCCATGTAATAATATAAATCGGAATAAACAAAAGTAACATTACCAGCAGTGTAGCCAGAAAAGCCGCCCGCGTCTTTGGATTATTTCCGTTCTGATAAAACAGAGAAATATAACAGACACCTGCACCTGCCACCAATATCAGGAGCAGTACAGGAAAACCGGCAGACATCAGCATAATTGAAAAAAATAAAATTACAATATTCCCCGCCAGTGTCATAATTGACATGGCTCCACGCTCTCCGCCAATCAAGATCACCAGAAAAATTAAAATCAATGCAAGAAAAATGATCATTCTCTGACACTCCTTTTCCGTGATGGTATTTTCATAATCGCTGAAGCAATAAAAACAGATACCGGTATTGCCAGTACAATTCCAATACTTTCTATCAGAAAACGACAGATATCATATGGAATGTGATATCTCACGATCGTTATAAAGCTTACATCATTATTCATCTTAAGTATGAACATGGGAATCATGCCACTTGCCAGAACAAACAACAGTACATTTATCATGGTTCCCATAATATCATATCCGATTTCACGACCGGAATGTATCAGTCTTCTCAGAGAAACCGATGGATTTTTCCGCACGATTTCTCCTACTGCTGCGCTGATCGTCACCGTCACGTCCATAATTGCACCAAGTCCTGTCAGCATAATATCTGCCCAGAATATATCCGCAGAATTGCCCATACTTCCAAGGTATTCCAGATTGGAATAATCCAGATCTCCGTACATATAAATAGAAAATTCAAACAATGCCATGATCAGAAACAGAACACACAGTGTTGAAAGAACTGAGGAAAATGTTTTTCTGTGAATTCCATTCAAGCAGATCAATGTAGTCAGTGAAAAAAGAACTGCGATGACATTACAGATATTTAAAATATTTTTCCCCTCTGTAAAAGCCTGAAATCCATATGCAAATATGACCGTATTCAGTATCAGTGATATTATCGTGTAAAATCCCTGCTTTCCTGTAATGCAGATCAGAAGAAAAAATAATCCTCCTGCCAATAAGGCCAGATACCCATCCCTTTTTACAGAACGTATCGTTTTTCCGGGGCTTTCCTTTGAACCACTTAAAAGAACGGTGTCTCCTTTATGATATTTCTTGGTCTGAACCTGAGAAGATGTATATTCATTAGAGACTGTTATTTTTTCCCCTTTATGCGAACCGTTTAATATCCGTGCTGTAATCTTCTGAGTATAGTAATATTCTTTTGAGCCCCTGGTTCCTTCTCTGCTCAGAGTCTGTTTTTCTGTTACAGAACATATTTTTGCCAGCGGTGTATGATAAAATCGGGAATTACAGCAGGTAAACAGAACAAAAATAATATATATGCCGGCTAAAAGATATTTTTTGTGAAATACGCAGGATTTCATTAACTTCATTCCCCCTGTAGAAATATTGCAATCGTAAATGCAATGACCTATTGCTTTTTATCGAAGTAACATTGTACGCTTTTTGAAAGTATCGGTCAATATAAGGTATACAAAAAAACAGCAGCAGAACCGTTTTCACAATTCTGCTGCTGCCCCATAATTATTTTAACAAATACCTGACTCCAAAAAAGCCATTATTTACAAAGCTCAGAAAATGCATCTGCAACAAACTGAACCTTGGTTCCGATGATAACCTGTACAGAAGTTTTTCCAGGTTTGATCACGCCTGCAACACCTGCAGATTTGATCACTTTATCATTTACAGCTGTAATATCCTTAACCTCAAGTCTCAGTCTTGTGATGCAGTTATCAATGCTTGTGATGTTCTCTTTTCCGCCACAGCCTTCAAGGATTTTTGCGGCAATAGCAGTATAATCATCATTTGCAAGCTCAATATTCTTCTCTGCCTCAAGATCGTCATCGTCTTCTCTTCCCGGAGTCTTCAGATCAAATTTCTTGATGGCAAAAAGGAATACAACATAGAATACGATGAATGCTGCAATTCCAAGAGGAAGGATGAGCCATGTCTTCTGTGCTGCCGGAAGTGAGGATGAGAAAAGTAAATCCATCGCACCGGCGGAGAAGCTGAAGCCTGCACGGAATCCAAGAGCAACTGTGATCATGGTAAAGATACCGTAAAGTAATGCATAGATCACATAGAGGCCAGGAGCAAGGAACATAAATCCAAACTCGAACGGCTCAGTTACACCACAGATAAATGCACAAATTGCTGCAGATGCAACAAGACCGATCGCGATTTTTTTCTTTGCAGGTTTCGCACATTTAACCATTGCAAGTGCTGCACCAGGAATACCAAACATCATACATGGGAAGAATCCGGACATGTACATTCCAAGGCTCCAGGATACATCTGCAGAAGTTTCACCTGCCCAGAAGTGCTGAAGATCGCCAAGTCCGATGGTATCAAACCAGAATACATTGTTCAGTGCGTGATGTAATCCGGTAGGGATCAGCAGACGGTTCAGGAATGCATAGATACCTGCACCAACAACATCCATACCTGCAACCGCTTTTCCTAATGCTACAAGTGCACTGAAAAGTAATGGCCATACAAACAGTAATACAACAGATACGACAATGGAAACCACTCCTGCGATGATCGCTACGCAACGCTTGCCACTGAAGAATGACAGCCAGTCAGGAAGCTTGGTGCTCTTGAATTTGTTATAGCATGTAGATCCGATGATACCGGCAAGGATTCCGATAAAAGGATTCGCAATTTTGTCAAATGCAAGAGTTTTTGTTGCACTGTCAGCGATTGATGGAATGATGGTTGTAACAAATCCTGTAGAAAGAAGTGTTGTGAGCATCAGCCAGGATGCAAGTGCAGCAATTCCGCCGGTTCCGTCATTCTTTTCTGACATACCGACACCAACACCGATAGCAAAAAGGATCGCCATGTTGTCGATCAGCGCTCCGCCTGCCTTAACCAAAAACAGACCTATCAGATTGGCTGCGCCGTGAATGTCTCCACCCTGCATGGTTGCCGGACATAACCAGTATCCGATACCCATGAGGATACCACAGATTGGCAGTACTGCCACTGGAAGCATTAACGCTTTTCCCAGTTTTTGAAGAAATTTCATATATTTCCCCTCCCTTAAAATAAATATATTTGACCGGATCACTCCGGTTATAACACCCCGAAAATTACTACTATCTCCGGGCTGTTATAAGCCTGTCAGCTGCATGAAGATGATCATGAAAGCTTGAGGACGGCTTCATCCGCCGAAACATCCCCCTCCTTCTGGAGGCTTATCTTTCCGTAATCATCTGTGTTGCAGATCAGAACCGGGATAATTGTATTTAAACCGGCTTTCTCGATTTTGTCCAGATCAGCCTCTATCAGAAGATCACCCTTTTTAACCTTGTCACCTGCTGCAACGTGCGCTTTAAAGGGTTCGCCCTTAAGTGTGACTGTATCCAGTCCGATATGTATCAGTATTTCCGCTCCCTGAGTGCTTGTCAGCGTAACTGCATGAAGAGTATCAAATACCATTGCCACTTCACCGTCTGCCGGAGCATATATCCTGCCGTCTGCCGGGATCACTGCAAAACCGTCACCCAGTACCTTATCCGCAAAAACAGGGTCCGGAACCTCTGCAAGGGGAACCACTCTTCCTCTGCAGGGTGCATAAATTAAATTTCCTTTATCTTTTCCTTTAAAAAATTTCAACATATTCTCTTCCTCCCGTTATTTTCCCACTTCCTCCGGTATTGATATCCACGATGTCGCTTTGTAAATATGTCTATATATATTTTTTCTGTGCCGGATTTATATTATATATTTCGTATAATTTTCATTTTTTGTTTTTTAGGCATGTGTATATATTAACCATTATTTTCGGTTTTGTCCATATTTTTATCGGTATTTTTCAAAAAAATAAGCTGTAGCACATTAATGCGACAGCTTATACAAGAATATTCAGTTTACTTCAGCAGTTCTTTTTCAATCCTTTCCCCTGCCTCCGGAGCCTGTTTATTCATCTTCTCCTGGAAGCCAAACATGGATACACAGGCAATATTGTCACCGCCCACCTTCGGTGCAAGCTGCAGATATCCCGTCATTTTTTCCTGTATTTCACAAACTGTACAATATATGTAAAACTTTGTCGGTTGCTTACTGCAAAATTTCGATCCGTTTTGAAATAAGCTCCTTCACATTTATCAAAAAACTCCCTCACATATCAGTTTTTCTGATACATGAGGGAGTTTCTGATTTATGACTGATCTATGATCTATTTTGCTTTATAACGGTAAACGGTTTTCACTGCTGTGCTGTCTTTACCGATTGTCCAATCACTTTCGGAGGTTGTAGTCTGAGTCTGGAGTTTTTTGTTCTGGTACTGGTTCATGCGGTACCAGGCCTGGCCTCTGGCTCCGTGGCTTCCGTAGGCGCCGTTGCAGGTAGTTCCGCTGGAGCACCATACCCGGCTGCCGTTTCCTTTCCAGTTCAGCAGATAATAGGTAATGCTCGGGTCATCTCCATCTGCGCCGGAAGCAGCTACGGTTACCTGACTGGCTGCCACACTGTCAAAATGTACATAAGAGCCCGTCTGTGCAAAGTTTACATTCTTTCCGGTATTCGGTCCGCAGAAATGATAGTAATAATAGCCCACCAGCTGTCTGGAAGCAGATGTCTCCAGTGGTCTTACGGACTCATAAACACCACCATCATTGACATAGCTGAAGGTTGTTTTCTGATAGGTGTGTTTATACTGGATCGTATATTTATCGGAAGTGATATTCTTTGGAAGCGTATCCACATAAACCCAGTTTTTAGGTTTCGCCTTGATCTTAAAGGTCTTTGTTACGGTTCCGCTGTAGTTTCCCTTAAACTTCACCGTTACCTTATAAGTGCCAACATTTTTTCTTCCCCGGGAATATGACACCTTGTAATTACCGGAACTGATGGTTTTTTTATTCGCACCGGTTACTTTTACCTTCGGTGTTTTTACTTTTCCGTCGTATGTATAGCTTGTGGTGGAAAGCTTTATTGTCTTCGGATAATAGATGGTTTTCTTTCCGGTCACCGCACCGCAGGAACAAAGATACTGAACATATCCGTTTCTGGATGTAGTTGCTTTCTTTACCTGTTTTTTGTAGCTGTGTTTATGAGCTTTTCCGGTGATCTTAAAGGTTTTTGTAACGGTTCCCGAGTAATTGCCCTTAAACCGAACTGTTACCCGGTAAGTTCCAACATATTTTCTTCCGGCAGAATAGGTAACTGTATAGTTGTCTGCACTGATCACCTTATTATTGCTGTCTGTAACCTTTACCGTTGGCTTTTTTACTTTTCCATTATAAGTATAGCTTGTTCTGGAAAGCTTTATTGTCTTCGGATAATAGATGATCTGTTTATTCTGTATACTTCCGCAGCTGCACTGCTCCTGTGTATATCCGTTGGCAGTGGTGGTTGCCTTTACTGTTACTCTCTGATAGTTATGTGTATGTGTGACCGGAGCTGCCTGGACAGTGAAATTCACAGAATCCGAAAATGTATATGCATACTGTGCATGATTCACAGATGCCACCGCTACCCTGTAATTCCCCGCCGGCAGTGTGCAGGACCAACTTGTTCCATTCACTCCATACTTAACTTGCGTCGCATTGGATTCTCCTGCTTTATACACATATACATCATAATATCTGGCATAGCTTGTTGCATTCCAGGAAAACGTTGTAGTCTGATTCGCTTTTCCCGGATTCACGCTCACATATGGCTTGCCCGGTACACGAACGCCCGGATAGATAAAGCCAAGCAGCACCTTATTGGAATCATAAGGACGCCTTCCTCCGACTGCATTGGTCAGTGTATATCCATATGCAACTCCATGAGAGGATGTCTGATCTTTGTCCGTTCTTCCTCCCTCATCTACCGTAAATCTGTTGTTTCCAAGATTGGCTGTTACATAAGCAACATGTCCGTAATAATCTCCGCTCCATACAGCAATGGAACCGGGAACAGGCTCATTTCCTACTGCATAGCCCTGGTTGATAGCATTTTGCCACCAGTTTACCGCATTTCCCCATGCAGGCAGCGCGATTCCCTGTCTGTCATACACGCACTGCCATGCAAAGCGTGTGCAGGGGATCTCATATAAGCCATCTCGATCCACATCCTGTGTTGTAGGATAGGGATTACCGGCGGCTGTTACCATTGCCGCCGGCACCGCACTGAAGGCAGTTACTGCGGACAGCGCAAGGACCATCAATTTTTTCAGAAGCTTCTTTTTCATAGTATCCTCCTTTCCTGCGGTTTCATCCTTCTTACCGGATAATCCTGATCTGGCACGCCTCCATGGCTTTCAGTGCATTCTCATGACTCTCCGGTGTTACACCTGCGCAGCATGTGGCATCAACACAGATCGGCACTTCCGGAAGGGATGCCTTGATCAGAAGGGCATTGGAGATCACACAGATATCTGTGCAAAGTCCCACAAGAGTAATGCTTCCGATTTCTTCATCCTCATTGAGTGCAACCAGTTCTCCCGCCAGATCGGTGGAGCCGAAGGTTTCTTTGTCAATGGGTTCTGTTTTCCTTAAGGCGTCCAGTTCTTCCCGAATCTGCCATCCATCTGTGCCCCGGATACAGTGAGGAACCGGAAGGTTTTTCCCCTCCTGTGTCTCCAGATAATACGTTTCATGGGTATCTCTTGTGAAAAATACCTTTCCGTCAAAATCCCGGATCTTCTCCTCCACCTTCGGAACAATGGCAGCTGCCTCCTTCGTGCCAAGTGCACCGTCGATGAAATCATTTTGCATGTCTACTACAATGAGAATGTTCTGCATGTTTGTCACCCCTTGTTTCATAATTTATTTCTGTCCGGCAAGTTTATGATACCTTTATTGTGCATGCTCTCGCGGAAGATGTCAAGGTAAAGAAAAGTCTCTCATGCTTCAACAATCCGTACATCCCACGCAGGAATGATCAGCAGTGACTCAGCTTTGATCGTCTCACCAGTAAGTACGTCTTCTCCATCACTGTATTTATACGCAACAGACTGTTCCTTTGCAGAATAATTCAGAAAATACCGGACAGTTTTTCCAAAATCATTCGTTCCTTCACGAACGATCACCGGATATTCATAACCGGATAACTTTACCCCTGCATCGCCAAGAACAGCTTTTATCACATTCTGAAGTGTGGCATTATCTGTCATGCATCCCAGATAGTATGCCATACCCATTCCATACTTGTTTCTTGTTATTGCAGCATATCCTTTCCAGTTATAATGTTCATATCCTGCAAGCACCTCTGCGCCTTCCGGTTTGAGAAGTTCCATAAAGACCCTGGCTTCTCCAACCTCTGCCGAATCCGCATCATCAGAATTTATATCTGCATCTGCACTCCTTGCAAAATCATCCAAACTTTCCGCACCATACAGTTTTCCTGACAGCTTCACATTGCGCGGAAAGGTAAACTGATCATAGCTGATACCCAGAGCATCTTTAAGGATATGCGGCTGTGCATCTGCATGAACCTTCACATTCTCATTGGCAAAACCGCTTTTAAATGTCACGACCAACGTGCCACCGTCTTTCACATACTGATTCAGCCTCTCTAAAGTGCTGTCAGGTGCAGCATAAAGCGCCGGTACAAAAATCGCCTTATACTGAGAAAGATCCTCAGATTCCGGCCAGACGAAATCACACTCCACATTCATCCGGTACAGTGCATCGTAAATCCAACGCACCACATCATTGTATCGGATCTCTCCATTATCCCCGGAAGTCGCCTGGATACCAAACCAGTTCAGTGCAGTCAGAGCCTCATTACTCACCATCACAGCCACATCATTTTTCTTCTTGAGATTTACCATATGACTGCCTTTTTCCCGAAATTCCTTTCCAATGATGCAAGCCTCCCGGTAAGTATCATTCTCCGCAAGATCATGGCTGAGAAGCCCCTTCCAGTATGTCTCAAATGAATTATGGATAGAATGCCAGTGCCAGTACATCACACTGTTGGCCCCGGACGCAAGATGGCTGTAAGCACAAAGCCGAAGCTGTCCCTTATACGGCGTCCAGCATGGAAATCCCTGCGCTTCCGTCTCCAGCACCAGATAATTATCATGCTTCAGACTACGGATCATATCCCCACCAAAAGCGATCTCCGTACCGGTCAGCTCATCCTGAGAGGGATGATAAATATCGGTTCCGGCAATGGTCAGAGCCTCCGAAACATGCAGATGGTTCACATCCGGCTGCACTCCGTAAGAATAACCTCTCCACTCAAAATCCATATTGTGAGTAATAAACTGGTCTTCTCTCTTATACTCACTGACGATTCCGGCCTGCCAGCTTAAGAATCTATCCACCAGAGTCCTCTGAAATTTCTCAAACTCTGCTCCCAGGCTGCCGTTGATGGTTCCTCTCACATCCGGAAAATCCTCCCAGGCATCAATCCGATTGCTCCAGTAATCCAGCCCGAATTCATAATTCATGGCATCCAGATTATCATGAAATTTTTCTCTTAAATATTTCACAAAAGCCAGCTGTACATTCTTACCTGCTGTGCCGTAATATTTTGTCTCATTATCCACCTGGAAACCTATAACACATTTCCTGTGGGCACTGATCTCCATCAGCTTGCGGATCACACGCTCCGCATAAAAAAGATATACCGGATTGGTAATGTCCATGATCTGTCTTGCACCATAGATCCCTGCGCCTTTTTTCGTTGTAGCGATCACATCCGGGTGAGCTTTCACCATCCACGCAGGCACTGCGTACGTAGGCGTTCCGATGATCACATTGATTCCGGCTTCCTCCATGGCATCCATCACACGCTCCACATGAGAAAAGTCAAACACCCCATCCTGGGGCTCGCAGGTGCTCCACGTAGATTCCGCAATACGCACCGTATTGATCCCGGCTTTTTTCATCATATCTATATCTTTATCAAGTCTGTCATACGGCATGTATTCGTCGTAGTATGCCGCACCAAAAAGAATTTCCTTCATCTCTGCCTCCCACTGTGTGTTTTGATAATCCTATCTTAGCAGAAATTTCCTGCACAGAATATCATTTATTCAATATAATTATCATTTATCCCACATCAGTATCACTTGCCTGAAAAATCCCCAATATCCTTATAAGAAAGAATCCTGCTTGCAGGATTCTCCGCCTGCGACGGGTCGCTTCAGCGACATTATTCCTCTCCGTCGCAGTGTGATCCTGCCCGGAGGACTTTTTTATGTTATAGGAACATTACGAAGTAATTTCCTATAACATAAAAAACCGCCCTTTTCTTCCATGCCAAAACATGAAAAAAGGGCGGTTCCTGTTTCATTTTTTTACAAAAACTGTTTTTATTTACCTTCAGCAATATCCTTAGTGATCTTCAGGAACTTATCAATATCATCTGTTCCGTGACAGTGAAGCGGAGAAACACGCAACGCACCTTCAAGACCAAGAGTCTCAACAATACGTTTGGAATACGGGCTGCTCTTTACACGCTCGAACAGAGTAACACCGTGCTCAAGATATCTTCTTGCACACTCTGCATACTCAATACCCTCGATACCCATCGCAACAATGAGATCTTTGTACGTAAGATCCTCCATATCTACATAAACCTGAACACCCGGAATATGACGAAGCCCCGGAACCTTATCGGTACCTTCCAGCATACGGTACAGAAGCGCTCTCTCCTGAAGATGAATGTGATTCATACCCTCAACAAAAAGCTCACGCTTATTATATTTCTGTGCAGAATCACCCAGGAAATGCTTCCCGATACTGCAAACATAATCAATAACCGCCATCATAGCCGCAAAGTTAGCCGGAGCCGGAGTACCAAGAGCCCATACATTATCATCCTTGCAGGTCAGCTTGATATGCGGCATCACAGCAACACGGTCAGAAACATAAGCATAACCGCAGCCACGAACACCAAAGAACTTATACGGTGCAAAGTTGCAGACATCCACATCCCAGTCCTCAACATCGATCACTGCATGAGGAGCATGCTGAACTGCATCACTTACAATGTAGATATCCGGGTTGATCTCTTTTGCACGACGTGCGATCTCCTTGATATCCATGATATTACCGGAAATATTGGAAGCAGCCATAATACTGAGAAGAACCGTATCCTTATCTACATACTTCATGATCTCATCCGGATCAAGGCCACCAGTCACCTTATTAGCCGGAACCTCACGGAACTCCCTGCCGGTTTTTTTACAGTAATACTCAACCGCATCATGAGCAGACGGATGTTCCAGAGCAGAAGTAACTGCGTTCTTACCCCAGTCAACACCTTCCATGATCGTACCAACCGCATGGAACATGGTCTGGGAAGCAGTCAGCTCAGTGATAAGAGCACCACTCTTTGCACCAAAAATAACCTCCAGGATCTCCCGAGTACCATTCTTAACATAATCCGCCAGATCAAAACCTCTGCCACGAGCACGCTCCGGGCAATCCGGGAACTCCTCGATAGCAGCCTTAGCCTCAACCGCCTTCTTAAGCCGCAGAGAACCACCGGAGTTCTCAAAGAAAAGTCTCGCACCATACTGCGGATCCTTATCTGCATAATAAAACTGAGATTTCAGCTTCTTCTGATATGTATCTGAAAACAAAACGCCATGATTAAATTCCATAATCGTATCCTCTCCTTCATCACATAAGCCCCGGCAACCCGGACAGCCAGCTATTCATGAACACTCTCATTTCATACGACTGTGTTCATTATATATCTCTCATCAGAGGATATCATAACACATTTATAAATAGTTATAAAATGAATAATGTAACTGTATTATATTAACATTGTTTATATTTTAACACATCATAGCAGTTCTGTAATACCGTCAAAAAGCAATATGCACTTTTTACATAACCACGAACATTACAATTCTGCTTCTTAATATCGTTTCCTCATATCTCATCACATAAAAACCCAACCTGTCATCCCAGCTATCCAGCGAAGCGCTGATAGCCCATCCAACTCCCAAGCAGCCACACTACCCTACCACCCTGAAAAGCCAGCCCGCCAGGCGTGTGCTGCCTGTCACCGGACTCTGCAGGAGGGGAGCTGATTCTTGGCTGCCAGAAATCTGCGTTGTTTTACAAAAGTCCGCTGTCTGAGCGGCTACAAGACGCGAGTTCGGACTTTTGGAAAACGCTTTTAGCAGAATTCCGGCAGCCTAGAAGCCAGCCCCCGACGAAGCCCCGGTGACAGGCAGCACACACCTGGCGGGCGTCCCTTTTCACAAAAAAAAAACTGAACCAGCCACATTCCGCAGCCAGTTCAGCTCAACCCATACAACTACAAACTCACTCACCATCAACCCTGGCAAGCAGCTTCCCGGTAAAATGCCGGTTAAAGAAATGAATCACCGGTCCCAGCCCAAAAGCCGTCACCAGCGTACCAATTCCAATCACACCACCGGCAAAATAACAAATCAGCGCACAAACCACATCATTGGACATCCTGTGCCAGAAATAAGGAATTTTCGGCCATTTGTCCGTCATGATCAATGACAAACTGTCATAAGGCGCAACACCCTCATCCGGCATCTGATACATCGACAATCCCAGACAGATAATCGCAACGCCAACGCACAATGCCACAAGTCTCACCGGCATAGCCACCAGTTCCAGCCCCATAACACCCGTAAAAATATAATAAAAAAACGTACAGATATAAGCCAGGAACACCGCATTCACAACCGTACCGATTCCCAGAAACTTCCGTCCGAACGCAACCTGCACAACCAGCAATACAACATTCACCAGCAGCTGAAAATTACCATAAGCCATACCAAGCTTAGCCGCAACAGCCATATTCATCCCACTGAACGGATCTGTTCCCAGACCAGCCAGCTTAAAGATCGCGATTCCCATACCGGCCAGAATGTTACCGATACACATGATCAGAACATGCTTCCAGTTGATGTTTCTTAAATAATCCCCCATAAACCGTCTACCTCATCCTCTCTGAAAAATATATCAGACGAATACACTATCCGCCCTCACTACACAGAGCACGATCCCAAACGATCACTCTGTAACAGCTCTTTCATTCTATCACACCCAACCACTCCCTGTAAAACGCAAAACCTCAAAAAACAACAAAAAAACAACTGGCAGATCAGGCAGGCATAAAAAATCCCCAAACTCCCGATTATATGTCGATTAATTTTTCTAATAAATGCATTTTTTTTAAAAAACCCATTGAAATCCATCAATTCATGTGATACTCTGTGTTACAGTGTTTTTCTACACAAAACGAATGACCGCCACCGCCGCACACAAAAAGGTCCTGGCAGCATTCAAAAATAAAAAAACTCAGGAGAGTCTCTTCAAATCAAAAGGGAAGAGCGCCGAAGGTGTACGCAGCACACAAAATGCTGTAAATCTCTCAGGCAAAAGGATGGAGGAAAGAGTAATGTTTACACAAATCAACAACTTTATCACATGGTTTGACGGAGTCGTTTGGGGACTTCCGCTGATCATTCTGATCCTGTTCACAGGAATTCTGTTAACCGCTCGGTTAGGTCTTTTACAGGTAAGGCACCTCGGAAAGGCACTGAAATTCATGGTAAAAAATGAAGAAGGCGGCGATGGTGAGGTCACAAGCTTCGGAGCTCTGTGTACTGCACTTTCAGCAACCATCGGAACCGGAAATATCGTAGGTGTCGCAACTGCTATCGCAGCCGGCGGACCAGGAGCACTTTTCTGGATGATCGTAGCCGCATTCTTCGGAATGGCAACCAAATATGCAGAAGGACTTCTGGCGATCAAGTATCGTACCATTGACAAAGAAGGCCACGTTCTCGGCGGACCATTCTACTACATCGAAAACGGTATGGGAAAACAGTGGAGATGGCTTGCCAAGATCTTTGCATTTTTCGGAGCAGGTGTAGGACTTTTCGGTATCGGAACCTTCACACAGGTAAACGGTATCGCATCTGCAGTTACCAATTTCTTTGACCCGGATAAAGCACATACAGTAGCACTTTTCGGAAATACATATTCCTGGGCAACTGTAGTCGCATGTCTGATTCTTACCGTATGTGTAGGACTTGTCGTTCTCGGCGGAATTCAGAGAATCGCAAAGGTATCCCAGATCGTTGTACCGTTTATGGCGGTTCTCTATGTTGCACTGGCACTGATCATCGTGATCACAAACATCACAGCAGTACCTGCAGCGATCGTGACTATCGTAAAATCTGCTTTCACAGGAAGTGCACTTGCAGGTGGCGCAATGGGAACCATGGTCGTGGCTATGCAGAAGGGTATCGCCCGCGGTATCTTCTCCAATGAATCCGGTCTTGGTAGTGCCCCGATCGCAGCTGCAGCCGCTCAGACAAAGGAGCCGGTACGTCAGGGTCTTGTATCCATGACAGGTACATTCATCGATACCATCGTGATCTGTACCATGACAGGTCTTTCCATCGTCATCACAGAGACATGGAACACAGGTCTTGAGGGTGTTGCTATCACAACAGCAGCTTTCCAGAAAGGTCTTCCTTTCCCGCCGTTTGTAGCATCCTTCTCACTGATGCTGTGCCTGGTATTCTTCGCATTCACAACAATCCTCGGATGGGATTACTACGGTGAAAGATGTCTGGAATACCTTTTCAACAGAAACAAAGCCGCAGTTACAACATACCGCTGGCTGTACATCATCTGCGTATTCATCGGACCATATATGACTGTAGCAGCTGTATGGAACATCGCAGATATCTTCAATGCCCTGATGGCATTCCCGAACCTGATCGCTCTTCTTGCCCTGAGCGGTGTGGTCGTAAAGGAAACTAAAGATTTCTTCAAAAGACATAAAAATTACGAATAAGAAACTGCAAACACGCACAAACCCATAAAAATCCCCCCTAATATCATACAAAAAAGACGCGTACCTCTTTATCATCCGATAAAAGGCCGCGTCTTTTTCATTATAAAACTCCTACGCCAACGTCAGGATTTCCATCTGATGTGTAAGCTCTGCCGCATCCAGAGACACATCACTTCGTATATCTTTTTTCTCAAGCCGGATACACATTTCCTCTCCACCTGTCATATGGAAAAAATTATCCTCAAGAATTACATCCGCATCAGTAAATTCAATAGCTGTAAACGGGCTGAAGCAGCTGTTCTTCAAATGGATCACAAACGCATCCTCCTGCTCCTCCACCTCAGCGGCGATCTCCGGTTTATCCAGTTCCAGATATTTATATGGAACAAGAGTCTCCACATCACGGAGCACTTTTCCATCAGCAAGTGTCACTTCTGCCTCAAGGAAAATCTTATACTTCCTGTCTTCCCATCTGGAAACATCCACCGCCAGGATCTGCCCGGACTCCTGCACACCCACAGTGCCCTTTCCGGTAATCTTCTCAAGGATCTCGCATTCCATATTTTTCACATAAAAAACAACCTGATATGGCTGCGCTTCCATACTTTCATTTTCCAGATATACCTGCATGGTATCCTCATCCCGGCACATGCTCACAGCCTGTGGCGCATAGAATTTTTTCGCCATATAGTGAAGCGCCTTCCAGCGGCCAAAATAGTCGATGCTTGCCCAGGATGCCACCGGCCAGTTATCGTTGATCTGCCAGTAAAGAGTACCCATACAGCGGCCTCTGTGGCGTCTCCAGTGGTCCACTCCATACTTCATGGCCATTCCCTGGAGGATCTGGCTCACATAGAGAAGCTTGCGGAAATTCTCCGGATAACGGAAATTCTCGGAAAGGTAATACAGGATCTTTCCGTTGGCTGCAGGATTTTTCTGGTGGTTCTCCATCACCCTGGAAAAAATATTCCGGTCTTTCTCTTCCGTAAAACTCTCCACAGTTTTCAGGCACGGAAATGACTGGAAGCCAAACTCCGAACAGAAACGGAAATAATGCTTCTGATAATTGGTAAAAGGCTTCTGACCATGCCATACATCCCAGTAATGACAGTCGCCCCGGTTCTCATCATCCGGGTCATCAAAACAGCCTCCGGAGCTTGGGGAAGACTGCCAGAAAAAGGTCTCGCTGTCTGCTGCTTTCACAGCTTTCGGAACCACATGCTCAAACATTTTTATGTAGTCTGCACGGAGATATTTCGACTCACTCTGCACCTCCGGCCAGTGATCCCAGGCCGACTCCATCTCGTTATTTCCGCACCACAGTCCAAGGGATGCATAATGACGGAGGCGTTTTACATTCTCCGTGATCTCCTTCGTGATATTCTCTTCAAATCCTTCCGTGAGATCATAAACATTACATGCAAACATCAGATCCTGCCATACGATCAGTCCCATCTCATCACAGAGATCATAAAAATGATCCGAAGGATAATAACCGCCGCCCCACACACGGACACAGTTAAAATTGGCACGTTTGCAGGATTCCAGAAGATACTCCTGAAGCTCCGGCGTGATCCTGGAATAGATACAGTCCTCCGGAATATAGTTTCCGCCCATGGCAAAAATCTTCACGCCATTGACACAGAACGCGAACTCTTTTCCCCAGAGATCTTTTTCCTGGCTGATGGTAAGGGTACGGAGACCGATGCGTTTCGTTATGGTTTCCAGAACTGCGCCGCCCTCGTCCAGAAGCTCCACCTGAACTTTATATAGCGGCTGATCGCCGTAACCATTTGGCCACCAGAGTTTCGGGTTATGGATCGTGGATGTCAGAGTTATTTTCCCTCCTGCTTCCGGCTTGTAATCTGCACGATCACATCCACAGACACTCTCCGCATCCTCCAGGACACTCACTCTCACCCGACACTTATCCACATCATCTCCGCTTACAGTCACCGTTGTACACACATCCACAGCATCATCCCCATGCACCTGTGTAATCTTCACATCCTCAATCCTTGGATGACTGTACGCTTCCAGATAAATATCCCGGAAAATTCCGGCATCAATGGTCTGAGGGCCCCAGTCCCATCCAAACATACAGTGCGCCTTCCGGATCAGCTGGTTTCCTTTCATTCCACCGCAGGGAACATAGTGGATCTCTTTATTTTCTTCATACTCATAATCTTCGATATATTTGAATACGGAACGGAATACGATCCGGATCTGATTCTCCCCGGCATGAAGAAATTCTTTTACATCCAGTTTCCAGATACGGTGCATATTGTCTGTAGACCCGGCTTTTTTTCCATTGATATAAATATCCGTCAGTGTATCCAGTCCCTCACAGACCAGAACCACTTTCTCTTCTTTCAGAGCATCCTCCGCAACCACAAACGTTCTGCCAAATTCATAGTCCTTCCAGAACAGTTCCCTCGTAGCATCTTCATTGGTGCGGTAAAAAGGATCTTCGATCTTTCCGGCCCCGTAAAGTCCGGAAAGCACAGATCCCGGAACCTGCACCTCACATAATGTATCTTTCCCCGCTTCCGCCAGTTCCCACCGGCCATTTAACATGATCTTCCTCATAAAATATACCTTCTCCTGTAAAAACCCTATTTTTATGCAGTCCCATATATAGGACTATTGTATTCTTTACAATCTGTCCTATAATTCAGACTTTGTTTTCACTGTTCTTACAACCCTTTTTATAACTTTCCACCATAATTCCGGTAATTCTCAATATAATCCAGAATCTCCTCCGGGTCTTTCATGAACCGGCACTTACCCACAACATCTCTGGACATGAATTTCTCACCGGCCGTATACTCCAGAAGTGCCCTCATACTGTCATAATACCCCTGAATATTATAAAGCACGATCGGCCTGTCGATTCGTCCCAGACTCTTCAATGTCAGGATCTCAAAAAACTCCTCATAAGTACCAATTCCCCCAGGTACCACAATAGTTGCATCAGATCGGCTTTCCAGCAGATGCTTTCTTTCTCTCATGTTCTCAGTAAAAATAAACTCTGTACAATGCTCATACAGAACTCCCGGCTGGTCAAAAAATCTCGGCGCAATACCCAGAATATAACCATTCTCTCTGTCAACGCCTCTGGCTGCCGCACCCATCAGACCTTCTTTTCCGCCGCCGAAAACAAGACCGTGACCACGTTTTCCCATCAGCCGTCCCAGTTCCTCTGTTTTCTCATAATAAATCTTTTTCAGCTCTGCACTGGATGCTCCATATATACAAATATTCATGCTTCTGTCTCCTTCCCTGCTGCCTCCACAAATGCCCGAAGAAGCTTCAGCTGCTCCGAAGAATCATACATCATCTCCGGATGCCACTGCACTGCCACTGCAAATGGATGATCATTTATCTCTGAATATAACTTTTGCCGGCCTCTGCATATGATACTGACAAAGACCGGCTTTCCGTCATTTCCGATACATCTGGAGTGTATCCGGAAATGCCTGTTATTTTATTATAATCTGACATACACATGGGGTCAAGCAAATGCCGCTGCCTGAACTCCCATTTTTATACTGAGAAATTTTTTATAATTATACGAGAACTTTTTCTACTGCGTTTTTCCAGCCGCTGTATTTCTGGTTTCTTTCCTGCGAGTTCATAGATGGAATAAACTGATTACGGTTCTTCACCTCAAAAATGCTCTCCATCTTATAAAGTCCGCAGCTTAATCCGGCCATCAGGCCTGCTCCGAATGCGGAAGACTCCTCACATCTCGGAAGGCTTACTGTTGTTCCTAAGATATCACTCTGGAACTTCATCAGATACTGGTTTCTTGTAGGACCGCCGTCTACACAGAGCTCTTTTACAGTCATTCCATCTTCTGCCTTCATCATCTCAACGATATCTGTGATCTGATAAGCAATAGATTCCAGGGCTGCTTTTACAACCTCTTTCTTTCCGGTTGTCCTGCTCATTCCATAGATAATGGCTTTTGCATCGGATTTCCAGTAAGGTGCTCCCAGACCGGAAAATGCAGGAACCAGATATGTAGTATCGTTTTTGTTTGCCTGCTCTGACATTTCCTGAGTCTCTCCCGGAGAAGTTATCAGTCCCATGTCGTCTTTCAGCCATGTGATAACTGCGCCTGTGTAGTTGATATTTCCTTCCAGTACATAGGTAACTTTGCCGTTAAGCCCCCATGCAAGAGAAGTTACAAGACCAAGATCTGACATGATCGGTTCTGTTCCTGCGTTCATCATAACAGAGGAACCTGTCCCATATGTAGCCTTGACCATTCCCTTTTCGATACAGCCCTGTCCGAACAGTGCTCCCTGGGAATCTCCGATCACACCGCAGATCGGGATTGGAGTCTGGAAATATCCCTCAAAATCAGTTGTTCCGTACTGCATGCTGGAATCGCACACTTCCGGAAGCATATCTGCATTAATGCCAAACCAGGTGCAGATCTCTTTATCCCATTTCAGGTTATGGATATTGAAAAGCTGGGTTCTGGATGCATTGGAATAATCCGTTGCATAAACCTCGCCTTTTGTCAGTTTAAACAGAAGCCAGGTGTCAATGGTTCCCAGGCAGAGATCGTTGTCTCTTTTTGCCTGTTTTACCTCTTCTACGTTCTCCTGAAGCCATGCAAATTTCGCTGCCGGGAAATACGGGGAAAGGTGCATTCCTGTCTTCTGGCGGATGATCTCTGCAACACCACCGTTTTTCTTCTGCTCACGGTCAGGATCGATCATCACGTTTGTTTTAATACGCTCACAGATTTCGGAAGCTCTGGAGCACTGCCATACAATGGCAGGTGCCAGAGGCTCGCCTGTGCTGCGGCTCCACGCTGCGGATGTCTCTCTCTGATTACTGATTCCAAGACACGCGATCTCTTCTTTCTGGATCCCGGCTTTCTCTACAAGGTTCTTTACAACCTGGATCGTATTGCTGTAGATCTCGGAAAGATCATGGGAAACCCATCCTTTTTCGTTGATCAGCTGTCTGTGAGGAAGGTCTGTTCTGCAGACCAGATCACCGTTCACATCGAACAGGATCGCTTTTGTTCCCTGGGTACTCTGATCAACCGCAAGAACATATTTTTTTTCCATAATTTTCACCTTATTTCAGCGCGTCTTTTACAGTTTTTGCGATTCCTTCTGCGTTCATTCCGTAGTAGTCAAATACTTCCTGGGAGGTTCCGCTTACAACCGGAGCATCCGGAAGTGCGATATTCAGGACTTTGCGTGGGCACTCAGCACCAACAACCTGACTTACCATAGAACCAAGTCCGCCAAACGGCGCATGCTCCTCAGCAGTTACAACAACCTTTGCATTGGATGCAGCTTTTACGATTGCTTCTTTATCCAGAGGTTTTACACAATACATATCAAGAACTGTTGCGTGGATGCCGTCTTTCTCAAGAAGTTTGGCAGCCTCGTAAGCCGGGCGTACCATTTCGCCACATGCGATGATCGCTGCGTCTGTTCCTTCTGCAAGAACAGTTGCCTTATCCATTTCGAACGGGCAGTTGTCCTCTGTATAGATATCCTCAACCGGATTTCTTCCTACACGGATATATGCCGGTTTCTCATCCTTCAGAAGCGCCTCGATCAGCTTTGCAGTCTGGAAACGGTCACTTGGAAGGTAAACTCTCATGTTCGGGATTGCGGACATAGCTGCGATATCCTGTGCGGAATGATGGCTCATTCCAAGGGCACCATAGCTGATTCCACCACTGATTCCGATCAGTTTTACATTTGTGTTGGAGTATGCAACATCGATCTTGCACTGCTCATAGCTTCTTGTGGAAAGGAAGCATGCAGGAGAAGCTGCAAAAGCTTTTTTGCCGCAGTGTGCAAGACCGGCGGACACGCTGACAAGGTCCTGCTCAGCGATTCCCATCTCAACGAACTGCTCCGGATACGCCTCTGCAAAAGGTGCTAAAGATGCAGATCCTCTGGAGTCACTGCAGAGAACAACGATATCTTTATCTGTTTCCGCTTCTTTTAAAAGTACGTCACAAATTGCTTTACGGTTTGGGATCTTATTCATAATTACAGCTGCTCCTTTCTCTCTTCAAAATCCTTCATGATCTGCTCATACTCTTCCTGACTCGGTACATGATGATGCCAGGATGCTTTGTCTTCCATAACTGCGGAGCCTTTACCTTTAACAGTGTTTGCGATCAGAACTGTGGGCTGGCCCTTTGTCTGTTTCGCTTCCTCAAATGCTGCATGAAGCTGCTCAATGCTGTTTCCGTCAGCAGCATCGATCACATGCCATCCAAAACTCCTGAATCTCTCATGAAGATCGTCATGTCCCATAACGTCCTCTGTATTTCCGGAGATCTGGAGTCTGTTGCGGTCAACGATCGCGCAGAGGTTATCCAGTTTATACTGATGTCCTGCCATAGCTGCTTCCCATACAGAACCCTCTGCAAGCTCACCATCACCCATTACTGTGTATACACGGTAGTCTTTCTTGTTCATTTTTCCTGCAAGTGCCATACCTACGCAAACCGGAAGTCCATGTCCCAGAGAACCGGAGTTCATCTCGATTCCCGGAAGCTTGTTGTTTGGATGTCCGATATACTGTGTTCCGAATTTACTGAATTTCTCGTTTACTTCTTTGATATCAAGGAATCCTTTCTTTGCAAGTACTGCATAGTAAGCTTCTACGGAATGCCCTTTACTCATAACAAAAAGATCTCTGTCCGGATCATTCATATTCTCCGGGGAAATATTCATCTGATCAAAATACAGTGTGACCAGAGTCTCCATAACACTCATATCACCACCGATATGTCCGCCTTTACCGGCAACGATCATATCTACGGTGTCTTTTCTGAGATCATACGCAAGTTTGCTTAATTCTCTAAAATCCATGCTGATTCCTGTCCTTTCTTTTTTCAGTTTATATGTCTCACAGCTTTACGCATATTTTTCCTTTATATCGGGGATTTTCCCAGTCCGGAAAAATATGCTGCTGTTTTTTATCTATATCATTCTCCGCGAAGATAAGCTTTTACATCTTCCTCGATCGGGTCATACAGATCCGGTGTTACGCCGATATATTTGCATGCCTCGTAAAGTACCGGAACAACGTTCTTGTGGATACCGACACAATGATGGATGTATGGTCCTTCAACCAGTTTAGCCTCAAGACGTTTGATATTCTCAACCTCAACCCAGAGGTAAGTTCCCATACCTTTCGGTCCGTCGATACCTTTTGCGTTTCCAAGAAGAAGAGAATACTCTCCGTTGTCTCCGTCAAAGCGGACCAGGGAAACGTCGCCGTGTTTTGCCTCCGCTGTAATGCTTCCTGGATGCTCGAATGCCAGCGGGTAAGTAAGCTTCGGTGTCTCTTTTGCAATGGAGATCGGCCATGGTCCGCAATGCTGAAGAAGCTCGCCGTTTTCTACATCAGGATGGCGGATGGTCCAGTCAGCGAAGAAGCTTCTTGTTTCACCCATACCTGCTGCCTCTACCATAAGAGCTGTGATCGCACCGTGGATATCTGTCTCACATACAGTCGGGATACCCTCGTCATTTAACAGGGAGTTTGCTGCACATGGCATGATTCCAAGCTCGCTCTGAAGCTGATTCCAGCACTGGATCGCAATTGCTTTGCAGCCGTATTTCTCTGCCAGATGCTTCATGGCAACCTTAAGAGCAGCTACATTCTCAAGTTCATTCTCTTTGACGCAGATCTCCATGTTGTCGCGGCAATACTGCATAACCTCCTGAACCTCTGTCTGCTCTGCTTTTGCTTTCTTTACTTCATCAGTAAGCTCCGGCATCGGGATCGGTGCAAGCTGAATATTGAATTTCTCAAGGAGCTCGCCCTCGTTGCACATGGTTGTCCAGAAATCGAACGGTCTTGTAGAAATCTGAAGGATACGGATATTTTTAAATGTTTTTACTACATTACAGACAGCAAGGAAATCTTTGATCCCTCTTTCGAATACCGGGTCATTCAGTCTGCAGTTTGTCATGTATGTAAATGGAACACGGAATCTTCTTAAAACTTTACCTGTTGCAAAAAGTCCGCACTGTGTATCACGAAGTCTTGTTCCGTCCGGCTCAGGTCTCTCATCCAGAGGTCCCCACAGAAGGACCGGAACATCAAGCGCTTTTGCAAGTCTTGCACACTCATACTCTGTACCGAAGTTGCAGTGTGGAAGGAAAAGTCCGTCAACCTTCTCTTTTTTAAATTTGGCGATGATCTTCTCAAGACCCTCATCATTGTAAAGAAGACCCTCATCATTAATGTCTGTGATATCTACGAAATCAACGCCAAGCTCCTCAAGTCTCTTAGCAGTAAGTCCGCGATATTTTACTGCATCCGGTGCGCTGAAAATACTTCTTCTGGTTGGTGCGTAACCAATTTTGATCTTGTCCATTTTTGAACTCCTTTCGTGAATCCAGGTTTACTGGTTTGCGTTTATTCTTATATGATCCATTTGCTCTGTTCTCTTTTGTTATCTGCATGATATCTTGAAATCCACTTTATTTATACACATAATAAAGTTATTTATACTTTATTTTCCACTTTATTATTGTAAATACAGGTGAAAAAGATTATAATTGAAACAATTTCAAGGACACACTACCGTGGATAAAGGAGAACTATATTATGGGAATCACAGCAAAAGAACTGGCCGCCAGACTGAACCTCTCAGCCACAGCTGTCTCCATGGCACTGAACGGAAAACCTGGCGTCAGCACAGAAACCAGAGCCATGGTCATCCGGGAAGCAGAAAAAGCCGGCTATGACTTCAGCCGACTTTCCATGAAAAAAAATGCGTCCGGAGATATCTACTGCATCATCTGCCGGGCACACAACGCGATCTTAAATTACACACCTATTTTTTCAGAACTTACCGACGGCATCGAACAGGAATGCCGAAAAAACGGATACCATCTGAAAACCTTCCAGCTTTATGAAAAAATCGATGATCTCCAGAAATATATCGAAGAACTCCGCATTTCCCAGTGTGCAGGTGTCATCCTTCTGGGAACCGAAGTCTCTGCTTCCGTATGTCATGAATTCCTCCAGCTCTCCGTCCCTGTCATTCTTCTGGACTCTTACTTTGACTCTGCCGACTGCAGCTGCGTACTCATCAACAACGCACAGGGAGCCTACCTTGCCACCAGCTACCTCATCGACCGCTGTGGCCGCCAGCCTGGACACCTCTGCTCTTCTTACAGGATCACTAACTTCCGCGAACGGACACACGGTTTTCACCGGGCAGTACGCGAACACGGAATGTCCACTGCCAAATCCATCATTCACGAACTCTCCCCATCCATCGAAGGAGCCTTCTCTGACATGCTGGAGATCATAGACAGCGGAACCCCTCTTGCCGGCGCATACTTCGCAGACAACGACCTCATCGCCATCGGCGCCATCAAGGCCCTGAAACTCCGCGGCTACAAGATTCCCGAAGATATCACCATCGCAGGCTTCGACAACATCTCCGAAGGCCGCGTCATAGACCCCGCCCTCACCACCATCGACGTCCCCCGAAAATTCATGGGACAGACAGCCGCCGCCCAGCTGATCCGGGAGATCAAAACCCCCGTCCCCCACTCCGTAAAAATCGAAGTATCCACCACATTGATCAAACGGTTCTCTGTATAAAAAAAGAACACCCCAGGCAATATCCCACTTGCCCGGGGTGTTCTTTTCGAACGACAGGGATGAAAAAGACCCTGTATGATCAGTCATGCAAACCATTCTGCTCAAAATCTCTGAACAAGCTGGCTTCTCCATCATCAGCAAATGCATCTGCATTCCCCTGATCGGAGTCATCCTGTCCTCCCTGGATATCTGCATCCTGGGAATCCTGGCTATCCTCAGAGCTGTCCTTGCTATCCTTGTTGGAACTGTCATCCTTACCAAGTTTTACAGTAAGTGTCTTCGTCTTATACTCATTGCCATCCAGAACTGCAACCGTCACATCGATTTTTTCCTTCGGCTCATAATACTGAAGCAGCTCAACCAGCTGATCGATACTGGTGATCGTTTTACCATCAAACTCTGTAATGACCATATTCTTGGTAATACCTGCATCATCGGCAGGGCCGCCCTCGGTTACTTTCGAAACAAATACTCCCTGTGGGATACCATAAATCTGTACAGCCTCAGTACTTACCGTACTGCCTGTGATACCAAGAATACCATGATTATCCACTTTATCTCTTGCCTTGGCATTCATCATGTTCTCAAGAGAATCCGCAACATCAGAAATTGCAATGGCATAACCCATACCTTCAACCTCAGTAGAAGCAAGCTTGGAAGAGTTAATACCAACAACCTCACCATCCATATTCAGAAGCGCACCGCCACTGTTACCAGGATTGATAGCCGCATCTGTCTGGATCAGGTTCACGCCCTTGTTGATACTGCTGCTGTTATCTGTAGAATCACCAGACTCGATCTGGCCTGATGCATCTGTCTTACGGTTCTTTGCACTGACAATACCGGTAGTAACAGACTGGCCATAGCCAAGTGCATTACCAATGGCAACAACCTGCTCACCGATCTTCAGATCATCAGAGCTTCCGATCTTTGCAACAGCAATTGCATCCATTGTATCATCAGAAACATCCTTCGTTGCAACAGAAACAACTGCAAGATCCTCGTTTTCATCAAAGCCCTTTACCGTAGCCTCATAAGCTTTACCATCTGCAAAGGCAACTGACAAGGTATCGGCACCATCCACAACATGATAGTTTGTGGCGATCAGCAGCTCAGAATCTGTTTTTCCGATGATAATACCGGAACCGCTTCCTTCAACTTCCTGCTCCTGGCTCGGCGCATACTGGGAACCAAACATGCTGTAATAATCCTGAACCTCCTGAACGGACTTGGTTGTGATGGCAACTACAGAAGGCATTGCCTCCTCAGCAACATCTGATACATCCAGACTGCCCTTTGTATCGGAGGATTTTGTAGCCTCTGTATCTTCGCTGTCTTTATTTGATTTTTTATCAGACTTCATAAGAGTCAGATTCTCGGAGCTGTCGGTTGCCGCCTGTACGGACTGTGCATCGGAGAAATAATTTATACCTTCATATGCACCAACTCCAATGCCGCCGGCAAGTACTGCACACAGGCTGATGGTTGCACCCTTTTTCATCATTTTCTTTATTTTTAATTTTCTATTATTGTTCATGGTTAAGTCCTCCCTGGAAAAAATTTCTTCTCTGTTTCCTTTTGATGCTTCAAAGTATATGGGTTAATTGTGTTTACTTTGTGGGAAAAATGTGTTTTATTTGTTAAAACTTTTCACTGTCATCACAACTACAAACCACGCAACCTCAAGAAGAACGATCATTCCGCCTGGTTTCAGTCCGGCGTAATAGGAAAGAAACAGTCCGGCAATGGTGGTACATACCGCCACGATAATGGCACAGATCAGTGTACCCTTATAGCTTTTTGCCATCTGCATGCCACACGCCACCGGAACTACCAGCATGGAGGAAACGATCAGGGTTCCTACTGTACGGGACGCAATGGAAACTGTCAGAGCCGTCAGAATAGTAAAAAGAAAATTAATATTCCGCACGGAAACACCGGATATCCTTGCCGCATTTTCATCAAATCCGATATAAAACAGTTCCCTGTAAAAAAACAGCACTGCTGCCAGTACCAGCACACTGATCACAACCACCAGCGCCAGCTCTCCTTCACTGATGGACACAATACTTCCAAACAAAAAGCTGTTCAGACTGGCACCGTTTTCCACAAAGCCGGACAGCACACCGGCCAGTCCGATCCCGGCAGACATGACAATGGAGATCGCTACCTCCGAATAACGCGGGATTTTTTTTCGGATAGCCTCAATTCCAAGAGCAGCTACGATGCACATCACTACTGCACCGGCTACCGGATTCACTCCAAGTATCAGTCCCAGCACAACACCGGCCAGTGAAGAATGGGAAAGCGCATCTCCGATCATGGACATCCGTTTCAGAACAATGGTGATCCCGATGCAGGGCGTGATCACAGCCAGAAGGATTCCCACCAGAAAAGCCCTCTGCATAAATCCATACTGTAAAATACTCATACTTCGTCGATCCTCCCCTCTTCCGCTTTAAAAAACCGGTTTGCTCCTTTAAACTCACCGGAATTTCCATGAGTAACCATAAGGATCGTCAGCCCCTGTTCCTCATTCCGCTTCTTCAGAACTTCTGCAAGTGTTTTCACAGAAGCCATATCCATTCCTGTAGTAGGCTCATCCAGGATCAGGATCTTCGGTTTTCCTGCCAGTGCACGTGCCAGCATAACCCTCTGCTGCTGTCCGCCGGAAAGATCTCCGATCCTTCTTTTCCAGAACTCTTCCATTTCCATCTCCGCAAGTGCGGCTTTCAAGCGCGGGATCTCTTTTTTTGCCCGAAAACGTGCCTTCCAGGAAGAGGAATACACGCCTGTCATCATGATCTCTTCCACAGTCGCCGGAAAATTCTGGTTTCTGCTGATACTGTTCTGTGGAACATATCCCAGATCTCCCTTTCCGAATGTGGCAGAAATATCTTTTCCATTTACGGTAATACTTCCCTCCTGAGCCTTCAGTTCACCCAGAAGAAGCTTCAGAAATGTACTTTTTCCACTTCCGTTTTCACCGGTAAGGATGGCATAATCGCCATCCTTCACCTCCAGGTTCACCTGATCCAGCACAGGTGTCCCTGTATAGTGAAACGAAAGATTCTCTATCAAAATTCCCATAATTTCTCCTTTTTTTGTTACAGCTTCTGTCCTGCACCTTCAGTTCAATGCCTTCCTGAGCGCCTCCAGATTCTTCCTCATCACAGAAAAATAATCCTCTCCGGCCTCTATATCCTCCTCACTTAATCCCTCGATCGGATTCAGCACAGCAGTCACCGCATCCACTTCCTTCGCCACTGTCTTAGCAACCTTGGGACTTGCCAGCTCTTCAAAAAATATGGTATGGATGTCGTATTTTTTCGCATACTCGATCACTTCCTGCATCTTGGCAGGATCAGGCTCTGAATCCGGTGTCAGCCCTTCGATAGCCAGCTGCTTCAGATCATATGCATTGCACAGATATCCAAAAGCCTCATGAGCCACTATGATATCCCGGCTCTTCGTACCTTTCAGACCATCTCTGAATTCCTGATCCAGCTCATCAAATTCACCGGCATATTTCTCATAATTTGCTTCATAATAATTGCCGTTCTCAGGATCAGCCTTTACCAAAGCATCCCTGATATTTTTCATTTCCTGCTTTGCACGCATGGGATCAAGCCAGACATGAGGATCTTTTCCTTCATCACCATGAGCATGGTCATGTCCTCCATCCAGAAGCTCCACACCATCCGATGCCTCAGACACAACCAGGTCCTGATTCTCCAAAGTATCCAGTACATCCTCCGCCCAGTGCTCCAGGTCTGCGCCATTATAGACAAACACATCTGCATCCTCAAGATTCCGGATATCCGTTGCCGCCGGCTCCCAGTCATGAGGCTCCGTTCCCGCCGGAACCATATCCTTTACCTGAATCCTGTCGCCCCCTACCTTCCGGGCAAAATCATACATGGGATAAAAGCTGGCCATCACCTTCAGTCGGCCATCCTCCATAAATGGCTGTCCCACCGTTCCGGCCCTGTGCAAGCCATATCTGGTCACACCGCCCACAATAAAAAGCGTCACCGCCAGAACTGCTGCCGCTGTCATCTTCCCTCTGTTAACATTCATTTTTTAAGCCTCCTGCAGCTGTCACAATATCCATAAAAGATCGTCCGGCTCTGATCGATCTCAAATCCGTGTTCATCCAGCACATGTCCTACAAAATGATCGATACATCCACACTGCAGAGGAATCGTATGCCCACATTCAAGACACACAAGCTTACCGTAATTCTTCCGTTCCTCGTCACGTATAAAACGATACTGGGCAGGCGCTCCCTCCACAGACGGAACCTTCAGCACTGCTCCCTCTTTCTGCAGCCGTTCCAGTCCTCTGTATACCGTTGTCCTTCCAATCTGGATCTCTTTTCCATGAAGGAGCTCCATAAATTGATCTATGGTATAAAATGTATCTCCATATTCCTGCAGGCATTCCAGAATTATTTTCTGCTGCCTGGTACTGTATTTCATTTTTTCTTCCATTATATTCCTACTCTCTTCTATCAACTGCACCTTACATGGCAGATTTGAATTTGAAAACCGTTTTCATATTACATTCAAATAAGAATTCCGTCAAGATATTTTTGGGAGAAAATAATTTTTGGTATGTTCTCATAAAAGCACTTTATCTCTACTTTCTTTTATGATAAAATATAACCAAGACTTAACCAACAGAAAGAAGGTAGATCTCTATGAAATCACAGCGACTGGACATGATCGAAGAATATGTGCTGGAGCATAAGAACGCTTCTCTCGATACATTATGTGAGAAATTCAACGTATCCAAAAACACCATCAGAAGAGATGTCGATATCCTTCTGAAACGTGGCAGTATCATGAAAGTATATGGCGGTGTCGCAGCACTCGAAACTCCACAGACTCTTCCCCTTCTGTCTTACGAAGAGCGTGGCGGACGTTTTCCTGAAGAAAAGAAAGAAATCTGCCGCCGTGCCGCAGAGCTTGTGGCAGAAGACGATACCATCTATATCGATACAGGTACAACCTGCCTGAACCTGGTTGATTTTATTGCAGATAAGCACTGTACGATCCTGACCAACAGCCTGCTTATCTTCAACAAGGCAGCATCCTATCCGAACCTGGATATCATTTCCGTTCCCGGAAAACTGAACCGCAAAACCCTGTCCTTCACAGGACCGGATATCAATGATTATCTGCAGACTTATAACATTTCCATGGCTTTTATGGCCTGCACAGGTGTAACCATGAAGAGCGGACTTACCAATGCCAGCGCCGAGGAATACATCACCAAAAAAGCCATTGCAGAGAATGCCAACAGTATGATCCTTCTTGCAGACCATTCCAAATTCGGCCGGATCTCACTTATGACCTATTCTTCAATGGAAAAACTTGACGCCATCGTAACCGACCAGTCACTTCCTGAAGAATACGACAGCTTCTGCCAGGAGCACGGCATCCGTGTTATGACGATCGATTAAATCGGATATTTGCCCTAAAAAACGGTGCATCTGCCGGAAATCCAGCAGATGCACCGTTTTTGAATATGCTCATTTCATTAGAGGATTTTATCTGAAAGGCAGATCTTACCCGATCTGCCTTACAGTGTCATAAATTTATTTATGAAGCTTGCTTAAGCCTCAGTACTTCCTTCCCATGTGCCGACCTTTCTCTTTCCGGCAGCTTCATCGAACCAGTGTGTTGTAACTGTTTTTGCTCTTGTGAAGAAACGATAGCCGTCTTTTCCGAGAACGTGCAGATCACCAAAGAAGGAATCCTTGTTTCCGGAGAATGGGAAGTATGCTGTCGGAACCGGGATACCTACATTGATTCCTACCATACCGCCATCTGTCTCCATAGCGAATTTACGGCTGTAATATCCGCTCTGTGTAAAGATACAGGAACCGTTTGCAAATGGATTAGCATTCATGACTGCGATGCCTTCCTCGTAATCCTTTACTCGTTTGATACAGGTTACCGGTCCGAAGATCTCACGGTTTCCAACTGTCATCTCAGGTGTTACATGATCAAGAATTGTCGGTCCTACGAAGAATCCGTTCTCATATCCCGGAACTACTGCATTACGTCCGTCAAGTACAAGCTCTGCACCCTCATCGATACCCTTCTGGATCCAGTTGCAGATCTTCTCCTTGTGGCCTGCATTTACAACCGGTCCGAGATCAGTATCTTCATCATATGCACAGCCAAGCTTCATAGCCTCTGCTTTTTTCTTAAGAAGTGAAACAAATTCGTCTGCGATACTCTCCTGTACGCATACAACCGGAAGAGCCATACATCTCATACCTGCGCATCCGTATGTGGAGTTGATGATCGCATTAACAGTAGCCTCAAGGTTGCAGTCCTCAAGTACAAGTGCATGGTTCTTTGCCTCACACTGTGCCTGAACTCGTTTGCCATGAGCTGCGGCTTTGGAATATACCTGTTTGCCAACACCTGTTGTTCCTACGAATGTAACAGCCTTTACTCTCTCATCTGTAAGAAGGATATCAGCCTCTACACGGCTGCAGGTCACAAGGTTTACAACACCCTTCGGGAATCCGCCCTCTGTGTAGAAAAGCTCCATGATCCTCATAGCTGTAAGTGGTGTCTGAGAGCTTGCTTTCAGTACTACTGTATTTCCACATGCAATGGAAAGCGGAACCATCCAGCCCCATGGGATCATTGCCGGGAAGTTCATCGGAACAATACCAGCAGTTACTCCAAGTGGTTTGCGATATGTAGCTGTATCATATCCTGTAGTTACCTGCATTGCAGCATCACCCTGGATCATTGTCGGAAGTGCACATGCCTCTTCTGTAGGCTCAATTGCTTTCTGAACATCTCCTCTTGCCTCTTTGATGTTCTTTCCGAGCTCTTTTGCACAAAGTACGGAAAGCTCTTCCTTATGAGCATAAAGAACATCTCTCCATCTGAACATATACTGCTGTCTCTTTGCAAGAGAAAGTGAGGACCATTCCGGGAATGCAGCCTGTGCGGAAGCGATCGCCTCTTCTACCTCATCCGGTGTACAGCAGGGAACCTGCGCGATCACCTCACCTGTACTGGAATCTGTAACATCCATGTATTTCTCTGCCTTTGACTCTTTCCACTCACCGTTTACACAGTAACCCATTTTTTTGATCTCAGCCATTTTAAGATACTCCTTTCGTGCTTACCTTTTTATTCTTAACTTCATAAAAATTTTAGTCATTCTCGTTTTGTTATGGTCACATATTATCATTTATTTTAAATTTTGTCAATATAGCATGGTTATATTTTGAGTATATTTTTCAAAATTATGTGTTAATTTATTCACATTTCATGGAATTTCGTGTTTCTTATATAAACTCTTGAAACACATGCATTTACAGCCATAAAATCGCATAGTGTCTTGTCGTTTTTTATTCCATTACAAAAGCAACAGTTACTCATTTTTGTTATTTTCATAACACACCAATCCACACACACTGCTTATTACTTCCAGCTACGCTGAGGCTTTTAAACCTGTGCAATCAGATTCACAGACAAGTGAGCAGATTACGGATCCCGCTGATTCCGGCGTATTTTCTCTATATTTTACAGGAGCAAAGAAATACATCTGTGCTCGCTCTGCGGACACGCTCATTTTCGCGATCGCTCGCTTCTTTTCACGGCTTATTATACTTTCACACTCCTGTGCCTGCTTATCTGTTCTACAGCATTTTCATAAATTACTGCTGCAGTCAAAAAAAAACAGGATACGGTTATCGTATCCTGCCTTGGCTTTTCATTTTCTGTTTTTCATATATTTCTGCCTAACTAAATATGGTCTGCACCAGCACCATATAAAACACCGTTCCCCCTCCTATGCTGAGTAATGTACTCTTCTTCCATTTATGTAATGCCACAATAAACAGTATTGCGATCAGCTCCGGCAGTCCATAATAAGTACTTTCCGGCACATCTTTCAGGCAAAATACCACCAGCAATCCGATCACTGCACAGGGCAGCACTTTTCCCAGATAGGTGATCACAGCCGGCGGTTCCTTTCCTTCCGGTGGATCTACCGTGCAGTTCACGGTAAATGACTCATCACACATTCCAAAAATAAGATAAAACTTTTTCCATCCGGTATTTTTACAATTTCCACAGCTGATGCTGCCCGTCCATGGTAACAAGATCTCCCTCATTGATATCTCTTTCATACAGGAGTCCGTCATCATGCCGCAGGCTTGTTTCATTTCCATTTTCATCTTCTATCAGCACTATTGACATAAGTGCTTCACCCGGTTGTCGCTCTTCACAGCCGAAATCCATGTCTTCTTCTATCTTCAGAACCTTATACTGCATGATCAGATTTCCTCCAGCAGCACATCGTTAACGGCCTCATAAGCGTCCTCAAGCGCATCCAGTGCCTCTGTCAACGTGTCCATCTTCCGGCTGTCCGCATTTTCTTCTTCATAGGCTTCTATCACTTCAGCCATTACATCCTTCAGCTCCTCCAGTGAATTTGCTATATCCTGCAGTTTCTGATCCTTATCCTCTTTTGATGTGATATTTACGATCTTACTCATGATCCTTCCTCCTGTCACTTTACTCTCATTCTTTATTCTGATCCTTTATCCTGCATATATCATGCTTTGCATATATCATACTCCACATTCACCCATTGTACCATATCCTGCGCGCAGATGCATCGGATATGTTGTTACTGCTCACTCCGTTCTCACCAACATGCTTCGCGATGCACAGAATTTATGCTGATCACATAAATCCGCGCAGTATGTCTGTTTATACTGATTTTTCCGCTCCGGTCTGGTATAATCGATCTATAGGAGTTTTTCAATTTACAAACTAATCCTTTCCCATTATAAGGAGACATATTGCCATGAAAGAAAAAACAGAAACCTTTAACCAGGGAAAAAGATATTTCTTTTATATTCTGATGTTCACCATCCTTGGCTGGTTCATTTTTATGCAGATTTTTGGTGCAGATGAACGTTCTTCCGACGCTTCAGCAGCCTCTGTGATCTATTCCGGTACCGTTACCTGGCAGAAACCGGATGGATCCACCCAGGAAATCTCCGTTCCGGGCACCTACAAGGTTCCCGTCGGTGACACGATGGTCCTCACCATCCAGCTTCCCGCTGATCTTACAGATACCTGCTTTGCCATCCGTTCTTCTCTGCAGGATGTGGATTTTTATGTAGGGGACAACCTCAGGACCAGCTACTCCACGCATAAAACAAGGCTTGTGGGCAAAAACTCCGCCAGCCGTTATGTTTTCTGCCCGGTTTATGCTTCCGATGCCGGCAAAGAGCTCCGTATTGAACTGACCACCTACACCTCCAATTACACCGGAGTTGTCAATCCTGTTTACTGCGGAGACAAGGCAGATATCTGGATATATATTTTCAGCAGATACGGACTGGAAACCTACATTGCTTTTTTTATCCTGTTTTCCGGAATCGTCACGATCCTGTTCAGTTTCGCTCTGGGACTGGTCTATCATACACGATTTGACATGGAATATCTTGGATGGTGCATGGTTATGGGCGCAGTCTGGATGCTGGGTGAGTCCAAGCTCCGTCAGTTCCTGGTCCCCAACGCTTCCGCTCTCGGATCTCTGTGCTTCGTTATGATCCTTTTGTGTCCGCTCCCGATCCTGTTTTTTGCGGACAGTCTCCAGAAAGGGCTGCATCACAGATTTTATGTCTGTCTTGGAAGCATCGCAATGGTAAATTTTGCGGTCTGTACGATCCTCACCGCTGCCGGTATCGCAGATTATATCGAAACCATGCCTGTAAGTCACGGAATCCTGGCGATTACCGTTGCCACAATATTTGTACACCTTTTCCAATATATACGCACCGAAAAAAACAAGGCCGACCGGCTTTTGCTCGTTGGTCTGCTGGCAGCGATCCTGTGTATTGCCGTTGAAGCAACCTCTGCATACTTTGTCACATTGATGTCCGGACTGTTTGTGGGCGCCGGCATGTTGATCCTGCTTTTTGTCAATATTGTAAGAGCCATCAAAAATGTCCAGGATATAGAACTGAAACGCCAGCAGAGCGAAATCCGCAAAAACCAGGAACAGAATGAAAAAATGTCTCTGCAGATGATACAGACCCTTTCCACCACCATTGAGGCAAAGGATGCGTACACCCGCGGCCATTCCTACCGGGTTGCACAATATGCAGCCCTGATCGCAGAGGAGCTGGGCTGGACGCCGGAGGAAATCCTGAATCTGAAACGTGCTACTCACCTTCACGATATCGGTAAGATCGGTATCCCGGATCCGTTCCTGAACAAACCTGCACAGCTGACTGATGATGAATACAACCTTATAAAAAAACACACCGTTATCGGTGCCGAGATCCTGAAGGACATAACCCTGATCCCTCATGCGGCAGAAATCGCAAGAAGTCACCATGAACGTTATGACGGAAAAGGCTATCCGGACGGACTGGCCGGAACAGAGATCCCCATCCATGCCCGCATCGTGGCTGTTGCAGATTGCTACGATGCCATGAACTCCTGTCGAATCTACCGTAATGCGCTTCCACCGGAAGTTGTTTACGAAGAATTCCGTAAAAACCGTGGTACACAGTTCGACCCGAAGATCACCGACATTTTTCTGAAACTGCTCAATGAAAAGCGACTGCCTCAGTGGGATCCTTCCCAGGAAGAACCGGACACCTATAACCTTCCGGATATGCAGCTTACCGTCAGCAAATTCATCTCGGACATAATGGCTACCATAAAAAGCCAGGAAGACGCAAAAAGCTATGATTTCCTTACCGGTCTTCCCATGCGTAACCTGGGCGAACGTCTTACCGCGGAATTTATGCAGACACATGATGGATGTCTGGTATTCCTTGATATGGACAACCTGAAAAAGATCAACGACATCTATGGCCACAAAGCCGGCGACCGTGCACTGAAATGGCTTGGAAAGCTGCTCCAGAAACGGGCAGATCAGGGAATTTCCTGCAGACTTGGAGGCGATGAATTCCTGATGTTCCTTCCGGACACAGATCCTGATTCCCTGTCTCTGCAGATGGACGATCTGTTCCAGAAATTTCACACCATCACTACCGATGATCCGGAACTCCGGTTTGCCACACTGTCCGCAGGCCTGTGTCTGTGCAGCACAGATGATTCCTTTGAAGACTGCTATTCCAAAGCAGATAAAGCTCTGTATTACGTAAAACAAAACGGCAAGAACCAGTTCTTTTTCTACCAGCAGATCGACCGCAGCACTCTTGCAGCATCCGGTTCCGGAAAAGATCTGGAGCTTGTGGCAGAGTCTCTTCAGAAAAGCGGCATCTATGTAGGTGCTCTTGATCTGAATTACCGGGATTTCGCACGACAGTATGAATACATGAGTCAGCTTGTCACACGTAGCCAGTGCAGATGTTATCTGGCGATGATCACCATCGAGACACTTGTGGATACAGTTCCTGATATCGAATCCATTGAGCAGGCTCTGAAATATATGGAACAGGCCATCCGGCAGAATATCCGCCGTGTGGATATCTGTACACGCTACAGTTCCCTGCAGTATCTCATCATACTGTTTGAGCCTGACGAAACGCATATCCCGGATATCATAGAACGTATTTTTACCCAATATTACCGTCAGTGTGACAGCCATGATTTCCAGCCATCCTATGAATACCTGAAAATATCTCCACAGGAGTTATAAATACTCCCATGACATGATAAAGCCATAACGAAAAAAGAGGTCGTACTTGACGGCCTCTTTTTCGTTAGAGTTTTGCAAAATATCATTAAGACGTGGCTCTGGAATTTTCCTGCATGAAACTTTTCCCGTATGTTCGATACAGATAAACCGCCATGAAAATAGTCACGGCTTCCGCCAGCGGCATCGTCATCCAGATGCCTGCAACCCCTATAAGCTTTGGCAGGATCAATATGAACACAGCCACCAGGATCAAAGAACGCATTGACGAGATCAATGCCGAAATAAAACCATTTCCCAGGGCAGTAAAATATCCGGAAAGAAATACATTTAAACCAATAAACAGGAAAACCGGACTAAACAGCTTCAGGCCATCCCATGTCAATGTAAATACATTTCCCTCCCCAACGAATAAATGGATGATCTGTTTTCCAAATACAAGTGATACCGTGAGGATCAATACTGAACTGATGGCAATCGTAATAAAACTATATCGTGTTATTTCTCTGATCTTGTCATGATTTTCAGAGCCGTAATTATAGCTTATGATCGGAGCCGCTGCAACGGCAATTCCCATATAAAAAGCGATGAAGAAATAGTAAATATACATAATGATCGTCACAGCCGCAACTCCATCTTCACCAAAATATTGCATGATAATAAGGTTAAATAAAAATGTAGTGATCCCGGTAGACATCTCCGTCAGCATTTCACTGCTTCCATTAGTGCAGGATTTCAGAAGAACACTCCCATCTGCCTTCGGTCTGCAAAACCTTATATGGCTGTATTTCAGGAAATAAATAAAGCCTATCAACATGCTTACTGTAATGGAGAGAAATGTTCCCCACGCGGCTCCAAGCGTTCCCAGTCCGAATATAGCCACAAAAATATAGTCGAAAACAATATTAAAAGCCAGACCGGTCAGAGACATGATCATTCCGATATACGATCTCCCATCCGTCCTCACAAGATATTCGAAAAATAGCTTGAATGACATCGGAACCGATCCTAAAAATATGACAAATGCGTATGGCACCACATGCTCCATCAGGCGCTCACTGCTTCCCAAAAAAATACAGATCGGTTTCAGGAAAAGAATTCCCACAACTGTAAAAGCAACCGAAAGTACGAGCAGCACGATCGTCATAAAAGTAAATATCTCATTTGCTTCCTGTTCTCTTTTTTGTCCCATCCTCTCTCCTATAATGGCACCTGATCCCGTTGCAAGCATGACAGATGTTCCGAAAATAACACAGGTGATCGGAATAACAATATTAATTCCTGCAAGCGCGTCAGAGCCTGCATACCGGGATACAAAAAATCCATCTATCGTTGTATAAAATGATAAAAAGATCATAGTCAGTACCGACGGGATCAGATATTTTAAAAACTGAGGATAAGACATTTTTGCTTCAAAATATTTCATTTTTTTAGTCTCCTGCTTAACCCCCTGATCAGTCAAAATCTCTGGTAATGTTCGTAAGCCATCTATTTCTGAAATAGTGGATGAACACCACAGGCATTTTTTCGAATTCATCCAGGGTCATTATAAAGTATACCCAGACAGGCGGCAGTTTTAAAACATATGCGGCAATAAAGGTCAGAGGAACTGCAACAAGCCACATAAATATGGAATCCACGATCATTCCGAACCTGGAATCACCACCACCTCTGAAGCAGCCGCATATAAGACAGGTATTGATTCCCTCTCCCACAAGACGCCAGGTTGTCATAATTATAAATATACCAAGATAATACATGGCTGTCTCTGTCAGTTTATCCCGGTAGAAGTCCAGTATCATAGGGCGGACTGCCAAAATAATGGCACATCCGATGAGACTTACGATAATTGTTATTCTCAGCATACGTTTCCCATATTCTCTGGCTGTATCCTTGTGATCTTTACCAAGCTCCTGACTGATAATGATGGTAGTAGCGTTGGCAAAACCGCGGCAGGCGATGGCACCAATGTTTACCACCATAACAGCAACGGCATTTGCGGCAACCATATCATCGCCAATGTGGCCAAGGATCGCTGCGAATGCTGAACCGGCAAAGCTCCAGACAACATCATTTATCACAGCCGGAGAAGCAATTTTCATAAAGTCCCTGAACAGAATACCGGATTTTGCACAGAAATATTTTATTCGGAATCTGACATCGGAGCTGTTTAATGAGTAGATAAGACAGATCAATACCTCTGCGATCCTGGCAATAACAGTACCAAGGGCAACACCTGTAACACCAAGCTTTGGAAGTCCAAACAGGCCAAAGATAAAGGTGGCATTACAAAGTACATTGACACAAAGCGATACAATGTATGTAACAGAAGGCAGCATTATTTTTCCGACACTTCGGAGGGCACTCATGAAAATCTGTGAGAAGCCCATAAACATAAAGGAAAATGAGATCACCTTCAAGTATTCGCTGCCGGCAGCAATCGTATCCGGACTGTTTGTAAAAATCTTCATGATCGTAGTCGGCATGGAAAAGGAGATAATGAAAAATACAAGAGAAACGATCAGTGAGATCCGCTCCGCCAGGCCGAGAATCTTTTCTACTGTCTTTTTATCACCCTTTCCCCAATACTGGGCACATAAAACTGAAGTACCTGTAGCCATGCCATAATACAAACAGAAAAGAATAAATGTATACTGGTTGGCAAGAGATGAAGCCGACATGGCAGTCTGGCTTACATATCCCAGCATTACAGTATCCGCAACATTTACTAATGTTCCAATCAGATTTTGGATCATGATCGGAAATGCTAATTTTGATGCATATTTCAAGAAATCTTTTTTATTTAACATACAACAGTTCTTCCTTAGTTCTTAGAATTTATAAACCTGTGGCATATCTGGCAAAATGCCTGTCTTTCTCATATTTTGCAAGCAATCTGTCTATATAGAAATCCTCAAAATACAGCTCCATCCTGTCATTAAGTGGAAGGGAATTCTCATCTGCTCAGGACCGATTTTGCAGCACCGATCCGGTCTTCAGTGAATTCCGATAAGATATTTACTTATAAAGGACAGTATATCATATACCCTGCAAAACCGCGAGTCTTTTTCAGTATTCTTTCCAATATATTCCTTAATTGTATACTATATTTCGCCCTCTGGTCATATTTCCATTGTACACCAAAAAAACAATATCACTTTAACGCAAAAAATCATTCTATTTTTTTACTTCTATGATATAATGTTTTATTGTGAAACTAATAAAACGAGGTGAACCAGGTGAAGAAAAAAACAATTGTACCTCTTATCGTTTTTTTACTGGGCATATGCCTTGTTGGTTTAATTGTATACAAAACAGACTCACATGAAACTGACCAACAACACATAACAGCACAATTAAATGCAACAACCTACGGCGAACGTATAAAAAATGAGATTACAAATGGAATTGCGGTCACAGATGCGCTAAAGCAGATCCTGATCAGTGAAAACGGAAAGATCAGTCAGTTTGACACAATTGCGGAAAATATTATGTCTGACGTTATTGAAAGCATACAGCTTGCTCCGGATGGTATTGTGACAGATGTTTATCCTTCTGAGGGAACGGAAGCGTGTAAAGTCAATCTGCTCCAGGATAAAGATCGCAGCAAAATTTCCTGTTACGCAAGAGACAATCACGTGATCATTACACAAGGTCCTTTCGATTTAAAACAGGGCGGCTGTGGAATTGCTGTCCGCAATCCAGTCTACCTGAAAGATAAAAACAACCAGGAATATTTCTGGGGATTTACCATTGTTATCCTGCGTGTTCCCGACATTTTTTCAGATGCGATCAGTGCACTTTCGGATTTCGGATATGAATACAGGCTTTCAAAAACAGATACTCCCTGGATCGACACTTATAAAGTTGTTTATCAGTCAGATGACCAATTTACTCATGCTGTTTCTTATGATTTTACGATAGGGGAAGAAAACTGGAAATTAGAAGTAGCTCCTGAAAGCGGGTGGAGAAACCTTAGATTACTGGTAACCGTCGGCGGAATGTTTACTGCTGTCGTTTTACTTCTCTCAGGTCTTACCCGGGTGTGGTTAGTATCGAAAGAAAATAAAAACAAATTTCAAATACTGGCACACACAGATTCTCTCACCGATATTTACAACCGCTATGGATTTGATGAATCAGCCGAAAGGATGATCACTAAAAATCCAAAAGCGCATTTTGTGGCCGCACTCCTTGATATTGATGACTTTAAGTTTATTAATGATATTTACGGACATGTCTATGGAGACAAGGCATTAAAGAGTCTTACAGATAGCATGAAGGCTTTTTTCCCCAAAAACACATTGCTGGGAAGAAACGGTGGTGATGAGTTCTGCATTCTTCTGCCGGATCATACCTATAAAGAAGCGGAAGAACTGCTGCTGCAATTTACCAAGCTTCCAAAGACATTTTCATGTAAGGGAAAAGAATATCCGTTTTTTATTTCTCTCGGATATGCAGAATATCCAACCTTTGCCTCCAACCGTTCACAGCTTATGCGCTGTGCAGATGCAGCACTTTATGAAATAAAGCTTCACGGAAAAAATGGATGTATGGCTTACAGGGATGGGCTCCGGTCAGGAATCCGCAAACAGCTCGGATTTGCATTCAAGGATATCTCTGAACACCTTCCGGGTGCATTTATCATATACAGAGCGGACAAAGATGATGATGAACTCCTGTATGCAAACCACGAGTTCCTTCAAATGACCGGATATAAAAATATAGATGAACTCTTCAGCCTCACAAATAAAAGCTTCCACAACCTGATCCGTGAGAATGAACAGCAGCAGATAGAAGCAAGCATCTGGAAACAGATCGATGCCGGCAATAAAAATGATTATTACATCCACTTTCATCTTCGAAAAACGGACGGCTCTTACCTTTCTGTTCTTGATCACGGAAGGATCGTGGACAGCCAGCAATACGGAAGAGTATTTTATGTAGTGTTTATGGACTGGGAAGCCATGCATGTTCATTACAGTGATAAATTTTCCGGCTAAGATACAGACATCTCAGTCTGTGTCTTAGCCGACTGCTTTTTCTCTGGGCGGTTCAACCATCTTATAATATGTATTCCATCTGTCTTTCTTTTGTCCGCATTCCCATTTTCTCATAAAATTTTTCTGCTGAAGTATTTCCTGCCCACACATTCAATGTCACTTCATAGCATCCCAGCTGCTTTGCTTTATTTTTTATATATTCAAACAGACTTTCCCCAATATGCCGGCCTCGTGCCTCCTGATCGACACACAGGTCATCTATAAAAAGAGATTTAAACGGTACCATATTGTTTGAAAAAGGCTGCTCCTTTAATTGACAAAATGCATACCCCACACAAACATCAGCCTCATCCGCTGCAACATATATTGGCTTTTCTTCATTTTTCAAAAGCTCTGTCAATTCGTCTGTCGTATATTTTGTTGTGCCCGGAATAAAAATATCAGGCCTTATATCTGCATGGATCTGCAGCACCTGTCCTAGCAATTCCAGGATCCTCGGAATATCTTTTTCTTCTGCTTTTCTGATGAGCATTTTTATCCTCCCTGTTTCTCAACAACTGATTTTATAGGT
Organism: Blautia sp. SC05B48; assembly: GCF_005848555.1. Lineage (NCBI taxonomy): Bacteria > Bacillati > Bacillota > Clostridia > Lachnospirales > Lachnospiraceae > Blautia > Blautia sp. SC05B48. The sequence continues at coordinate 1,598,371 of NZ_CP040518.1, read as the reverse complement.
TCTTTATACATACCATAATACCATCGTGTGGATTCCTGGTAAAGAAAGATCGACGGTTGCAAAAGCAATCCGCCCTCTTCTGTTAGTGTAAACTAACCTCTGTATATAAAAGAAACCATGTGAAAACAAAACTGTAATTTCACATGGTTTCTTTCCCTGTGTATATTCGGTATATCACTTAAGAAAGCTTATAACAATAGCATCATTTTAGACAGGCAATTTTTTCCGTTCAACCTTCTTTTGCAAAATTCCTTATATTGGAATTATCTTATTTATAATTATCTGTAATGTATTCCGCTCCAGTAAATATTATCTTTCACTATCGTTTCCTGCGGAAGTACTACACCATCCAACGCCCACCTTTTATATTCTGCAAACCCTACACGGTCAATAATATATCCCACATGTTCCTTGCCGCCAGGCGCATTTGGATCAATATATTTTTTTACAAATTTATAAGTGTTCAGGATAACCTTGACGATAGTGTCTTCATCTGCCCAGATCAAAAAATCTTCTCCCAGACGTGGATTTTTCTTTCCAGTTCGTCCCATAAGTGTCAGACGATAATATTTTTTTTCACTTCTGGTCCATGCTCTGGTAGGACATTTTGTCACACATACTCCACAGCCTACGCATTTTTCTTCATTGCGCACGATTCTGTAATTATCCATCTTTAACGCATCCACCGAAAGCTTATCACAGCCTTTTACACAGGCGCCACAGGATACACAACGATCAGGGTCATATTGTGGCTCTGTCATACCGATAATTCCAAAATCGTGCATTCTTGCTTTGATACAGTCATTGGCACAACCTGTAAGTGCAATTTTAAAATGAAGATCATTAGGAAATATAGCCTTTTCGATTCTCTTCGCAAAAGCTGCTGTATTATAATTTCCAAAAGGACAGACTCTGTTTCCGATACATGCACAGACATTTCTGGTTCCTGATGCTGAATACCCGGTACCTGCCTCATTTTGATTGATCTGAAGATTATCAATGATCGGTTGAAGCATCTCATTAACTTTATCCATATCTTCCATATGGATTCCTTCAATTTCGAATCCCTGACGAGTGGTAACATGGATCTGTCCGTTTCCATATTTTCTGGCAATATCCACCACCTGCTGCATAACGTCTGCATTACAGCACCCTCCCGGAACACGAACTCTGGAAGCCGTAAGCCCACGGACCTTTGATACACGGAAGGCATTTTTCTTTAGTTTCTTTGTATTGATATCCATTACGATTTCCTCCCCTAATCAAACAGTTTTTTACCTTCTGAATAACAGAATACCGGACCATCCAGACAAATATATGTATCATTCATTCGACAATGTCCGCATTTACCAAGTCCACAGCACATTTTTCTCTCCTGAGATATCCAGATCTGTTCTTCCTTCATTCCCAGCTTTAAAAGCTCTGATACTGCAAATTTCATCATGACTGGGGGGCCGACAACAATAGCTGCGGTCTCATGGATATTATCAAGCTCAAGTTCCGGAATATATTTTGTAACAAGTCCTGTCCTATAAGAATCGTCATCAGCGGAATCCACCGTCAGGATCAGCTCCATCTGCTGTTTCCAGATCTTCAGATCCTCACGGAACAAAATATCTGACGGCGATTTAAACCCAAGGATCGTGTGTAATTTTTTCACTTCATCCTGATGCTCACCGAAGTAACTGATCACTCCTCTCACAGGAGATACTCCTGTTCCACCAGCTACCACGATCAGTTCTTTTCCCTGATAATTCTCCTTCTCAAAACCATTTCCATACGGGCCACGCATAAAAAAACTGCTTCCCTCATTCAATTCAAAAATCTCTCCGGTCACCTTACCAACCTTACGTATGGTCAGGTCGACATAATCTTCTCCTATGCCACTGACAGAAATCGGTGCCTCACCATATTTAGGAATAGAAACTTCAAAAAACTGTCCCGGTCTTACTTCACCCACATATGTCATACGGAATGTATATTCTGTCTCTGTATGCTTCACGATTTCTTTTATCTTAGATAAGAAAGGAATATATTCATTCGTCATCTCACTTTCCCTCCTTTTCTTTCAGTTTCTGAAGACATGCAATATAGGAAATATACTCCGGACAGACATTTTCACAACGTCCGCAGCCGACGCACATATGATATCCGAATCTTTTCTTATGATCTGAAATTTTATGTAATACCTTAAAACGCATTCTTTCACCCTGACTTTGGCGGAAGCTGTGTCCTCCGGCAATATCAGAATATCCATCTACCTGGCAGGAAGCCCATACACGACGACGCTCTCCGGCCTTTGGATTATCTTTATAAAAAATATCCTGCATAGTAAAACAGGTACACGTAGGACAGACAAAATTACAGCGTCCACAGCCAATACATCGACTGCCATATTTCTGCCACATGGAATCCTGGTGAATTATATTTGGAAGTTTTTCCGGAACCTCTACATGAACCTCATTATTTTCCACAAAAATCGGTTTCTCCTGAACATTCTGTCCATAATCCCATAATAATTCTTCCAGTTCTCTGCATTTCAGCTCCATGTAACATCCATTTTCATCCTGAAAAATATACATATCATATTCTTCACAACGATTCGTTCCCATACTTACGCAAAAACAATTTTTTCCGGATTCCTTACACCCCATCACAGCAAAAACTGTATTTTCCCGCATTCTTCTGTAATAATAATCCTCTGCACCATTTTTCAAATACATGTCGTCCAGGCGTTTCAGGGCATGAAAATCACAGCTTTTTAAGAAAATCAACCTCTGTCTTGCTGCTCCGTCTGCTGTTTTCATCTCATTCTCCGTAAAATAAAGAATCGTCTCTGAAATCGGAAGCAGTACCTCCTTAAAGCTGTAATCCGACTTCTGATTCCAGACAATCTCTTCCCAGCTGTTCAGCAGACCATAACGAACTACATCTGTATCTGAAAAGCATCCTGTCCCCTGGTAAATTTTCGGTCCATACACATCATAGGATTTCTGCAAGATTTTAAAAATATTCTGCATCTCATCACTGCTGACTCGTTTTCCCATCAGATACCCCTTTCTCATAATCACATTTTATAAAATTTTGCAAGACCATCAAAATCTATCAGAATAAATCGCTTATTGCCATAACAGATCAGACCTCTGTCCGTAAGAACCTTACAGGCACGAGATACATTTTCCCTTGGTGCACCAACCAGATCAGCCATCAGGGTAATGGTAAGATCAATATCTATCATCACCCCGTCTTCCGTATCTACGCCAAAATCACGACCGAGCTTCCATAATTTTGCAGCTATTTTTCGCTCCATCTGCATGTTTCCGGTCGTATTCTTTAGCTGGTGCCCCATTCGCCAGAGATTTCTCTCATACTCTCTCAGAACAGATCTTGTCAAAGCATGGCTCTGTTCCATAAGCTGAAGAAACTGTTTTTCTGCAATTTCTATCACCTGCACCGGACAGGCAGCCTCACAAAAAAGTGCATTCGGCTTTTTGCTTACAATGCTCTGATTTAAAAGCCGTCCTTTTCCCAGGATAAAAATCACCTTTCGATTTCCATGCTTGGTCAGATTATAAAGCATCACTTCGCCGGAATACACAAAATATACTGTTTTGGTTCTGCTGCGTGAATGAAAAATCACTTCTTTTTTCTTATAAGAAACAACTTTACTTTCATTAAGCAGGTTCTGCAGAATATCCTTTGGTATTTCTTTAAAAAAATCCATCTTCTCCAGTTCCCTGAGTATTATCTGTCCCATTGTATCAACCTCACTGGTATAGCTTTTGCAGTTTCTGATAATAAACTACTCTTGTCTCGCATTCCTTTTGTATTATAATGAAAAAATTTATCGTCTTCCGTGATGTATATCACATTTTTATTCCTGAATCCGTATCATTACAAACAGTCAGCTCAAAATGATTTCTATTTGTTTTTATAAATCCTTCTTTTTGCAGCTTTGATATCTCCGAAGACATTGCCGCACGGTCAATGCAAAGATAATCTGCCAGCTGCTGCCGGTCAAAAGGAATGTCAAAGGATAACGATGCCTGCCTGATGGATACTGCCGACAGATAAGACAACAGTTTATCCCTGGTCGTTCGCCTGCCCACATGTGTGATTTTATCGTTAAGAATCAGAATCTTATTTGCCAGGACACCGACCAGGTTACGGATCAGCTTCTGATGATGCTCACATATTGTTGGGCAGGAAACCAGAAGCCTTTGAACATTTAATAAAATAATATCACAATCCTCATCTGCTACTACACTGACATTCAGAACAGCTCCCGGACTTGCTGCATATGGTTCACCGAAAAAATCTCCTGCATGACATTTTGACAGAATATTCCGATGTCCCCAGAGGTCTTCCTGAATAACAAGAACACAGCCTGCCACCACAAGTCCCATTACTTCGGTAGAATCTCCGGCTCTGAAAATATAAGAATCCCGTTTTCTGGAGATCGTTGCTGCATTTACACAATGCAGTATGGATAATATCTCATTATCAGTAAGACCTTTAAAGAAAGGGCTCGTTCTTAGAATGGGTAAATATTTTTTCAAAATTAATCCTCCTGTTGGAAATCAAACATACACGTTGTAATTATTATACTATACTCCTAACAGAAACCAAGGATAAATACTACTGACCGAGGATAAAATAATAAGAAAGATCCTTCGGAAAAATCACAGAATAAAAGGAGAATACAATAATGGATAAAAAAATGTTTTGTTTCCAGTGTGAACAGACAGTCGGATGTACCGGCTGTACAGGAAATGCCGGTGTCTGCGGAAAAAAAGCAGATACAGCGAAATTACAGGATGAGTTGACAGGTGCATTGATCAGTCTGGCTAAAGCTGCCGACAGCACGGAAACTATTTCAAAAAGGACCGGACAGATCATAATCGAAGGACTGTTTACTACAGTTACAAATGTAAGTTTTGACAATGCAGCAATCGAAAATATGATACAAAAAGTCAGAGCTGAAAAAGAAAGACTGGTTCCTGACTGCAGAACAGAGGAATATGATCTTCAGCAGCTGTGGAATGCCAATGAAGATATCCGCTCCTTGAAGTCTCTTATTCTCTTTGGTATCCGCGGAATGGCTGCCTATGCCTATCATGCAAATGTTCTGAATTATGAAGATGCCGAAGTGAATCAGTTCTTCTGCGAGGCATTATCTAAGATCGGTTATGAAGAAAGCACAGAAGCACTGCTTTCCACAGTACTCAAAACAGGAGAGATCAATCTGAAGTGCATGGCACTTCTTGATAAGGCAAATACAGAAACCTATGGAACACCAGAGCCAACTGATGTTACACTTACGGTAGAAAAAGGGCCTTTTATTGTCGTGACCGGACATGATTTGAAAGATCTGCAGCTTTTACTTGAACAGACTGAGGGAAAAGGAATCAATATCTATACACATGGTGAAATGCTCCCTGCCCATGCCTATCCATTCTTAAAGAAATACTCTCACCTGAAAGGCAATTTCGGAACTGCATGGCAGAATCAGCAGAAAGAGTTTGACCATCTTCCGGCCCCGATCCTCTACACTACCAACTGTCTGATGCCTCCAAAAAGCAGCTACGCTGACAGAGTGTTTACAACAGAAGTGGTTGCCTTCCCGGGAGCTGTCCATATTGACGAGAAGAAAGATTTCACACCGCTTATTGAAAAAGCACTGGAGCTGGGTGGTTACAAAGAAGATCAGATGTTCTCCGGTATCAACGGCGGGAAAAAAGTGACAACCGGTTTTGGTCATGCAGCCATCCTGTCCCATGCAGGTACTGTAGTAGAGGCTGTAAAATCAGGTGCGATCCGCCATTTCTTCCTGGTTGCCGGCTGTGATGGTGCCAAGCCAGGTCGAAACTATTATACGGAATTTGTAAAGCAGACACCTTCTGACAGTATCGTTCTCACCCTGGCATGTGGAAAATTCCGTTTCAATGATCTCGATCTGGGAGAGATCGGTGGTCTTCCACGACTGATGGATATGGGTCAGTGTAATGATGCTTATGGTGCGATCCAGGTTGCTGTGGCACTTGCAGATGCATTTGGATGTTCTGTAAATGAACTTCCGCTTTCCTTCGTACTCTCCTGGTATGAACAGAAAGCAGTCTGTATCCTGTTAACCCTCCTGCATCTGGGTATCAAAAATATCCGTCTTGGTCCTTCTCTTCCGGCATTCCTTTCTCCTAATATTCTGAACTTTCTGGTTGAAAATTATGGTATTGCACCTATCACCACACCGGAAGAAGATATCAAAGCACTGATGAACCAGTAAAAGTAAATTTTTCAAAGCCTTTACAAAATCAACAAAGCCGATACAGGATTCCAAAAGTCCTGCATCGGCTTTATTTACAGGTCTGAAGACTCGGATCAGCCGACAACACTTTTAAACATGTGCAGCGATATTCTGATGGAGTTAAATGATAACGTTTTTTAAACAATCTGCAAAAATAATCAACGTTATGAAATCCGCTTTCATAAGCGATCGTTTTTACTTTTTTATTCGTATTTTTCAATAACCATGAAGCTGCCTGAAGTCGATATCCTATCAGATAATTAACCGGTGTAGTATGTAAAAAACGGTGGAACAAATTAAGTGCAGTACTTTTGCTGATTCCTATATGCGAAGCAATTTCATCCAGAGACAAGTTGCGATTATAGTTTTCATGTATATATTGCATGATCAACTGCACTCTTTTCTGTGCAACTTCATCCACTGTCTGTACATCTCTTTTATCAGATAACTTTACATTTTCATAAAAAGTCAGCCATAAATCCTGCAGCAATGCCAGAGTAGCAAGTTCTCTTATTTTCTCATTCCTCTGTATTTCCATTATTTTTATCATAGTTTGTATAATCTTTGTTTGCCATAATTCATCAGTCTGAAAACGCTGGAAATATATATTCGATGAAATGATTGGCAAGATATATTTCTTATAGATCAGGCTGTTCTCCGGCGCAATAAATTCCGGCATACATACAAAGTTAGGAATGATACCACCTGATGATGCGTAAAAGCGGTGCAATATTTTAGAATTAATAAAAATTGCTTCTCCTTCTGACAATATAATCTGTTTTTCTCCTATTCCGCATGTAACTTGTCCGGACTCGACATATAAAAACTCAAATTCTCTGTGCCAGTGCCACTCAATACAATGAAAATCAAACAATTCCAGATTATCATAATAATACTGGAATGGATAAGCACTGCTTCCATGCTGTTTAATTTCCATGAACTCCTCGTCTGTAAGTATTTTATTATAATCCATCCCATATCACGTTCTTTCTTTTTTACGATATTATACAGTATTTCTATAATTTAATTCAATGTATATATCTGATATTTGCTATATAATCAAGTAAAAAAAGAAAAGAGGTATTCTTATGATTTATAAATGGATGAATGAAAGTGAGATCAACATTGAAGGCGACAAAATTGAAATAACCGCACCACCCAGAACAGACTTTTTTGTGGAAGTATTGATGAATGTGAAGATTGAACATAAAACTGTTAAAAACATTCGGAGAGGAAAATAAAAAATGAATGCTGTAAAAAAAACTAACTACCATAAGACAAAAATAGCCTGTTATATGGGATTTATCACACAGGCTATTGCGGCAAACTTCGCACCGCTTCTTTTTTTGAAATTTCACAGTGACTACCATATTTCTCTCGGTAACATTGCTCTGATATCCACTTTCTTCTTTTTCACACAGCTTCTGGTTGATCTGTTCTGTGCCAAATTCGTAGATCATATCGGATATCGTGTGTGCATTGTTGCATCAGAAATATTTGCTGCACTGGGTCTGCTTGGACTGGCATTTTTACCTGATTTTTTACCTGATCCTTTTATTGGAATTATATGTAGTGTTATTGTTTATGCCATCGGAAGCGGTTTAATAGAAGTACTTTGCAGTCCTATTATCGAGGCCTGTCCGTTTGAAAACAAAGAAGCAACTATGAGTCTGCTCCATTCATTTTACTGTTGGGGAGCTGTTGGGACAATTTTGATTTCCAGCTTATTTTTCCTGATATTTGGAATAGACAGTTGGAAGTGGCTCGCCGTAATATGGGCAATCATTCCTGCAATTAATACTTATAACTTCATGACCTGTCCCATCGAATCTCTGGTTGACAATGGTTCTGGAATGGAAATTAAGGATCTGTTTTCCAAGCCATTTTTCTGGGTTGCAATATGTCTGATGATCTGTTCCGGAGCTTCTGAACTTGCAATGGCTCAATGGGCATCTGCTTATGCAGAATCAGCACTGGGATTATCAAAAGCTCTGGGAGATCTAACAGGTCCATGTATGTTTGCAGTAACAATGGGAATCAGCCGTATAATTTTTGGTAAATATGGAGAACAGTTAGATTTAATGAAGTTTATGAGTGGTTCAGGCATATTATGCGTTGTCTGTTATCTGCTTACTGCTTTGTCATCCAACCCGATCATCGGACTGATCGGTTGTATTGCATGTGGATTTTCAGTTGGAATCATGTGGCCTGGAACCATCAGTATTTCCTCAAAAACTTTTCCAACAGGTGGAACGGCTATGTTCTCTCTTCTTGCCATGGCAGGAGATTTAGGTGGCAGCATTGGACCTGGAATTGTTGGTCGTATCACTCAGAATGCTGGAAATAATATTAAGATCGGCATGGGATTCGGACTTATTTTTCCAGTAATTCTATTGTTTATGTTACTCCTGCTGTATCGGAAGAAGATATCAAAGCACTGACTTATTGATTGTAATTATATTTTTTTCACTCTGCAAACCCGGAAGCTGTATCATCACTTTGTTGCCAGATACTATAGACCTGATACAACATTGATCGGATCCTCTTCCATAAACTTTTTTATATTATCCGCCAGAATAGAAACCAGCCGCTGTCTTGTTTCAAGTCCTTTCCATCCCATATGCGGCGTCAAAAGGACATGATCCATAGTATAAAGAGGGTTGGTTTCTTCAGGTGGTTCGGTTTCCTGAACATCAAGTCCGGCTCCTGCAATCGTACCATTTTCCAATGCTTCTATAAGAGCAGCCTCATCAATAAGTGCACCTCTTGAGGTATTAATGATAAACGCTGAGGGCTTCATAAGTGATAAAGTCTCTTTGTTGATCATATGTTTTGTACTTTCCGTCAATGGACAGTGCATGGAAACATAATCACTATTCCTGAGTAATTCCTCAAGCGATACATAGCGGATACCTTTCTCATCCTCTCTCGGTGTCCTGGTATATACAAGTATGTTCATATCCAACGCCTGTGCGATCTGGATAACTTTCCTGCCAATATGTCCTGCACCTATAACACCAAGTGTTTTACCATTTACCTCAACATGCGGAACCTGAAGATTTCTGGTAAAATTGTCATGATTTCCGCATGCCAGCATCTTCATCTGTACCTGCATTGCAGAACTCAGATTTAATATCATCATAATCGCAGTATGTGCCACACGTTCTGTGCTGTATGCCGGGATATTGCAGACTGTAATCCCCTTCTTCCGTGCTGCTTCAAGATCAATATTATTATATCCTGTACCTGCCTCGCAGATCAGTTTAACAGATTCCGGGAATTTCTGTATCATTTCTGCACTCACAGACCTCTCCTTTGTTACAATGATATCTGCACCCTGAATACGCTCTGACAGCTGCTGTTCTGTTGTATCATCATATACTGTAACATCAGAAGATAAAACGGAAAAATCCAGCTTCCCATCAAAATTCATTTTCTTTGCATTCAATACCACACATTTATCGTTCATACTATAAATTCCTCCTTAAATTACTTTAGGCTATCGGGATTGCACCTCTTTATCAGTCGGCCATGATCTTCTGAGAGCCACATAGGATATTAAAAAGTTCGCAAACCAACCAGCTGGTACAGCAATCCAGACAAATACAATGCCAAAACGCGGTGCACAGATCAAAGCAACAGACAGGCGGATCGCCAGGTTCACCATATTTGCAATGAGGAACGGGCGCATGATCCCAAGACCACGAAGAACCCCATCGGTTGCCATTTTGATTCCCATAAAGATGAAGAAGTAACCAAGCCATCTCATATAGCCCTCGGATACCTGATAGGCCAGGGCAGTTCCATCTTTACCAAGGAATAGCGAGGAAATCTGCGTGTGCAGTGTTTCAATGACTATAAAAGCAAGAACTGCAAAACATACATCTAACACCAGTGCAGCGTGATATCCTTTTTTGATCCGTTCAATTTTCTTTGCGCCAAGATTCTGGGAAACATATGGGGAAACCGCATTGCCAATGGATACAAAAATCAATGAAAAAACATTCTCTACCCGCATCGTCGCCGCATACCCCGCAAGTGCCTGTGTACCGAAGGGATTTACAACTGCCTGTACGATCATCATACCGATGGACACTGTAGACTGCTGAAGAACCGAAGGTACAGCAATTTGAAGCATGGAATGTAACTCCTGCCTGTCAAACCAGTCAAAACGACTTTTATATCGACGCATCCGGCTAAGGAAAAGAAAAAGTGAAAACACCGCAGAAATTCCCTGTGCTATAAGAGTCGCAAGGGCTGCACCAAACACACCGAGACCAAGTCCGGCCACCATCCAAAGATCCATAAAAATATTTAAGATTGACGAGAATACCAGGAGTCCCAGTGGGATTTTTGATTCACCAATGGAAGTGAACATGTTGGAAAGAATGTTATACATAAACAGAAACGGAAAACCCACGAAATAGACCCGCAGATATAACACTGCATCATTCAGTATATCGCCGGGGGTTTGTAATACCCTCATCATCGAGTGGGAAAAGCAAAAGCCAAAAACACCAAGGACTATGCTTAGAATTAAAAAGCTAAACAAGGACGTTGACACGATGGTCTTCATTTTTCCATACTCCCTGGCACCGAAATAGCGGCTCACGAGCACACCGGCACCGACACCTGCCCCCAGTGCCACACAAATAAAAACGTTGGTCAGCGCTGCGCAGGCCCCGACAGCTGCAAGTGCAGAGGAGCCAACAAATTGGCCGACGATGATAGAGTCAGCCATATTGTATATTTGCTGAAAAAAACTGCCCAAAATCATTGGCATTGCAAAAACCGTCAACGCTTTAAGAGGCGTATCTGTGATCAGATATTCATCTTTTGACATTATCATATTCCTCCACAGCCTTTATAATTTCACTTATTCTTTCCTTCACCGGAATTTATTCCATGTATTCAAAATGCAAGTTTTAAATTACGTTACGAAATAATTATATGTAGTTACAGCCGCTAAGTCAAGCCAGCATTTACTTTTAGCAACATAAATGATATGATATTTAAGGAAAATCACTATCCGGAAGATATTATTTTACAGGAGGGACACTTATGTACCTGAACGGTTTAGATGAACTGGATCAGAAAATCATCCAGTTACTTATAGAAAATGCACGTATTTCTTACTCTGATATCGGTAAAGAAACCGGTATTTCCAGAGTGGCAGTAAAAGCCCGGATCCAGGCTCTGGAGAAAAAAGGCATAATTGAAGAATATACAACTATAATAAACCCTCAAAAGATCAGCGGTGCTGTTTCATGCTATTTTGAAATCGAGACAAAACCAGACCATCTGTCGCAGGTGACAGATATATTACATAATAATGATACCGTCACGCAGATTTACCGTGTCACAGGAAGAGACAAGCTGCATGTACATGCCGTTGCTTCATCAAGTGATGAAATGGAACATTTCCTGCACACAGTCATTGATACACTTCCCGGCGTTATCAGCTGCAGCTGCAATACGATCTTATCACGTATTAAAGATATTAAAGGGTTGCGGCTATAGAAATTAGACCCCAAAGCTGAGACGTTCTCTCAATGAATTTCCCGACCGATCCATTCCATGATCACATTTACAACATATTCCTGCTCCGCTTCTGTCAATTCCCGTCCTTTCGGAATACGATGCCATTTTTCCAGACATCCCCTGCAACAGGTAGCTGTGGCATGCTGGGCTACAAAAACCGGATGCCCTCTCATCGGTGTCTGTTTTCCATCATTTGGTATTTCTGCCGGTGCAAGACGCTTTCTGATAAAATCACAGGCATACTCACGTACTTTCTCCATTCCCTTTTCTGATACATAACTCCGATCGTTTGCCTTCAGGGAAAAACTGCTTCTGAACTTTGACTGCGACAGGCGTTTCCAGAGATTTCCCTCATAAACTGCCGGCGTCTCACATACCATAGAAGGCTGGATGCTGCCCTTATAGACAATCATCTTCTTACTGTCGCTTCCGTTCTCATTTGCGGTCTCGTCTACTGCTTCTTTCAAAAGCTGTGCCTTCACTTCCTGTGCTTCTTTGCTGTCCGGCTGCAGACGTCTTGCCAGACATGTATTTCTGCCAGTTGTCGTTTCATTTTTTATCGCATAATACACAGCTTTCTTCTCTCCGACAAGTACCAGGATCTTTTTCGCCCTGGTCACACCTGTATAAAGGAGATTTCTCTGCAGCATGACAAAATGACTCATAGTAAATGGCATGACAACGATTGGATATTCGCTTCCCTGGGATTTGTGGATCGTCACTGCATAGGCAAGCGCCAGTTCGTCCAGCTCTGTCACATCATAGACTACTTCCCGTTCATCAAACAGAACTGTCAGTTCCCGTTCTTCCACGTCAACTTTTGTGATAGTACCAATATCTCCGTTGAATACTTCCTTATCGTAATCATTCCGGATCTGCATCACCTTATCCTTCAGCCGGTACTGTGTGCCGCCTCTCCGCAGAAAGATCTTTGACGGATTCATGGCTTCCTGCAGCACCTGGTTCAGATTTACTGCCCCACATTCGCCTCTCTGCATCGGAGTCAGCACCTGAATATCCTGCAGTGGATCTACATGATAGTATCTCGGCAGGTTTGTCTTACAATATTGGACGATAGTATCCACCACTTCCTGATTACTCTCTTTGGTGGCAAAGAAAAAGTCGGCATCTTTCCCGCCTCTCATATCAATGCCTTCCCCTTTATTGATCCGGTGTGCATTCATGATGATCCGACTTCCCTGTGCCTGACGGAAAATCCGTGTCAGACGAACTACCGGAACACATCCGGAATCAATAATATCTCTGAGAACATTGCCCGCTCCGACACTTGGCAGCTGATCAATGTCGCCTACCAGAATCAGAGACATCTGCTGCGGCAATGCTTTTAAAAGATTATACATCAGCATAATATCGATCATGGAACATTCATCCAGTATCAGCACATCTCCTTCCAGCGGATGTTCTTCATTTTTCTGATAGCCTTCCGGAGGTTTGTATTCCAATAACCGGTGAATCGTTTTTGCTTCCATTCCAGTTGCTTCTGACATTCTCTTTGCTGCTCTTCCAGTCGGTGCAGCAAGAATGATCTGACATCCAGCCTGCTTATATGCAGAAATAATTCCCAGAGTTGTTGTAGTCTTTCCGGTTCCAGGTCCACCGGTCAGCACCATGACCTTAGAGGAAACCGCTGTCTTTACCGCCTGCCACTGAATCTCGTCATAAGTAATTTCTGATGAAGCTGCTACTTTCTTCAATATTTCTTCCGTATCCTCAGATTTCTTCTTTCCACAGGACATCAACCGAAGCAGCCGCTTTGCACAGCCACTTTCTGAAAAATAATATGGGGGCAGATAAATTGCTTCCCGATCTTCTGCTTCATCTCTGATCACATCATTCGTGCGGATCATCTCATCCAAGGTGATCTCCAGCTCCGGTTCTTCCACTTCCAGAAGTTCCTTTGCCCTTCCAGTCAGCTGTTCTCTTGTTGTATAACAATGACCTGCTTCTGCCAGCTTATTCAATGTATAAAAAATACCACTGCGCAGACGGACAAATTTGCCTTTGTCAATCCCCATCTTCTGTGCAATGGAATCCGCTGTCTTAAATCCAATTCCCCAGATGTCATCTGCAAGCCGGTATGGGTTCTCCTTTACGATCGCAATGCTTTCACTTCCATATGTCTTGAAAATCTTTGTCGCATGAGAGGTGCTGACCTCATGACTCTGCAGAAAAAGCATGATATTCTTGATCTCTTTCTGCTCCTGCCAGCTTGTTTTGATCCGGTCTACACGTACTTTTCCTATACCTGATACTTTGAGCAGTTCATCTGGTGTCTCTTCAATAACATCCAGTGTATCCTTCCCGAATTTTTCCACAATTCTTTTTGCAAACTTTGGACCAACGCCCTTCACCAGACCGGAACCAAGATATTTTTCGATTCCATATACTGTGGCAGGAAGTGTCTCTTCAAATTTCTCCACCAAAAACTGCCGCCCATATTTGGCATCCATCTTCCACATACCTTCCAGAGACAGCACAGAACCAACATGGGTATCCGGCATCGTGCCAACTACTGTGACAAGATCACTGTAATTCTTCACCGCACATTTCAGAACCGTGTAGCCATTGTCGGCATTCTGATATGTAATTCTTTCAACTACACAACGTAAGTGCTCCATGCCCGTCTCCTTCTCTCATGAAATTTCTTCTCCTTTTGTACATTCTGTGTTTCTAATGCGTGACTTATATTGTGGATATTCAGTAATAAACCGCTTAATTACATTGGCATCATTCCAGTAATGCATTGGAAAAATGACATTGCAATCTACATTTTTAAGGAAATACAGGATCCCGTCAGCATAGTGATCTCCCTGTCTCGGATCCAAGGGAACAAATGCAGCGTCAAAATGCATACCCTTGATTTTCCTGATCTCCGCGCGATATGCTGAAGTAAGTCTCTGGTTATCAGCTTTCGACCCACCATCCCAATACCAGTCGTTTAAATCACCGGCATGATAAATGGTACCTTCCTTTGTTTTGACAATAAATGCGACACCACTATCGTTAGATAGCAATGTATCAACTTTGGTTTCATTATCCAAACTATAAGCTTGATCATGATAAACATATGTGATCTTCATATCCGACAAATGATTCCTTTTTCGTATATCATTCGCCAGGATTGCCTGATAAGTCATTCCCATATCATCAAGGATCCCAAAAATTTGTGGGTTAAAATGATCCTTATGGAAGTGACTGCAAAAAACGATCACTTCTTTCTCCTTGTCAAGATTCGGTAATTCACCCTTGTAATAATCAAAAATATAGTAGCAGTCTCTGGTCTCAACCAAAAATCCACTGTGGTTAATGTAAGTAATTTTCATAATATCACCTATATAAATTAACGCCGGTACCGGATAGCAAATCTTTCTTTGCCATGTTTATTTTTCCTTTTTCGAGCGTTTGTAAATTTCACGACAACAGCATTTCTAATGCAGATTTTATCGTATTTTTTAGATTCCGTCCATCCTTTATCCACAGCTGGTAGAAAAATATGAAATGATACTTTTACAAATTCTATTACTTGTTGTTAGTTCATAATTTATGTATAATCCTGTCTTTGACAGTCCTCTTTCACAGTGTTAATATCCTGCACCAGTGTCCGTATTTTTCAGGATCTTAATAAGACGGCTTGTTCCAAGACGCTCTGCGCCAAGACTGATAAATTTTTCTGCATCATCGAAGGATGAAATTCCACCTGCTGCCTTAACTTTTACATCTTTTCCAATATATTTCTTCATCAGCTCTACATCTGCAAAAGTTGCTCCCGCTGTAGAAAATCCGGTAGAAGTTTTGATAAATTCTGCTCCTGCATTTGTAACGATCTCACACATTTTAATTTTCTCTTCTTCTGTAAGAAGGCATGTCTCAATAATGACTTTGAAGATTCTTCCATCACAAGCTTCATGGATCGCACGAATCTCATTCTCTACTTCCTCATATCTTCCATCCTTTAAAAATCCGATGTTAATAACCATATCGATTTCTGAAGCACCATTTGCAATGGCATCTTTCGTCTCAAATACCTTTACAGCAGTTGTATTATATCCGTTCGGAAAACCGATCACTGTACAAATCGGAAGTTTTCCCGCTACATATTCCGCTGCCTGTTTTACGTAAGCAGCCGGAATACATGCAGATGCAGCCTCATATTTCATGGCATCATCCAGGATTCCTCGAATATCATCCCATGTTGCAGTCTGTCCAAGTAATGTGTGATCCACTTTTTTTAATATTTCTTTTTTATCCATTTTACGTTCCTTTTACTTCAGTTCATCCAGAAGAGAACTTCCAATTGTTCCCTCCGGCATCTTAACTTCAAAATTATCTGCGATCGTTGCACCGATTACTGCAAAAGTATTCTGATCTTCCAGTTTTCCGTATCCCTCCATAGATGGGGAATAAGCAAAAAATGGTACTTTTTCTCTTGTGTGATCAGTTCCTGTATGCGTCGGATCATTTCCGTGGTCAGCTGTAATGATCAGAAGGTCATCCTCACGAAGCTCATCAAGAAGTTCACCAAGTTTTACATCAAATCTTTCAAGTTCCTCTGCATATCCCTTTACATTGCGTCGATGTCCCCAAAGAGCATCGAAATCTACAAGATTTACAAAACAAAGCCCCTCAAACTCTCTTTTCGCAATGTCAATTGTCTGCTCCATTCCATGAACAGAGCTTTTTGACTTATTAGACTCTGTCAATCCCTCGCCGTCAAAAATATCAAAAATCTTTCCAACGGAGATCACATCATAACCTGCATCCTTCAATGCATTAAGCGCAGTTTTTCCGTAAGGCTTCAGTGCATAATCATGGCGGTTGCTGGTACGTTTGAACTCACCTTTTTTCTTGCCAAGGTAAGGTCTTGCAATAACACGTCCGACTTTCCACTCATCCCTCATGGTGATATCACGGGCGATCTCACAGCAGCGATACAGTTCATCCAGTCCGAAAGTCTCCTCGTTTCCGCAGATCTGCAATACAGAATCAGCAGATGTGTAAACGATCATATGACCGGTAGCGATTTCTTCCTCAGCCAGTTCATCCAGGATCTCTGTTCCGCTGGAGCTCTTGTTTCCAATTACTTTATGTCCCGTTCTCTTCTCGAGCTCATCGATCAGCTCTTTTGGAAATCCGGTCTCTGTAAAAGTCTTAAACGGTTTTGTGATGTGAAGCCCCATCATTTCCCAGTGTCCTGTCATAGTATCTTTTCCGGTACTGGCTTCTTTTAAAAATGTATAATAACCCATTGGTCGCTCCACTGCTGCAACCTGTTTCAACGGATGAAGATTTGCAATTCCAAGCTTCTGAAGGTTTGGAATCGTAAATTCATCTACATTCTGGGAAATATGTCCCATAGTATCTGTTCCTTCATCCCCGTACTGGGCTGCGTCCGGCATTTCTCCTGCCCCAAAGGAGTCTATTACAATAGTAAATATTCTCTTATATTTCTTCATAATTTTTGTCTCCTTTCTGCTGTCTTACTTATGGATCTTACATATTTACAACAACTTTTGTTACTAATTCCTTGAAGGATTTCGCTACGCGGTCTGCTGTTTCCTGCACTTCTTTATGGTTAAGCTCTTTTTGGGAAATTCCTGCTGCCATATTTGTGATGCAGGAAATTCCACAGATTTCCATTCCCATGTGTCGGGCAGCCATAGCTTCGCATGCGGTGCTCATTCCAACTGCATCTCCACCCCATCTCTGTGCAAGTCTTACTTCTGCAGGAGTCTCATAATTTGGTCCTGTAAACTGTACATAAACACCTTCCTGAAGTTTGATGTCACATTCTTTTGCACATTTGCGGATCACATCCTGAAGACGGCGGCTGTATACCTCACTCATATCCGGAAATCTGGTTCCCAGCTCATCCATGTTCGGTCCTATCAGAGGGCTTGGAACTCCCGTTGTAATGTGATCTGTGATCATCATGAAATCTCCCGGTTTATAGGAAGGATTAGCTCCTCCTGCTGCATTAGTGAGAAGGATTTTTTTCGCACCGAGCATTCCCATAAGACGCGTTGGAAGAACAACATCTGACATTGCATATCCTTCATAATAATGAACACGTCCCTGCATGATTACAACCGGTGTTTTCTCCACATACCCAAACACAAAACGTCCTTTATGTCCTTTTACAGTAGAAACCGGAAATCCCTCTATATCTGTATAGTCGATGGTCTGTTCAATCTGAATTCCATCTGCAAAATCTCCAAGTCCGGATCCAAGGATCAGTGCAACTTCTGGTTTGAAATCAATTTTCTTTCTTACGCTTTCCAGGCATGTCATCAATTTTTCATACATAATTACTTCTTCCTTTCTTTTGGGTGTTGTCATTATATTTATGCTTTTTTCATAAAGGCAATTCCTCTGCAATGGTCTTTCCAATGCCCTGAGCGCCTCCCGTCACAATCACTACTTTATTGTTAAACTCCATATAAAATCCTCCCCAAAATCCGCTTTCTATTTCTGTTGCCACAACATTGTGTATTCTTTTTCACCAGTAGCATCATCGAATCCTTCGCATTGAATATCGAACCCTTCTCTTTGGTAAAAAGAGATGGCTCTGGTATTCTTCTGGTATACGTTTAATCGCAATCTAGCTTTTTTATTCTTGATATACTCTAATAAAAGTTTACCTATACCACATGACTGCATTTCATCAGAAACAAAAATACCTTCCATGTATTCGTTACTTAATCCGACAAACCCCTGAATCATTTTATCATCTTCATACACATAGACTTCCGCTTGTGACATCATTTCTTTCACTAATTCATAATTACTTGTCCAATATTGCTCAGGAATAAAATAATGCGCTTTTAAATTGGTTTTCAACCATATGTCAGCAACTCTATCAATATCTATGTTCTGCATCTTTCTGATCATAACAAATATTCTCCACCAACTTTGATTTCTCTGTAACAACCAATCAGCTATATCGTGAATCTCAACCAGAACCACAACCGAAATCTAGTATCCTTGAACCTACCGGAAGCATTTTAGTGAACCGCTCCTGTACAACCGTAAAATCTACCAAACGAGTCCCCTGGACAAACATATCCGCATTTGATTATAATATTCTATTGTTTTGTCCAGGAAGTTTCTCCTCAATCTTAGCTTATTTCATGTACCTTCGGATTTTATCTATCAAAGTGACGTCTGCCGGTAACCAGGCAACACTATTTAACTGATCCTTTGTAAGCCATTTTGCCGCCTCTGCTTCCTTTAATTCAATTCATTGATCACATTCGCATCCATTAATGTAGATCTCCCTCTCGTTTCGTGGTGAGCAAAACAAAATACTCTGCTTTATTATACCTTATGGGAGAGGGTTTGTCATTGAAATCTCCAGGAAGCAAGCGTGGCAAAGGCAGCCGAAAGTAACGATAGCAACAAAAAAACAGTTCCGGACATACTGAGGTTAATCAGTGTATCTGAACCTGTCTTTTCTATGGTCTTTCCAATGAATAGCTGCGCTGGCTTTTCCTTGGAATAGATTATTTAATTGTAAAAAATTCCCGTGAAATGATTTATAAAATAGGTAATTTTACAAAGTCTATTACTTGTTGTTAATTCATAATTTATGTATAATAAAATTCATATAAGAAATACACGCTCAGCATGCGGCCTGGAACATAAATAATCCGCAAGTTTAGCGATATACGAGGAGGAAATTCTCATGGGTAAACAATCCACCAGGGAAAACAAAACAATTTACCAGCTTTGCCGAGAAGCGGCAGGACTTACAAGAGCAGAAGCCAGTGAAAGAATGGATGCTGTCTCTGATTCAAAAATTGAAAAATTTGAATATGAAACACAAGAACCTACGCCTTATGATATCCTCCAGATGGCAGATGCCTATAAAAGACCAGATCTTTGCAATTATTATTGCTCTCACAAATGCGAAATCGGCTATCGTTATGTTCCAGAAATAGAAATGACCGATCTGTCAAATATCATTTTGGAGACAATTGCCAGTTTAAATGAAATCAATCCTCTTACCGGTCGTCTGATCCAGATTGCCCGTGACGGTAAGATCAGCGATGATGAAATGAAAGATTTTGCTTATATCAGTAAAAAACTTGATGAAATTTCTTTAGCCATAGACTCTTTGAATCTTTGGGTAGATAAAACAGCTGGAGAACAAGGGCTCAATCTTGAACTCTTAAATGCCGAAAAAGAAAAATTAAAATAATCCATAACACCACGAAAGGATTACGACTATAGAATAACCCCAACCGCAGTCAGTGTCTTTAAAGTTGAATTAATCTATAGAAACTGCTATCATATTTTTATCAGAATTTTCCAAGTAAAGGAGGACATGAGTGGATCATGAACGTAATGCCCATTTCCGAAATCATCGAAAAAGTAACCATGATTTGCAAAAAAAATAACGTAAAGCGCCTTGATTTATTCGGTTCCTTCGCCACAGGCACTGCGACCCCCACCAGTGATATTGATTTTGTAGTATACGGCTGTGATAATCTAATGCAGTTAGAAGATGATCTTCAGCAGATTGAAACGTTAAGGAAAATTGATATTTTTGACTTTGACAGTATAAAAAATGAGTATTTATTGGAGGATATAAAAAAATATGGAAAACAAATTTATTAACCGCTATAACACTTTCTGTAAAAGTCTCTCCAATCTTGCAAAAAGCAAAACAGCCGACCCCAAGACCGATTTTGTTCTCGAAGGAACTGTTCTCAATTTCAGTCTTACTTTCGACATCTCCTGGAAAGTTATGAAAGATATTCTGATCAAAAAAATGGGAATTCTTGATTTTGCAGTTGGCTCTCCACGCGAAACTCTGCAACAGGCATTTACCAATGGTATTATTGATGATGACACCTGGCTGCAAATGCTGAAATCCAGAAATCATTTGTCTCATGATTACGATGGTACTTTCGCCGCAGAGAAATTTCAGGACATTATAAATATTTATTATCCTCTTTTTGAAAAATTCAAAAACGATGTTGCGAAATATTATAAGCAGTAAACTGTGTTTCGTAGAAGAATCACCTTCAGACTATTTTGTTTATTATAGCCTGAAGGTGATTTTAAAATTGTCAATATACATCCGCTTTATTAGATTTTCCAACCAAATTTACGGCAGGATCTCAAGCCAGTAGCCATCTGGATCTACAATGAAATAGATTCCCATTGCTTCATTTTCGAAACAAATGCATCCCATCTCTTCGTGCTTTTTGTGCGCTGCTTCGTAATCCTCTGCCTGAAATGCCAGGTGAAATTCGCATTCACCCAGATTATATGGCTGTGGATGATCTTTAAGCCAGGTAAGCTCCAACTCAAAATCACTTACATTGTTGCTCAGATACACAATGATAAAATCATCGGTAGTCGTTCTTCTCACTTCGTGCAGATCAAGGGCCTCGTTGTAAAATTTAATAGATCGGTCCAGATCTGATACATTGTAGTTTTCATGAATCATCTTAAATTTCATAATTCTTCTCCTTTTGTACATTCTGTATTTTTAATGCGTGACTTATATTGCGGATATTCAGTAATAAACCGCTTAATTACATTAGCATCATTCCAGTAATGCATTGGAAAAATGACATTACAATCTATATTTTTAAGGAAATACAAGATCCCATCGGCATAGTGATCTCCCTGTCTCGGATCTAAGGGGATAAATGCAGCATCAAAATGCATACCTTTGATTTTCCTGATCTCTGCACGATATGCTGAAGTAAGTCTCTGGTTGTCAGCTTTCGGCTCGCCATCCCAATACCAGTCGTTTAAGTCACCGGCATGATAAATGGTGCCTTCTTTTGTTTTGACAATAAATGCTACACCACTATCGTTAGATAGCAATGTATCGACTTTGGTATCATTATCCAGATTATAAGTTTGATCATGATAAACATATGTAATCTTCATATCCGACAAATGATTCCTTTTTCGTATATCATTCGCCAGAACTGCCTGATACGTCATCCCCATATCATCAAGAATCCCAAAGATCTGTGGGTTAAAATGATCCTCATGGAAGTGACTGCAAAAGATGATTACCTCTTTTTTCTTGTCAAGATACGGTAATTCACCCTTGAAATAATCAAAAATATAGTAGCAATCTCTGGTTTCAACCAAAAATCCACTGTGGTTAATGTAAGTAATTTTCATGATATCACCTGTAATAGTACTTGAAAGATCGATTGCCATAAAATAAACAGCCTTTGCGATTTCTTCCGGTTCTACAATACGACCGATTAGACTATTCTTTCTCCTCGTTTTTTTCTGATAAACGGCTTATGATTATCACTTTACCGTGCTAAAGTTTTTCTATAAGATTTTAACAGCTATTTCTGACATTGTCCACAATTTTAAAAAAAAATTCCTATATCAGTTTTCATTCGATGTAATTAGTACAGCAAAAATTAAGTTTCTGCTATATTGACGCAGGATGATTTCTTCATCTGCAAGGCGGAGGAATGATGCGTAGCGGTGGCTGCGACGATTGACGACAACGCTGCAGATGAAATTTAACTAATAAAAGATGAAATATTCGCAACTCATTTCACCGTAATATTTCTTTTCCAAAAGCTCCAAAAATGCCTCATCCACACGGACGGCAGTGGAAAAATATTTACTCTCCGAACGATTCAATATCATCTTCATATTCTTTTAGTTGAGTGCGCCAATTATTTTTATCTTTATCTGTTATTTGTCTAATTACATGGCACGGATTACCTCCTGCAACAACATGGCTTGGGATATCTTTTACCACAACTGAACCAGAAGCAATGACTACATCATTTCCAATTGTGACACCGGGATTGATTACAACATTTCCACCGATCCAGACATTATCGCCTATTGTTACAGCCTTGGCATATTCCAGTTCCAAGTTGCGTACATCCTTATCAATTGGGTGACCTGCTGTATATATACTTACGTGGGGAGCCAAAAATACATTATCCCCAAACGTAACATAATTTTCATCTAATATAGTCAAATCTGTATTAGCATAAAAATGTTTTCCAAATGATATTCTATCGCCATGATCAAAATAGACCGGAGGCGTTAGTACCATATCCACAGGCGCTACTTTAAAGCATTTTTTCAATTCTTCAAAAGCACTTTTATCGTTCCAGTATTCTGATTCATTAAACTTTTTTTGAGCTGCATGAACGTTTTCAAACGAATTATCACCAACTTTATAGGGATTATATAATTTGCCCTCCATCATTCTGTTCCATTCCGTTTTATTTATCATATTTCATTAACCTCACAATTCCGATTAATATTTCACCTGTTTTAAGAGATTTAATAACTGTTATATTTTGTTATCAAATTCTCTGTAAATCCTTGAAAACACTGGATTTGTCGCAGGTGAGCTTTCCCTTATTGTTTCCCTTGTGTTATATCGTCTCATCAGTGTTTACGAACTCTGTTAAGGGCAAATACAAGGGCAAGAATATTGTAAATTTTTCATTAAATCTGTCTATTATAGATATTTCATCATTGTTGAGACAAGAATATTTATATCTACAGGCTTTGCAACATGATCATTCATTCCAACAGAAAGAACTTTTTGTACATCTTCTGCAAAGGCATTGGCAGTCATCGCAATAATTGGAATCCTGGATTTTTTAGTATCCTTCATTTTTCGGATAGCCAATGTAGCATCATACCCATTCATAACTGGCATCTGAATATCCATAAGGATCAGCTTGTAATAATCAGCATCAGCTTTTTCAATCATGTCAATGCATGCAACACCATCATTTGCAGTCTCAACAAGACACCCTTCTTCCGTCAATAGTTCTCTTGCGATTTCTATATTAATCTCATTATCTTCGACTAATAAGATTCGAACACCGTTCAAACAATTTTTATTGTGCAGATTAGTATTTTTCTTCTCTAGCGTATCTTCTTTTAACGCTTTTCTGCAAGGAACAGTCACTGTAAATGAAGAACCCTCGCCCTGCTTACTTTTCACTTCTATAGTGCCATTCATGAGCTCAATAAGTTTTTTCGTAATCCCCATTCCAATACCGCTACCCTCAATATGACTGGCTGTAGAATTGCGTTCTCTTTCAAAAGCATCAAAAATATGCTTTTGAAATTCTTCAGACATACCAATTCCATTATCGGTAATGGTAATGATCATATTGCACCAGTCTTCTTTACAAGATTCCTGCAGGACACTACAGGATATTGTACCCCCTGTATTTGTATACTTTATTGCATTACTTATAATATTAAGGCAGATTTCTGACAGGTGCGGTGCATCCATATATACATACGGATACATAATTTGTTCTGTCAGAGAGAGAGTTTGATTTTTACTTTCTGCCTGTTGTCGGAACATAGTGACACAATTTTCAAAGCACTCACGGACATTCGAAACAGTGTATTCCATTTCAACTTTATTATTCTCAATTCTTGCAAGATCCAAAACATTACCAAGCATCGACAGAAGTTCTTTTCCGCATATTTGAATTTCTTCAAGATATCTGCCAAGTTTTTCTGTTTCTTGCAAATGTCTGGTCGCCAGATCTGCATAACCAATGATTGCATTCATAGGAGTCCTGATATCATGAGACATATTGAACAAAAATGCGGATTTTGCTTTATTTGCACATTCTGCTTTTAACTATAAATGAGCAAATTTGAAAAATTGCACAAAACTACACTGCGAATTTCATAAATGAATCAAAATCATTGCTTTCCTTTGCGCATTGAAAAAGATAACGATACTTTTCCAGCTGAATGGTATCACAGATTTCGTGATATCCAGTTTCAAACGAACAGAACCTACCAGTACCCACTGCACACATGAAATGTGCCAGTGACATAAGTAGCCAGTACCTTTTGATTCCCTGTGCAGAGCGTATCTGATAGCTGTCCAGTGCCAGTTTATCCTTACACTGGCGGAAAAATACTTCAATCGGCCATCGACACACATACCAGGAAAGAATCTCCTGTGTAGACAGGGCTGCGTTTGTACTGATGAAAGCACGCAATGCTTTGGGATTACCAAATGCTTTTTCCGGATAACTCAAAAGAACTACCGCATTTTCTATGCCGTTGAGGTTTCCCTCGTACCGGTACACATAATAGTTTCGTTTTTTGACTGTCACAAGGTCAAATTCACGATGTGTAACAGACAATTCGGCGGCCAGTTCACGAAGTTTCTTTTTCATTCCCGATGGATACAGCAAACGGTTTGTTTTCAAAGCACCGATGGTATGGAACCCTCTCTGTGCAAAGGTATTGATTATCTTTTCAGAAACATACCAGCAGTCGCAAAGAAAATAGGACATTACCGGTGGAACAGGCAGCTCCTTTGCAATGCTTTGTACAATGTCAATCTTGGAAATTGACTTATTGTACATTACAAAAGCATAGTTCAGAACAATGCCATTGCAGGAAAGCATAACAGCAACTGCCTGATGCCCGTAATCCGGTTTTCCCTTTAAATGGGATTGGTGAAAATACGCATCTTCAATCGGATGTAAAGCCTGTGACGAAGGCTTTGTCTTTGAAGCAATCGTATCGTCCACAATACAGAGAACAGGTTTTCCGGTGCGTGCTGCTTCTGAATAAATAATCTCAATGACAGAGCATTTTAACGTATCTGAAAGTAAGGAATCATCCCATTTTCCGGAATTGAGGAAATGGGCAATCGTAGTTCTGTGGCAGGAACTGTTTTTAGCAAAGTCCGTGGTTTTTCCATGATATCCTGAAATGAAAATACTGATTAGGATACTCATAAGATGGTTTATTACTCGGTTCGAATAAAATTTGCATAAGTTTAATTTTTTAAACTGGTTGTATATGAATGAGGAATGATGTATAGTATTTGCGAGAGACACCTTCTTTCGTAAATGTTGCAAATGTTTGTTTTGGCACTTTCATTATACAACACATGGAATCGAGGTGTCTTTCTTTTATGCAAAATCACGAACTTGCTCATTTATAGTATAAAAAATAAAATCAGAGTGTATCAGCTGGAAGTGATTCAGGATAATGAGAAGGCGCTTACTTTATATAAAAAGCAGGGATTTCAAGTTGACAGAGTATTGAATTGTTACCAACTGACAGGTGGGATAAAAGAACCAGGCATATATAAAGCGTGGAAACTGGAACATCCAGAAAAAATACAAGAAGCTCAATGGACAATAGTCAAGGATTTTTGGACGTATCCACCTTCATGGCAAAACGCAAAAGATGCTGTATGCGCAATCGCCAGATCCTTTTCTTATACGATTGTTAAATTTGACGGAAACCTGATCGGCTATGGTATTGTGGACAAAATAAAAGGAGATATTGTGCAGTTAGCGGTACATCCTCAATATCGCAGAATGGGAGTTGCCACAGAGATTTTGTTGGATTTATCGAAACAAACAAAGAGTTTAGAGATGAAAGTAATAAACGTGGATGAGCGAGATCAGGCATTAAACATATTTTTGAAGAAAATGAAGTTTCGTGTATTTGTTAAACAATATGAAATGAGAAAATATTTTTCTGTTTAGGATATTGCATAGATGAAGAAGCTGACTTTAAGGGCGGTTGTCAGTGAAGGGGCAGGCATGAGATATAATAAAACAATAATGTTAAGTAATGGTGTGGAATGTTGTTTGAGGAATGGAACAGAAAGTGATGGTCAGCTTGTATTGGATAATTTCAATCTGACACATAGCGAAACCGATTATTTGCTTACATATCCAGATGAAAACAGTTTTAATGCCGAACAGGAAAGCCAGTTCCTGAAAGAAAAGGCTGAGAGTGAAAGGGAGATTGAACTGATTGCCATAGTTGACGGTGTCATTACAGGAACAGCAGGAATCGAGGCAATCGGTACAAAGTATAAGGTACGGCATCGGGCAGAATTTGGCATCAGCGTTGCGAAAAAATATTGGGGGCTTGGAATTGGTAAGGCTTTGCTGGCTTCATGTATCGAATGTGCTAAAGCAGCGGGCTATAGCCAGCTTGAACTTAATGTGGTTGCTGAAAACGAAAGAGCCGTTTCTATGTATGAACAGGCTGGATTTGTCGAGTTTGGAAGAAATCCCAAAGGATTTTGCTCCCGCATAGCCGGATTTCAGGAGGTCATTTCTATGAGATTAGAATTGTGATGATTGAAAGATTTATTTCATGCTTGCTTTTCGGGTGCGGATGTGTTATAATCATGATATTTCCAAAAAGGAGTTAAAAAATATGCGGCAGGGTATTCTTAAATAAAACTATAACCAAATAGTGGGAACAAAAAACTTTGGGATGTCCTTTGGAACAAGGGCTTGGTTTTTTGTGCCTATTTAAAAATACTTTTGCCTTATATATTGACATAGCAAGACAAGTGACAAGCGTCTGTTGGCGTATGTCTTTTATGTGTATGTCCAAAGATTAAATCCCCAGCGGTAAGAGTATTTTGCTGCTGGGGATTTTTATGCCTTTTTTTGGCTGTGAATGGAGGATGACACATGAAAATAATCAATATTGGCATTCTTGCACACGTTGATGCAGGAAAAACAACACTGACAGAAAGCCTGCTGTATACAAGCGGGGCAATCATAGAACCGGGCAGTGTAGATAAAGGCACAACAAGAACGGATTCTATGGCTTTGGAACGTCAAAGGGGAATTACCATTCAGGCTGCCGTTACGTCTTTTCACTGGAAAGAGTACAAAGTGAATCTTGTAGATACACCGGGACACATGGATTTTTTGACAGAAGTGTACCGTTCTTTATCAGTTCTGGACGGAGCGATTTTAGTAGTGTCTGCAAAAGATGGCGTACAGGCACAGACCAGAGTGCTGTTCCATGCGCTGAGGAAGATGAAGATACCAACCATTATTTTTATCAATAAAATCGATCAGGAAGGCTTTGTTCCTGCACAGACTTATCAAAATATCAGAGAAAAATTGACAGAAGATATGATGGTTATGCAGGAAGTTCATTTATTTTCAGAACTAACACTTTCCGACGTTGCGGATTTTGAAAAGTGGGATGCTGTGATTGCCGGGAATGATGATCTTTTAGAAAAATATCTTTCAGGAGCGCCTTTGACATTGCGGGAACTTCAGGAAGAAATAAAGCGAAGGGTACAGCAGGGAACTTTTTTTCCGGTATATCATGGAAGCGCAAAAGAGAATATCGGGACAAAAGAATTGCTTGATGTAATCACAGATATTTTTTCATCGAAAACGGATAACTGTCAATCGGAACTGTGCGGGTACGTTTTTAAAATTGAATATACCGAGCAGAAAAAACGACGGTGCTATGTAAGGCTGTATAGTGGTACGCTTTGCTTACGGGAAACGATTTTTTTGCAAAAAAAGGAAAAGATTAAGATTACAGAGATGTCAATTCCATTTAAGGGAGAAATTGTCCAGACAGATACTGCTGATTCCGGGGAGATTGTTATTTTGTCTGACAACACATTAAAGTTAAATGATATTCTGGGAGACGAAAAACTGTTGCCACGCAAGGCATGGACGGATAATCCCCTGCCGCTTCTTAGGACAACGATAGAGCCAGCCAAAGCAGAGCAAAGGGAAGTGTTGCTGGATGCCCTTACAGAGATTGCGGATACTGATCCGCTTCTGCGCTTTGTGATTGATCCTGTCACTCATGAAATCATTCTTTCCTTTTTGGGGAAAGTACAGTTAGAAGTTGTTTGTTCTTTATTGAATGAAAAATATTGCATCGAGGCAGAGGTAAAAGAGCCTACGGTCATTTATATGGAAAGACCACGAAAAGAGGCGCATTATACAATTCATATTGAAGTGCCGCCAAATCCCTTTTGGGCGTCGATTGGTCTGGCAGTCACTCCCCTTCCTGCTGGGAGCGGAACAGAATATGAAAGCAAGGTGTCACTTGGTTATTTAAACCAAAGTTTTCAAAACGCAGTTATGGAAGGGATTCAGTATGGATTGGAGCAGGGAGTGTATGGATGGGAGGTGACAGATTGCAGGATCTGTTTTGAATACGGAATTTATTACAGCCCAGTCAGTACTCCGTCAGATTTCCGCTTTCTTGCGCCCATTGTGCTGGAACTGGCATTAAAAAAAGCAGGAACACAGGTTTTAGAACCCTATCTTTCTTTTACCCTGTTTGCACCGCAGGAATATCTTTCACGGGCTTATCATGATGCTGTGAAATACGATGCGGTAATTGAAACAACTTCAATAAAAAATAATGAAGCGATCTTAACTGGAGAAATACCGGCAAGACGGATTGGGGAATACAAAAGCGATCTGAATTTCTACACAAATGGAAGAAGTGTTTGCCTGACGGAATTGAAAGGGTATCAGGAAACTTCAGGGGAACCTGCAGTACAGCCCCGCCGCCCCAATAGCCGGCTGGATAAGGTTCGTCATATGTTTCAGAAGATCATGTAAGGTCTTGCGCAATGCTAGCGTTCATTGCTGGCTATTGCGGAATATCATTGATAGAATCAGTAGCAGAGAGGAGGAACTATTTTGAACAAGGAACAGACAGATATTACAACAGGAAAGCAAATACGTCATCTGCGGACACAATCGGGAATGACACAAGAGGAATTAGCCGGGGAATTAAATGTTACCCGGCAGGCGCTATCGAATTGGGAGAGGGATGTCAATGAACCCGATATAAATACGTTGAAAAAAATCTGCTTTCTTTTTGGAGTCCACATGGATGATCTTGCGAAGGAGGTAATCATAAAAATGGAAACAAATATGGAAAAAACAAAACGACCGTTTAATAAGTATGATACTATAAATGAGCAAGTTCGTGATTTTGCATAAAAGAAAGACACCTCGATTCCATGTGTTGTATAATGAAAGTGCCAAAACAAACATTTGCAACATTTACGAAAGAAGGTGTCTCTCGCAAATACTATACATCATTCCTCATTCATATACAACCAGTTTAAAAAATTAAACTTATGCAAATTTTATTCGAACCGAGTAATAAACCATCTTATGAGTATCCTAATCAGTATTTTCATTTCAGGATATCATGGAAAAACCACGGACTTTGCTAAAAACAGTTCCTGCCACAGAACTACGATTGCCCATTTCCTCAATTCCGGAAAATGGGATGATTCCTTACTTTCAGATACGTTAAAATGCTCTGTCATTGAGATTATTTATTCAGAAGCAGCACGCACCGGAAAACCTGTTCTCTGTATTGTGGACGATACGATTGCTTCAAAGACAAAGCCTTCGTCACAGGCTTTACATCCGATTGAAGATGCGTATTTTCACCAATCCCATTTAAAGGGAAAACCGGATTACGGGCATCAGGCAGTTGCTGTTATGCTTTCCTGCAATGGCATTGTTCTGAACTATGCTTTTGTAATGTACAATAAGTCAATTTCCAAGATTGACATTGTACAAAGCATTGCAAAGGAGCTGCCTGTTCCACCGGTAATGTCCTATTTTCTTTGCGACTGCTGGTATGTTTCTGAAAAGATAATCAATACCTTTGCACAGAGAGGGTTCCATACCATCGGTGCTTTGAAAACAAACCGTTTGCTGTATCCATCGGGAATGAAAAAGAAACTTCGTGAACTGGCCGCCGAATTGTCTGTTACACATCGTGAATTTGACCTTGTGACAGTCAAAAAACGAAACTATTATGTGTACCGGTACGAGGGAAACCTCAACGGCATAGAAAATGCGGTAGTTCTTTTGAGTTATCCGGAAAAAGCATTTGGTAATCCCAAAGCATTGCGTGCTTTCATCAGTACAAACGCAGCCCTGTCTACACAGGAGATTCTTTCCTGGTATGTGTGTCGATGGCCGATTGAAGTATTTTTCCGCCAGTGTAAGGATAAACTGGCACTGGACAGCTATCAGATACGCTCTGCACAGGGAATCAAAAGGTACTGGCTACTTATGTCACTGGCACATTTCATGTGTGCAGTGGGTACTGGTAGGTTCTGTTCGTTTGAAACTGGATATCACGAAATCTGTGATACCATTCAGCTGGAAAAGTATCGTTATCTTTTTCAATGCGCAAAGGAAAGCAATGATTTTGATTCATTTATGAAATTCGCAGTGTAGTTTTGTGCAATTTTTCAAATTTGCTCATTTATAGCTTTTAATTTAGCTTCCCGCAATTCTTCCTCTTGTCTTAATTCACGCATTTTTTCATCTGTCACATCTCGATTCGCAATCAGCACGGATGTAACATTTCCATTTTTATCATAACTCTGAGGAACAACCATGGAAAGAAACCATGATCCATTCTTCTTTTTGAATTCGGAAGACATAGATTCTTTATTATGAAGCCGTGCCGCCATGGTTCGTATATCAAAAAAATCTATATACTTCTGTACAAACGGTTCTGCTATAATACTTTCGATAACCTCGAACTGTGGATCCCAATCTGCAGTATTATCTTTAATATCCATACACATTTTTCGAGATCTTTTGACAAGTTCGATCTTCCCTGTTTTTAAATTCAGCCTCGAGATATGATAATAGGCGGTGCCTAATGCATAAAGCGCCTGCCGAGTTTTCTTCACCTGTTTTCCCAATGTGACAGGGAACTCTTCACCGTCCATCTGTTCCAAATCTGGTGTTGACTGATGCAGATGCTGAACTAACCATTTCCCATTCGTCCACCTATAGATAATCGTAAATCTTGTCTCCATTTTAAAACAAATTGAATCATCTTTAAACAGACCAACAAAATCTACTGTTCCGTGTGCAAGAACATGATCATCATCAAGCCGTTTTTCTTCTTGATGTAAATTTTGTACTTCAATTCTGATTTTGCCTCTTCGTTTTACATCAAATTCAAATGATTCTAAAAACTCATGCAGATTCCTGTAAAACTCGTGTTTTCCAGTTCCAATCAGACTAATATTTTCATCAAAGTAATTTTCAATTTCTAAATCATTTACTGATTCAGCGTTAATATATATTTCCAAAAGCTGCTCTGTGAGTTTTTTGAAATCATCCATACGGTTCCCTCATGCTTAAAAAGTCTTAAATGACTTTAAGTTTTCTGTTTTATTTTTAAAGTTTATCCACTTTTCATTCTCTTCATGAAAATCCGAGTATACACATCAAACTGTTTACTTTATCATATCATAGCAGCATATTGTTCCACAATCACTTTTTCAAGACATATGTCCATGACACTTTTCCCAAAGAAGAAAAATAAGATATTTGGTGGCTACATCACCAAGCCCCTGTAGAATCAATAACGCCGGTACTGGATATCAAAATCCCGCACCGGCGTTATTGATTGTAATTCTTTTTTCTACTCAAATAAACAGCTTATCTATCCTTTGAATATGGTGGTCTTAAATTCAATGACAACCGTCCCTTTTTGATCATATACGTTTCACTTCCATCCTCAGAAGCCCCTTTCAACCAGCAATCATCAGGTTCTCTCGTCCACTTAAAATCTTTTATATTCATTTCATTATCCCTTCAAATCCTGATTGAGATTTCACCTGTTTTAAAAAATTTAATAACTGTTATATTTTGTTATTAAATTCTCTGCAAACCCTTGAAAACACTGAATTTATCGCAGGTGAGCTTTCCCTTATTGTTTCCCTTGTGTTATATCGTCTCATCAATGTTTGCAAACTCTGATAAGGGAAAATACAAGGGCAATAATTTCTGATAACATATTATAACATGAAATAAAAGTGACATGGTAAACTAATTGAAATGCTTCTTAATTTTTACAACCATAGCAATCCTCGTAAATAATGCATTTAAGACAGCTCATCAGAGTGCGAAAAACAAGGAAGATATCTGCAGGCATACTGACGCAGGATTTCACACTCTGATGAGCTGGATTAAGATACATTATTTTAGAGGATTGCTATAATGATTAATTGATGATAAGGAAATATGGTACGATGAGAACAATATTTGCAAAATATAACCCGCAATACAACAGCATTGATGTTTATACCCCAAAAAACTCCCGAATTAAACTGAATCATTCTTTTTTTACAGTTTATCCGATCTTCCGGAAGCCCTTCACAATAATCTGTAGATAATTATCCGGCTGCAATCCGTTCTCTCATGATCATATTATTTTTCCGCCTGTGCACATATCATATCCCATGCTTCATCATCAATTTCTTCATTGTGAAACAATTTTCTCCTGTCCTCATCTGTTATTTTTCTAATCACACGACATGGATTTCCGGCTGCAATGGACCAGTCCGGAATGTCTTTTGTTACAACACTTCCTGCACCAATTACCACATTGTCTCCAATATGTACTCCAGGACACACTACTGTATTTCCTCCCAACCATACATTATCCCCGATGGTAACCTCTTTTCCGTATTCAAAAGCAGAATTGCGCGTATCTGGATAAATTGGATGTCCTGCCGTATAAATAGATACATTGGGTGCCATCTGACAGTTATCACCGATTTTTACCTTTGCCACATCTATAATTGTACAGTTATAATTTGCAAAGAAATTTTTACCTACTTCTATATGCGAACCATAATCGCATTAAAAAGGTGGGTTAATCCATGCATCTTCCGATTTTCCCAAAAGTTCTTTTACTATTTCTGCAATCCCATCAAAATCCGACCGATCTGCAAAATTAAGTTTTTGCAGAATTTTTCTACCTATCCTCTGTTCTTCTATAACCGCTTCATCTGAAATGTAAGCAAGCTGCATATCTCTTCTTTTTTTCATATCCATAATTTAATTCTCCATTTCTGTTAAATTTTTTAACCATTTATATTGTTTATAATGTTTAAATACTGCCGGAAGCTTTACCAGTTCATCCAGATTTAAGACAAAATACACCATCATTACCGGCAATTTAAATACAAATGCTGAGATACATCCCAGTGGAATTGCAAAGCACCACATGGTAACCACATCACATATTAATCCAAATTTTGTATCTCCCCCTGCTGGAAAATACCACCTATTGTCATAGAATTAATTGATTTTCCTATTACATAATAGCTGCTTATAAACAGCATATTCTTTAAATATCCTGTTGCTATATCAGTCAGATTCGTAAAATTCAGGATTACAGGTGTCGCAAGAAAAATCACTCCAGCCGTCACCACGCCCAAAAATACCGAAGTTTTGCATAAAATATTTCCGTTTTTCTTTGCTTCAGATAAGTTCCCTTTACCAAGCAGATTTCCAACAATAATACTTCCACCATATCCAAAGCCGGTACAACCACAGATTAAAAGATTCTTGGTTATATTTGCAATAGAATTGGCTGCGATAGCATCGGAACCAAGATGTCCAAGTATGACAGAATACATCGTAAATCCACCGCCCCAGGCAAGTTCATTAAAAAGTACCGGATAAACATGTTTCCAGAATTTCCTCGTTATATGGACTTCCCTGTTTTTTATGTCTTTTACTCCAATCCAAAATTCCTTTTTCAGGTGCAAAATATAAATCGTAATAACCAGACCAAGTCCATTTGCAATGACAGTAGCCAGTGCCGCACCTGCAATCTCCATTCTTGGAAAGCCCATGTATCCGTAAATCAGAATAACATTCAGTATAATATTAACACAGACAACAACTGCACTTATTATGGTACATCTACCTGCATAACCACAATTTTTCAAGATTCCCTGCAAAACCTGCAGAACTCCTGAAAAGATATAGGATAATCCAATCACTTTCAAATACTTAATACCATAATCAATCAGTATAGTATCGTTTGTAAACAGTCGCATGAGCGTTTCAGGAATAAAGAATGTTGCAAACAGAAAGAGAATGGAAATTATGAATACATATCTTAATACAAGTCCTGCTGATGTCCGTAATCCATCAAAATCTCTTTTTCCATAATACTGTGCAACAAACATATTTTCCCCTATTGTAAGTGCTGTTAAAATCAAATTAAAAACAAAGGTGATCTGCGAAGCCAGCGAAACTGCTGACAGAGAGTTCTGATTTAATCCTCCCAACATAAAAGCATCGCATGCACTTACAAGCGCTAACATAAATTGTTGTGCTGTAATGGGCAGAGCAAGTTTCAAAATCTTATTTGTGAATTCGTTTCCCATCTACAATTTTTCCTTTCTGTGCACAATATAAAAATAAACCAATTTTATTGATTTTTATACCATAATCAGCCATAATAATATAACAAACATTCGAAAAGGAGATTATTTTGATGGAAGTATGTCCAAGCATTGTTTTAAATTCAGATGCATCTGAAAATGTTGCCTATAACAATCCAGACTTTCCTGCATATATAAAAAAGGGACAGCTTTCACGCTATCCTGATTTTCGTGCAGTCAGTCATTGGCATGACGATCTGGAATTTATTCTGATTTTAGAGGGACAGATGTTTTATGATGTGAATGGTCAGAAGATTTCTTTGCAAGCAGGTGAAGGAATTTTTGTAAACAGCCGCTGCTTTCATTATGGCTATTCCGATGCTCATACAGAATGTCTCTTTATCTGTATTCTGTTATCTCCGCAGTTGCTTTCTGTAAATACTTATTTTGTGGAAAAATGTCTAAATCCCCTGATACAGAATATTCATTTTCCCTATCAGCCACTGAATCCGTCTATCCTGTGGCAGAATTCTATTCTTCGTGACCTTGAAATGCTTTACAAAAAAAATGTGGATGAAATACAGCCATTTATTACGCTGGAAAAAACCGTTCATATTTTTCTCCTCCTTGCTGAAAATATGAACTATTTTCCAGATTATGATAAAGATACAGAGGATACTCTGGCTCTTACTACAATGATCGGATATGTGCAGAAAAATTATCCCCAAAAAATTATGCTTAAAGATATTTCATCCTCAGGAAATTGCTGCAAGACAAAATGCACTTCCCTTTTTCAGAAATATTTGAATACTTCCCCAATGGTATATCTAAATCGCTATCGTTTGGAAAAATCTGTTTTTCTTCTTCAAAATACTACAATGTCTGTTACTGAGATAGCATATACCTGCGGGTTTTCAAATAGCAGTTATTTTTGTGAACTTTTTCATAAGTATTATAATACCACCCCTGGGAAGTTTCGAAACAGCAATAGATAAGCACTATTCATATTCTTTGGCTTATAATTATAATGGATATTTTTTAACAGTATCCCTGTTTTTCCAGCCTTTTTTCCAGCCAGTCTTTCACATAACATCGGAATGCGATACTTTCCGCCATCCAACTCTCAGATTTGCCACTCTTCACATTTAATATCACTTATCTGCTCGATTGGAATGACCGTTTGATCTGTCATGATAATGGTATGCTCGTATTCGTCTATCTTTTTTACACTACCGGAGCACGTAACATAGGCTCCGCCGGCTTTTTTTGCATCGGGAATAAAATAAGTTATTGATACTTTCTGTTCTATACCGATATTATTTCTGATTATATTAATTTTTTCGTTCAGCTGAGCAATCGCTTCCTCACTCAGTTCCAATCGTTCATCGGTTAATCTTGCCGTCTCTTTTATCGCAGCATCATGTCCAGTCAGGGCTGCAAAAGGAGCAAATTGCGCTGCCCGATCCTGAAGCGGCATTTGCGGATGATTCTTAGAGACCGGATGGGGTAAATTGATGATATCGTCATAAGAATTATTTTTCATCCTCTTCCAACTCCTTTACGCCTTATGTCCGCCAATTTGTTCATTTCTATCCTTAGCGGTTGCGCCTTCCTGAAGATTCATCCCCTTCAGTACAGCGTTTTTTCCAAACTTCTTTTTGATACTGAGCATGGCTTCCTGCATACGTTTTTCGCGATCCAGCGCGGCTTCTTCCTCTTCTTTCTTTTTCCTTTTCGCCTCATAATCCGTAAAAAGATCCAGCTGCTCATACACTTCTTCTTTCTTTACAGAACTTTCATCCACAAGCCTGTTCGCTGTGATATTGATTCTTCTGATAAGCAGGTTTCTGTCAACGATCCTGTCATATAGTTCTATTACTGCATCCGTTATCAATTTTGTTGAGGAAGTCTGCCGTTTCAGATTGGTCGTTCCATGTGCGTGTTTCGGGATTTTTCTTCCATAACGATCGATCGTAACCTCTCCATGATATTGTTTTCTCCTGTCGGTGTTGCTCAGATTCTCAATATCATAACCAACTGTCAACACGATCTGGTCTGTGACCAGCTTCTTATCCACCAAATCCAAGACCATCTGGTCCGTCATCTCTTTTACAACCAGTTTTGCTTTTTCAAAATCATAAGGACAATGAAGTACCTGTCCGGAACAAACACTGTTCATTTCCGGTTTATAGGCCTTAACCATTTCCATGGTACAGGGCTCATACCCCCAGGCATGATCGATCAACAGCTCTGCATTAACGCCAAACAGCCTATATAACAGATCTTCATTGTATAATTCATTCGTTTTTCCGATGGAACATCTTGCAATATCACCCATTGTATAAAGCCCGTATTCTTCCAGCTTCTTTGCGTATCCTTTTCCTACTCTCCAAAAATCAGTAAGTGGTCTGTGGCCCCAGAGTTTCCTTCGGTATGACATTTCATCCAGTTCCGCAATTCGTACACCATCTTTATCTTCTTTAATGTGCTTTGCCACGATATCCATCGCAATCTTACACAGATACATATTTGTTCCAATTCCTGCAGTTGCTGTTATACCTGTTGTCTTCAGCACGTCCTGTATCATGGTCATGGCAAGCTCTCTTGCTGTCATATTATAGGTATGCAGATAATCCGTTACATCCATAAATACTTCGTCGATCGAATACGGAAAAATATCTTCCGGCGCAATATATTTCAGATAAATGCTGTAAATTCTGGTGCTGTATTCCAGATAGAGAGCCATCCGTGGTGGAGCAACAATATAATCAATCTCCAGTGCCGGATTGGTATCTAATTCTGTGCTGTCATCAGAAGCTCCGATAAAAGCTCTGTTCGGCGCTTTCCACCTGCGGGCGCTGTTGGCTTCTTTTACTTTTTGAACAACCTCAAATAAACGAGCCCTTCCGGGTATCCCATAACATTTTAAAGCTGGAGATACCGCAAGACAGATTGTTTTTTCTGTTCTGCTTTTATCCGCAACCACAAGATTGGTCGTTAAAGGATCCCTATTTCGTTCTTTACATTCCACAGACGCATAGAATGACTTAAGATCGATTGCGATATAGGTTCTTTTCTTTTCCATCATTCTACACCTCCCGATTCTCCTGTGTTGCTTTATTTATCTAGGTCAGAAATCTACCGGCACTCTTATTTCCACGCCTTCCAGATATCCGGCTGATATCCAAGAGTGGATTGTTTTCCATTACGAACCACCGGTATCTTAATCACCTGCGGGTTTTCCAGTACCTTCTCAAGTTTATCTTCCTCTGCAATGTACTTAATGAGCGCAAGCAGATCCTTATCCTTGCCCTCCCAGTTGATCATATTTTCCAGTCCACCATTTGCCTGGGCGACAGAATTGAATTCGCCCTTACTCATGCCCTTTTCTTTCATATCAATAAACTGAAACTTGATTCCACGTTCCTTAAAAAAACGTTCTGCTTTCTTTGTATCATTGCACTTCTTTGTTCCAAAAATCTGTATATTCAAATTATTTCTCCTTGTCCATCACCATATGTATCATTTTCTCAAAAGACGCTCTGAAATGCTCATCATCCTCTGCTGTTCGTTTTCTTGGTCCTTTTAAGTGATTCTTTCCGGATGCCCTTCGCGCTTTCTTGTTCAAGTGGCGTTCCATAAGCATCTGGTCAATATTTTCATTGGTATACCATTTCCCGGATTGATGAATCGCATACGCACCTTTTCCAAGAGCCATTGCAGCCACTCCATAATCCTGTGATACGACAATATCTCCTTTACGGCAAATGCTGATCAGTTTATAATCCACTGCATCTGCTCCGGCTCCAACTACGATCACTTTACTATAATCAGAAGCTAACACATGATTGGTATCACACAACAACGTTACCGGAAGATCGTGCTCTTTCGCAACTTTTTCAACGATACCGACTACCGGACAGGCATCTGCATCAACAAAAATCTGCATATCTTCTCCCTCAATTACACATAAATGGCGTACGAACCTCGATGAGATTACCACTCGGATCATACAACCTTACAAGTTTCTGGCCACCTGCAATTTCTGCTAGTTCAGTGGCATATCGAACGAAATACTTACCGGATTCATATTTTGCAAGCAATCCATCTATATCAAATTCCTCAAAATACAGTTCCATCCTGTTATTGAATGGTGTAGAAATCTCATCCAACGTCTTTCCCCATAAACCAACGTCCTGCAAAACAAGGCCCTCCGATAAAATTACATTCCCTTCATTCTGAAGAATCACTTGCAGACCAAATAAATCCCTATAAAACTCTATGGATTTTTCTATATCATCTACTACGATCAGTATATTCTTTAACATGCTGGCCACCTCGCAATTCGCATTCGGTTATATGATCTTCCCGGACAAATGATCAATTTCATGCTGACAGATCTGTGCCGTCCATCCGGACAGCTTCTGTCTCTGTTTTTTCCAGTTAAAGTCATAATACTCCACTTCAATTTCCTGGTATCTGGTCGTCTTGCGGACACCGTCCAGGGACAGACAGCCTTCTTCTGTCTCATACATGTCACGTTTTGAAACGATCACCGGATTGAACATCACAACATCTATGAATCCCATATTTACAATGATGATATTCTTCTTTACACCAATCATGTTCGCCGCCATACCCACGCAACGTTCTCTGTTCGCCTGCAGCGTATCCTGCAGGTCTTTTCCAACCTGGATATCTGCTTTCGTGGCTGGTTCAGATGGCTGGCCTAAGAAGAAAACGTCTCTTACAATTTGTTTTACCATTTATTTTCTCCTATATTCCATTTTTATTCTTATTTATCTTGATCGGAAATCTTTCTCATCGACTCAAGATTAATTTTACAGCATCAAGCAAATCCTCTCTCTCAATATCGACTCAAGTATAACATAAATACAATTCCTATAGTGAATCTTTCCTACCAAACAAAATTTCTTCTCCCTAGATTTTTTCATTCGGATCAACAGGATGAGCTGTCATCTGCTGATAGCAAAATCCGATGCATAGAGCATGACAATTATACGCACATTTGTAACATGGATCTTTTTTCTGCGTTCCATGCGAATCTCCTCTGCGAACATCTCTTGAACGGCGTCTCTTCTGCGTTTGGCATCAATATACCTCTCCTCTGCCTGCATGCATTCCTCATCAAGAATCGGAATCATCCTTCTTAATACCGGCGCGAAATGTTCCTCTTCCTGATCCCAGGAACACTGGCGCTGCATACAACGCGGCTTCTTATCAATCCTTTCTGCATAATACAGACACTCTGAACAATAATGTTCTCTGAAAGTCTCCTCATCAATCACCGGTAACTTTTCTTTAATCTCTCTAGTTATTTCTTCTGCTTTTAGATATGGTTTCATCTGTTTAATCTCCTTTCTGTTTGCCACTTCTTTTCACTGGCAACACAAGGGTATGGCAGAAGTTTCCCTCTGCCACACGACTTCTATTGTCAGTTACCCCGAAATACACCGGGGCAATCTTTTTCATTCAGTGCTCGTTTGTCTTGTTCACGCGTGTATCCCATCTCAGGGAACACCCAGTCCGTTAGCGCCATCGCAGGCAGCCTCAACCATACCGCGTATGGTCTCCAGGATCCTCACTCCTCCTGGCCGACATCATTCGGGAGTATCATTATCAATTCGCTGCTTTGCCAAGAAAGCCATTGCCGCAGCAATGTTTCAATGCAAACCTCTGTTTCTGTTCATCCTCGGACCGATTGTCCTTGAACTTATCCGGAATCCTATCTGGCAGGACTCCGGCGGACTGGCAAGCTCATTTAATTTTCAAAGTGCTAATCCGGCTTTTTGATTCAAATTTTTGATCTGTAGCCTTCTCAACTTCTAAATACAAAAAAGTTTGGGAAAGTTTAGGGAGAAATGAAAAAAGATTTAAAAAATAAAAACGCCAGCGGAAATAACTCCACTGACGCCTTACAAATACTATTGATTTTTGACTTCATATTCATTATTGAGCTTGTTGTTAACTGATAATTCAAGTATAATAAACTCTATACGAGAAATACACGTCCTGCATGAGGACTTAAATATTGATAATCCTCATGTTTGGCGATATACGGGGAGGAAATTCTCATGGGTAAACAATCCACCAGGGAAAACAAGACAATTTACCAGCTTTGCCGAGAAGCGGCAGGCCTTACAAGAGCAGAGGCCAGTGAAAAAATGGATGCTGTCTCTGATTCAAAAATTGAAAAATTTGAATATGAAACACAAGAACCTACACCTTATGATATCCTCCAGATGGCAGATGCCTATAAAAGACCAGATCTTTGCAATTATTATTGTTCTCACAAATGTGAAATCGGTCATCGTTATGTTCCAGAAGTTGAAGTGACCGATCTGTCAAATATCATTTTGGAGACAATTGCCAGTCTAAATGAAATCAATCCTCTTACCGGTCGTCTGATCCAGATTGCCCGTGACGGTAAGATCAGCGATGATGAAATGAAAGATTTTGCTTATATCAGTAAAAAACTTGATGAAATTTCTTTAGCCATAGACTCTTTGAATCTTTGGGTAGATAAGACAGCCGGAGAACAGGGGCTTAATCTTGAACTCTTAAACGCCGAAAAAGAAAAATTAAAATAAGCCATTACGTGACGAAAGGCAATGAACCATTTCTGATTCATTGCCTTTTTCTTTACATACGCTGTAATTGATTGATGATACTTTCTGTTTTCTCCTCCTGATCCATTATGAACGTGATGTCACCAATGCTATAATGCCACCGATGATCAATAATGGAAATGCAATGTACATCAGTCCACCTACAACCATGCCAATCAATATCACCGGGAAGAAAATAACTGTGCAAAGTAGTTTCATAATTCCCCAGGATGCTTTTAATCCAAATATAAAAAATTTTCCAACAAACCAAATCATACAAATTGTAAATAATAACGATAACATTTTATTACTCCTTCTGAAACTCATTTTGATATGTGTCTTTCATTTTTTCTGTTCTTTTTCTGATAAATATTCAGATGTGTTCTTTATACCAATCTTATTACTAAATGCCGGATTTTTCTCCATCTTTTCTATTATCCGGATTAATCGAATTCTCTGTGCCGCTTCCATCTGATCACCCCATTTATATTCTGTTTTTTTGTTGATATTGTCACTATAACAAATTTATTTTTCATAATACACATCCATCATGAGGAATTGCATCTTTATATTTCTCGAATTTTGAGAATTCTGTCTTTATATTTCTCTGCACGAATTGTTTTCTATCTATGCTGACTCTTTTATAATAAGCATATCCGAGCAACATCATAGATTATTATTAAAAGGGAGATTATGCTATGCGAATTGAAAACTTACAAAATGAAAACAGAAAATATGCGAAAAGTATCGGGAACTTCCATGTACTTGAATATGTACAGGATGCCAGCGTTTCACCTATGAATGCAATGAATGAGTATTTCATGAGTAAAATGAATGTCAGAAGAAGACAGGTTGTTATTGATATTGATAAAGACCATTCTGCTATTATCCAGGCCGGTGCCATGCAGTGGATGGGTGGTAATGTACAAGCCACATCTGGGGTAAAAGGTATCGGAGATTTCCTTGGAAAGGCACTCAAGGGTGCGGTCACCAAAGAAACCGCGGTTAAACCGGAATATGTTGGCGAAGGCTGTCTGGTACTGGAACCAACATATAAATACATTATTCTTGCAGATGTTGGCAAGTGGGGATCAGCCGGAATGACAATTGAAGATGGCATGTTCCTGGCTTGTGATGCAAATGTAAAAAGTAAAGTTGTAGCCAGAAAGAACCTTTCATCAGCCGTGCTAGGTGGCGAAGGTCTGTTTAATCTGAGTTTGCAGGGAAATGGTGTAGCTGCACTGGAATCTAATGTTCCCGAAGATGAATTGATTGAAGTCATATTGGAAAATGATGAACTGAAAATTGATGGAAATCTTGCTGTATGCTGGTCATCAAATCTTGAATTCACCGTAGAAAGATCTACAAAAACACTTGTAGGATCTGCAGTTAGCGGAGAGGGCCTGGTAAATGTTTATCGTGGAACAGGACGAGTACTGATGTGTCCGGTCGCGCCGACAACTTCCTTGTTTGAGTCCACCAACACCATGGCAGCTAAAGCTGCAGCTAAATCCAGCAATACATTTGGAAAGTAAGCGTAAAACACATTCTCTCGTAACCAACAAACGCCGGTATAGGATTATAAAAATCCTGTATCGGCGTTATATGCCATACAGTGAGTACATTGATTCCCCCATATCGGCTTTCCGTTTTCAAATAC
The DNA here is from genome assembly GCF_005848555.1 of Blautia sp. SC05B48. Lineage (NCBI taxonomy): Bacteria > Bacillati > Bacillota > Clostridia > Lachnospirales > Lachnospiraceae > Blautia > Blautia sp. SC05B48. Next base: position 1,555,223 of record NZ_CP040518.1, on the reverse strand, counting down.
AATGTTATTCATCGGACAGTTTTTGACACATTGACCGCATGCATCCTGCAAAAATCCATGCCAGTCCGCCCAGTAATCCTCCAAATATAAACCAAAGGATATTACCTATAGTTCTCATGACAACATCTCTTCCTTGTCCAATGTCTAATATTCTTTTGCAATTTCCTCTGCTATCTCATATATCGCTTTGAATTTTTCTAAGTCTTCCGGTGATCTGATCAGCATGATTTCTTCGATTTTTCCGGTTCGTATGTCTTTGAACCCTGCTACTTCTTCTCCGGTACAAATGCTTGCACGAATTACTGGTTTCATATGTTCTCGGTCATATGTTTTTTTCACTATTTTCTTTTTGAATATTCCCACGCTTCATCCTCCGAATAATTACAGTAACAAGATCAATTATTTAATTCCTGGAACATTTTTCTGCATCGATTGCTAGTACAAACATCAACGCATCCAACGCATTTCCTGGATTCTGTGCATCAATGACATATGTATCAGTCATATGAAACAGTTCTTTATTGACCCGTGCAATTAAATATCCACTTCGATCAAGAATGCTATAGTCCCATTCCATAATGGTTCCATCAATATGCCATCCATTGTAATCAATATTATAATGTGGCGTCAGGAATGAGAATTCTTTGCTCAGGCATCCTATATAACTGCCGTTTTTATAAATCTCGAATTTAGGAAGGAAGGTAAGAACTTTCTGAACAACCATTCCTACTTCATTTCCATGGGCATCATAAATTACAAGCTTATGTCCCCAGGACAACTGGCCTTTTACTACATAAACAGTGTTGCCTGCTTCATCATAGATATCATAGCTGTCAAACCATGAAAACAGCCTTTGTTTAAATAATAACTTCATAACTTTTCACCTCTCTTTCCAACAGACATAATAAGTTCTTTACACTCCTTCGATATTGGCTACGTGGATTTTTCCATCAGGTTGTGTATGGCTTTCTCGATTTTCAACGGCTTAAATAGAATATCCCATATCGTAGGCTTTTTGGAAAACACTTTGATTCTTGACCAATCCAGCATCCATCACGTTTGCTGCATATATTTTTCCTGCAATCCTGTATTCTTCCAGATGCTCTACAAAACCATTCAGATCACCAAGTGAGCTTGAAATAATCAATATATTTTTCATTACTTTTTCTCTCTATTCGCTTTTTAATTCAAATAACTTTAAGTTGCCTCTCATAAAACCTTCGAGAGGAATTCTTCTAGTAAACTATTTATCATCTCCGGTTTATCTGTATTAGAATTATGACCGGCCCCTTCAATCCACTTTAAAGGAATTTTCGTTTTTCGATGCCATGCTCTGTTATACCGAATACATGAACCGGCATGATCCTTTGTACCACATATCAACAGGGAAGGGCATTTAATTTCATATGGCAGCTCCTTTTCCATCGCCTCTGCCAGAATACGAAATCCATGCCCTGCAATTTGTGCATAACGATGCTGATCACCATCATAGACCAACATCATTTCCTTCATCAGGTTTCTGCCATAATTAGAAGTTGCAACTCCCTCAGTTCCGGATTTCAAAAGCAACTTCCATGGGTAATGTGTATATATTGGTTCCATTCTTTTCAGAAGCCAGATTTCCACTGATGTCACATAGTTTCTCTGCAACGGTGCCGAATCAATGGAGATAAAGCCTGCCAGCCGGTCGGGATACAATTGTGCATAAGCCTGTCCCACATATCCTCCCATTGATTGGCCGATCATAATCGGTTTTCTGATTTCTTCTTTTTCAAGGATCCCATTCAGCCATTTTGCCTTATCAAACAGATCAAATTCAAACCGGAACGGCCAAGAGGAGGCATGAGCCGGTGCATCCCATACAATAATATTATATTTTTTCACGAAGTGCTCAACCTGTTTATCAAACAGTCTATGGTCAGCAGTCAGCCCCGGAAGAAATACAAGCGTCGTTGTATCCAACCTCAGAATACTTGACCAATAATGAATCGTTCCACAAGGAGTTTGATATGTACTTTCTTTCAACAAATTTACCTCCACAATTTCCTTGCATTATTATTTCCCGTAGTTCTCCTCCCAATAATCATACGCATCATCATATCCGCCATCATAATTTCCTCCACCAAATTCCTCTGCCCAGTCATCAGCGAAATCATCCGGGTCATCATAATTATAAACATCATAAGAATCGTTTCTTCTGGATGAATAAGAATTACTGTATGTATTTACTCTTCTTGCCGGAAGAATAACTTCTTTGGGATTTACTGGAATAGCTGTTGCTCGTACTGTTACGTCCCGGTTCGTCACAGTAAAGATCCACTACCTTCAATGTAATTATGATTATCAGTTCAACACTAATGATTACTGTCGCTATGATTTTAAAAGTCTTTGAATAAAAAAATCCGGCAGCCACATATCTCTTCTCTTTTATCTCTTTTATCTCTTTTATCTCTTTTTTCTGATTTATCTAATTCTGATGTTACCAGTTTACATCAAATAGCAGTGCATAAATCCGCACAACCAACGGATTTACCAGAACTAATAATTCTAAAGCATACTTCGTTTTACCGTCTTATTCAGTTGTCGCAAATTTACGACAACTGAATCATCTATTTCTTCTACAATTCCAATTTCACGACATCATTTCTAATACAGATTTTACCGTACTTTTTAATCTCAGTCCATCCTTTATACCCAGGCGATAGAAAAACTCTTCTGTTTCTGCTCCGCTGGCAAATATTTCATCACAGTACTCCGTAGGCACTTTCTCTTGTTCCGGAGACAGTGTTTCCAAAAGTTTCTGGTATTCCTTCTCGATATTTTCATTAAATGACTGTGTGTCTTGATTTGATTTCCATTCAGAATTGATACACCGGAATTCCTTTTTCTTCAAAAGGTTATAAATAGTAGGTCTGCTGACTCCTAAGATTTCCTGTAACTCCTGAACTGTATAACATCTTTTCTCTGACATTTCTTTATCCTCTTTTCTTTGAAATATGAAAGAAAAATTATCCCTTCATATAACGAAACGCTCAGAGCATGTTTTACAGTGGTCAAAAGCAATCTTTTTGAAATTTCTGCATTTTACTTGAAATTCAGTAAAGAATCGGGTTGCCTTTACATAGTTTCCACTTTCAAAAAATAAAAAAATTTGTGTTTTTGAAAGCGACATCTTTCATATACTTTTAGCAGACGGTATACTAAGTACAACGAAGCGGTTTCGAAAAATGAAAAAAGAAATACCTTGAAAGCTCTGAAAAGTTCTATTTGTGTGACAGCGGTATTCGATATTCAATACTGGGAAGCAGAAATATGGATTATGGCAGAGTATATGAAAACATCGTTTGCATCGAGCTTCTTCGCCGTGGATACGATGTTTATGTCGGCAAGCTCTATCAAAAGAAAATCGACTTTGTGGCTCAGAGAGGTAGCGAGAAGTTTTATCTTCAGGTCAGCAACAACATTTCCGGGCAGGAAACATTTGAGAGAGAATGTTCTCCACTGCTTCAGATTCGAGATGCTTATCCGAAAATGATTATTGCCAGAACCAAACATCCCCTAAAAAATATTGTTGTAAATAGAAAAATCCTGCTCATATTCATATATTGAACAGGATTCAGATGAACTGCTTATCATCAATGCAAACTGGGGTTTTCTCAGTTAAATTCCACGTTATCGACACTTTACAAATCATTTCATCTTTAACTGCTCAAAATGATAACGCGGTTTTCCTATGCTCTTTTTGCCATACTCTATTGCTTCTGTGGGGCAATAACAAATACATGCCATACAGTGAGTACATTGATTCCCCCATATCGGCTTTCCGTTTTCAAGTGCAATGTTATTCTTTGGACAGTTTTTAACACATTGACCGCATCCGATACAAGTATCATCTGTCTGAAATGCAGTAGCTTTCACGAAGAACTGATAAAAAATCGGATTTACCGGACCACTCATAAAACGGTCGTAGAGATTGTTTCGTGGTACAGGGAAAGGTTGCTCTGTCTTAATACAGGCAATGGTATCCTCAATAGTAGGCTCAGCATTTTTTACAATTTTTCTTGCTTCCTCTGCCTGGGGTGCATCGAACATGGCAATATAGTTTTCCGGCATAAGAATTTGAGATGTACCCATATAACATAAGTGCTTTTGCTCAGCAAGACTACGATTATATTTTGACGCATTGCCAATTTCACTGCCGCAGTTCATAACAAACCAAATACGTTTTGCGGAAAGCAATTTCGTTTTGGAAAGCCAATCCGACACAATTCGGGGAATACGCCACGCATAAGTCGGAGTTACAACGACTACATTCTCACCTGTTTTTATTGGCGAATAATCTACTGCCTTGATTTTCGCATTCACATCTACAATCTCGTCCTGCAATTCAACTGCAATTTTTTTCGCTATATAACGGCTGTTGCCGGTTCCTGAAAAGCACAAAATCATAATAAAATCACCTCCACGACTTCCGATTGAGATTTCACCTGTTTTAAGAGATTTAATAACTGTTATATTTTGTTATTAAATTCTCTGTAAACCCTTGAAAACACCGGATTTGTCGCAGGTGAGCTTTCCCTTATTGTTTCCCTTGTGTTATATCGTCCCGCCAGTGTTTACGAACTCTGATAAGGGAAAATACAAGGGTAAAAAATCTGATAACACATTATAACACAAAATAAAAGTGACATGGTGAACTGATTGAAATGCTTCTTAATTTTTACAATTAATGATTGATTGAATAATAAGGAAATGGGATACGGATTTTCCACATCGACGAATACCAGTAATTACCTTAATCAATCCATTATTCTTTCTTTTTATCAATTTATCCAAATAAAAATCTCTGTGAATCTCCATCTTAAAGCCTCACTATAAAAGATTTTTGCAACATGTTGCATTTTTCTATTCTAGCATATCCGGATGGACTTCAAAAATCAATATATCAGCTGGACATTGAAATAGATTTTTGTAACTTGTTGCGTATTTCTATTCCACAATCATATTATATTCTTTAGAAGCAGTGTTTATCCCGCATTTTAATCGTGTTTTTCATTGCTTCATCGTCTTCGTCAGTAAATTAAGCAATGCCCGCAGAACCAAACATCCCCTATATAGCTATGAAGAAATCGAAATTCACGATATAGCCGATTGGTTACTACAAGAATAAGCAGGGCGAAATATCTCCGTCATTCTCTTTTGAAATGATGGAGATATTTTTATTATGACGGAGATTGTAGAACATCGTAACATTAGATTTCTGCATTTTTTCCTGAAATTAATTAAATTCTTGACAAGTATCCAAGATGATCTCTTCTGATTCTCGGAATCTGTTGTGATTATTCCCGTTCTTCTCATCTAAGCTAAAAGACTCTTTACTTTATAGTGCTATTTTTTTCCATTTTCTAATCTTAGTTCTAAATGTTCCGAATGGGGCAACTGTGTTAACATGTATGAACTTGTATACTTCCCAGACAGCTGTTTTAGTTGCTTCGTCAGCCCATTTTCTCATATGTGGTTTGAATAATTCTTCCTCACTTAGCGAATCTATCATCGCATAAATAGAATGCACATTCTCATTCAATATATCTTTCAACTCTTGTATCGACAGATGAGCGTATATATCTGTAAACCATTGATATAATTCACCAAGCTGATTCCACTTAAAATCATCTGAAGGAGTTTTGACATCAATCCCCTTTCTTTCGTCTGCTTCCCATTTAAGAACGAGAGTTGTCCAGCCAACCTGGTAAGCAAGATTTTCTGCTGGAGTTCGATCAACACCATCAACCCTTTTGTCTTTTAAGGATTCTGGAATATCATTAAATTCCGAAATATACTTTGCAAAGCTTTTATTTATTTCGTTTTTAAGTTCGTCTTTATTCTCGTATGCTTTCAATAGTCTATCTCCTTCTTATTCCGATTTCCGTTTCCATAGCATGGTGTACTCTTTTTCATCAGTGGTTTCATCAAAACCTTCACATTGAATAATGAACCCTTCTCTTTGGTAAAAAGAAATTGCTCTGGCATTCTTCTGGTATACATTTAATTGTAATCTAACTTTTTTATCCTTAATATAATCCAATAAAAGCTTACCTATGCCGCACGACTGCATTTCATCAGAAACAAAAATACCTTCGATATATTCATCATTTAGTCCTACAAATCCTTGAATCACTTTATCATCTTCATACACATAGACTTCGGATTGTGACATCATTTCTTTCACTAATTCATAATTACTTTTCCAGTATTGATCGGAAATAAAACAATGTGCTTTCAGATTTGTCTTTAACCATATGTCAGCAACTCTATCGATATCTCCGTTCAGCATCTTTCTAATCATAACAAATATTCTCCACAACTACATCCTCTATGCTTTTCTCTTTTTTTCATTCTATCACAAGCTCACCATTAATCATCAATTTTTTGATATTTTTTCTTTTCCCCCACTGTAAAACAGCCTCTGAGCGTTTCGTTATATAGAGGGTACAAATAAGAGCAAGACCCACCCAGGTTTAACGGTATTGCCATTTGGCCTCCCGTCAACCTATGGGTTTTATCTTGATGGGGATCTCCCATACCCTCTCAATAACAGACGTTTTGTTACAGTACAACTGACAGATGTCGAACTCAATTTGCTGGATCAAGGAGCTGCTTGTTTTTCAATCTCACTTCTGAATATCTAAGAAAACTTCTGCTTGAGAAGCAAATCAATCATAGATCCTCTTGCTCCGGCTGAAAGAAAAATCACTCAGAAAGAGTATATGGCACAGAAATACGGCCAGCAAAAACTGGATGAGATCAATCAGAAAATTATCGAAGCTGGTCTCAAACCAACATCCACTGTATTCCTAACACAGAAAGAATATTTGCGAAATGCGATTGATGAATGCGCTGCCACATCCAATAGTTTTGATGAATTCCAATCCAAACTTCTGGAACAATTTCAAATTTCTGTGGTTGAGCATCGTGGCAGATACAGCTATCTTCATCCTGGGTGAGGCCACTGGTGCAATTAATATCGACAATACATATGAACTTGCTTCTTCACATTACAATGATTTAAAAGATCTCCGCGCTGATGAGGATATTGTTATCAATCAGGAATGGATCCTTAACAAACTTTCTGAAAACGAAAATGAATAATATATTTGGTGGCTACACCCCCAAGCCCCTGTAGAATCAATAATGCCGGCACTGGATACCAAAATCCCGCACCGGCGTTATTAATTGTAATTCTTTTTTCTAGTCAAATAAACAGCTTATTTGCCCTACAAACTTGAATTTTCAAATTAGTCTTTGCAAATAACCTTTGAACCTTCACCATCAATTACAATTCCCTGACGGTTGTTAATTGGGCATAGATTCAAATCCGAAAACTCAGTCATTATTTTCTCGGTAACTTTCTTAAATGGTGCTGTAAGATAATGCGGAAGAACATAGAAATCAATCAAATCAAGCCCTGCATCATCTTCTTGTGAGTAGTCCTCTGGCTTTTCATCCATTTGCTCGATATATTGGATGCTTGGAGCGCATATAATTGCGCCTGCCGACTCGCCGATCATCAATTTTCCATTTGCCAATTCCTTTTTCAGTAGCCCATCAGTTCCCGTTTTACGGAGCTGGTCCATAAGAAAGAAAGAATTTCCGCCGGTAAAATATATCACATCTGCTTCTTCAAAAACAGACTGTATCGTTGAATAAGCCTCCGTTGAAATATCAATTTCAGTTACGATTGCTCCCAACTTTTTGAATAATTTTCGAGCCGAGCCGACATAACCGGTGTAGCCTTCACGCAGTGAAGCTGTTGGAATAAATGCGACTTTCTTATTTTCAATTTCTTCCTTTATCAGACTTCCCACACTTGAAAAGTGCGAACATAAAAATAGTTTCATCAATATTCTCTCTATTCTTTTTAGTGCATGTTCAATAAAAATCCTTGATTTTACTGACTTTGCTGAACAGTTAATAAGTTACATATATCTCCAAAATAGAGTTTTCTGGATATGAAGTGACTTCATGGAGTCCATTTCTGATGATTTTAGGTACAAGAAATAAAACGTCTTTGTTTCTTCTTATGAAGGCCTTCCTGTTTCCCAAATCCACCTACAGTAACTAACCTCTCATGTCTACCAGGATCACCATCCTCTGACGGGTCCTAAATTCCTTCGTTCTGCTTATCCATAGTTGGGTGCTGCTCATGCTCCTTTAGCAGGGTCGTTGCCCTATAGAAAATGTCAATGCAGCTACTGGCTCTACTTTGTCTTATATATTTTGCATTCCTGTTTCACAGCACCATTGATGGCGGACGCTTTCCTGTTTACAGTACTTTTTGCTCAGGCAGCTATTATGTCGCTTTTTCGGTGGATATCTGACATCATTTTAAATCTGTCATACTCCACACCTTTTGTTAATACCGCATAAAACACTCGGACCAACTTACAGCTGACGGCAACCATTGCCTGCCTTCGTTTCAGCGGATTCTTTACACGGGTTACATAGTAATCATAGATTCCACGGAACTCCTTGTTTCTTGCAAGCAGCGGTACCATTACCTGGTACAGGATCTTTCTGAGTTTCCTTCTCCCGCGTTTACTGATCCTCGTCCTTCCTTTATGCTTTCCTGAACTGTTTTCTACCAGTTCCAATCCTGCATACTTCTGGATCTGTTTCGGTGAATCAAAGCGTCTGATATCACCTACCTCAGCTATGAATCCTGCTATTGTGATGCTTCCTACTCCTTTAATGGCGAGTAACTTCTCCACATGTGGTACTTTTAGGATCATTTCCTCAAGTACTTTATTGACGGCTTCTAACTGCGAAGTCCATAAGCGATGCTCTTCAAGCAGCATATATAATTCACTTTTTGTTCCAATCCCTCCGTCAAGTCCAACACTGTTGTGCGCAGCTTCAACCAGGGTCTTTGCCCTATCTTCAGTAACTCCTCTGCCTCGCATCTTTTTATCATGCCAGATCTTTCGGATCCCATTTACTCCAAGCGCGATCACATCTTTTGGCAATGGTGCTTTTTCAAGCACTGCCAGGCCGCTTATTGCATCAAATCGTGTGTATAATCCCAGATATTCCGGGAAATGTATTGCAAGCCATCTCTGGATCCTGTTTGCAGATATGTTGTGCTGCTTCATGATCCTGTCACGGCTGTATACCAGGTCTCTTATTTCGGCATAAATGCCTTCTGGCATGTAAGGGATTGAATATCTCCCATCCACAACTAGTTTTGCGATTGTTTTTGGATCTTTTGAATCTGTTTTCTTTGGACTGTTATCATCAAGTTCCTTGATCTTCTTAACCGAGAATGGATTGACCATTACTAATCTTTTCTGATGATCATTTACATACTTCGCAAACGCAAACCAGTAATGACCTGTTGGCTCGCAGCCGATCAGAACTGCAGTCTTTTTATTCTCAGTCTTAAGTGTCTCTGCCCAAAGGTTGAAAGAATTGAACCCTTCCAGATCGTTATGAAAAGAAAAAATACGTTTTGTAAGTTCGCGTCCTCTGTTATCAAAAGCTCTTGCATAATGTATCTGGCTTCCGATATCAACTCCGACAACCATTGTTGAATCTGTTACTTGCTCAATCTTTTCATTCTGTGTATAATTCATTTGGAACCTCCAGTGCTTGATTGTTTTGTTTACATCCGCCAAGATGCAACTCAATCATACCTTGAGGTTCTTTTTTATTCAATTGGCGCTTTTGATGAATTACAGGAATGCTCCTTTATAAATTCCGATTTTAATGTCTCTATTATACCATAATGATACTATTATAAAAAAGGAAAAAGAGCTCCTTCGAGCTCTTTTGATTCAGTTCTGTAAACTTGAATTTCTGGATGCGTATAATATGCGAAAAAAACTTAACTTCATCTTAAATATAGTGCTGAGTTTCACTGCCATTCTTTAACACCATTTTCACCACACCAAGCAATGCTGCAAACAAAACACCAGCAACCGGCCATACAATCCATGTAATATCCCAGCTCATCGTCCAAAAGCTCCATGCAAGGTAAATCGCTGTAGTCAAGCACCAATATACACCAGAAAACGTGTCAGTCTTTTTCTTAAACAGTTTTTCTTCTTTTGTATATTCGCCTTCCTGAAGAAGGGTATCGTAACTGCTTTTTACCATCCCAACACGAACCAACAGATTCACTCCTATTGCAAGTATGAATAGCAGTAATCCAACGGAAAGACCACAGTAATAGTCGGACGCTTCCATAGATTCGGCAATAATTGTCGGAATCACTGCCAGTATACAAAGCACTACCCCAACAGCTGTTCCTCTGATAAAAATTGGTTCATAGGAATCTTTTTTTTCTCGTACCATTCCAGATACACCTTACTCTGTTTCAAAGCATGCGATACTTTCCGCCATCCAACTGGATCCACCGGAATTTCTTTTTCTTCAAAAGGTTATAAATAGTAGGTCTACTGACTCCTAAGATTTCCTGTAACTCTTGAACTGTATAACATCTTTTTTCTGACATTTCTTTATCCTCTTTTCTTTGAAATATGAAAGAAAAATTATTCCTTCATATAACGAAACGCTCAGAGCATGTTTTACAGTGGTCAAAAGCAAATTTTTTTACTTTTTTTCTTACGAGTTTTCTTGCATGTTTTTTTAATGCCACTCGTAAGAAACTCGTAACATTAGATTTTTGCATTTTTCCTGAAATTAGGTAAAGAAAAAGAGCATATGGAATTGAATCCATACACTCTATGATTACTGGAACTTTATTTCATTTTTAATTCAACAAACTTGAATTTGGCTATTTCGTTGCAACAATACTTATCCAATGATTTTTTGCATTTGAATACGTTTTGATCTCTGTAAAACCCGCTTCTTTCAAAGCGGCAACAAGTTGTTTAGATGTGTAAATCTTCATACCATTGATCATCTTTGTCCATTTTTCATCTGCGGCATTCGTTCCGTCACTCTCGTTACAAATCAGGAATATACCTTCGCTTTTCAGCACACGGTTGACCTCGGAAAAGCATTTTACTAATCCTGGCCAAAAGTAAACTGTTTCGAAGGCAGAAACATAATCAAAAGTCGCATCAGAAAAGGGTATAGCAGATACATCTCCTTGAACTACATTACATTTCCCTTGTTTAATGGCGAGGGCGTTCAATTTTTGAGATTCCGCCACACTAACCTCAGAATAATCCATTCCTGTCACGTGGCCATTTCTACATCTATCAAGCCAGACCGCAATATTTGCTCCGCCGCCACAGCCGACGTCAAGAACTTCAGCATCAGACTTCGCGGAGATATTTGAGAATCCCCATTGCGATAATTTGGCGTGACCGCTGTTCATCATCTTCGTCATCAATTTTCCGCCGAAGCCTTGTGGCTTACGGGTATTTTCAAAAAATCTCATTACAGAATTCCTCCTCCACAAATACCGGTTTTCTTAATTCGACAAACCGGTATTGCTCAATCGTTTTTCTCCGTTAGGAGAATATACAATCCATAGATAAAAAGAACAAGGAATAAAACCGTAGGAATCAATAATCCATTTTCTAAAATACTTACAATCATTCTTCCAGGTGGCGTCACCCATGCAGTTGCTGGATTTTGCATTGCCGCTATTATCATTCCTGCAATACCAACAACACTACTTAATGTTAAAAAACCACCTTTTATATTTCTACTCATAATCATTACCTCCTCGTTAAATTCCGATTGTTCAAGATTTTCAAATACTAACGTACTTAATTCTGTTCAATAAGTGATTTATAGTAGTTACCAAAGTCAGCAAGTGAATTAACAATTGGAAGCATTTTTGTTCCGAGTTCCGTTAATCCGTATTCAACTCTCGGTGGCTGCTCATGGTAATCGTGGCGATATGCCAGTCCATCACTCATCATTTGTCTTAAACTATCTGTCAAAACCTTTTGTGAAATACCCTCTATACTTCGTTGTAGCTCATTGAATCTCCATGAGCGCTCTTTCAAGTTACGCAAAATCAGCAGTTTCCATTTTCCTCCGATGAGAGATACCGCTGTTGCAACTGGGCATTCCGGTAATTCTTCTTTTGCTCGCATAATTCTCACCTCCGAGTCTATTGTAACACATTCAATTTTGAGTGCACAGTTACAAAAAGGTGCGTACTTGTTTTTGTATGTGTCTCACACTATACTAATACCAAGCAACCAGAAACTACAAATCAACTATGGAGGTATTATTATGACAAATTACACAAAAACAACTATTGGAAAGGAAAACCGAATTGAGCTGCATGAAAAGTTGTCTTTAACAGGTGCAGAAATCAGTTTAAACGAACTGCCTGCAGGAGCAAATGTCCCATTTGTTCATTCTCATAAAGAAAATGAAGAAATCTATGGAATTCTTTCAGGTAACGGTAAAGCCATAATTGATGGAGAAGAAATCAGCCTTTCAACTGGAGACTGGCTAAAGATCGCACCTGCTGCAAAGCGTCAGTTTTTTGCATCCGATATTTCCGGAATTACTTATATCTGCATTCAGGTAAAAGAAAATTCTCTGGAACATTTTACAGCAGAGGACGCCGTAATCGGCTAATTAAAAGTATTTATTTACAAAAATGCACAGTTCCTGATAAGCTAAGAACTGTGCATTTCTTTTTTCTTCAATTTTACAATTTCTCTATTTTTCAAACAAGAATTTATCTAACGTAGCGATGCCCCGAACTCCCTTAGTTCTTCTCTCTTTTTCTCGCTCTTGTTTTCAGACCCATGTGCTGTAAACACACCCATGTTTTCAAGTCCAAGATAATCCAGAAAGTCTCCTTTGAACGAGAAAAGAGCACCCTCATACATATTAGCATCTCCGGAGCTAAGTATCATGGCAACTTTTTTCAAATTCTTCGGTCTTCTCGGATATGCCGCAGAATAAAATCTGTCGATTACACATTTTAGCTGACCGGATATGCCGTGATAATAAATGGGCGATGCAATAACAAGCATTTCTGCTTCTTTCAAAAGATTATATACTTCCTGCATATCATCCTTCTGAATACACTCACCGTGTCCTTTGCTATGACAGTATTCACATGCCAAACACCCACCTATCTTCTTTTTGCATACATCCACCACATCAACGGTATGTCCTGCACTCTCAGCACCTTTCTTAAATGCATTAACCATATCTTTTGTACTTCCCTGTGGATGTGGACTTCCATTTAATACTAATATCTTCATTTCCATCACCTTATCTTTTTATTCTTCAATTTTAGTACCAGTCATGCTTCTCATTTTTTTCCAAAGCCTCAATCTGCTCCATCTCTTCGTCAGTTAATTCAAAATTATACAACTGCGTGTTCTCCATGATGTGATCAGGATTGCTTGAACCCGGAATTACAATTCTGGTGTCACTACTTCCAGCCTCCCAATTTCTATTTTATCTGATTGCAAATATCCGCAATAATCTGAACCGGTGTCATACCAACCTCTTTCAGTAATTCATTTGGGTCATATCGGTCATAAAATTTCTTATCAAGTCCGTAATTTTTCACTTTCATATCAGAACTACCATAGAAGGAAGCTATTTTCTCGCCAAAACCGCCGCTTAAAATACCGTCTTCCATGGTTATTACCATCTGATGTCTTTCGGAAAGACTTTCCAGTAATTCTTTGTCAATACCAGAAGCAAAACGAGGATTGATCAATGTCGGCGTAAAGCCAAGTTCTGTTTTTATTTTTGCACTGAGCTGTTCACCACGCTGATAAAAATCACCAAGTGCCAGAATTGCAACCTTTTCACCAGCTTCTTCCACTTTAAAATGATTCAGTCTGTTAAAATCCTTATCTGCTTCACGATAGGTCACCTGATTTCCGGGGATGAGAATCATAACCGGATGTTCCTTCTGATCAACTGCCCAATCTAGCATAGCAAGGTATTCATCTTTTGAGGTAGGTGCAAGCACTACCAGATTCGGAACATTCGTGTAAGCCGCCAGTCCAAAAATTCCAAGATGCGTAACATCTGTCAAACTGTCAAAAGAATTGTAGTTTAAGAGAATCGTAACAGAACTATTGTTAATACATACATCATGGGAAATCTGGTCATACGCTCTTTGAATAAAGGTTGTGTTAGTAACCACAAGCGGTTTCGCACCGTTTTTTGCAGCACCAGATGCCATGGCAACCGCCTGTTCCTCCGCAATCCCTACATCCACATACTGCAATCCAAGCTCCTTTCGCTGCTCCTGATTTAAGCCTGCACTGCCCGGCATAGCAGGAGTAATCACAAGAAACTCAGAATCACTTTTTGCTTTTTGCATAATATACTCAGCAGTGATAGATGTATAATCTTCTCCATCTCCAAAAGAAATTGTAGGTTTGCCTGTTTCACGGTCAAATGGCATACACCAATGCCATCCCTCTTTGTCTTTTTCAGCAATCTCATATCCCTTTCCTTTTTGTGTATGGATATGGACTACGATTGGATGATCCGTATCTTTCACCTTGCGGAATAAGGAAATTAGTGATGCTATGTCATTGCCGTTTTCCTCATATATATAATCTAATCCAAACGCTTTGAAGAGATTATTGGAAGCAGTTCCGCCTGTTTCTCTTAGTTCGGCAAGATTTTTATACATTCCGCCATGTACTTCGGCAATCGACTGCTCATTATCATTTACTATAATAATTAGATTGGAGTTAATCTCTGATCCGGCTACATTCAATCCCTCTAGTGCTTCACCGCCTGAGAGGGAGCCATCACCAATAATTGCAATAATATTTTCTTTATCTCCTTTTATATCTCTCGCTTTAGCCAGACCCGTAGCCAAAGAAACTGAAGTCGAAGTGTGACCTACATTGAAGAAGTCATGTTCACTTTCTTCCGGATTTGTATAACCGGAATCCTCTGAAAAGTGCTCATCGGAAATATATCCATTCTTTCTTCCGGTCAGAATCTTATGAGGATAGCTCTGATGAGATACGTCAAATACAAACTTATCCTTAGGTGAAGAGAAAACATAATGCATGGCAATCTCTGCCTCCACCATACCGAAATTTGGACCAAAGTGACCGCCGATTTTAGTCAACCGGTTAAACAATGCCTCTCTGATTTCCGAAGCAAGTTCCTCCAGCTGCTCCATAGACAATTTTTTTACATCTTCCGGTCCGTTAATTGTTTGAATAATTTTATAATCTGTCATTTACATTCTCCTTATTTTCATTAGGTTTCTTTAACGAGTAGATCAAATAATCCAGGCAATCTATGTTTTCCTGATAATTATGTGTCTATTCTATTAAATGTTTTCTATACACATACAACTGTGATAACAGCGCTTCTACATTGTTTTCTTGTGCCAGTTTCATGCAACGCTGGATAGTTTTCTGATTACAGCCTGCGTCCACAAGATTCTGATAAATTCTTCCATATTTGTCATTTGCTTCTGCCATCTGTCTGCACCTCCTGCTTTAATTATACATTCTTCAAGTGATATATCTAATATTTATAATTCATATCATGATATTCTTGACAGGAATATCATTTGAGTATAGGATAATAAAAAAGGTTGGAGGTTGTACTATGGAAATTCGTGTACTTCGCTATTTTCTTGAAATTGCACGTGAAGGAAATATGTCAAGGGCTGCTGAAAGACTTCATGTTACACAGCCAACGCTCTCTAAGCAGATGAAGGATCTGGAACAAGAACTTGGCAAAAAATTATTTAAGCGTGGCAGCACCAGCGTCAGTCTTACTGATGAGGGTATGCTTCTACGAAAAAGAGCAGAAGATTTACTGGCCTTGGCTGACAAAATCACAAACGAATTTCAGGCAATGGATGATATCACAGGCGGTGATATTTATATTGGCTGTGCAGAATCTTATCTTGTAAAGTATCTTGCCCGTGCTGTAAAAAAGTTAAGCAGCATTTATCCCAATATCCATTATCATGTTACCAGCGGTGATACCGAACAGGTAACGGAACGATTAGACCGTGGTCTTCTGGATATGGCATTTATTGTAGAACCGCCAGATTTATCAAAATACAATTATCTTGAAGTTCCTGAATACGATACATGGGGTGTTCTGATGAGAAAGGACAATCCATTAGCCACAAAAGAGGCTATTATCTTTGATGACTTATTGGATATTCCTATTTTTTGTTCGGAACAGTCTGCTAAAATGGATTTACCCCGTTGGTGTTCCGATAACCTTGACCGACTTAATATATTAGCGACATTTAATCTCTGCAATAACGGTGCCGTTTTTGTCCGTGAAGGGCTGGGGGTTGAGCTTACCTTTGACAAGTTAGTAGAAACAAATGCAGAAAGTGATTTATGCTTCCGTCCGATTACACCGCCCCTCCATACAAAAATGTATGTTATATGGAAAAAATATCAAATATTCACTCCTGTTGCTAATCTGTTACTGGAAGAAATAAAAAAGATCATCGTTTTACCATAATCGTGAAACGATGACCTTTTTGTGATTTGAACACAGCAAGACAAACTTCGATTGAGATTTCACCTGTTTTAAACGATTTAATAACTGTTATATTTTATTATCAAATTCTCCGTAAGTCCTTGAAACACTGGATTTATCGCAGGTGAACTTTCCCTTATTGTTTCCCTTGTGTTATATCGTCCCACCAGCGTCCTCACTTTCTGAGATTGTCGGTCTTTTCATAATTTTGATCACATTCGGATGATTCTGTTCCCTCATTTTCTAATCCTATTATACAGCAAAAGCGTATTGCCGGTCGTATAAACCACAATACGCTTTTGCCTTTATGAAGCTACTTTGTTACACAATACTCATAAACCATTCCACCGTTTCAGGTGAATAATGGGAAAAGAACAAACTCTTTCCAGTATCAAGCACTTCAATCTGCTTCATTTCCTCATCTGTCAGTACAAAATCAAATACATTGAAATTCTCCTGCATTCGTTCTTCGTGCGTTGATTTTGGAATCACAACAACGCCATTCTGAAGCAAGAAACGAAGTGCCACCTGAGCTACACTCTTTCCATATTTTGCTCCGATCTCTTTCAGTACCGGAGTATTGAAGAAATCATTTTTTCCTTCTGCAAACGGTCCCCAGCTCATAATCTGTGTATTATGTTTTGCAAGATATTCACGAGCCACTTTCTGCTGCTGGAACACATGTGTTTCCACCTGATTTACCGCAGGAACAACTTCTGCAAAATGTGCAATGTCGATATAACGATCCGGATAGAAGTTTGAAACGCCGATTGCACGTGCCTTGCCTGCTTTATAGGATTCCTCCATTGCACGGTATGTTCCGTAATAATCGCCAAATGGCTGATGAATCAAAAGCAGATCCACATAATCTGTTTTCAGTTTCTTCAAGGATTCCTCAATCGAAGCCTTTGCTTTTTCATATCCTGCATTGCTGATCCAGATCTTTGTGGTAATGAAAAGTTCCTCTCTTGGCAGACCGCATTTTACAATTGCCTGACCTACGCCTTCTTCATTGCCATATGCCTGAGCAGTATCAATGCTACGATATCCGTTTTTGATTGCAGTAAGCACGCAGCTCTCTGTTTCTTCCGTGGGAGTCTGATAAACGCCATAGCCAAGCTGTGGCATTTTCACACCATTATTTAATGTAACATAATCCATCGTTTCGTCCTCCCTTTGTATTCATTTTATGAAATATGATATTTCTTGTTTTCTGTTTACACTCAAATTATATTCTGTTAAAATGAATGTGTACAATATCAATTCTGGAATCTGCTATTCATATTATGAATAGAAAAGGGGTATCTAAATGTTAGACTTATCCGATCTTTACCAGTTTGTAACCTACGCAGACTGTGGTACCTTATCTGCTGCTGCAGATAAACTTCATATTTCCCAGCCGACACTTACCAGAACCATGCATGATGTGGAAGATGCTTTTGGTGTTCCGCTCTTTCATCGTAGTAAAAACCGTATCGAATTAACCGCCACCGGTAAAGTTGCGGTAGAGCAGGCCAGGTCTCTGCTTTCCGAGTCTGAAAAAGCAGTTCAGACCGTACAGACATTTGAACGCAATCAGCATACGATTACCATTCATTCCTGCGCTCCCGTACCTCTATGGTCATTATTGCCTGAACTGTCTCGCAGATTTCCTGATAATATTATTTCCTCAAAACTGACAAATATGGATGAAATCCTTCAAAATACCAGTTCCGGCAATGCTGATATCGGTATTCTGCCACAGGCCTGTTCAGATAAAAATCTTCTCTGCATCCCTTATCTTAAGGAGCAGCTCTATGTTTGTATCCCGAAAGAACACAAACTGGCAGAACATTCACAGCTGAGTCTTTCACAGCTTAACGGTTTTAACTTCCTTCTTCGTGATGAAATCGGTTTTTGGACAAATCTGGTAAAAAGCAAAATGCCAGCATCCCGCTTTCTGATACAGACAGATGAATTTGAGTTTGAAGAATTGGTCAGGACTTCCACATTATTATGTTTTTCCAGCAGTAAAGCACCCGGCTCAGAGCAGACTCTGAAAGGACGGAAACGGATTCCCTTAACTGATCCTGAAGTAAATGTTACCTATCACCTGATTAGTTCCGCTAAGAGTACTATTTTACAATCTGTTTCGCCCACTTTTGAATTTCGTTATCAGAAGTAATCTGTTTTTCTTCATTAAAGCGTACATTGTGTCCCGCATGAACCGTTTTTTTTAGACATAAACCAATAAAATATAACACAAAATGCTAAAGCAAACACAACACCAAAAACATTTTGAATCACTCTAAGACTAACCGCTCCTTGTAGTCCATAAGTCTCTGCAGCAATGGCTAAAGCACCAAATGTGTTAAATACTGCCTGCCAGCCATATTGTGCTGAAAATCCTACACCGATTCCACCAAGAATTCCTATATATGCATAGATTGACGAAGGAAGCAGAAAATATAATACTGTAAAACATATAACACCTGCAATATTTCCGACAATCCTTTTACGGACTCTGTAGTGCATATCTTCCATAAACGGCAAAATCGCGGACATGGCCGCAATACCAGCCCACATTGCACGTGGCATATTACAAAGTTCTGCAATGCAAAGGACAATCGGTACGCATAAAATCTGACATATCTGCCATTTTGTTCTGGAAGAAGTGATATCAAATTCTTGTATCAGATCTTTCAGATTTCTTTTATAAGTTCTGTTTTTATGATTTCGATAAAATACGAAGCAGGTAAGTGCTGCACCTAAAGCCATTCCGACTAATCGCATCTGATAGCTTTTTCCCGTAACATCATAACCATATAGCAGCAGATACCCAAGAACCAATGTAGATTGATTAAACATGAATGGATTATGGCATCCGAACAGAATCAACACAGCCAGTGCCGCAATATTTAACAGCATTCCCAATACCGGTGAAAACTGATTTGCTAAATGCGGACATACAGTCATAATTACAAAGAACAAAGCCAAAAGCATCGTAGATTGTCCGGTGTGGATCCCCAGATCCGCATTTCTAAACACCATGAGACATAATAAGACTACTACACCTACAATGCTGTTCTCATTTCCAAATAGGATACTGAAAATACTAACAAAGAAAAAACAAAATGCCATTGTAGCAGCTATCTTCACCAGATATACCCACATATGATATAATTTTTCTTTTAGTGTTTCACTCTTTTTCAACAGGTTTTTAGAACCTGCCTGATTTAACTGCAACTCCTGATAAAATGTCATGTAATTCCTCCTCTATCTGTTTTTCTTAAACTTATATGGCCTCATCTTTCTGTATTGGAAGCTCTACAACAAATCTGCATCCACCATATTCACGTTTTTCTGCTTTGATTGTTCCTCCGGCACTATCTACAATCCGTTTTACAAGTGCAAGACCTAGGCCATTTCCTTCTGCTTTATGAGATCCATCTACCTGATAGAACTTGTCAAATATTCTGGATTTTACATCATCCTCTATTCCTGGTCCTTCATCTTCCAGAATGAACTTAACAGAATCCTGTTCTTGTTTCAGAAACATCGTAATTGTCCCCTTTGAAGGACTGAACTTAATCGCATTATCCAAAAGATTTATCCAGATATGCATAAAAAGTCCTTCATTCCCAGTATATTTAACTTCCTCCAATTCTACCTGAAAACCAATTTCTTTTTCTGTCCATTTTGTTTCCAATGAAAGAAATGCCTGGCGGATCTGTTCATCCAGACGATATTCTGTTTTTTTCATTGGTATATTCTGATTCTCTAACTTGGATAACAGCAAAATATTACCAACCAATCCGGAAAGTCTTTGGGTGTTAAATAAGATTTTTTCTACATATTCCTCTTGATCCGGAGACAGTTCTTCTCCCTGAAGCAGCATTGTATATCCTTCAATGGCATTAATCGGGGTCTTAAACTCATGAGAAACATCAGATACAAAATCCATCTGCAGCACCTCTGTTGCACGAAGTTCTTTTGTCATAACGTTAAAACTTTGATAAGATTCTCCAACTTCTGCTATACGACTGTTCGTTTCCAAATGCTGTTCAAAATCTCCCTGAGAAACTTCCTTCATTGCTTTACTAAGTCTGGTAATCGGTTCCAGTAACTTTGCATTAATAAAGGAAGTGATCAGCCCTGCAATCAATGTATTGAAAATCAAAAGCCAGCCAAGCACAGGTATGCTGCCCGGCAGATTAAAAAAATGATTCAAAAAAGCAAATAATAAAGCAGATATGACTGTTGAAAATACAAGTGCCAGCCAGATTGCACCAGTCAGACAGGATCGAATCCGCAATCCTTTTTCTTTCTTTTGTTCCATTATTTTTTCACCACCTTGTATCCAATTCCACGCATTGTTACGATTTCAAAATCAGGGTTATCTTTAAAACGCTCTCTGATTCTTCCTATATGTACCTCTATCGTATGTGGGTCTGCCTCCGTCTCGTATCCCCATACTTCATCCATCAACTGTTGTTTTGTAAATGTTCTGCCTGGCGAAGCTGCAAGCTTATATAAAAGCAGGAATTCTTTTTTAGGCAAAACAAGACTTTCCTTATCAGTTGTAACCGTCATTGCATCATAATCAAACTCTGTTGAACCGATCACAATTTTGTGTTCATTCAGTATCTGTGCACGGCGAAGCAGTGCTCCTACTCTTAAAACCATTTCATTCACATTTACCGGTTTTACCATATAATCATCACTTCCAGAAAGAAATCCCTGGCGCATGTCATCAAAGTTTCCTTTTGCAGTGATCATAAGTACCGGTATCTGGTATCCTGCTGAACGAAGTTCCGACACCAGCTCATAACCATCCATAACCGGCATCATGATATCGGAAATAATCAGATCAATATATTCCTTATCCAATACTTCTAATGCCTGAGCTCCATCCGGTGCACTTTTAACCTGATAACCATTCTTTTCGAGCACTTTCTGAAATAGCTGGCTTAATTCTTTATCATCTTCTACAATTAATATCTGAAACACGTTTTCCTTCCTCCCTGTTATCTATTAAAACAGATATCTTGCCCATCCAAGCAGATGCTGCACCAAAAACACATTTCTCTGACGTTTTTTTGTTAATTCAATCGGTTTTACATGATACGGATCATGATACGTGCCATCTTCTAATGCCTGTCGGGATACTTTTTCATATTCCATCATTCCTTCTTCCAACTGTTTATTGATTTCTTTGCTACGTATTACAAGCATCAGTTCCGTATCCAGATACGTACTTCTCATATCCATGTTAAAGGAACCAATCACAGATAAATCATCATCGATCAGGATGCTTTTTCCATGGTAAGAATAACCGCCTTCATATTCCCAGATGTCAATTCCTGTATTTAAAATCTTATTTCTATTTTTTGCATAATCAGCAGACCCGAATGGATTGCCATTATTTGCCACCGAATTTGTCATGATTGAAAAATTTGGAACATTCTCTGCAATCTCCTCCCATGTATTGTACATCATATCATTACAGATAATATATGGTGTATGAATCTTTACACGATTCTTCGCACTTTTCATCAATTCTCCCAGCTGATACCAGACTACTGGTTCCTTGGAAGCTGTGTGAATAGGATTTGATACCAATGCAATCTTTTCTGTCTCAAACGTTTCGTCCGTGTAATCGGTATCGCAGATTCTTTCCTTATTCTCTTCAAAATATTTCTGATAGCCATTCTGCAGCTCTAAAACTGCGTTCTTTACAGATTTTCTATTTGCCAGTTTTTTATTGTCATGAAAATAACCACTGTCTTCTTGTTCCCATATCGTTTCAAAATACTCTAACAACTGGTTAACTGAATTTTCTTTCTCAGGTTCATCGCAAACCACTAACACGTCTCTGTCATAGTTCTTATGTCCCGGAAAATCACCCAGAAAATAATTGTATGTATTTCTTCCCCCAAGAATATATCTCTTTCCATCTGCAATCAAATATTTATCATGCATTCTACCCATCATTTTCCACGGTTTCAACGGATTGGCCTTATTATATAGTTTAATTTCAACATTCTCATGGGAAGATAATCCATAGAAATACGGATTTCCTTCCATATCAATCCAGCTCTCCATTCCATCTACTAACAGACGAATATGTACACCCCTGTCTGCCGCATCATGCAGTGCTCCTAAAATCAATTTTCCACTTTCATCGGATTGAAATGCAAAAGTAGAAAGAATAATTTCCTTTTTTGCATTCTTGATCAAACGCACTCTTTGTAAAAGCGCTTCTGGATTCTTTTCTATGATTACTGCCCGTTCTGTATTTTCACTGCATTCGTTCCATGACCCATTTTTTGTTTCTTTTTTGGTTGTATTGGACACTTCCGGCTGCTTTTTATATGCAACGCAGATTCCGAGCAATTCATAAAAAGCCACACATAAAAAAATTGCCAGTATAACAAGAAGGATTTTACATATTTTATACTTTTTCATTGTACATCACCTGATTCCTTTTTATTTCATACTTATACAATACAAAGTCAATCTCAATTTAACCTCAACAAGGTTTGTTTTTTCATCAATGCAAAATCTTCTTTGTACAACAGACTGTTAGATATAGCAAAAACGGCCTTTCAAAAACAGTTAACTTCTAAATCAACTGTTTTTTGAAAGGCCGTTTCATCAGATTCTTATAGCAATCCAGCAAATAATCTCATAAATAATTGTCCCAGTCGCAAATATGCACTTCGTCCGGTTTGATATTGGTCTGTCACATCACGACATTCTCCCATCGTTCTTATCAGATCATTTTTTATTTCTACAACTGCCTGACAATCTGCCATAAAACAGCCGTTTTCAAAATGGTGATATAAACTTCGATAATCCAGATTAATTGTTCCACAAGTTGCCATACAGTCATCTGCCACACTCATTTTTGCATGACAGAAACCAGGAGTCCACTCATAAACCCGAACACCATGTTTAACCAATCCATGATAAAAAGAACGAGTTATATTATAAATGAATTTTTTATCAGGGATACCAGGTGTGATAATTCTTACGTCTACCCCTCGCTTAGCAGCCAGACATAACGCATGCGTCATTTCATCTGTTATGATTAGATATGGAGTCATAAACCAACAATATTTTTCAGCTTTATTTATCATACTGATATAAACTTCTTCTCCTACTTGCTCATTATCCATAGGGCTGTCTGCATAAGGTTGAACAAACCCAGTTTGCTGTGCCGCATAATCATAGTGGAAAAGGTATTTACTAAAATCAGAATCATTAGCATCCTTATCACTTACTGCATTCCACATTTCCAAAAATGTCACCGTAAGCGACTGAACAGCATCTCCTTCTAAACGAATACCTGTATCTTTCCACTGTCCATACGGGTGTGTGTAATTAAAATATTCGTTTGCTAGATTATATCCACCTGTAAATCCGACTTTTCCATCAATAACTGTTATTTTTCTATGATCACGATTGTTCAAAAACAGATTTAAACCTGGCATAAACGGATTGAATACACGGCAATGAATTCCTATTGCCTCCATCTTTTTCACAAAATCTGTGTTAATAAAGCCTATAGAACCCATATCATCGTAGAATACTCTAACTTTCACACCTGCTTTTACTCGCTCTTCCAGAACATCTTGAATCTTATGCCATGCTTCAGCGTCTTCTATCGCATGATATTCCATAAAGATAAACTTCTGTGCTTTCTCCAAATCCTTAAGCTGTGCCTCTAATCCTTTCACTGCTTCATCAAAATACACAATATCCGTATTCTGATAGATTGGATACTGCGAATTTCTTTGTATGTAACTTGCTATATTTCCTGCTTTCGGAATTGTTTCTTTTATTCTGCTCAAACACTCCTGACTGTCCGGAAGCATTGGTAACAATTTGCTATCAATTTCTGCATATCGCTCACGCATTTTATGTGTGCCACCATTCAAACCAATCAACAAATACAGGCCTACACCCATAATTGGGAAAATTAGAATTAAAATGACCCAAGGCATTTTCATAGAGGATGTCTTATTTGATGCGTACAATCCCAAAACCAAGATCCCACTCAAAATCCTTGTAAATAAATTTATGATTTCTGCATATTCATTCAAGCGTGTTACGATAGTAATAATAAAAATCACTTCCAGCAGAATGCAGATTATGGAAAAACACAGCCGTTTTACCCCATTTTTTGTTTTTGCTTTGCCCTCTAAAGTATCTTGTTTCATATATATTCCACCTTCCTACTTGCTCAGTTTTCTCCCTAAATTTCGTGTAACATACCAATTTTGTCTTTTATTCTCTGCATTTCATTATCTGCTTCAATGATAGCTCTTGCAGAATGAAGTAATTCTTCACTTATCTCATCATAGCCAGGCATTTCTTCAATTCCTTTTTTATAGCGAAGTTGATGTTCCAATGTTGCCCAGAAATCCATACCATTGGTTCGAATCTGTAATTCTACACGCATAGGTGTTTTACCCTTAGCAAAAAATACTGGTATTTCAACAATCATATGATAGCTTCGATAACCATTCGATTTTGGATTTTTTATATAATCTTTTATTTCAATAACTTTAATATCATCCTGTTATCCTCCTAAATAGATTGAAATATGTCAATGAGTTTTTTTCTTGAACAATAGTAGAGCACAATTCTTTTATTTTGTTCCAACTTCATACATGATCATAACATGTAAACTTTAAACTATTTTCCCAGATTATTTCTCCATCAGTTTTTCAAACCAGGTATCCATAGCTAGGATGAATTGACTTACGTCTGGCAATTCTTGCAGCATTTCGTTTAGGGTTTTGTGCTTCACATATTTCTGCACATACACCCAACAGGCAACGCTACTGGCTTCTGATACAATGTCAGCTATGGTTTTGCGCATAAGCTCTTCAAATTCAGCAATTTCTTCTTTCGGAACAACATCATACAGTGTTGGTGCCTGATGACTTATTTTTACTCCATTTTCATTTGCATCTTTAAGCAGATTCTTAACTTTTTCTCTTGAATCCTCCGGTACTTTCATGTACTCCCACATAAATGCTACCACATCGGCTGGCCTTATTTATATCATTTCACTCTTTTTTGAAATAGAACAACACCACAGCAACAACTCAAATCGACTTAAAATTCCAGACTATTCGCATTCAGCAAGAAATACTTCATTCCCATGATGACAAAACCTTCATCATTTCTCCAAGGCTTTTTGCTGCCATTTACAATGACGATCTTCTTGAAAGAGTCCGGGATATTACGCAGAGAATTGAACTCCTGCGTCTGTTTTTCTTCCGAAGTCGTGTCATATGCAACCTGGATATAGTATCTCTGGTTTCCTTGATTCACCACAAAGTCAACCTCCAACTGCTTGCGAACACGTTTGCCCTCTTTATCCTTATCGAAGATATCCACGACACCCACATCAACATTGTAGCCACGGATCAACAGCTCGTTATAAACAATGTTCTCCATGATATGAGTAGGCTCCTGCTGTCTGAAATTCAGACGTGCATTTCTCAGTCCCAGATCAGTAAAGTAGTATTTCAGATTTGCACCGATATACTTTCTGCCCTTAATATCGTATCGGCTTGCCTTGGAAATCAAAAAGGCATCTGTCAAATGGTCGATATGCTTGGAGATGGTTTTATTAGCATAAGTCATCTGGCGCTCACTGGCAAAGGTATTGGCAATCTTTGAAGGGTTGGTCGGTGCGCCGATTGCAGATGCAAGCACATCAACCAGAATCCCAATCTCATCCACGTTCTGAATCTTATTTCTTTCAATAACATCCTTCAGATAGACATTTGCAAAGATGTTCTTCAGATAGTCCGCTTTCTGTCGTTCGCTCTGGAAACTTACGATCTGCGGCAATCCTCCGTAGATCATGTAGTCATCCCAGGCATCATCATAATCGCCGTCATAGACAGAATAAAACTCTGCAAAGGAGAGAGGATAGATTCTAATCTCATCACCTCTGCCACGGAATTCGGTCACAATGTCGCTGGACAGGAACTTGGAATTACTTCCGGTGACATACACATCAATATTGCTCATGCGGAGCAGGCTGTTCAGCACTTCCTCAAATTGTGACATAAACTGCACTTCATCAAGAAGCAGATAGTATTTGCCATCGTCTTTCATGGCATCTTTGATGTACTTGAAACACACCTTAGGATCTCTTAGTTCCTCATTTTCAATACCGTCCAATGCAATCTCAATAATATGATCAACATCAACGCCGTTCTCCAGTAAGTATCTCTTAAAGATGGTAAACAGCAAAAAGGATTTGCCACATCTACGAATGCCGGTAATCACCTTTATCATTCCATTATCTTTTCGCTCGATCAGCTGCTGTAGGTAAGCGTCTCTTTTAATCTCCATCGTTACACTCCCCATTTCCGTGCATCTGCACACTTTTTAGTAATGAGATTCTATCACAGAATGACCTGAATTTTAATATGTATTCCCATTTTATGTGCATCTACACACTTTTATGTAATGTTGATAAATATATTTTCAGATTTTTTTGATTGCAGTGTCTATAATCGACTACTCCAATCGTTATTATAGGTAAACAACAAAAAGAAGATGGTTCCGATGTTTCATTAAATATGTTCGTTAGTCTTTTACGCAAAGGATTCTATCTCCTGTGCGCCCTAATGCTTTTCGGATTCAGTTCAACAAACTGGAAGTTCATAAACGCATTTGCTTCTTAAACGCAAACATTCCCTCATTGCCATCACCAACAAAATCGTCCGGTGTATCCGGCATAGGATGTTTTTCATTAAAAAATTCTGTAATATGAAAGCCGCAGACATTCACATAAAAATGAATGTTGCGCTTATCAAAGTACGGCGTACAGGTTTCCCATACTTTCGTGTTCGGATATATTCGTTCCAATTCAAACCATATCTTCTTACCAATACCATTGCTCTGAACTCCGTTCTTTACAAAAAGCAGGTCAAGATGGTTATGCTGTGTACTCTCATTGATAATAACAACTGCACCGCCCACCATTTCTCCATCGACAACAGCTTTATAGACAGCAGAACCCTCCGCATTCACCGACTGGTCAATGTCCTTTTCAGGCAGAATAACAGCATCTGTTTTCCCGAAAACATCTTCAAAACCTTTCTGAAATGCTTCCTGCATATCCGACTTGTATTGCGTTAATTCTTTTGGTTCTATACAAACTAATTGGAAGGTCATTTTATATCTATCTCCTCAAAACTCCTCAAAAAGTTCCGATTTGCACATCAAATCGTTTTCTTCATTCTATCACAGCTTCTATTGATCCGCCATCAGTCTTTCAAACCAAGTATCCATAGCAAGAATAAACTGGCCTGCTCCTGACCATTCTTGCAGCATCTCATCCAAGGTCTTATGCTTCACATATTTCTGCACATATACCCAACAGGCAACACCACTGGCTTCTGATACAATGTCAGCTATGGTTTTACGCATGACCTCTTCAAATTCAGCGATTTCTTCTTTTGAAACAACATCATACAGTTTTGGCTCTTTATAATCTAATTTCATGCCATTTTCATGTACTTCTTTGATCATATCCTTAACTTTTTCTCTTGAGTTCTCCGGTATTTTCATGTACTCCCAAATGAATGCTACCACAGCGGATGGTGTATCTTTTTTTTAGTGGTGGTAACTGAATAAAATCATTGTTTTCGCTCATTTTCATATCCTCCTTAAATTCAAGAATGCCCTCAATCGCCAGTTTTCGGTTCAGTCTTTTCTTTACTGTAAGAATGGTCTTGATCAGCTGTTGAAGTCCTTTAACAGGCAGATATGCGGCCTGTACTGGTATCAAAACAGAATCAGAAGAAACCAGTGCATTGATTGTCATCATACCAAGGCTCGGCATACAGTCGATCAGGATATAATCGTATCGGGATCCTATCGCATCGATATATTCTTTCATGATCATTTCTCTGCTCATAACATTTCCCATCGTCACTTCCAGTACGGAAAGCTCAATATTTGCCGGAAGCAGATCTACATTTTCCTGATGATGTAAGATACCATCTTCCAGATTGATTTCTTCTTCGTTGATGACATCCATCATGATCGTTGCCAGTGTGATTCGAAGATCATCCGGTTCCTCATATCCTATCCAGTATATTTTATGATTAGTGAAGGGCAACGTAATGATATTTATATCTACTCTCATGGTGGAGAACCAACGATTTCTTCCAGAAAAGGAGCAAAGTTTGACCGTCATTGTGATTGGTGGCTTTATAAAGAGAGAGATTTAGTAGAAAACTACTTTCTCAAATTAAAAGTGTTTCGCCGAATAGCTTGACCACAACATAGCGACACGTTATGATAAACTTACTTCCAATTTTCTGGGTTTTGTATGCATCGTCTCAATATTAATTTGGTTAAAATGAACAACTCAAAATGTTTTTCAAACACGCTCTAGGACAATTATATCATGGGCTTTACTAAGCCTATTGAACAATATTTATTTGGTAACTAAGATACATGTATTTATGTATCTAAAAGATATTATACGAGGAGAGAATAAAATGAAAATCGAGGGAAACGAAAAAGAAATAGCTGCAATGAAAGAATTTCACAAAGGAAACCGGTCAGAGGGATTAAAACTCCAGGAAGAATTTGCATCGGAATTCAGGAAGGAATATGTTGATAAAGACCATTGTCCATGTCTGAAAGCTTGCAGATATCATGGAAATTGTAAAGAGTGCGTGGCAATACATCGGGCACATCAGGAACACGTTCCAAACTGCATGAGACCACTTATAAATAAGAAATTAAAAATTCTGTCGGAATTGACAGAACATACACTGGCAAAAGAGATTGAACCACCAAAAGAAGTATTGAGAAAAGATATAAAAGAATAGAACTATCATCTTTTACTTGAAAGGGATGTTCCTTAAAAGGGCGGAGACGTTCAATCTCAATTTCTATGATTCTTTCTTCGTTTTCTCCTGATTGTCTGTTTGCCTCAACCATCTCGACTCCTTTCCTCCAGGACTCAGGAAATAGAAAATGCCTGCCTGGAACTTTTGTTGTAGGTAAAGTTCCAAACAGACATTGCTGTTTGACCATTAGCTGTAGCTAATAGAATTGAATACTGTTTCAGCTAATTTATGTTTGCAGGTTTCGGAGAGATTGTTTCTTTTCCCGCCTTTTCTCTAATTTACATCCCCAAATAAGGGGTGACAACAGAGCGGAACCCAAATGTTAGCTGGACTTCCTAAAAACCATGTTTGCAAACCGGTGATTTTGATTAGCTGTCAGCTAACAAAAATCGGATTGGGTTAGCTGGAAATGGATCATTTTGAATGGAATTTCATGTCACGAACGTGATTAGAAAATAAGAAAAGCGTTCGTTGTCAGCTAATCCAGCTAACATTTTCGAACGCTTTAAAGCCCGTCCATAAGAGGATTTGAACCTCCGACCCCTCGCTTAGGAGGCGAGTGCTCTATCCAGCTGAGCTATATGGACATATATGGTTGTGAAACATTTTGAACACTTCCAAAAGTTTCACAACCATTATTTTACTATATTTATTTTGAAATTACAAGAATTAATTCAAAATTCGAAAACTTAATAGTGCAGCTGACCCTGCAACCAGATTGTTCCTTTGAAGCGGCGTCCAACTGCCGGTTCACCGAGAAGATCCTTGCTGTTGATGCAGATATCAAACTGTATATCATTGCTCTCAATAGTCATCTGGCAGATTTCTTCACCTGTCAGGATATTCTTAAATTTCATGATGTCCAGAATCTCACCAAGAACATTATACTGATCACATTCGATTCCATAAGGCATGAAATAAGAGTCCACGATCGTGAGAACATCATCTGTAACAATTCTCTGAGAAATCATGGAGTAAGTATCCATATCCTCCATTGTAAGACTCTCCATAGCTTCCTCATCACCATTACGCGCTGCTGCGATCAGATTAGTCCTGTTTTTGGAAAGCTCTCTCTCCACCTTTACGGCTTCCTTATCCTTCTGTAGCGGAAACAGGATCTTTCCCTCAGAAGCCAGACCGGAAACCGTCACAGGACGGTCCCCCGGATCTTTCAGGCCTTTGTATTTCTCCTGCATATATTCTGCCAGATTCTGCAGATAAAAGATCATAGTCACTCCTATACGCAGATCATCACATGCTCCTGCATAGGATTCCTTATCTGTATGACGTTCAACAGTCACTTTTTCCCTGGATGTGATTCCTGTTCCCCTGAAAAATGGGAAATAATATTCCACGTGAAACTCACCGTTCTCATCGTACTGACCACAAACGCTGATTCCACAGTCACAGCCATAATTCTTGGAAAACTGTACAAATACGCCTTCCGGATGATTTTCCACGCAAACCTTTTCATCGTAGCTTGCGATCACATCACGGATGATCTCTTTTATTTCACTTCTTCTGGTAATCTGTGAAAAACCAACGGTCTTTAAATAACTGTGCACAAGAACACCTCCCTGAAAAAGCCTGCGTTTCTCTTACGCGCGTGTCTTTTTCTCAATCTTTGTCATACCGCCCATATATGGCTGCAGAGCTTTTGGAATATTTACAGATCCATCTGCATTCAGGTTATTCTCCAGGAAAGCAATGAGCATTCTCGGAGGTGCTACTACTGTGTTGTTTAATGTATGAGCAAGATATTTCTTACCATCTTTGCCGTTTACACGGATTTTCAGACGACGTGCCTGTGCATCTCCAAGGTTGGAGCAGCTTCCTACCTCAAAGTACTTCTTCTGACGTGGAGACCATGCCTCAACATCGAGGGATTTTACCTTAAGATCAGCAAGGTCACCGGAGCAGCACTCAAGCGTACGAACCGGAATATCAAGAGAACGGAACAGATCTACTGTATTCTGCCACAGCTTGTCGAACCACATCTTACTCTCCTCTGGCTTGCAGACAACGATCATCTCCTGTTTCTCGAACTGATGGATACGGTAAACACCTCTCTCCTCAAGTCCATGAGCACCTTTCTCTTTACGGAAGCACGGAGAATAGCTTGTAAGTGTTTTCGGAAGCTCTTCCTCCGGGATGATCTGATCAATGAATTTACCGATCATGGAATGCTCACTTGTTCCGATCAGGTAAAGATCCTCACCTTCGATCTTGTACATCATAGCATCCATCTCAGCAAAGCTCATAACACCTGTAACAACATTGCTTCTGATCATGAAAGGTGGTACGCAGTAAGTAAATCCTCGGTTGATCATGAAATCTCTTGCATAAGAAATTACTGCGGAATGAAGGCGTGCGATATCTCCCATCAGATAATAAAATCCATTACCGGCAACACGTCTTGCGCTGTCAAGGTCGATTCCGTCAAAATTCTCCATGATATCTGTATGATACGGAACTTCAAAATCCGGAACAACCGGCTCACCAAATTTTTCAATCTCTACGTTCTGGCTATCGTCTTTACCAATCGGAACAGAAGGATCGATGATGTTCGGAATCACCATCATATCTTTCAGAAGCTCTTCCTCAACCTCTTTCTCTCTCTGAGAAAGTTCCTCAATACGAGTTCCGGATGCAGCAACCTGTTTTTTAACCTCTTCTGCCTCTTCTCTTTTTCCCTGGCCCATAAGAGCACCGATCTGTTTGGAGATCTTGTTTCTCTCAGCACGGAGAGCCTCAACCTCCTGCTTAATCTCTCTGTTTTCTTTATCAAGTTCGAGAACCTTGTCAACCAGCTCCAGTTTGCTGTCCTGGAACTTATTGCGGATATTCTGCTTTACAACCTCCGGATTCTCTCTCACAAACTTAATGTCTAACATGATATTCCTCCTGTATTAAAAATATTCTTAATCTTTGCAGTTTTCTATTCCTTCTCAATCTCACCAAGACCAAAGTTTACTGCTTTTCTCAAAGCTTCCACTTCTTCCTGACTAAGTACAACATAGGATTCACCTTTTACGATTTCCTTCAAATAAAGGAAACAGTTATCGCGGCTGTGAACCGCATTCAAAATCAGACCTGTATTGTTTTTATCAAGAAGCGCCAGTGCAAAGCTGAGTTTTCCACCTACATCATCAAATGCATCATACTTCTCAACGCCATATTTGCTGAACATTACATTCATATTTTTTTTGATAAAGCTGATGTCATGATCATGATCTTCCTTTGCTTCATACAGCCGGTCGATCTGTGCAAATTTTCTTACAAAAACTTTTTCCAGTGACTGTGCATCTCCGCCTCTCATAAACATCTTGTACTTCCGTTCCAAACGTCTGAGACGCATATTGCTGCTCACCACATTGATCAGAAGAATAATGGTAAGGATCAGCAAAATAATGATCACAATCCCGGAATCAATTCCCATGCTTTCAAAAATCCCGCTCATTCTGCCTCCTATCTGATAGATTCGAACAGATCAATGATCCTCTCCAGCTCATCTCTGGAATAATATTCAATTTCAATTTTACCTTTGTTGTTTTTCTTTCGCTGAATGGATACCTTTGTTCCCATGATACCTTTCATTTTTTCTTCCAGGCTTTCATAAATGGCATCCTCTGCTGTGTTTCTCTCTGTTTTTACTTTTTTCGCAGGAGAAACCAGATTCTTTACAAGTTTTTCCGTCTCACGAACACTGAGTTTTTCATCAAAAACCTTCATGGCTGTTGTTTCCTGAAGAGCTTCATCAGAAATTCCCAGAAGTGCTCTCGCATGACCAGCTGAGATCATATCTGCAATTACCATTTCCTGAACTTTTGAAGAAAGCTTCAGAAGACGCATGGAATTAGTTACTGCAGTTCTGCTTTTGGCAACTCTGTCTGCGATTTCATCCTGTTTCAGGTGAAACTCTTCCATCAGACGTTTGTATGCCATCGCTTCCTCTATAGGATTCAGGTCTTCCCGCTGAATGTTCTCGATCAGGGAAATTTCTACTATTTCCTGGTCTGTAAACTCTTTTACAACAACAGGCACTTCCTTGAGCCCTGCCATCTTGGCAGCTCTCCAGCGGCGTTCGCCTGCAATGATCTCAAAATAATCCTTCTTATCGGATACCAACAACGGCTGAAGAACACCATACTGTTTAATGGATTCCGAGAGTTCCAGCAGCGCATCCTCATCAAAATGTCTTCTGGGCTGATTCAGATTTGGTTCTACGATGGAAATTTTCACAAGTCGTTCTGCGGCCAGATTATCTTTTTCAGTTGGTTTATCTTTTTTTACAACTGCAGATCTTGTCTTTTTTGCAGGTTCCTTTGATGGACCGCCTGCTTTGTTCGGGATCAGTGCGTCAAGACCTTTTCCAAGGCCTCCTGTTCTTCTTCCAGCCATCACTCGCCCTCCCTGCCTATAACTTCATCTGCCAGGAGGCGATAACTCTCCGCTCCTGTAGATCGTGAATCGTACAGATTGATCGGTTTTCCATAGCTGGGTGCCTCTGCAAGTCGTACATTTCTCGGTATGATCGTTTTGTATATATTCTGGTCCAGATTTTCTTTTACATTTTCTACAACCTGAAGTGACAGATTTGTTCTGGCATCATACATGGTAAAGACCACGCCTTCGATCTTCAATCTCTTATTCAATCGGTCCCTTACCAGTTCGATGGTATGTATCAACTGTGACAAACCTTCCAATGCATAATACTCACACTGAATCGGCACCAGAACGGAGGTTGCGGCTGTCAAAGCATTAATTGTAAGCATACTCAGTGACGGCGGACAATCCATGATTATGTAATCATATTTCCGGCGAAGTTTATCCGTGATCTTTTTCAGGATAAATTCTTTATCCTCAAGACCAACCAGTTCAATTTCTGCACCGGAAAGATTCATATTCGACGGTATCAGGTCAACATTATCTACAACGTTCTTTATAATAGTATCCTTGATCTCTGCTTCTCCAAGCAGCAGCTCATAAAGGGTGTTTTCTACTGCATTCTTGTCTGTGCCAAGTCCACTGGTTGTATTTCCCTGCGGATCAATGTCGATGGCAAGAACCTTTTTCCCTTTTTCAGCAAGGCAGGCCGATAGATTGATGGCTGTCGTTGATTTTCCAACCCCGCCTTTCTGATTGGCAACTGCAATGATTCGTCCCATTGTACCCCTCCTTTTTATTTTTTTAAGGGATTTTTACTCATTGGATATCATTATAACACTTTTATTTTTAAACTGCCACATAATGTTTCACGTGAAACAATAGAAAATAGGTTTTGAATTATTTTATTTATTGTATAGTATACCCAAACTCATTCTGACCTAAACAGGAGTTTGACAGTAACCGTACATCAATTGCAAAATCCATCAACTCTGCATAAATTTCCGGTTTTATTTTTTCAATCAAACTATATATTTTATGCTATAAAAACGTGCTAAGAAATGAAGTTCCCTCTTATATAAATATTTTGATGAAATTGTTCTGATTTATCGTAATCTCAAAAATAATTCTATTTTCTTGGTATAGATCTATTATCTTTTATGGAACCTTCCTACTGCTACATAGGCATCGAAATCCCTTGCTTTTACAGATTTTACAGCATTTTCAATTTTTATCTGCAAAAAAAACATTACTATAGCGATCCTCATAAATAATACATTTAAGACAGTTCAGCAGAGTGCAAAAAACAAGGAAGATATCTGCAGGCGTGCTAACGCACGGCAAAGATATCTGACGCAGGATTTCACACTCTGATGGGCTGGATTGAGATGTATTATTTTAGAGGATTGCTATAGTACAGCGAAAATTAAGCTTCTGCTATATTGACGCAGGATGATTTCTTCATCTGCAAGACGGAAGAATGAGGCGTAGCGGTAGCTACGACGATTAACGACAACGCAGCAGATGAAAAATCAGAGTCAATATGGCGGTTACTTAATATTCGCTGTACCAGGCACAGCAAAGATATTTGACGCAGGATTTCACACTGTGATGAACTGGATTGTTTGCATTAATTTATGGAATTGCTATAGAATGTCAAGCGAATAAAAACATTCTCAGATACCTTCGCAATTCTACAATGAATAACTGCTTCGCGATTTATCAGGAATACTACAAACTTCCCTACCCTGATAAAAAGCAATTCCTCGATCACTGCTTATCGATTCCTTCAATGGAATCAGAAAATCAGATAATTTCCTGATTCGAGTCAAACAAACATTCGCAATCCGCAGTTGCTTCGCAGCTCTACACTGAATAACTTCTCTGTAATTTACCAGAACTTACTTGTTCTCTTCCTTAAGCAAGTACCCAACCGCTACTTATTGCGTTTTGCAATTAAGGCAGAGGATCTCCTGATTCAATAAAAAACTATATCATCGCTACCGTAAAACACCTATAGCAAGTCACACCCACTGCTTATTGCGTTTTGTAATTGAGGCAGGGGACCTCCTGATTCAGTTAAAAAACTATATCAACGCTACCGTAAAACGCCTATAGCAAGTCATACCCACTGCTTATTGCTTTTTGCAATTGAGGCAAGAGATCTCCTGATTCAGTTAAAAAACTATATCAACGCTACCATAAAACGCCTATAGCAAGTCACGCCCACTGCTTATTGCTTTTTGCAATTGAAGCAGGGCATCTCCTGATTCGGTTAAAAACTATATCAACGCTACCATAAAACGCCTATAGCAAGTCATACCCACTGCTTATTGCTTTTTGCAATTGAAGCAGGGAGCTTACTTGATCCGGTTAAAAACTATATTAAAGTTACCATAAAGACATAGATACCAGACTTACAGCTGTTTTTATTTCTGCAATTGTAAAAGATGGGATTATATCTCTCTATTTTTAAGATACCTCTTAATGTTTCACGTGAAACATAAAAAAACAGATTATCAAATAGATATTCTTAATTGAAGCAGAGGCCTTACTTGATCTGGTTAAAAATAAAAATGCCATCAACAAAATCACTCAAATATGTGATTTGACTTGTAACTTCAAAAATACTGAACAATTACGAATACGTTATAAAACCAACGAGAAATATCAAAAAAAACTCTGATATATGATCTCTGGTATTATCTGTATCACAAAAGTATGTAAAAAGTACAAGAAAATCCATCCACAAAATAATGTGTCAATTATCTTTATATTCCCCCAAAGCATCTATATATAGTAAATGGAAACATATATTTTTAGAGTGTTTTTCATAGTGTGAAATGCATGTATCTTTCAACCAGAAATATAATATTATGAAACTTAAATTTTCGATTTTTGTTTATTTTATTATATTTACAAAAGATTTACGTATTTCTTTCATTTTTCTTCCAATCCTGTTATATATTCGTTATGTACATGTTAAATGAAGGTTTTTTCAAGCATAGTTTCATTTTGTAATATCCAATATCAAATGTATCTGAACAAGATTCTGGTACGAAACTGGCATAAAATAATTTCACCTAATAAGCTTTTTCTGCTAAGTCACGCCGAAAAAGTGCTGCCTTGTCTTCCCTTTATCTCAGTCATGCGGATAAAAACATCTGCATTCGGTGCATAGTTTTACACCGAAGAGTTTTTTACAGTTTGTCAGAAATAGTACAGGTAATTTCCCACCCAAAGCTTATTGTTTTTCATAATCGAAGCAGACGACTTCCTTTATTCGATCAATCATCATTTTACATGTTTAAAGCAGAGGCAGATCTATATTTTGTTTTTATCATACTATGATATTTTTCTTTTTAGCGTATGTGTGCAGGTGCACATTTCTATATTTCGCAGGTTTTTTATGTATTTTTGTATAAAGTACATTTTATTGT
Organism: Blautia sp. SC05B48; assembly: GCF_005848555.1. Classification (NCBI taxonomy): domain Bacteria; kingdom Bacillati; phylum Bacillota; class Clostridia; order Lachnospirales; family Lachnospiraceae; genus Blautia; species Blautia sp. SC05B48. Next base: position 1,518,070 of record NZ_CP040518.1, on the reverse strand, counting down.
GCTCTTTTAATTAAAGTACTATAATTTGTACTTTATCGTTTTTTTATTTTGCAAATATCCTATTACTTCTATTTATTCTCCAGTATTTTCTTTCATAAAGTACCTTTTATTGTACTTATCATTTGTATTTTAATCATTTTTGTAGTCATTTTATTATCATGGTGTGTTCTTCGCAGAAACAGTCTCTTCCTTCTCTTTATTTTATCCTTACTCTTATATCCCCCTACAAAGTCCATCTTATTTTCTGCCTTACTCTCCGTTTTTTTCATATAAATATATCTTTTTACTATATTCGCTTAACTTGTTAATTTCTCGTACAGTGGTACAGTGCATAAAAGCATCTGACCGGAACTCACAGAAAATACTGATAATCGTATCTGGCAGCTTACCTTCAAGCACACAAACATATCTACCCAACTTTGGATCAATCAGATAAAAGCATTCGCTACACAGTTCTACACCAAATAACTACTTTGCAATTTATCAGTAGGGGGCAATACTTCTCCTGATACAAGCAAGTCCTCACCCGCTGCTTATTGCTTTTCACAATTGAATCAGGAGACCGTTACTATTTACTCCGTTCTCAGCAACACGCTTCGCGCTGCGCAGAATTTATTCTGATCGCCTAAATTCGCGCAGTATGTCTCGGGTTTTCTGTGACCTTCACTCACAAAAAACACCTCGCGAAATGTTGCCAGTGAATAGTACAGCGAAAATTAAGTTTCTGCTATATTGACGCAGGATGATTTCTTCATCTACAAGGCAGAGGAATGAGGCATAGCGGTGACTACGGTGACCGACGACAACGCAGCAGATGGAAAATCAGACAATTCAATATGGCGGTTGGCGATTACTTAATATTCGCTGTACTATAGCAATCCTCGTAAATAATGCATTTAAGACAGTTCAGCAGAATGCGAAAGGCAAGGAAGATATCTGCAGGCGTACTGACGCACGGCAAAGATATCTGACGCAGGATTTCATCCTCTGATGGGCTGGATTAAGATGCATTATTTTAGAAGATTGCTATAGTAACAGAAGACTTACTTGATTCATTTAAAAACGCTTCTTCTCTTGCTTCATTTTCCCTTGAAATGCTATAATCCATAAAGAAAGTATTCGCAAACTCCCCGCAGTTTGCGGCTAGTGTACTGACCACTTGTAATTTATCATCTGATCGAAAGGAATATTTTATACATGAACACCACAAATAATCGCAACGATTTCTATAAAGAACAATTAGACAAGACTTTAAATGGCAATGAAAAGATTGAAACTGCCATCGCAGCACTCCAAAAAGAAACAAGCGAAGAAATGCTTGCTTATGCTCTCACAGTAATCCGCCGCAGAATGAAGGAGCAGGCGCAGCTGATCATTGCCATAGAACCTCCAAAAGGTGATGGTAAAATTTCTCTCCACGCGATCAAAACCAATGATGGAAAGCAATGGTGGGCTGCATTCACCAGCTTCGACGAAGAATTAAAAGGCAGTGACAAGATCATGTCCACATTTACTGCAGATATTGATAAGATTTTTGCTTCTGCATTGCAGGAACCGTCTATTGAGGGAGTCATTCTCAATCCATGGAACCGTACACTAATGCTGAACAAAACTCTTATCAACATTATCCTCGGCAATCCTGTATGACTCCAGGTCTGGCGGATAACAAGTCCAATGTTTCACGTGAAACACTTGGTATTTTACTGAAGTATAAAATCATTTAAGTAAACATTTGTTCCATATATTTTTTATAAAATTTGCGTGTCTAACTCATCACTGAAGTAACTGTAGCAATCCTCGTAAATAATGCATTTAAGACAGTTCAGCAGAGCGCGAATGACAATGAAGGTATCTGCGGGCGTGCTGACGCACGGCAAAGATATCTGACGCAAGATTTCACATTCTGATGGGCTGGATTAAGATGCATTATTTTAGAGGATTGCTATAGGATGCGATGCGCAGTTATTCAAGCGGATAAAAGCATCCGCTTCGCAACTTACTCATAACCAAATAACTACTTCGCAGTTTATCAGAAGGAACTTTCACTCCTTTTGATACAAGCAAGTCCCCGTCCTCTGCTTATTGCTCTTCGCAATTGAAGCAGGGGACTTACTTAATTCGGTTCAAAATCTGATTTCTATGTATCATGAAGCGTATTGGCGATGCCACTGTTCACTGGTAATATCGTAATATCCCGCAAAGTGGCTTTTGTGAACGAAGGTCGCAGGAAGCCCAAGACCATACCCCTCGACAATTTATGCGATTAACTTAGATTCTTTACATTGCGAAGCGTATTACTGAAAACAAACCAAACAGCAACTTAGCGATCGTTACAATATTCCGTAAGTTTTTTTGTAAACAACGGTCGCAGAAAGCCTGAGACCATACCGCGCCAATTTATGCGATTAACTTAAATTCTTTGCATTACGAAATGTGTTGCTAAAGACAGAACGACAGCACCTTGGCGGTCATTGTCAAGAACAGAATGGGCAGTAGTATCAGCAAACGTTACTGTTAACTGGTAATGTCCGGCGAGGTGTTTTTTGTGAGTGAAGATCACAGAAAATCCAAGACATACCGCGCCAATTTACGCGATCAGCATAAATTCTGTGCATCGCGGAGCGTGTTACTGAGAACGGAGCGAACAGTAGCCAGCAAACAATAACAAGGTTAGGGTTCCTACAAAAGCATTGTAAATTTTTCGTTCCTGTCGTATAATAAAGCAAAGAAATATTCAGAAAAAATCAGATCAGATACCTGAATTACGTTACATCTGTCTTGATTATTTTTACGAATTCCAGGAGGCTTTTTATGAAGAAAAATGGACACAGACTACTTACTCTTGCAGCTTTAGTCGGAACTGCCGCAGGTGTTATTCATATTGCTAACCGTTTCATAGATGCCACATCTCAGCTTAAAGACATGTTGGAACAGCCACATAGCAAAACCTATGACTGGCGTTTTGGAAAGATTTTTTATACAAAACAGGGACATGGCACCCCTGTTCTTCTTATTCACGATATCATGCCAGGTGCTTCCGGTTATGAATGGAATGCCGTAGAGAAGCAGCTCGCAACCGAACATACAGTTTACACCATTGATCTTCTTGGATGTGGACGTTCCGAAAAACCGGATATTACTTATACCAATTTTGTATTTGCTCAGTTACTCTGTGATTTTGCCAAGAATGTGATTCGCGAAGAAACCGATGTTATTGCCAGTGGTTTCTCAGGTTCTTTTGCGATCATGGCTTACCGTAACAATTCCGACTATTTCCGCAAGATCATGCTGGTCAATCCACCAAGCTTCAGTTCCCTGAAGCAGGCACCTTGTAAAGACAACAAGCTCTTTAAGTATTTTATCGAGCTTCCGATTTTCGGAACTCTGATCTACCATATGGTAGCTTCCCGCGAATCCATCAGCAGTCTGTTTATGGAAAAGCTTTTCTACAATCCCTTCCATGTAACAGATACACTGGTAGACACCTATTATGAATCCGCTCACAAGGGCGGTTCCAACGCCAAATATCTGTATTCCAGCTACATTGGCAAATACCTGAATATCAGCATTAATAATGCCGTAGAATCTTCCGATGCATGCATCTATATTATTTCCGGAGAAAAAGAAGCTTCAGCTTCTCTTATCGCAGAGGAATACCAGAAGCTGAATTCTTCCATTGAAACCGCTGTGATCTCGGAAACCAGGCATCTTCCTCATCTGGAAGATCCGGAACATTTCCTGGAACAGGTATCTATTTTCCTGTAAAAACAGCTTATGATCCGGCAACAAAGACAAATTTTCTCTATAGTAATTTGGGAAATCAACACATCAAAAGAACATTGTTCATGTTCGGAGCCGTTGAGCTTCATGCAGTAATTTGTGGAGATGCTATAAACCAGCAAAAAGCCAATAAAAAAAGAGTACTGTTTCACGTGAAACATGAATTTTCTCTCAAACAAACGTGAAACAATACTCTTTATTTTTACCAGACTCACCTCATACATCCGGACATTTCTCTTATCTATAGCAATTCCATAAAATAATACAATCAAGATAGTTCAGCAGAGTGTGAAGGACAAGGAAGATACCTGCAGGCGTGCTGACGTACGGCAAAGATATCTGACGCAGGATTTCACGCTATGATGAACTGGATTGTTTGCAGTAATTTATGGAGTTGCTATAAGTGCCTGCTCCAGATACATGTGTGTTGTATTATCGATCAGCTTATGTGTCAACTCTGCCATATGCTGTGTACTCTCCTGATTCTCAGAAGACAACCATGTCTTGATCATTCCCACGCATCCGTTCAGACAAAACGCATACGCATACTCAATATCACGGTTGTCTTTCGGAAGACGAACTGACAAGCGATGCAGCACTGTATCTGCGATCAGTTTTTCTATACGATTCACGAAAGCCATATCTCCATTCTTTCCAAGAAGTGCGATACAAATATCCTTATTATGATCCAGGATCGTAAATATCTGCTCAATAAAAGGATACGAGCTCTCCTTATTATTAAGAGGATCCAGAGGATAGTCTGCCACCAAATGCGTGATTTCCTCCATCAGTTCAGCCTCTATGGATTCCAGCATCTGATAGATATCTGTATAGTGAAGATAAAATGTGGAGCGGTTGATATCAACTTCTTCTACCAGTTCCTTTACCGTAATTTCCTTAATACTCTTCTTCTGCATAAGACGGGCAAGCCCCGCTCGCAACTGTGCCTTGGTCTTACGTACTCTTCTGTCAACTTTTTCCGCCATCTTAATCCCCCCTGCAATTCAAAAAAGCAAGTCTGTTTCCTCCATCACCTATTACTTACGATACTCTGCAACTGTCATACAATGTGCATCCTTCAAACGAGCAAAAGCATTCTCTTTCTCTACACTGATCTGCATGATACCAGAAATCTGCTGCGCAATTTAGTTGAAACAGAGGAATCCTGTCTGCATTTAATATTACCAACTGCACATAAATTCAAAGTAAATAAAATACTTTTTGTCTATTATGCAGTTTTTTATTTGTAATAGACACTTCCATTATTTTCGTCTATTAATATACATTCAGTAAATTTTTAATGGTTGTATCTGTGGTATGTGTTTAGTATAATACATCACGTAAAGAAAATCAACACTTTGTTTGATAATGGAGTGCAAAGCTATTAATAGATTTTAATATGATTAATAGATTTTGTTACCATTACTGGAATAAAGTTTGATTAATCAACTATGTTTGATAATACAATTTAATAAGAAAGGGATAGGTAATATGATCAAAAACGAATGGAAAAGCTTACTTCGTAACAAGCTCATGCTTATCGTCGTAATCGCCATTATCGTAATCCCGATCATCTATGCAGGTCTGTTTCTGAAATCCATGTGGGATCCTTACGGAAACGTAGACAGCCTGCCAGTGGCCGTGGTAAACGAAGACAAACCTGTCGAGTATAATGGCAAGACCTTGAGCATAGGTAAGGACATGGCGGATGAGCTGAAAGACAACGACTCAATGGCATTTAACATTGTAGACAGCAAGACAGCAGAGGACGGTCTGGCCAATGGAACCTATTACATGGTTATCAAAATTCCGGAAAATTTCTCCGCAAATGCAGCCACTGTAATGGATGACGATCCAAAACAAATGGAACTGTCCTACGAGACTAACCCGGGAACCAACTATATCGCCTCCAAGCTCAGTGAGACAGCAATGCTGAAGCTTCGCGATAACATCGCTTCCAAGGTTACAGAAACCTATACAGAAACCGTTTTTGATTCTATCTCAGAAGCAGGTGACGGAATGCAGGAAGCTGCAGACGGATCCGGAAAGATCGAAGACGGACTGAATACAGCAGCTGATGGTAATACAACGATCACCAAGAACCTGAAAAAGCTTTCTACCAGCACTCTTACCTTTGTAAGCGGTGCTGACAGTCTCACAGAAGGTCTTAAGACCTACACCGATGGTGTTGCAAAGGTTAACGATGGCGCAAAGAGCCTGAACGATGGTGCAGGGCAGCTGAACAGCGGCGTTGCAACCCTCACAGAAAAGGTTCCTGAGCTGACAACCGGTGTGGATACTCTGGATAAAGGTGTTCAGCAGTACACCGCTGGTGTGGATGAGCTTAATAAAAATTCTGATGCATTGAAATCCGGCGCAAGCAGCCTGGAATCCGGTGCAAACCAGCTGAACAGCGGTGTTGCAGCTCTGACAGAAAAGGTTCCTGAGCTGACAACCGGTGTAGATACTCTGGATGAAGGTATTCAGCAGTACACCGCTGGTGTGGATGAGCTTAATAAAAATTCTGATACATTGAAATCCGGCGCAAGCAGCCTGGAATCCGGTGCAAATGCATTAAGTGCAGGTATTGATACTCTTTCCGACGGAGCAACACAGTATGTAGCTGGTGCTGACACTCTTGCAGATGGAACTGCCACCTATGTGGCTGGTGCTGGCAAACTCGCAGCCGGTGCAAAAAAGCTTGCCCCACTTGAAAACGGACTCACAACCGTTTCCAATGGTATCTCTCAGCTGAATACCGGTGTTACCAAAGGAACCGATGACTCACAGTCACTGATATCTGGAACACAGCAGTTGGAAGACGGACTGAAAACCCTGAATGATAAAGTTTCTGCTCTGAAAGAGGGAACAACACAGGAATCCATCAACAAGCTTGCAGCCGGCCTTACTTCCGCAAAGAATGGTATGGACACAGCCGCAGCTGGTATGAACAGTGCCGCAGCTGGCATGAACAATGCAGCAGACGGAATCAACAATGCGGCCGGATATATCACTCAGGCCGCAGGCATCACAAGCCAGACCAGCAGCAGTATCACAGACAGTCTGATCCCAGCTCTCCAGAATGCAGGCACACAGTTTTCACAGGTGGGTGATCAGGTCAGCAGCATCCTTACAGGATATGGACAGCAAACAACTGAAGCACTTACTGAGGCAAATACCAAGATTGGTACTGCCGGACAGACAATGACCGATTTAGCAGCACAGCTTCAGGCAATTCAGGCAACCGCTTCTGAGGACGGAACCATTTCCGCAGCAGCTCTGAATGATGTGATCAACGCTTTAAACAGCACAGCCGGTGGAATGACTGGCGTGGACGGTTCTTACATGAGCAGCTATTCTGATCAGGTTTCACAGCTTGCAGCTGGTGTATCCGGTCAGCTCTCTTCTACTCAGGAAAACCTGAATGCTGTTGCCTCCAAACTTAACGAAGCAGCTTCCGGACTGACTCAGATCTCCGGAGGACTGACTCAGGGTGCCGGTACACTTTCTGAGGGTGCAACAGCCATGACAGATGGTGCAAACCAGATGAGTGCAGGCGCAACAACCATGAATGCAGGTGCAGAGCAGTTATCCGCAGCTACAAATCAGCTTCCTACAGATCTGATTGCTCAGCTTTCTGCAGGTGTTACACAGCTGTACCAGGGTGCACAGGCTGTAAACGCAGGAACCAAGAATGTTTCCGCAGGACTTCAGTCTCTGGAAGACGGCACAGCCGAAGCCTTCCCGACTGCTGCAGCGGGAATCAGAGCTCTGAACGATGGATTTGACCAACTGACATCTTATGATAAAAAACTCAACGACGGTACAAAGAATCTGAAAGCAGCCGGCAAACAGATCACTAACGCACTTCCGGATATCAAATCCGGTGCAGGTCAGCTGGCAGATGGTTCTAAGGCACTGACAACTGGAATCGCAACTTACACCAATGGTATTGCAAAGCTTTCTGAAAACAGTGCTGCTCTTACAGACGGCACCAAGAAACTGGCAACAGGAGCCAAGGCTCTTTCCAGCGGTGCTGCTACTCTTGCAGACGGAACAAAAGCATTAGCCGATGGTTCCGGAACACTGACAACCGGAATCACAACCTACACCGATGGTGTTGCAAAACTTTCCGAAAATAGTTCCGCTCTTACAGGCGGTACCAAAAAGCTCTCAACAGGAGCCAAGACGCTTTCCAGCGGTGCTGCTACGCTTGCAAACGGAACTAAAACATTAGCAAACGGTACCTCAACACTTCTCAGCGGTACCGAGAAACTTGTAAGCAACAACAGCACACTTAACAATGGTGCAAAACAGCTTGCAGATGGCGCTGCCCAGATTCAGAGCGGTTCCTCTCAGCTGTATGATGGCTCCAAGAAGCTTGGAAGCGGTATGAAAGAACTGAAAGACGGTTCCAAGACACTGACCACAAGCCTCAGCGATGGAGCTACCACTGTAAAAGATAATTCAGCAAGTGATGAAACGATCAAAATGTTCGCAACTCCTGTTGTAAACGATGAAACAAAGCTTACCGATGTCCCGAATAACGGACACGCAATGGCGCCTTACATGATGTCTGTAGGCCTCTGGGTCGGCGCGCTGGCATTCTGCCTGATGTATCCTCTGGCTCAGTATAAGGGCAAACTGAAATCCGGTTTCGCATGGTGGGCAAGCAAGGCTTCCGTCCTTTATCCGGTAGCTATCCTTCAGGGAATCTGCCTGATCATGCTGTTACATGCATTTAACGGATTCACACCTGCAGAGATGGGCAAAACCGTACTCTTCGCCTGCCTGACATCAATGACCTTTACCTCTATCATGTACTTCTTCAACATTACTCTTGGTAAGGTAGGAAGCTTCCTGATGCTGGTATTCATGGTCGTTCAGCTTGCAGGATCTGCCGGAACGTATCCGGTTGAGGTTTCACCTTCATTCGTTGCAAAGATCCATGCATACGTTCCGTTTACTTACACGGTCGATGCATTCCGTGCAACGATCAGCGGTGGCCGAACCATTACCACTTCCATTATTGTAATGGTTGCACTGTTAGTGATCTTCACAATCCTGACGATCCTTCAGTTCAATCACATGACTAAGAGAAAGAAAACAGGAAAAATCGTTTTCTTCGACTGGCTGGAAGAAAGAGGTCTTGCATAATACTTAGTTACTGACAGAAGCTCCCCCGAACCTTCTGTTAGATATAGAAAAAGTAAAACTGTACAGTTGCTCAGATGAGCTTCTGTACAGTTTTTTTATGTCTTCATCTGCTATCACCTATGTTTTTCTGGACGGAAACGGCAATACCAAAAATACAACCTACACCGATTAAAAGCCAGGCACCGCAACCAAATACCGTATCCGTGCATACCGCATCACAAACGGTAAAAAATATACGGACCTTATTCTTCTGTAAGGACCGTAAAATAATAGCAACATAAAAACACCCCGGGAAATCCTGATCTATGTGGTGTCTCCGAATATCTGATCATCAAGCGGATATTCGGAGATCACCTTATTATTTGCGGATCTCCGAGGTGTTTTTATTTATTTTTTTAATATTTTATTTTTCCGCCTCAGCTGTTGGTGTTGCTGTGGCTTCTGTCTCTGTTTCACCGTTTACCATGGTTTCATATGCATTGAACATTTCTTTTACTGTCATTTTGTTTACAAGAAATACCTTGTCTCCAACGACAGCTGCATAATAGTTTGTGTCATATGTGTAGAAGGTAACGGTTGTCTGATTCTTGTCAGAGTCTGTGAATACAGCGGTCATCTCCGGGTCTGCAGCCGGTGTATAAGCCTCTGTCAGTCTCTTCTGTCCTGCCATGTTTATCAGCTTGTTGTAGAAGGTGGTAAAGGTGGTACTTTCTATTTCCTCCCCATCCAGCTGATAAGTTGTTGTTTCTTTCTCGTTTCCGTCTTCATCTGTAAATGTTTCACGTGAAACATTTACAGTATTTGTTGTTTCACCGTAGGTAACCTGGAGCTGATCCAGATTTTTTACAGACAGATAATTGACGATCAGTGACCAGAGATCTGACGGCGTCTTGTCAATAACTGCACTCAGTGTATCTGTTGACATTGTATAAATCTGTTTATTATCTACCGTTACATATCTGCTGCCATCTCCTGCCTCATCACCGACGTAAATGACTAGCTGTTTATCCACTGTGGTTGTCTTGCTGTCTTCATCTTCTGAGCTGCTGTCCGTGTCTGTAGTGTCACTGTTCTCAGAATCGCTCTCAGAGGCCGTAGAATCGTTTTCCCCGGATTCTGTACTGTCTGTGCTGTCATCCTCCACCTCTTCCTGATAATCCACTGTAATCGTCGCATAGGGCTTATCAAGGCCATACTGGGAAAGATCCTCTGCATTGTAGTTTACAAACTGGTCAAATGCAAAGCTTCCAAGTCCGGAGGTTACGTTTCCTGCTGCCGTTGTATCGGCAGACTCTTTATCGCTGCTTCCGTCACCGGAAACATCCCAGGTAGCTCCGTCGGAATTTTCTTCCAGGACATAGGAATCTTTATCCTCGCTGACCTGGACCTTTTTCACTGTGGAAGAATCAATTGTCGGGAAATCTTCTCCCTGTGCATAATCGTAAAGGGAATTCATAAACGGAGATACTGTGTCCGCTGCCACTACATATACCGTGCTGTCATCATCAGCCCTGGAAATGTAATACTGATTCGTAGACGTATTCTCATCTCCGATGTTGAGCTTCGTTGTCCCATCAGCGGTATCAACGGTTACTGTGTTAGATGGAGAATCCAGTCCGTATTCCGTAAGATCCTCCACATCCTCCAGGACTCTGTCCGCTTCCACCTTTTTGATGGCGGAAGCTGCGGAATCCAGAGTTGTCTGATTTACAGGAAAAGCAGTCTCATCCTTTTTCACCCAGGAATCATCTTTTTTCTCAAAGGTCACTTCCTTCTTGTCTACGATAAATTCCAAGGATTTAATGTCATCCGTTTTCACGGAAAACACTTCTGTTTTGCTTTCCTCTTCGCTGCTCTCTGTCTTTTCTTCTTTGGATACGTAGGTGTTCAGTCCCACATAAACGCCGCCGAGAACTGCCAGAACAACAACTGCTGAAACAAGTTTGGTCGATTTTTTCATTATGCTTTTCTCCTCTTAAGCCAGATCAGGAATCCTGCAACAAGGAACACTCCCGGGATCAGACCAATGGTACAGATCTTCCAGAAGGCTGCATCATAATCGGTTACTGTCAGGCTTGTGGACTCAAGGCTCTTGGATGGAATAGAAACGGAATTACTGTCGTCTGTGCTGGTCATCCAGTTTAAGGACTCCAGAAGGAGCTTTTCATTTCCGCCGGATACCATCTGGTTTACCTGGCTCTCCATCAGATTTGCCGTGGAATAGTAAACAATCTGTGTTTCTTTGTCATCATCCAGTTTCTCAGTGATGGCAACACCAAGATCAAACGGTCCATCTACATCTCCGTCTTCCTTTTCGATATTGCTGCTCTGCATATTTGCTTTGGAGTAAGCCTTGTCAGAGGTTGTCAGGATACTGTCGATGGTTACGGTATCTCTTACATCATCTGTTTTCTGAATGCCCTGCGCATACGGTGCCAGTACATAGGAGCCTGCAGAAGCTGTCTCAGAGCTTGCATCTGTGCTGTTGACTGTTGGTACAAGATAATATGGCATTTGCATTCCATAATGCTGATTATCACCCTCAAATACGATTCCCTCTGCACACTTTACACCATAGTTTTCAAGAACCGCATCAAAGTTCGGCAGATCATCCTGTGTATAATCCGAGAAGATCATAGCTTTTCCGCCTGCCTCCAGATAATCCAGGAGTTCTGTTTTTTCTTCCTCGGAAATATCGCTGGTCGGAGATACGATCATCAGACAGTCTGCATCATCCGGAACCTTTCCCTCTGTGAGAAGGTTCAGCTCCTTGATATCAATGTTTGCTTTCTGGATATCTTCTTTAAAGCTGGAATCCAGATCTTTTTCTCCGTGTCCGGATAAGGTATACATGATCGGAAGATCCTCGGATGTTACATAACCGATCGCACTTGTGATCTGTCCTTCTCCATCAAATCCGGTAGTAGTCTGCTGCCAGGTATTATAGTCTACTGAAGAGGAATACATATCGTTGTAATTGATAACCTTGTTTCTGTCGCCGCAGACTACGATCAGGCTGTTTGACGCAAGATCATCGGTTGTATATTCTGATGCAAATTTCGGATTTACAACAGGGTCTTTCACCTCAACTTTAATATGCTTGGACTCATCTTTATAACGTGAAAGCAGATTGGAGATCGTGTCGTCCTCAGAACCGCTTGCCGCGATCTGATAAATGGTAACATCCTTATCCAGTGCCTTCAGTACCTTCTTTGTTTCATCACCGATGGTGTAAAGCTTGGATGAGCTTACATCCAGCTGTGAATATTTGGATGGGATCGCCCCGACGATCATATTGATCACAACCACGATCACGATAAAGACAGCTGCCATAGCCATGCTGTAGGAACCATTTTTGATATGTTTTTTGCTGATGGTGCCTACCAGCTTTTTCGGATCCGGTTTATGTTTCTTTTTGCCGGAGTCCTGTGCGGTCTCCGGTACGGCTGCCTCGCCTTTATTTTTCTTAAATTTCTCACTGAATTTCATTTCCATTCACCCCCTAGTTCCAGCGTCTCTTCTGAATGGACTGCATGGTAAGGAACAGGCAGATCGCAATAACAGAAATAAAATAAACGATTCCTGTCACGTCAAACACGCCGTTTGTAAAATTATCATAATGTCCGCTCAGGTTAAATACGTTCAGTACCTTCTGGATACCACCCTGGAAAATACTGGATTTTACAACGTATACGATCACAAGGGCAATCTCTCCCACAGCTCCGATCACTACAGAGATCAGGACATTTTTGATCATAGTATAAATGATGATCGCGATCGCCACGATCAGAAGTCCGAATGCCACTGCGGTTGACATGGAGGTCTGTGAAAAGAATGAGGAAATTCCGTTCATCATATAGAAGGCGAACAGGAATACAAACGTAAGTACTGCTGCAATTACCTGGCTTTCTGTAAGTGCTGACATAAATACACCGATCGCCAGATTCGCGCATCCCAGAAGGAAAAATCCCAGGATTCCGGTGTATGCGGAAGCATAGGAAATCGTTCCGAACTTACTCATAATCAAAGGATAAACGCACATGATCACGACCGGAATGGCAAACACAGCTACCAGTGCAAGATATTTTCCAAATACGATATCCCATACAGATACCGGTGCGGTCAGAAGAAGCTGATCCGTTTTCTGCTTGCGCTCTTCTGCAAGTACACGCATGGAAAGGATCGGCACACCGATCAGGAACACAAAGGTCAGTGCGCTTAAGGTAGTTTCAAATTTTGAATAGCCGCCTGAAAGCTGATATGCGGAAAAATAAATTCCCGTCAGCACCAGGACAAAAAATATGAAGAGATATCCAACCATGGAGGTCAGATAGCTTTTCAGTTCTCTTTTAAAAATCGCTGTCATGACTGATCCCCCTCTTTCTCATCAGAAGCCTTCTCTGGTTCCCCGTTTTTTTCTTCCTGAGTTTTTTCTTCTTCCGATGATCTGTCTTCTACCGGTTTCCACTGTGAGCTTTCCGGTTTTCCGGCGGATTTTTTCTCTCCTTCGGTAAGTTCAAGGAATACATCCTCAAGGGAAACTCTCTTAACCTGCATCTCGTAGATCGGACAGTTCGCTTTTGCCATAGCGTAGAAGACTTTTTCACGGATATCCACATTTTCCTGAATGGAAAGTTTTGTTTTCCACAATTTCTCATCGCTGTCATAGGACATTTCCACCCCGGTTACGCCTTCGATCGTTTCCAGAGCTTTTCGAATCGTGTCTTTCTCGCCTTTTACCTTCATAAGGAGGCTGTTGGAGCCTGCTGCCAGACGTTCCAGATTATCCGGTGTATCGCTGGCTACCAGCTTTCCATGGGAAATGATCAGAACATAATCACACACTGCTCTTACCTCGGAAAGGATATGGGAGCTTAGGATAACCGTGTGCTTCTGCTTCAGGCCTTTGATCAGGTCACGGATCTCGATGATCTGCTTCGGGTCAAGTCCTACTGTCGGCTCATCCAGGATGATCACTTCAGGATATCCCAGGATCGCCTGTGCAAGACCCACTCTCTGGCGATAACCTTTGGAAAGGTTTTTGATCAGACGGTCTTTCATGTCTGTGATCTTTACCATATCCATGACTTCTTTTATCTGCTTGTCTTTTTGGTTTCTTGGGATTTTTTTCAGATCAGCCGCAAATTTCATGTACTCAAGAACAGTCATGTCAAAATAGAGCGGCGGCATTTCCGGCAGATAGCCGATACATTTCTTGGCTGCCTCCGGTTCCTCCAGAATATCATGACCATCGATCATCACTTTTCCTTCTGTGGAAGCAATGTATCCTGTGATCATGTTCATAGTTGTTGATTTTCCTGCACCGTTGGGGCCCAGGAATCCGTAAATTTTCCCCTTTTCGATCTGAAAGGAAAGATGGTCAACTGCAGTATGATCACCATACTTTTTGACCAGATTACTTACTTCGATCACTTTACTCTCCTCCTTTTATTCTCAGGGAAATACTTTTTTTAATTATCGATTTCCCATTTTATAAGATGCCAGAGGCAAAAGGTCCTGAAACTGAAGCCCTTGACTCTGGCGTCTTTTCAATACCAATAGAAAATGCCCCCGGATGAAACAGAGAATGGGGGAATCCAGGGGCATCTCTATCGGATTATAGTGTAAAAGTAATTTGTGATAAAAGTAGGATAAATTTGTGATAATTTTGTGAAACTCCCGGACAAAAAAATCTCCTGTCGGACAGATTTTGACTTTGTTCGACAGGAGGTATCTTATGCCAGTGGCTCTCTGAGCGGTGTTCCGGCTTTTCTCGGATATTTGCCTGGGGTGTTCTTTACCTTCTCGATAATGACCAGGGAGCGGCCGATCTCGGAGCCCGGAAGGTCAAAGTACTGAATATCCCTGATCTTTCCACCAAGGATCTTTACTGCTTTCTCTGCTGCTTCTGCTTCTTCCTTTACAGAACCGGATTTATAGGAGACAAAAAGCCCTCCGACTTTTACATACGGGAGACAATATTCAGACAGGGTTGCAAGTCCGGATACTGCTCTGGATACGCAAAGATCATATTTTTCTCTGTAGGCTTTGTTTTTTGCATATTCTTCGGCTCTTCCATGAATGGCGGAAATCCCCTCCAGGCCCAGGAGCGCAAAGGTTTCTTCCAGGAATTTTACTCTTTTATTGAGGGAGTCCAGAAGGCAGGCTTCCACTTCCGGGAAGGCGATCTTCAGGGGAACACCCGGGAATCCGGCACCGGTTCCGATGTCCATAACGGTTTTTACATTGCTCATATCTACAGCCTTGACGCAGCAGAGGCTGTCCAGGAAATGTTTCACGAGAACCTCGTCAAATTCTGTGATACCGGTGAGGTTCATGACTTTGTTTTTTTCTACAAGATATTCGTAGAATCGGATAAACTGGTTTTTCTGCGTGTCACTGAGTGTGATCCCAAGCTCCTCGCAGCCTTTTTCCAGGATTTCTAAATTGTACATGCAGCTTCCTCTCTTATTTTCTGTGTTTTATTGTTATTCATAACTGTTCAGTACCCTCACAGTTACGAGTCAAAATGCATTCCAAATCACCTTCGGTGATATCATTTTGCCTTATATGTCTCGGGATTTTGGCAAAAAAACGTGCCAAAACGCCTGCCTTCTGAATAGTTGCTGTTATTCTTTGTATTATCAGTATTTGTGTCCGGATCTGCTTTCCAGATATACAAGAAGCACGGAAATGTCAGCCGGGGATACACCGGAGATACGGGACGCCTGGCCGATGGACACAGGTCTGTAGGCTTCCAGCTTCTGGCGTGCCTCAATGCGGAGGCTTCCTACATCTTCGTAATCAATGTCTTCCGGAAGCTTTTTCTGCTCCAGTTTCTTAAACTGCTCTACCTGCTTCATCTGGCGGCGGATATAGCCATCATATTTGATGTTGATCTCTACCTGCTCACATACATCTTCCGGAAGCTCCGGTCTTTCTTTATCGATAGGTGCAAGCACCTTATAGTTAAGCTCCGGCCGACGGATCAGCTCTGCAATGGTGGTTCCGGATTTCAGAAGGGTACTGTTCAGAGATTCCAGAAGGCTCTGTACCTCTGCAGAACCACCTACGGTTGCATGTTCCACTCTCTCGATCTCTTCCTGGATCCGGCGCTCTTTTTCCTGTAATTTATGGTATGTCTCATCATCGATCAGGCCGACCTCCCAGCCTTTTTTGCGAAGGCGGAGATCTGCGTTGTCCTGTCGGAGAAGCAGACGGTACTCAGCACGGCTTGTCATCATTCGATATGGCTCATGGTTCTCCTTTGTTACCAGATCATCGATGAGAACGCCGATATATGCCTCTGAGCGGTCCAAAATCAGCTGTTCCCGGCCTTTTACCTCCATAGCCGCATTAATTCCCGCTATGAGGCCCTGAGCGGCTGCTTCCTCATATCCGGAGCTCCCGTTAAACTGTCCGCCGCTGAAAAGGCCCTTGATCTTTTTGAATTCCAGTGTGGGATAAAGCTGGCGCGGATTGATGCAGTCATACTCAATAGCGTAAGCATTTTTTACAATCTTGGCATTCTCCAGACCTGGTACAGAATGGTACATCTCGTACTGAACATCCTCCGGCAGGGAGCTGGACATTCCGCCGATGTACATTTCATTTGTGTAAAGACCTTCCGGTTCAATAAATACCTGATGGCGTTTTTTGTCTGCAAAACGAACTACTTTATCCTCAATGGACGGACAGTAACGTGGTCCGGTTCCTTCGATCATTCCGGAATAAAGGGGGGATCTGTCCAGATTTGCACGGATGATCTCGTGTGTTTTTTCATTTGTATAGGTCAGCCAGCAGGATTTCTGCTCGATCTGTACAGCTTCCGGGTCTGTGGAAAAAGAGAACGGTACGACTCTTTCATCGCCGAACTGCTCTTCCATCTTAGAATAATCAATGGTGTTTCCGGCGATTCTGGCCGGAGTTCCTGTTTTGAAGCGGAACATTTCGATCCCCAGTTTTTTCAGGGAATCCGTAAGGTAATTGGCTGCCTGAAGGCCGTTCGGTCCCGTATAGTTGCTGACGTCACCGTAAATGCAGCGGGCCTTGAGGTAGGTTCCTGTACAGAGGACTACAGCTTTTGCGTGGTAGGTGGCTCCTGAGAAGGTTTTTACACCGGTGATGTGCCCGTCTTCTACCAGAAGCTCGGTCACTTCGCCCTGGCGGATGGTTAAGTTCTCTGTATTTTCCAGTGTCTTTCTCATTTGTGTGCTGTAGGCCTGTTTATCGGCCTGTGCACGAAGGGAATGGACTGCAGGGCCTTTGGACTGGTTGAGCATTTTGGACTGGATGAAGGTTTTGTCTATATTTTTACCCATTTCTCCACCGAGAGCATCCAGCTCGCGGACGAGATGCCCTTTGGAGCTGCCGCCTACGTTGGGATTGCAGGGCATAAGGGCGATGCTGTCTACGCTGACTGTGAACATGACTGTGTTGAGTCCTAAGCGGGCGCATGCCAGTGATGCTTCGCAGCCTGCGTGGCCGGCGCCTACTACTATGATGTCGAAAAACTGTTCCAGATTTTTCATGCTTTTTCTCCTTTATTTTTTTCTTATTTTTTTTCTTTGTTTATTGTGTGATTGGGTTTTGGTTTTGTTTTTATTTTCTTGGCAGAGGGCCTGGTTTTTTTGCTTTGGGAAGCTGTGGAAAAACCGCAAAGGGGCCGTAAAGCCACGGCCCCTCTGCACACCCCTCGGGCTTTTTTTTAAGAGTTCTTGGGTTGTGGTGTGTGATACGGTGTTGACTTTTGTCTGTATGCTTCGGTATTGGATGTGGAACGTTGTGCCGAAGGGGTTTTGAGTTCTTGGGTTGTGGTGTGTGATACGGTGTTGACTTTTGTCTGTATGCTTCGGTATTGGATGTGGAACGTTGTGCCGAGGGAGTTTTGAGTTCTTGGGTTGTGGTGTGGGGTGCGGTGTTGACTTTTGTCTGTATGCTTCGGTGTTGGATGCGGAACGTTGTGCCGAGGGAGTTTTGAGTTCTTGGGTTGTGGTGTGGGGTGCGGTGTTGACTTTGTCTGTATGCTTCGGTGTTGGATGTGGAACGTTGTGCCGATTGTTGTGATGGAACTGTAACGAGGTTCTCGATGTGCGATGCACATCTGCGGGGTTATTCCTGCTTCCGTTTGATATATTTCGGCTCAGTGTTGAATTGTCGATACAGAAGCATACAGACATAAGTTAGTATCTTTCAGCATTCCTCAACCGCCGCACTATATAAAAAAAGGCCCAGGGGTGTGCAGAGGGGCGCGGCCTTGCGCCCCTTTGCGGTTTTCTCACATTCCAATGTGATCCTACCCTCTGCGGGGTTCCGCAGTCCATGTGGCATACACAACCGAGCTTTCGCAATACATGCGGTTATACGGCCGGAATTCCGCAATCCATGTGCCATATACGGCCAGAGTTCCGCAGTCTATGCGGCTATACAGCCGGGGCCTCCGCAGCCTATGCGCTTATTATTTTCCCATACAAAATTTAGAAAATATCTCATTAACAAGGTCTTCCCCAAGTGATTCTCCCAGAATCCGTCCCAGACTTTCGTATGCATCTGTCAGGTCTATGGAATAAAAATCCTCCGGCATTCCGCTTTCTATGCTATTTTCTACCAGAGAAAGACTTTCCTGCGCTTTTAAAAGCTCCTGTCTGTGGCGTTCATTAGTGATATAGACTTCATCATTGAAGTCAATCTCCCCACTGAAGAACATTTCCCGGATTTTTTCTTCCAGGTCTGTGATCCCGGTTTCTTCTTTTGCGGAGATTGGGATCACCGGCTGGTTTATTCTGCTCTTTAAATCCTCTATATCTATAGCAGATTCAAGGTCTGTCTTACTGTAGAGGACAATTGTCTTTTTCTCTTGCAAAATTTTTATGATTTCTTCGTCGTTTTCATCCAACGGCACGGAGGAATCTACGACATAGAGGATCAGGTCTGCGTCTGCTGCCATTTCTTTGGCTTTGGATACGCCGATTTTCTCTACGATATCTTCTGTCTGGCGGATTCCGGCTGTGTCAGCGATCTTTAATGTGATCCCATGCAGGTTGATATACTCTTCCAGTACATCTCTGGTGGTTCCTGCGATATCGGTCACGATGGCTCTGTCTTCTCCCAGAAGCAGGTTCAGCAGAGAAGATTTCCCTGCGTTCGGCTTTCCCAGGATCACGGTCCGGATACCTTCCTGTATGATCTTCCCGTCCCCGGCTGTTTTTAACAGGTTCTGTATTTTTTCTTTTTCTTCTGCCACGATCTGTTCTAATTCTTCCGAATATCCTGTCAGATCATAGTGCTCCGGATCGTCTAATGCCGATTCGATGTACGCTATATGGTACAGTAGTTTTTCCCTGATATTCTGTACTGTTTTTCGGACTGAACCTTTTAATTGTCCTACAGAATTCTTTAATGAGTACTCGTTTTTGGACTGTATCACATCCATAACGGCCTCCGCCTGGGAAAGATCGATCCTTCCATTGAAAAATGCACGCTTGGTAAATTCTCCCGGCTCGGCAATAATGGCTCCGTTTTTCAGCACAGTTTCAAGTACCTTTTTCATGGCTAAAACGCCGCCGTGGCAGTCGATTTCTATGGTATCTTCTCCTGTGTATGTCCGTGGTCCACGCATGGCCATGACCAGCACTTCGTCTACCATTTCTTCGTTATCATAAATATATCCATAATGAATGGTGTGGCTTGGAACGTTTTTCAGAGATTTTTTTCCACCCTTGGAACGGTATACTCCGGATGCGATCTCAAAAGCCTCCGGGCCACTGATCCTGACGATCCCGATTCCCGATGCGCTCATGGCTGTGGAAATCGCAGCAATCGTTGTCTCTTCCATTTTTCATTCTCCTTTATCAAACGGATAAAAGCATCCGCTATATAACACTGCAGCTGATAGCTGCCATACCGTTTATCCTGGTCCAGCAGATAAAAGCATCCGGTTAAACGCTTAAACGCAAAAATGTTACTCCGGAAAAGCTTTTTACACGCAAAAAACACGTGTTATTCACGCTTTCACCTAGAATAACATCTTCTGTCAGTTTCCATATTTATAATGCTAGAGCGTGTTTGAAAAAGGCTTTCTGCAAGATGTGCGTCACAATTTGTGGGAGATTTTGTCCGGATGAAGGCGCCGTAGCGGGCTACGGCAACTGAATTCGGGCAAAATATACCGCAAAGTGGGGCGTGCAGATTGCGGGAATGCTTTTTCAAACACGCTCTAATCTCTGCGTTCCGGATTTCCGCTGCAGAAATATCTTTTATTATTTGCTCTTCAATGATTATAAAGAATTGTTGCGGAGATTGCAATGATAATTTTTAACAAATGTAGCAAGAATTCTCCCACCTCTTCAGGTGGTGAGATGAATTGCACATCTGAGCATATCTGCTAAAAAAAGCCGTACCCTCGGAGCTTACGCTCCGGGATACGGCTTACAGCTTTACCGGTGGATCATCAATTATTGCGTTTCAGTTTTACTACTACATGTCTGTAAGGTTCTTCTCCCTCACTGACTGTCTCTACATAGCGGTTGCCCTGCAGAGATGCATGGATGATCCTTCTTTCGTACGGATTCATCGGTTCCAGAACTACCGGTTTTCTGGTTTTCTTTACCTTGAAGGCGATTCCTCTTGCAAGGTTCTCCAGAGTTTCCTTACGACGGCGTCTGTAGTCCTCGGTATCGAGTTTTACACGAATGTAGGTAGACTCGCCTTTGTTTACCACAAGGCTTGTCAGATACTGAAGAGAATCCAGTGTCTGGCCTCTTTTTCCGATGAGGATACCCATATCCTCACCTTCAAAATCCACATCCAGAGAACCGTCTGCAGTGTTATATTTCGATGTGATCTCCACTTCTCCAAGATCCATGGAGCCGAATACATCACGAAGAAATACGACTGCTCTCTCCTCAACCTCTCTGATCTTCTCCGGATCGCTGAGGATCTCTACCGGTCTGCCCTGCTTCAGTGCTCTCTCACGTGTTTCCTTCGGCTGACGCTCCTTTGGAGCTCTTGGCTGTTTCTCACGTGCAGGCTTTGCTTTGCCCTGGAAATCCCTTGCAGGTCTTTCCTTTGGTGCTGCTGCCTTTGCAGGTGCTTCTTCGGATGCCTTCTCCACCTGTATAGCTTCTTTCTTCACCGGCTTCTTCTCCTCTGCAGGAGCTGCTTTCGGTGCAGATTCTTTCTTTACATTCGGAGTAAAAGGCTTTTCTAATTTCTTCTCTTCTTTGATAGCGTCCAGTTTCACGGACTCTACCAGTTCATCGATCTCCTGCATATCAGAAACTGGCTCGATTCTGCGAACTTTGATCACGGCAGGTTTGCTGCCGATTCCGAAGAATCCGGAGCTGCCTTCACTGATAACCTGAATATCAAGCTGGTCACTGGAAGTTCCAAGCTCAAGACACGCTTTTGTGATAGCTTCATTCTTTGTTTTTGCTGAAAACTGAATGTAATCCTCCATTACGAACCCCTCCGTTCCTGATTATTTCTTCTTATTTCTCTCATCAAAGTCTCTTACGAGATTTGCTTTGGCTGTGATGCTGCCCGGTTTTGCACTTCTTGCCTTCTCATAAGCAGTATCAACCTTCTGTGCTCTGTCTGAAGCACCGTTGTTTCCGCTGTTACCCTTATTGATCACAGGTTTATTGATATTCTTGGCGGACTGATGAGCCTGATTGGTGATCTTCTGCGGCGGAAGTCCTTCCTTCGCACGCTTCGCTTCGATCTTCTTCATATTCTCATTAACCAGATCATCAATGTTCATCTTATCAAGATGACGATTGATCGCAAACTGCTGGGCACTTCGAACGACAGCACTGGCGATCCAGTAGATACCAAGACCAACCGGGAATGTGAAACAGAAGAATGCAGACATCAGAGGCATGACCATGTTCATGGTTTTCATGGAGTTTGCCATTGCGCCGGCCTGATCATTTCCGTCTGCCGGCTGTGTTGCAGCCTGTGGCATAAGCTTCAGGTTCAGCATCTGAGTTGCCCATGCAAGAACCGGGATCAGAAGTGCTACGATTGCAAGTAACAGAGAACCATGATTTTTGAAGAATTCCATGATATAATACAGCGGCTGGTCTGCGATATTCAGGCCACAGAAGCCCTGCATCTTGGAAATATTGCCGGATGTTTTTGCGATCGCATCAGAAAATCCTGAAAACTGATCCATCTGTGCCAGCTCTTTCCACTGGGAAGGAGAAAGTGCATACAGAAAATCAACAATAGAGTTACTTGTAGCATTTCCGGCACTGTCCATAACGAGACGTACTCGTGTCATGGAATGGTCTGTGATAAACTGCTGCAGGATATCTGTGTATCCGTTTACAGCTACCAGGTTGTCAACTACACCAGTAAAAATGTTCTTTACACTTCCAACGTAAGCAGGAATCCGGTAGATAACCTGATACAGAGCAAACAGAATAGGCATCTGAATGGCTAACTGTACACAGCTACCGGTTGGAGAAACACCATATTTCTGATAAACAGCCTGGGTTTCTTCGTTCATTTTCATCATGGAGTCCTGATCCTTTTTACCCTGATATTTCTTCTGGATCTTCTGGATCTCGGGCTGCATGATCGCACTTAACTTGGAGAATTTCTGCTGCTTGATCTGCAGCGGTGTCATAAAGGCAAAGATAAGAATACTGAAGATAATGATACAAAGACCAATGTTCTGGATTCCGAACAGGCCGTCAAGCATCTTATATATGCCATCCATGATCCATCCCATCACAGACGCGATCTGTCCGATAATAGGAGTTCCGGTTTTTGTTGCTAAAAACAGTTCCAAATTCATTTCCTCCTAGACTTCTTATTCAATTGTAAAAGTCCGGTAACTGCTCTGCCCGGGAAAAGGCTGAACAGTCACAAAATAATTCATGGCACAGGGTCATAGCCTCCGTGGGAAAAAGGATTGCATCGCAGAATCCTCCATGCCGCAAGAAGACTGCCCTTAAACGCGCCATATTTTTCGATTGCTTCCAAACCATATTGAGAACATGTGGGAATATAAGGACATTTCGTTCTCTTCATCGGCGATATATATTTTTGATAGAGCCTTATCATCTTAATCAGAAATTTCTTTATCATGTTCGTTCCCTGTTATATGATGCTTTCTTGCAAGATGCAGAAAAGCACTCTCGATTTCGTGAAAGCTCTTGCCCTTGGCTGCGGCTCTCGCTACTACTACAATATCAAGGTTACTGTCAAAATCTGTTTCGTTGAGACGATAGCTTTCTCTGATCAATCTGGTGAGTCTGTGGCGAACCACACTGTTCCCTACTTTTTTGCTTACTGATATTCCCAGACGATTCTTCATGTGCTGATTCTTCAGCACGTACATCACCAGAAGCCGATTTGCGTACGATGTTCCGTTCTGATATACAACTTTAAAATCTTGATTTTTCTTTAAGGACTCTGATCTGATCAAACGAATCCTCCTTAATTAAATTCCGCCTGCGCGGATATTTCTCCGGATAGAAGAAAAGACCACATAAATGCGGTCTTGCAGCTTATGCTGATAACTGTTTTCTTCCTTTTAATCTTCTTGCAGCTAATACTTTACGTCCGCCCTTTGTGCTCATGCGAGCTCTGAAGCCGTGAACCTTAGCTCTGGATCTCTTTTTTGGCTGAAATGTCATCTTCATAGGTAAAGCACCTCCTTTATCTATTTTTAATTGTTATGAAATAACTTATCATTCAGAACATCGTTTCAATTATATAAATAAACCTCCTTTTCGTCAAGTAAAAATTGCAAAAAACCCGATAAAATCAAGGGTTCTGTAAAATACCCCCACCTTACGGTATTTATTTTTTTCTCTTATGTGGAAAGCGCTTATGGTTTACGTAACATTATCCACATTTTGTGGATAACTTGTGGATAACTTGTGGATTGACCGGAAATCTATCCACTTTTTCGGAGGGTTTGTTCACATCGTTTTCAAAAAAAACCTTTATTTGCGGTATTTTTAAGGTGGATTTTTTTATACACATAATTCTTCCACATTTTCCACCAATTCTCGACTTATGGAAACCTACAGGACTCTTATCCACAATAATCCACCCTAATCCACAGTAATTTCCCCACATTATCCACATTCTTTTCCCCAAAATCTCAAGGATTTTCCATTGCGAAAACCCCATTTTCATTGTAATATATAAAAGGATATTTATCTCCAGTCGCAGACTGGGGTTATTATAATACTCATGGGAGGAAAAAATGGACGCTGTTATTGAAAAATGGGAGGAGATCCTGCAAACTGTCAAATCTGAATATGAGGTGACTGATGTCCCTTTTAATACCTGGCTCAAGCCGCTGAAAGTTTATGAGGTTGACGGAAAGCTGATAACAGTGGTTGTTCCCTCTGAGCAGGCAGCGATCGGAGTCAATTACATCAGTAAACGCTACAAAATACCTCTCCAGGTTACTATCTGTGTACTGACAGGCATGGAAGAATGCGAGGTTCGCTTCGTTCTGGAAAAAGATCTCCCCAAAAAAACAGAAAAAAACACTTCTTATGATAAACAGGTTCAGGATACACGTTACGAAGAGGCGCATTTAAATCCAAAATACACCTTCGACACCTTCGTTGTAGGAAGTAATAACAAATTCGCCCAGGCCGCAGCTCTTGCAGTTGCCGAATCACCGGGAGATACCTACAATCCACTGTTTATCTATGGCGGAGCCGGTCTTGGTAAGACGCATCTTATGCATTCCATCGCTCATTTCATTCTGGAACACGACGAAAACAGCCGTGTTTTGTATGTAACCAGTGAGGAATTTACCAACGAGCTGATCGAAACCATCCGAAACGGAAATAACACGGCAATGAGTAAATTCCGTGAAAAATACAGAAATATCGACGTTCTTCTCGTCGATGATATTCAGTTTATTATAGGAAAAGAATCCACACAGGAGGAATTTTTCCATACATTTAATAGTCTTCACAGTGCCAAAAAGCAGATCATCATATCCTCTGATAAACCACCAAAGGATATGGAAATCCTGGAAGAGCGCTTCCGTTCCCGGTTCGAGTGGGGTCTGATCGCAGATATCACGCTGCCTGACTACGAAACCCGAATGGCGATCCTTCATAAAAATGAAGAAATGAACGGCTACAGCATCAGTGAAGATGTTATCAAATATATCGCTACCAATATCAAATCCAATATCCGTGAGCTGGAAGGTGCCTTCAACAAGGTCATGGCCGGAGCCAAGCTTGAAAAAAAGGAAGTAACTCTGGAGCTGGCAGAGCAGGCACTGAAGGATATTATTTCTCCGGATGAGAAAAAAGTGATCACACCGGAATACATCATCTCCGTTGTTGCAGAGCATTACGGAGTCACACCTGCGGACTTAAGCGGAAACAAACGAAACTCCAAAATCGTCATGCCCCGCCAGGTTTCCATGTATCTCTGCCGTGAGATCATATCCACACCTTTGAAAAATATCGGAAAAGCTCTCGGAAACCGTGACCATACCACCGTTATGCACGGTATTGAAAAGATCGAAAACGAATTGCAGAACGACGATAACTTAAAAAATACCATTGATATATTGAAAAAGAAGATTAATCCACAAGGTTAGGGAAGTTTTCCACATTACTGGTGTATAACGTGTTGATTGTATGTGGAGAGATGTGTACAACTTTTTTGCCAAAACGCGGCGGTAATTTTATCCCCGGTTTATTCACATGCGAAACTACCACTTTTACACAAAGTTATCCCAACGGAAAACCCCTGAAAACATCAGGCCTGCGGGAGTTTTTCACAAAATCTGGCCCCCTACGGCTGTTACGGCGGATTTTTTCTATAAATATATTTATAAAAACCACAATTTGTTCAGAAAGGGAGTTATACACACTATGAAAATCATCTGCTCCAAATCAAGTCTGTTAAAAAGTGTAAGTATCGCACTCAAAGCAGTTCCATCAAAAACCACAATGCCGATCCTGGAATGTATTCTTATGGATGCAACCACAAACCAGATCAAATTTACCACCAACGATATGGAGCTGGGAATTGAAACTATCGTTGAGGGTATTATTGAAGAAAAAGGTAAAGTTGCTCTTGATGCAAAAATCTTCTATGAAATCATCAGACGACTTCCGGATAATGATATTACCATTAAAACTGATGATAAATATGCAGCAACCATTACCTGTGAAAAAGCAAAATTCAATATCCCCGGAAAATCAGGAGAAGATTTTGCTTATTTACCGATGATCGAAAAGGATGAACCACTGACGATCTCTCAGTACACACTGAAAGAAATGATCCGCCAGACTATTTTTTCTATTGCTGTAAATGAGAACAATAAGCTTATGACCGGTGAACTTTTTGAGATCAAAAATAACTGTCTGAAGGTAGTTTCTCTGGATGGACACCGTATCGCTATCCGAAAAATGCCCCTTAAGAAAGATTATTCTGACCGTAAGGTGGTAGTTCCGGGCAAAACTTTAAGCGAGGTCAGCAAGATCCTTTCCGGAGAGGTGAATGATCAGGTCAGCATTTACTTCACAAAAAACCATATTTTATTTGAATTTGATCAGACTATGGTAGTTTCCAGACTGATCGAGGGAGAATATTTCAGAATTGACCAGATGCTTTCCAGTGATTATGAGACAAAACTGAAGATCAACAAAAAAGAGTTCCTGGATTGTATCGACCGTGCCACACTTCTGGTACGTGAGGTTGACAAAAAACCGATCATCATCAACATCACAGATGATGATATGGAGCTGCGCATTGATTCTGCAATGGGTTCCATGAATGAGGAGATCGATATTGAAAAAGAGGGTAAGGATATCATGATCGGCTTCAACCCGAAATTCCTGATCGATGCTCTTCGTGTTATTGATGATGAAACCGTGACGATCTATCTTGTAAATCCGAAGGCCCCGTGCTTTATCCGTGACGATGAGGAGAACTATACTTACCTGATCCTTCCTGTAAATATCAACCAGAATCAGGCCAGATAAAACCTGGGTATATAAGAAATAAGGGACAAGAGGTGGCGCGGCAGCTTCGGGAGTGCGGGTGTACGTGTGAGACGCACATACTTGAAGCTGTGAACAGAATTGATATCGATAGCCAGGATATGTAAGTGTCCGTATGGTGCGTACAGCCTGACGGCTGGTATCAGGATTGACAGAAACAGGTACACCTAAAATGAGTGACCGTTTTTGACCGATTTTATATGGGAATGCGATCGTGTTCTGAGAAGTGTTTCGTGTGTAAACTACTGGAAGGGGGTATTTAAATTACCACCTTCCGGTGAAATTTGTATTGGGGGATTTTCAAACGGATATCCACGATTGAAGCAGAGGACTTACCTGATGCGGTTAAATACCGCCAGGAGATCAGAAAAGATTGATCTGACGGAGAAAATATCCCCGGAGATAAGAGGAGAAAAAATTGGAGATCAGAATTAAAGACGAATTTATCAAGCTTGGCCAGGCGCTGAAGCTGGCCGGTGTTGTGGAGGACGGCGTTGAGGCGAAATATGCCATCAATGATGGTCTGGTACTGGTGAACGGTGAGGTGGAGAACCGCCGTGGCCGCAAGATCCATCCTGGAGATACCATTTCCTACGATGGAAAAGATATTTATGTGATTGGGTGAAGGAATGTACATTGAATCCATCAGACTGAATAATTTCAGGAATTATGAGTCGCTGGAGATGAATTTTGATCAGGGCACCAATATTCTCTACGGCGACAATGCCCAGGGAAAGACCAATATCCTGGAGGCGGTTTATCTGGCAGGTACCAGCAAATCCCACAAGGGAAGCAAGGACCGGGAGATGATCCGCTTTAAGAATGAGGAATCCCATATCCGAATGATGGTGAAGAAGGGCGAGCTTTCATACAAAATAGACATGCACCTCCGGAAAAACAAAGCAAAGGGAGTTGCCATCAACGGGCTGCCGATCCGCAAGGCAAGGGAGCTGCTGGGGGTGGTGAATCTGGTGTTTTTTTCTCCGGAGGATCTTAATATTATCAAGGATGGACCGGGAGAGAGAAGACGTTTTCTGGATTCGGAGCTTTGTCAGCTGGATGGTGTTTATATCACGGAGCTGGCCGGCTACAACCATATCGTGAACCAGAGAAACCGTCTTCTCAAAGACTGTTATATGAACCCCGGGCTGAAAAGTACCCTGGATGTCTGGGATATGCAGATGGTCGATTACGGAAAGAAGATCATCGGGAAGCGGGAAGCCTTTGTGGAGGAGCTTAACGAGATCGCAAGGGGGCTCCATAAAGGCCTTACCGGCGGGATCGAGGAGCTGGAGATCCTGTACGAGCCAAGTGTTACGGCGGCGGAGTTTGAGGATAAGCTTTCCAGGAACCGGGAGCGGGATCTTCGGATGAAGCTGACCTCTGTGGGACCGCACAGAGATGATTTCTGCGTAAAAGTCAACGGGATCGACATCCGGAGGTATGGTTCCCAGGGGCAGCAGAGGACTGCAGCTCTTTCTCTGAAGCTTTCGGAGATCTATCTGGTGAAGAAAAAGATCCGGGATACACCGGTGCTTCTGCTGGATGATGTTCTTTCAGAGCTGGATAGCAGCAGGCAGACATATCTGCTGGAAAGCATCCACGATATACAGACTCTGATCACCTGTACAGGACTGGATGATTTTGTCAGCCATCAGTTCAAGATCAACAGGGTTTTTCAGGTGGTAAAGGGGCATGTTTATATGCCTAAAGGGTTTTGACAAGCCCGTATGCATATGGTAAACTGATTCTGATTATGGAAAGTTGGTGAATATTTTGGATAAAGAGGAGTTTCGCGTTAAGCTGGGACAGATCAATAAGCTGGTCGAGACCCAGGATTACAAAGGCGCCATGCAGATTGTTGACAGTATTGACTGGCGTCGTGTGAAAAACGTCCGTACCCTTTGTGTAGTGGGCGAGATCTACGCGGCCAACAAGCGTTATGAAGAGAGCAAGGAAATTTTTCTTCTTGCCTACCACAGAGCGCCGATCGGCAAGAACATACTTTACCGTCTGATCGAGGTTTCCCTGAAAATGGGACAGATCAGTGAAGCCACAGAATTCTTTGATGAATACAGAGAAGTGGCAGGTAATGATAACAGCCAGTATATACTGAAATATAAGATCGCCAGAGCGAAGAATGCATCTCTGAATGAACAGATCCGTATTCTTGAGGAATATAAGGAGAAGGAATTTACGGAGCGCTGGTCCTATGAGCTAGCCAAGCTCTATTACAAGGCAGGAGACAAGCAGAAGTGCCTGGATCTCTGCAATGAGATGATCCTTTGGTTCAATGACGGAACTTATGTGATAAAGGCCCTTGACCTGAAACAGCGGATGGGTGTTCTCACTGGCGAAGAGAAAGAGAAATACGAGCAGCGTTTTATCCCGAAGCTGATCCCGCCGGAAAAGGCGCAGGAGATCAGGGAGAGCAAGGAAGCATCCGGCGAGTATGAGGAGGCAAAACCGGTCACAGATACCATCCAGGTAGATGATGAGCGGGATCTGAACAGTGCGGAGACATTCCAGGAGAAGCTTTCCAAGGGATTCCGTGATATCTTTGGCGGACATAAGAAATCCGCGGAAGAGGATATGGAGGAAAAAGAAGCTGCGCAGGATGAAGAGCAGGAAGAGGTTTCCACAGGCTCTGAGGATGTGACGGAACAGGCTGAAGTGCCGGAGGCTGAGACTGCTGCGGCAGCAGAACTGTCAGAGGAGTTTACAGATTCTGAGGAGATCGAAGCAGCAGAAGGAAGTGAGGAAGCTTCTGATGAGCCTTCTGAAGAGCAGGAAGAGTTTTCCGGACAGGAAGTGGATGAGATCCCACTGGCATCAGGTGTTGAGAACCTGTCATCCGGAAGTATGAAGCTGCAGGCTCAGGAAAAGCAGGATAAAGAGGAAGAAGAGGCTTATCAGGAAGCGGAAGAAGCTGAGGCTGAGAAATCTACAGAGATGTCTTTGTCCCAGAGTGTTGCAGAGATCATGAAGGAGAAGGCTGCCGGAAATGAGGAAAGTGAGGAGAAGCCTGCAGGGGTTCCGCTCAATGAGGAAGGCAAGCCTGATTTTTCCGCAACGATCCGTATGCCGGAGCTGAAGATCCCGAAATCCATGATCAATGTGGACCCGGAGAATGCAAGCAGTTCCGCGGAGATGCCGGATGCGTCCGGAATTTTCGGAAGTATCGAGGATATTGCGGCATCTGTAGGTGACAGGTCCGAGAAGGATAAGGATAAAGACTTTAACCTGGAGGATACCATTCTGGTAGCAGCTACACAGCAGGGAATCGATATCCCGGAGGAAGAGAAATCTCCGGATGTCCAGCAGTCCGACGTAACGGAAGAGCCGGCTGGTATTGAGGATCTGGATATTGCGGCTGATGAATTTGTTCCGGAGGAGCCGGATGCGGCAGATATCGAGGATATCATGGCGCAGATCTCCGCTCAGCAGGAGGAAGAGGTAACGGAGACTTCCGATACCAGAATTCCGGATATCGTATTTGATGAAGATGAGGAGCCGGTTACTGAGGAGGATCTTCAGGCTGCAGAAGCAGAGTTCCTGAATGGTCCGTCAGGAGTACAGAAGCCGGTGGAAGAAGATGATGTGCTTCCGGAGATTCCTTCACTGGAATCTGAGGCGCAGGTGCAGAAGTCGGCAGCAGAGCCTTCTGCGAAGCTTCATCATGAGGAACCGGTGGCTGCAGCGGAAGAGGAAAATCTTCTTGATGAGGAAGAAGAATACAGTGATGACGCCTTTGACTTCCAGGAAGAGGATAACGAGGATGACTTTATCAGCAGTCCCATCGGTGATGATTCTGATGAACCCATGGAAGAGGACGATGAGGAAGAGGAGCTCAGCGAGGAAGAGCAGCTTGAGAAATTTATCGCTACGATCCATCCGGAGAAGGATCCTACAAAGATCGTTTCCAGAAAGAAAGAGCTCACAGAGGAAGAGAAGAAGCTTTTCACCTATTTTGTTACAGTTCCCGGAATGAAGGAACAGCTGCTTGATGTACTCTGCAATGTGCAGATGGGCGCAGCAGACAAGACCTCCCAGACCGGAAATGTGATCGTTATGGGCGGCAGAGAAACAGGTAAGACGAGACTGATCTCAAGTCTGATCCCGGCAATCTGTAAAGAGCTGAATATCGAGGCTTCCAAGGTTGCCTATATATTTGCGGATGATCTCAACGGAAAGGATATTCCGGAGATCGTATCCAAGCTTGCCGGCGGTTTCCTTGTTATCGAGGATGCAAACCAGCTTTCCCAGGAAACAGCAGATGAGCTTGAGGAAGCTATGACCGGAAACACAAAGGGAATGATCGTGATCCTGGAGGATGAAAAGATTGGTATGCGTAAGCTGATCGCAAGATATCCGAAGCTTGCGAAGAAGTTTACATCCATGATCAACATTCCTGTATTTACAAACGATGAACTTGTTAATTTCGCCAAGGTCTATACCATGGAGAATGGATTCCGTATCGACCAGATGGGCATGCTTGCTCTGTATAATCTGATCGGGATCAACCAGAAGGAGGATCAGCCGATGTGCATCGGTACTGTGAAGACCATGCTGGATAAGGCTATGGAGAGAGCTCAGAGCGGATTGTTCAAGCGTTCCAAGAAGCGTGTGGACCGTGATGGCTACACGGTACTTTTTGAAAAGGATTTCAGCTGAAAATAAGAAAAAGCAGAGGTAAAAAATATGGCCAGACCTTATCTTGGTAACCCGAAATATACCATTGAAGTCCTTCAAAAGTATCATTTTGTTTTCCAGAAAAGGTTTGGTCAGAATTTTCTGATCGATGAGCATGTTCTGGAAAAGATCATTGAGTCTTCGGGTATCACGAAGGATGATTTTATACTGGAGATCGGTCCGGGTATCGGAACTATGACCCAGTATCTTGCGGAGGCTGCCAGAGAGGTGGCTGCTGTGGAGATCGACAGTTCGCTGATCCCGATCCTTAAGGATACGTTGAAGGACTGGGATAATGTTTCCGTGATCAATAACGATATCCTGAAAACGGATATCAAAAAGATCGCAGATGAGAAAAACGGCGGTAAGCCTGTGAAGGTGGTTGCGAATCTGCCGTATTACATTACGACTCCGATCATCATGGGGCTTTTTGAGAAGAATGTTCCTGTGGATTCGATCACTGTCATGGTGCAGAAGGAGGTTGCAGACCGTATGCAGGTTGGTCCCGGTACCAAGGATTACGGTGCGCTTTCCCTGGCTGTGCAGTATTATGCGAAGCCGGAGATCGTTGCGAATGTACCGCCGAACTGTTTTATGCCGCGGCCGAAGGTTGGAAGTGCGGTGATCAAGCTGACGCGTTATGAGAAGCCGCCGGTGGATGTGAAGGATGAGGGGCTTATGTTCCGTCTGATCCGTGCATCTTTTAACCAGAGGAGAAAGACGCTTGTGAACGGTATCAGAAATTCCGGAGATTTTTCCCTGAGTAAGGATGAGATCGAGGATGTGTTCAACAGGTGTGACCTTCCGCTGAATATCAGAGGTGAGGCGCTGACACTGGAGCAGTTTGCGATGCTTGCCAACTGTATTTATGATGAGAAAAATTAATATATGATAAACGCAAAAAGAGCCCGGGCAGCTGTTCCGGGTTCTTTTTGCGTTTCCGGACGGGAATGTTGGAGAGGTTTCCTGTCCGGATCTATATATCGTCATAGAAAGGAGGTTATGTCTGAGGTGTCAGACATAAGTAAGTAATGAAAAATTTACATTTTCTATTTTACTGATGAGATGTTAGGAAAGTTTGTTTAAAATATGAAAATATTGTGAATATATTTTTGATGATATGTATATAGTCTGAATGGCGTGGATGGGAGTGGGGAAAATTACGGTTTACAGAGGGGTGGGGGTGTGTGGTATACTGAGGGGCGTTGAAGAGGTAATAAAAAGGCCGTAAATGGCAATGTGAAGTCGATGAGGCTGATGGAAGTTTTTTGATAAGGGCTGGTGCCCGTATGGAGGTTGAATATTATGAGAAGATTGAACAAGTTTACAGCTTTGATTGTTGCGGGTGTTATTTCATGTACATCTCCGATGATGGTTATGGCGTCTGATTCCGGTTCTGTTATGAGTCAGGCGGAGGAGATCCTGAAGGATAATGAGGTTGGGTCTCTTGCTTCTGATCCGGATAAGGTTGGGGATATCATTGTTTATGTGAAGGGACTTTTTGATTCTAACCAGATCACGGATGATGAGATTTCTCAGGGGATCGATGAGGCTGCGGATCATTTTGGGGTGAGTCTTAATGAGGATGATAAGAGTTCTCTGGTCAATATTATCAGTAAGTTCCGTGGAATCGAGATGAGTGATGATCAGATCAAGGGGTATGTGAGTGATGCTTATAGTACTTTGAAGGATATGGGTGTTACGAAGTCTGATGTGAAGAATATTTTTGAGAAGGCAATTGAGTTTATTAAGGGGATGCTTTCACGGCGGTGATGGCTGGTTCCTTGGCTGGTGTTTTTGATGGAGTTTGAGTTAGAGGGTGAGGGTTGTGGTTCTTTTGTTGGGGTTATTGTTGGTTTGTTTGTGTGAGATGTACAATATGTACAATATTTAGGACTTTGGTTTTGTTTGTGAATGTGGTGTTTTTATAAATTGTTGGAGGTTGTTTTGGAAAAAATTGTGCAAATGCGCTAATTGTTTACGGGATGTTCATTGTTTGTTCATATTTGTCTGGTAGTATAGGGATAGTTCGAAAGAACGTTACGAAAGACGCTGTAATGGTGTGTATCTGTATCATTACACATACAATTTTTTTCATAATAATCGCCCCGGTAAGCCACTACCGGGGCACTCCTCGTTTTTGGGCCTTTTTTGGGGCTCTTTTTTTTGTGGGAGGGGAGGGAGGGACGGACGGACTGCCGGAGGGGCGGCTGCATGGTCGTGCCTGGTGCGGTCGTTTCGCCGGGTCATACTAAGCACCTGAGTCTTCTGCCGTGCAGGGCGCCCCATAACTCGCCATGTACGCTGATGCGTACCTGGCTCAGACAGATGGGGCTTACTCTGCGGCTTGTGGCCGCAGAGTACCTTCCCGTCAGAAGCCTCAGGCGCTAAGTATGACCAGCGGCTTACTCCGACGCACCGGGTCCCGACCATGCAGCCGCCCCTCCGGCAGTCCGTCCTGTGCGTTGGTTGTGGGAGTGATAAGTCTGTGTGTGGATTTGAGTGGTCTGACGTGAGGTGGTGGGCCATCAGCGCTGCGCTGGATGGCTGCAAGGGCTGAGTTTCCTTGTGGTCTGACGGGGGGATGTGTGGCATCGACGCTGCGCTGGATGCCTGTGAGGTGTGTGTGTCGGTGGTGTGTTGGAGGTGAGTGATGTATGTGTGGCATCGGCGCGTGCTGGATGCCTGTGATGTCTGGGGCTTGTGGAAAAAAATATAGCGCGGGTGGGGTGTGCATGCTATAATGATTAGGATTATAGTGCTGTCGGCTGTTTTGGGGGCGGCGGTGGTTGGTTTTTTGTTTGAATGGGAGGTCTGGATATGGCGGAGTCTATGAAGGATTTTGAGAGGGAGCTGGAGGCTTCTTTTAAGAGGATCGATGAGGGTGATATTATCTCAGGGACTGTTGTGAGTGTGGATGAGTCGGGGGTTGTTCTTGACCTTAAGTTTTATGCCGAGGGTTTTATTCCGGTGGAGGAGTTTTCCCGGGTGCCGGGGTTTAATATTAAAGAGGCTGTTCAGCCGGGGGATGAGGTTCAGGCGATGGTTCTTCGCAGGGATGATGGTCAGGGGAATATTCTTCTTTCCAGAGCGGATGCTGCGGATGTGCTTGCCTGGGACAGGCTGAAGGAGCTTCAGGATTCGGGTGAGGTGCTGGATGTTGTTGTGAAGGGAATCGTTAACGGGGGTGCCATTGCTTATGTTGAGGGTGTCCGTGGGTTTATTCCGGCATCCAGGCTTGATCTGGAGTTTGTTGAGGATACTGAGGTGTTTCTGAATAAGCCGATCCAGGTGCGGGTTATCGAGGCTGATAAGGCGAAGAAGAGGCTGGTGCTTTCGGCCAGGGAGATTCTTCGTGAGAGGGCTGAGGTGGAGAGACGGAATAAGATTTCCAATATCCAGGTTGGTTTTGTGACTGAGGGTACGGTTGAGAGTTTGCAGCCGTATGGTGCTTTTGTGGATCTTGGGAACGGGGTTTCCGGGCTGGTGCATATTTCTCAGATCTGTGAGAAGAGGATCCGGAAGCCTTCTGAGGTTTTGAATGTTGGGGATAAGGTTAAGGTGAAGGTTATCGCGATCAAGGATGGTAAGCTGAGCCTGAGTATTAAAGAGGCATCGGATCTGATGGCTAAGGAGGTTGAGGAGGAGTCTTTTGAGCTTCCGGAGTCGGGGGAAGAGGCTACTACTTCCCTGGGTGCTTTGTTTGCAAATATTAAATTATAATTATTTTGGATGAAAAAGGATGGATGTGTATGAAAAAACCGGAGAGAATATTTGTAATCGGACATAAGAATCCGGATACGGATTCCATCTGTTCGGCTATTGCTTATGCGGATATTAAAAACAGAACTACGCAGAATAAAAAATATATCCCGAAGAGAGCGGGGCAGATCAATGAGGAGACCAGGTATGTGCTGAACCGTTTTGGCGTACAGCCGCCGGCTTATCTGGGGAATATCGGTACGCAGGTCAAGGATATGGATATCCGGACCAGTCCGCAGGCGGATAAGAATATGTCGCTGAAGAATATCTGGGATCTGATGCAGGAGAACGGGATCGTTTCTCTTCCAATCCGGGATAAGGATGGGTGTCTGGAGGGGCTTGTGACGATTGGTGATATCGCAAAGACCTATATGGATACTACAGACAGTTATCTTCTTTCCAATGCGAGGACGCAGTATCAGAGAATTGCCGAGACTGTTGGCGGTGAAGTGGTGGAAGGTAACGGACACGGATATTTTGTGAAGGGGCGTGTGCTTGTCGGTACTGCCAACCCTAAGATGCTGGAGGGCTACGTTGAGGAGAATGATATGATCATCATGGGTGACCGTGAGGAGGATCATCTTCAGGCGATCAGCCAGAATGTAAGCTGTATCATCGTGGGGCTGAATATCGTGGTTTCCGAGAAGGTTGTGAAGCTTGCTCATGAGAAGAATATCGTGATCATCCGGTCTCCGTATGATACGTTTAATATTGCGCGTCTGATCAACCAGAGTATTCCGGTCAGCTTTGTTATGAAGCGGGATGACATGGTTACGTTTAATACCGAGGATTTTACGGATGATATCCAGGATGTGATGATCAAAAACCGTCACAGGGCGTTTCCGGTGATCAATCCTCATGGTAAGTGTATCGGTACGATCTCCAGACGTAATTTTCTGGATATGCATAAAAAGAAAGTGGTTCTTGTGGATCATAATGAGGTGGATCAGGCTGTTGATAATATCGAGAAGGCGGAGATCCTTGAGATCATTGATCATCATAAGCTGGGTACCTTGCAGACCATGACGCCGGTTGCTTTTCGTAATGAGCCGGTGGGATGTACGGGCACGATCCTTTATGAGATCTACGGAGAGCAGAGACTGGAGATCCCGGAAAAAATCGCGGGGCTTCTCTGTGCGGCTATTATTTCGGATACATTGATGTTCCGTTCACCGACCTGTACGCAGACGGATAAGATCGCTGCCAGTGCTCTTGCGCTGATCGCGGGAATCAAGATCGAGGAGTTTGCCCGAGAGATGTTTTCTGCGGGAAGTAATCTGAAGGATAAGTCTCCGGAGGAGATTTTTTATCAGGATTACAAGAAGTTTATCGGTGAGGGTAATGTTTCCTTTGGTGTGGGTCAGATCAGTTCCATGGACAGCGAGGAGCTTAAGGAGATCAAGGAGAAGCTGATGCCGTTTATGGTGAGTGAGTGTGGCCGTCATGATATCACGAGAGTTTATTTTATGCTGACGAATATCCTGGAGGAGTCTACAGAGCTTCTGTTTTACGGGGAGGGCAGCCAGCAGATGGCGGAGATCGCTTTTGAGCGGAAACCGGATGGAGATACCTTCAGTCTGCCGGGTGTGGTTTCCAGAAAGAAGCAGCTGATCCCGGCTATGATGGAGGCTGCTCAGCTGATGAACAGCGATTATGCATAAGAGGTGACGGAAAATGGCGAAACAGTTATGGAAGCCGGGGAACATGATCTATCCGCTGCCGGCTGTAATGGTGAGTGTTACCGATGGTGAGGGTAACGATAATATCATAACGGTTGCGTGGACGGGTACGGTGTGTACCAATCCGGCGATGGCTTATATTTCTGTCCGACCTTCCCGTTATTCCTATGATATGATCCGGAAAACGGGTGAGTTTGTGATCAATCTGACAACGGAGGAGCTGGCGTTTGCAACGGATTTCTGCGGGGTCCGTTCGGGACGTGATGTGGACAAGTTCCGGAAGCTGAACCTTACGAAAGAGAAAGCGCAGTTTGTTTCTGCACCGATGATCGGGGAGGCTCCGGTTTCAATCGAGTGCAGGGTGCGTGAGGTGAAGGAGCTGGGGTCTCATGACATGTTTCTTGCTGATGTGCTTGCGGTCCATGCGGATGAAGCTTATATGGATAAAAATAACAGGTTTCGTCTCAATGATGCAGGTCTTCTGGTCTATTCCCATGGGGAGTATCTGGCGGGTGGCCGGAAAGTGGGAACCTTTGGTTATAGTGTAAAGAAGAAGCAGCAGAAATCAGAGATGGCAGAGATGGCGGGAAAGTTAAAGACGTCGGGAAAGTCAGAGATGTCAGGGAAGTTAAAGACGTCGGGAAAGTCAGGGACGTCAGGGAAGTTAAAGACGTCGGGTAAGCCAGGGATGTCAGGGAAGTTAAAGATGTCGGGTAAGCCAGGGATGTCAGGGAAGTTGAAGACGTCGGGAAAGCCGGGGACGTCAGGGAAGTTAAAGATGTCGGGGAAGGCAGGAACGTCAGGGAAGTTAAAGACGTCGGGAAAGTCCGGGAGAGAGAAACGGTAGGTTCTGCGGAGCTGTAACGTTTGTTGAGATTTGGCAGCTGTTATGCTAAAATGAAAGGGTACAGTATGAATAATATTACACTGATAGGGATGCCTGGTGCGGGGAAGAGCAGCATCGGTGTCGTACTTGCGAAGGTACTTGGGTACCAGTTTATTGACTCAGATCTTCTGATCCAGAAGGCGGAGAAGAGGACTTTGAGTAAGATCATCGAGGATGAGGGTACGGAGGGCTTCAAGGCGATCGAGAATCGTGTGAATGCTTCGATCCAGGTGGAGAATACGGTGATCGCTACCGGTGGAAGTGTGGTTTACTGCGATGAGGCTATGCAGCATCTGAAGTCTGAGGGTGTTGTGGTGTATCTTAAGATCTCGCTGGAGCTTCTTTCCAGGCGTCTTGGTAATCTTAAGGGACGTGGAGTCGTGCTCAAGGAGGGACAGACGCTGGCGAGTCTTTATGATGAGCGTGTTCCTTTGTATGAGAAATATGCGGATATTGTGGTGGATGAAGAGGATAAGGATCTGGAGGGGAGTCTCCAGGTTGTGCTTGAGGCATTGAAGAACAGGGGAGATAAGGCGTAACTGTTGGCTTGTGGAAACGGTTTGCTGGAGTGTTTCGGGTCATGGGTTGTGACAGGTTTTCGTCATAAATTGTTTACAAATCTGAAATATGTGTTATAATATACAACTGACCTAAAAAACGGTATTGCGGAACGTTTGTTCCTGCAGTAAATTCAGAGAAAGTTTCTGCTCATAGAGGAGTAAATAATAGAGGTGTGTTATGGAACAGTATGTGATTAAAGGCGGCAATCCTCTGGTTGGAGAAGTGGATATTGCGGGTGCGAAGAATGCGGCGCTTGCGATATTGTCAGCAGCCATTATGACTGATGAAACTATATTGATCGAGAATCTGCCAGATGTAAGGGACATCAATGTTCTGCTTGAGGCAATCTCCGAGATCGGGGCTCAGGTTGAGCGTATTGATAAGTCTACTGTAAAGATCAACGGTTCTACTATCGGCAATCTCAGCGTGGATTATGAGTTTATCAAGAAGATCCGTGCTTCTTATTATCTTCTGGGTGCTTTGCTTGGTAAGTATAAGCATGCGGAGGTTCCGCTTCCGGGTGGATGTAATATCGGCAGCAGGCCGATCGACCAGCATCTGAAGGGTTTCCGTGCTCTTGGTGCGGATGTTGATATCTGTCATGGTGCTATTGTTGCCAAGGCGGAGAATCTGCATGGAAGCCATATTTTCCTGGATGTGGTTTCTGTTGGTGCTACTATTAATATCATGATGGCTGCTTCTATGGCGGCTGGTCGTACGATCATTGAGAATGCTGCGAGGGAGCCGCATGTTGTTGATGTGGCGAATTTCCTGAACAGTATGGGGGCGAATATCAAGGGTGCCGGTACGGATGTGATCCGTATCCGTGGTGTTGAGACGCTTCATCGTACGGAGTATTCGATCATTCCGGACCAGATCGAGGCTGGTACTTTTATGTTTGCTGCTGCGGCTACTCGTGGCGATGTTACTGTTCGTAATGTTATTCCCAAGCATCTTGAGGCTACTACGGCTAAGCTTGAGGAGATCGGGTGTGAGGTTGAGGAGTTTGATGATGCGGTTCGTGTCCGTGCGCCGCATGTGCTTCATCGTACGCATGTGAAGACGTTGCCTTATCCTGGTTATCCTACGGATATGCAGCCGCAGATCGCGGTTACTTTGGCTTTGGCTGAGGGTACGAGTATTGTTACTGAGAGTATTTTTGAGAACCGGTTTAAGTATGCGGATGAGCTTTCACGGATGGGTGCCAATATTAAGGTGGAGGGGAACTCTGCTATTATTGATGGTGTGAGGAAGCTTACGGGGGCGCGTGTGAGTGCGCCGGATCTTCGTGCGGGGGCTGCGCTTGTTATTGCGGGGCTGGCTGCTGAGGGTGTTACGGTTGTTGATGATATTGTTTATATCCAGCGTGGGTATGAGAATTTTGAGGAGAAGCTCAGGAGTCTTGGGGCTGAGATTGAGAGGGTTTCCAGTGAGAAGGAGATTCAGAAGTTTCGGCTGCGCGTTGGGTGATGGTTGGTGACAACTGGTAACGATTGATGATAATTGGATATTTGAGTTTTGGGAGAGTTCCTGGGTGTTTGGGCCTGGGGGCTCTTTTTTTGTGTGGGTGGGAGGAATGGGGGGGGGAGGGGAGGGGCATCGGCGCTGTGGTGGATGCAGTGGAATGAGGTTTTGGCGGTTTTTGTCGAAGGGTTTTTGTTGACTTTTGCTGGTGGGGTGGTTATACTGAAAGTACATATCTGGGAACATTCTGGGCCGTTCGGCTATCTGATCCCCATATGGTTGGTTGTATAAATATGGCGGGGAGGAGCCGGTTGGTTGTGTGAGGTTTTTTCTTTTGCCATCATAGTGAAAGGAGGAGGCTTATGCAGAGGAAGCGGCTTGAGGATATGAATCTTCTGGATGATTTTTTGTTTAACGCGGTGATGACGTTTCCTGGTATTGGTGAGAGGTTTTGCAGGTTGCTGCTGCAGGTGGTGCTGGGGCGTGAGATCGGGAGGCTGCGGGTTGTTGCGCAGAGGGCTTTTGGTGGCCGGGATGAGGGCTTTCGCGGGGCGCGGCTTGATGTTCTGGCTGAGGAGGAGCTGATGGATGTTTTGGCGGATCCTTCTGTTTTTGATATTGAGCCGGATAATAATGGTGATGTTGTGAGTCTGAAGGATCTGCCGAAGCGGGTGAGGTTTTATCATGCGATCATTGACAGCCGGTGTTTGAAGAAGGGTGAGGGTTTCGGGAAGCTTAAGAGGGTTTTTGTTATTTTTGTCTGTTCGTATGATCCGTTTGATCGGGGTAGGATGGTGTATACGATCCGGAATATGTGTGAGGAGATTCCGGAGATGGAGTATGATGATGGGCTGAGGACGGTTTTTCTGAATACGAAGGGAGATGGTGCGGGTGTGCCTGAGGAGCTGGTGGCGCTGCTTCGTTTTTTGGAGGATACCAGGGAAGTGAATGCGGTAAATGATGTTTTGAGGGAGTTGCTGGAGATGGTCAGGGTTGTTAAAGATGATGGAAAGGTTACGGTGGCGTATATGAAGAGTTTTGAGATTGAGCAGATGTGGATTAATAAGGGGATCGAACAGGGGATCAGTCAAGGAATTGAACAGGGTCGGAGTGAAGAGAGGGCGAATACGTTGAGGGAGAAGGCGCGTGCGGATCGGTTGGAGAGGGAACTGAGGAAGCTGCGGAGAGGTAGAAGAGATGTTTGAGGCGGAAAGGTTATGGTGGCGTATATGAAGAGTTTTGAGATTGAGCAGATGTGGATTAATAAGGGGATTGAACAGGGAATCAGTCAAGGAATCGCCCAAGGAATCAGCCAGGGAATCACTCAAGGGATTGAACAGGGGCGGAGTGAAGAGTGGGCGAATACGTTGAGGGAGAAGGCGCGTGCGGATCGGTTGGAGAGGGAGCTGAGGAAGTTGCGGAGTGGGAGATGATGTTGTTTGGTTTTGGGAGAGTTCCTGGGTGTTTGGGCCTGGGGGCTCTTTTTTTGTGTGGGTGGGAGGAATGGGGGGGGGAGGGACGAACGGACAGGCTGCCAGCGGGGCGGCTGCAGGGGCTGAGTTTTTTTGTGGTGTGTTGGGAGATGGTGTGGCATCGGCGCTGCGCTGGATGTGGGTGGGGTGAGTTTTTTTGGGGGGTGTCGTGAGGGGATTGGGGATAGAGGCTGTTTTGGATAGGGTGTGGTGTTTTTGTGTAATATTTAAATTTATTTTTGGAGTATTTTGGATTATAATTATGGAAAAAGATGGTTGGCCTGATTGGTTGACTGATTGACTGATTGACTGGTTGATTGATATCCGGAGTTTTGGTGACTGTTTTGTGGGACTTGAGAGAAGAGCTTCGGATGTGTGCTGATGAGGGTTGAGAGATGAGCTTCGGATGTATGTTGATGTGGCTTGAGAGATGAGCTTCGGATGTGTGTTGATGAGGGGTGTGTGATGGGCTTCGGATGTGTGTTGATGTGGCTTGTGTGAGGGCTTCGGAGGTTTGTTGGTTTGGTTTTGAGGGTGGTCTTTTGGGGGCTGCCTGGGTTTTGGAGGGAGAGGGTTGTATGTGTGATTATGTGGTTTTGCCGCTTTTGAATTCGTCTTTTGAGCCTGGGAGGGCTCGGGAGGTTGTTGAGGGGTTTGTGGATGTGGATTTGAGGAATATTGCGCGGGCTGAGCTTTTTTATTTTATGGGGCAGGCGGAGGAGTGTTGTGAGATCACGAGGGGGTATCTGTCCAGCAGGGTTATTGAGCTGAAGCTTTCGGCGTGTATTTTGTATGGGTATTCTAATCTGACGCTGGGGAATGTGGCGGCGGCTAAGCGGGGGATGGAGGGAATCCAGTCCTGTGTGAAGCTGGCTATGAAGAAGAAGGTTCCTAAGGATGTTTATGCGTCCTGTCTTCTGGCGGGGTATGTGGGGGCGGTTTTGCTTCATCTGCCTACGGATGGGATGCCTGCTTTTGGGGAGTACAGCAGGATGCTTCCTGAGGGGCTGAGGCTTTTTGCCACGTATGTGATGGCGCACCATACTTATCTTAACGGGGAGATATGGAGTGCTTATGGGATGGGGAAGGCTGCTTTGTTTATGGCGGAGAGGTCGTATCCGATCAGTATGACGTATATCCATTGTATGATGGCGGTGTGTGCGATCAACCGGAAGCATAAGCAGGAGGCACAGGAGGAGATGCTCCGGAGCTGGGAGCTGGCGAAGATGGATGGGTTTCTGGAGCCTTTTATTGAGCATCATGGGCTTTTGCGGGGGCTGATCGAGGCATGTATCCGGAACCGGGATCCGGAGGCGTATCAGCGGATCACGAAAGGGGTGCTTTCTTTCAGCAGGGGCTGGATGGCGCTTCATAATCCTGAAAACCGGAGAAAGGTTACGGGGGAGCTGTCGACGATGGAGTTTTCTATTGCCATGCTGGCAAGTGGGGGATGGACCAATAAGGAGATCGGAGAGCATCTGGGGATTTCCATTAATACTGTTAAGCATTACCTTACGGATATCTTTTGCAAGCTGAATGTCAAGAAGCGGGATGAGCTGAAGAAATTCATGTTAAAATAGTGACAGAGGCACTTTTTTTTGAAAAAACGTGCCTTACAAAACAACTGGTAGTGTTGTATAATAAATACCACAAATAGTCAGATTTTATTGGGAAATCAGACGAAAAGAACCAGTGAACGAGTAAGTTAAGAAGGAGGAGTTGAAGACTGATTCTCGATAGCATCTGATAATGTCAATATCCTTACCAAAAATGCCTGGTATATTGATATTACAATCACATAAGGGTAAAATATTGAAAAGGTGTAACCTGTTTACTCACCGGCTAAAAACATGAAGCTTTTTTAAGAGAAAGGAATATAAACAGAAGTAAAGTAATAAGAAATACAGTACACGTTAATGCACACACAGGAAAGCGGGAAAGGTATGAAAAAATTAAGGAATAATAAGATCAGAAAACTCCTGGCATTTATGGTGGCTTTGGCGTTGATGGTATCCTGTATGCCGAGTGCATATACGATCTCCGCGAGTGAAGCGTTCGGAGATGGAACGGAGGATATATTTACAGATGGCGAAATTACATCTGAACCAGCGGCCGAAGAATCGACACCGGATGTAAGCAGCGCAGACCAGGAGGAAACGGAACAGGCGCAGCAATCGACGCTTACATATGAAAATGATTCTGTTAAAGTAACAGCAGAGGCACTGGAGGACGGAGCTCTTCCGCAGAATACAGCATTGAAGGCTGACGGCGTAAACGAGAATTCATCCGTATCTTATGATACAGTTTCTCAGAAGCTTTCAGCAACAGCTACAGACAAGGGCAGCAGCCTGAGAGGTTTTTTTGCGTATGATGTGTATTTTGCTGATGGCGACGGAAACAGAGTCGAGCCGAACGGCAGAGTCAGAGTAACTTTTGAGTACAAGACACCGGCAGCACCGGAGCTTACCGATGCAGCCAGCACGAGTGTAACCGTTGAGAAGCTTCATTATAACAGCAGTACCGGTGATACTGATGTTAACACCTTACAGGCCAACGAGGATCTGAAGGTTCTGAATGTCAACGAGGGCAAACAGATCCAGACACTTCAGGTTGAGACTGGCAACGCAGCTGTTTTTGCCGTTATGTGGGATTCTCCTGAGACAGCAGATGTCGAGGCGGAAGCTGTTTCCGGTAATGAGGACGAGGTGTCTATCGCATCAGAGGAGCTTACGGACGGAATGGATATTTCGGACGAGCCTGAGCAGGATGCAGCTGAGACACCGGCAGCAGAGAATCCGGAGGTAACTCCTGATGCAGAGCCTTCTGAGGCTCCGGCGGAGAATCCGGATGCTGAACCTACCGAAGCGCCGACAGAGGATCCGGATGTGGTG
Organism: Blautia sp. SC05B48; assembly: GCF_005848555.1. Classification (NCBI taxonomy): domain Bacteria; kingdom Bacillati; phylum Bacillota; class Clostridia; order Lachnospirales; family Lachnospiraceae; genus Blautia; species Blautia sp. SC05B48. The sequence goes on along the minus strand of NZ_CP040518.1, from coordinate 1,473,724 downwards.
GAAGAACCGGCAGAGGATATTGCGAGCCCGGAGGATGTTCCGGCAGCAGATGAGAATGGTGAGACAAGCCTGATCGAGGTTCTGGGAGACGATACGAATCTTCGTGTCAGTCCATCTGTCGAGGCAGAGGTTCTGGCAACTGTAAACGCAGGAACACAGCTCACACTTCTGGATACCGTAACAGCAGAGGACGGAGCAACCTGGTACAAGGTTTCCTGGGAAGGAACCGAGGCTTACATAAGAAGTGATATGGCACAGGTTGTTGACAGCAGCGATGAGGCAGAAGAAGTCGAGGATGTTCTGGAAAGCGAAGAAGTTTCTTATTCCCAGGAAGTTGGTAATGTAGTTGTAACTGCAACAGCAGTGAAGGGCGTTATTCCGGAAGGTGCACAGTTTGTTGTGACTCCGATCGAGAAAGGTTCTGACCAGTATGCAGATATCGAGAAACAGCTTCACGAGGGTGCAAAAAATGAGAGTTATACAGTAGCAGGTTTTCTTGCATACGATATTAGTTTTCTGAATGACGATGGAACTAAGATCGAACCGCAGAACGGAAGTGTCAGGGTATCTATAGCCTACAAAGAAGCAGAAATCCCAGAAGATGTAGCTGAAACAGATACAGCACAGGAAAACATGAATGTATCTCTGGTACATTTTGTGGAGGATGCAAATGGTAATGTCACAGAAGTTGTTAATATGAGCAACGATGGACAGGCTAAAGTAAGTACAACCGACAATGGAGAAATTGAAAGTGCAAACTTTGAAACAGAGAGTTTTTCTACTTTCTCAGTTGTATGGTTGGCAGATGATTTCACTTCTGTACAGACAACTAGTAGTTATGATAAGGAGACAACTGTTGATAGTGCTGAAAGAGGTATTACTATCAATATGTTTGATTACGATACTGATAAAATAAATGCAGGTCATTCTTTGCAGTTTAGTGATGGAACGCATGGAGTAAGCGAGGATTATAATAAGTATAGAGGGCCAGCTGATCTCTCTACTGGCATTATGCAAAAGAAATTGGGACAAGATTCATATCCGATAGTAGATAAGGGTAATAATAAAGAGAGTAGTTCGTATTTATTCTCAACGAAGAAAGGTACGGGCAAGGAGTTTTATTCTGGTGCAAATTACTTATTTAAACAAGATGCAAATGGTTACTATGAATATGATAGTGCTAAAAATTTTGCACAGTTTAATAAAAATACAAAAAAGTTTACTGTATATAATGTACCAGGAAGTAGTAAAGATCCAATAGACCTACAACAACCAGGTCCGTACCATGGAAGTTTCTTTCCATTCAATACATTAGGTGGTAGTAAATACTATGATATTCCTCAAATTGCAGAAACATCTCCAGATTTCCATTTTGGTATGACAATGTCAGCTAAATTCATTCAGCCAAAAGACGGAAAAATTAATGATAATAATATGGTATTTGAGTTTTCTGGAGATGATGATGTATGGGTTTACATCGATGGCGTTTTGGTGTTGGATATTGGTGGTATTCATAATGTAGTGTCTGGTTCTATTAATTTTGCTGATGGTACAGTTAAAGTTGGTAGTAACAATTATACTTTAAAAAATTTATTTAAAGAGGCAGGAGCAGAAAAAGAAGGAGATTTTGTTAGCGGAAAGGATATTTTCAAAGATTACACAGTGCATACAATTAATTTCTATTATCTCGAAAGAGGTAAGGGTGATTCCAACTGTAAGCTTAAGTTCAATCTTCCAACAGTTCCGAAGCAGTCGGTTACGGTTGAAAAACAGTTGAGTAATACGGATAAGGAGAAGTATGCAAATGTAGAGTTTAAATTTCAGTTACTTCTTCAGGATGACAAAGGGGAGTATGTTCCATCAAATACTGCAGGTACTTTAAGCGATGATAGCAAAGTTGAGTTCAATCGTGAAGAAATAAATGGCGTTTCCTACGATAATGTGTTTACGTTGAAACCTGGTCAGAAGGCAATTTTCTCTGGACTTGAGGAAAATAAGAATTATAAGGTTCGAGAACTTGATGTATCAGATGACAAATATGCTCAGGTTTTAATCAATGGGAAAGATGATGCAACAAAGCAGAGTGGAAATGTTACTTCTAGTGAAGCTACAGTTAGCAGTAGACCAGTGGTAGTGGTTACCAATGTACTTGCCAGTGTTGCAGAACTTGATCTCAAAAAAGTCAATACAAAAGGTGAGGTTTTATCCGGAGCAAGATTTACTCTTACTTCTCTGGATGACAATTCTAAAACTTATACAGCAGAGTCAGGTGACGATGGAAGCATAAAATTTGAGAATCTTCCTTTAGGAACTTATACTTTAACAGAGGCAGTAGCACCTGATGGATATGTAGCATCTAAAGAAGCTTATGAGGTGAAAGTAACAGTCAGTGGAGATAAGGCAACTGCTAAACTTTATAAAGCAGATGATAAAACTGAAGTTGAGGGAAATAAAATTGTCAACTATACAGAAAAGGAGGAGGCAGAAAAGAGTCTTTCCAGTAATAAAAAAGCAGAAGTAGATGAGTATGATTCCAGGACTTATAAGATTAAACTGCATGCGGAGACAACAGGAGAGACAGAGGGAGTTGCTGCACAGGGAGCCAGTATTGTACTTGTAATGGATGCCAGTGAGTCAATGAAAGGAACGGCGTTAGCGAAAATAAAAGAAGCGGCGGCTAATTTTGTTGATACTGCAGCTGGGCAATCTTCAATCAGTCAAATTTCTGTGATATGGTATAAAGGATATGATAGCAGCGGGACAAATGTTGTTACTGCAAGCAGCGAGTTCATTAATCTAGATAGCCAAGAGAATATTAATAGGTTGAAGAGGATCATAAACATTGAAACTGCCGCTGGTGCAACTCCAATGGGAGCAGCTTTGGAAGCTGCAAATGAAAAATTAGGTTCAGCAAAACATTCGAATAAATATGTTATCTTCTTCACAGATGGAATGCCTGGATATATTGATAACGATTCATATAACTGTCGTGTGGCAAATCGTGCAGTAGATAACGCTTCGAAAATAAAAGAAAAAGCTATTATATATACTGTGAGATATGGTAATGTAAAAGATTCATTTAGGTGGAGCAGGGATCACTCAGGGATTACAGATTATTATCACCATCGGTATTATGATTCTTACCATGTCCATGGCCCCATGTCAGCCAATTCGTTTCTTGAAACTTATATTGCTTCGAAGGGCTGTGCTTATGCTACAGAGAATATATCTGGTTTAAACGGCATTTTTGAGAAAATCGCAGGTCAGGTTGGAAAACTTTTTAGGACTCAGCCTCAACGTATCGTAGATACGATTGACTCAAGATTCAAACTTACAGATGATGGTTTAAATGCTCTGGCAAATAACTGTAATCTGGGACAAGGAAAAATTAATAAGCAGGACGGATCGAAGGAAATTATCTGGAAAGATGAGACTACAAATTCAGAACTGGGAAAAGTAACGATTGTTGAAAACAAAAATGGTACAACTACAATTACCTGGACGGACCAGGCGGCTTTGATTGGTAATTCGAAGGATGAGAATGGTGGATGGAATACAGAATTCCAGATTCAGGCGAAAGATGATTTCATTGGTGGAAATATGATTCCTACTAATGGTGCAGATTCCGGCATTTATCTGGATAGTGGTGGTATTAAAAAGTTTGAGCAACCATCTGTTAATGTTAAGCTTCTTAGTCTGAGCATTAACGATAAAGAAAAGACATTATTTAAAGGCGACAGCATTAATACTCAGAATTTTGAAAATGAGCTTGCTGAAACGATACGTGTTGTAGAACTTGATAATACGACAAAAACATTAACAGCTGTGACTCCCCAGGAGCAGAATTTAGTGAAATTACCGGTTCTGACACCTCAGCAGATTGAAACATTGTCAACAGAGAAATCATTAACTATTGGTGGTGATAAGTCATATGGGTATACCTATCCAGGTTCTAATGAAGCTGTAGGATATTTCACTTATACTTATACATTGGCTAAAGGCGATAATGCTGATAATCATGTTGCTACAGCGGTTGGAAATGAAGTGGAAAAGTATCAACTGACTGTCACTTATCATCCGTACTCCCAATCTGATAGAAGCACTATATTGTCTGGAACAGAAGTTCAGCAGCCAGATGCAGAAAAGGGTGGAACACAGGTTAATTCAAATCTGAAAGCAACTGGTAATTATGTAGTAAATGTAGTAGCCGGTAATATTCAGATTATTAAAAAACTGGACGTAGAGGCTGAGCAGAACGAAACATTTAATTTCACAATTACAGATGAAAATGATCAAACAGTTGCAACTGCAACTGCAGTGATTAAAAAAGACAAAAAAGAAGCAAAAGCGGTATTTACGCTTACAAAGGGAGTCAATGCAAAACTTGAATCTGATAATACAAAATTAAGTGAGTTATCCAGAGGTGATTATAAGGTTGTAGAATCTCTTGGCGCAAATGTTCATTATGAATTGCAGGAGATTGCAACAGTTGATGAAACAAACTGCCACAGTGTAATTGCAAGAAATCAACAGCAGAAGGCTACAGATATTACGTTTACCATGGGAACAGATACTGATAATAAAGTAGTTCTCAAAAATGGAAATAAAGACAAAATTAATGGACAGATTGGAATTGCCAAATTTACAAATAAGAAAACAGTTGTGAATATTAATCTTGAGAAGGTTGATAGTCAGACAGCCGATACAAAATTGTCTGGTGCTAAATTTGATTTATATAAGGCAGATGCAAATGGCGAAAAAACAGGCCAAGTAATTCGTTCTTATACGTCAGGTCAGCATGGAGCGATTTCTATAGAGAATCTTCCAATTGGGCAGTATGTATTGATTGAAACAGAAGCACCAACAGGTTATATGGTATCTGCAAAACCGTGGAATATTGTAGTGGAAAATAACAGAACAGTAACGGTAACTTATAATGGTGAGGATGTAACATTAAGACAAGATAATGATACAATTTATTATCAGATTACCAACGCGAAGGTATATTCATTACCAGAATCCGGTGGTCCGGGAACCTATGGATTTACAATCAGTGGTGTAGCGATTCTTGCAACTGCACTCCTGTTGTTTATAAATAATAAACGAAGGGAGGAAGAAGCAAAGAGATCGTAACACATTAATTGTAAATGGCCGATGAAGGGCGAAAAAGAAAAATGCAGAGAAAGAAAGGAGCAAACCTTATGAAAAATTTATTTAAAAAGATTGGTGCATTATTAGTGGCAGCGGTTATGGTACTGTCTATGTGCACAGCGGTTTTTGCAGATGATGCAACAACGAAAGCAACCATTACAGTGAAAACGTCAGACGGTGCTTTAGGTCTTGGTGGGAGCGATAATACAACAATATGGTGCGTACAGGTTATTGAACCAGATACGACAACAGAGACTGGATGGAAGTTCTCAAATGGTGTAGAGTCAGCTTTTACATCTAAATTTGGTAATAATGTAGAGGCTCAGACAGCAATTAAGATGTTAGCTAATAAAGCAGCACAGGATAACGGACAGAAGTTGAAATATGATGGTGTAGAGGTTGCAACAAGTGCACAGTTTGAAAAGGCATTAGCAGCAGTTAATGTTACAGATGCTAATAAAGTTACGAAAAACCCAATTGATGTAGATAAAGCAGGTGTTTATGCTATTAAAGTAGCGCAGAATGGGTATACTTACAAAGAAATGGCTGCATATGTTGGTTTTAGTGACAACATGGTTGTTGAGGGTAATGTTGATGTTGATGCTAAACGTAGTTCTAAAGTTATAAATAAAGGTGTTAAAGAAGATTCAGATCATGTAGTTGCTATTGGTGATATTAAAACATATACTGTAGAGACTGAAGTTCCAGCATTTACTCCTACAGATGCAAATAAATATTTTGCAGTAAAAGATATCATTAGTGGTGCTGAGTATGTAAAAGCAGAAAATAGTAATGATGTTGCAGTGGATGTAAAGGTTGATGGTAGAGAAGTTTCTGATTACAAGATTGAAATGGGAAAAGGAACTTTTACAATTATCTTAAAAGATAATAGAGCTGATCATACAGCAGTTGATGCTAAAGTAAATAATGAGTTGGTAATTAATGAGTCAAATAGCTACTATGCAAAAAAATTAGTAGTAACTTATCAGGCAAAAATTACAGATGTTACAGCAACAAACAAAGCTTTGGGAAATGTAGGTGAGGCTGAAAACTCCAGTACTCCAGTTAATCTGTACACAGGTACAATCAAAGTTATTAAGAAGGAAACTAACAGTGAGAAGTTACTTCCAAATGCTAAATTTGTAGTATACAGAGAGAATAATGGTAAAAAAGAATATGCGAAATTGACAGACGATGGTAAACTTGCTGGTTGGACAGAGGCTGTTAATTCAGATGTAAAGACAGATATTAAAAATGGTAATACAAAGGGTATTGGAATTATTGTAACTGATGGGAAGGGTGAGGCAACAGTATCAGGCTTAGATTTAGGAGACTATTACTTTGAAGAGGTAGAAGCGCCTACAGGATATAGCCTGGATGCAACTCCAAATAAAGTCACAGTAACACTTAATGAAAAAGTGACTGAAGCAAAAGCTTCAACAGATGTTATTTCAGATCCAATAAATAAATATAACACAAAACTCAACTCCCTTCCATCCACAGGTGGCATGGGAACATACCTCTTCACTATCATCGGTGTTGTAGTTATGGCTGGCGCTGCTGGTGCTTTCTTCATCAGCCGCAGAAAAGGATCTGAGGAGTAATCGTTTGATTGCCGGATCGATTCAATTCAAAAATTATTTATAAGCAACGACAAAGCAAGTATTAAGACAGAATAGTTTCTGATTATTCTGTTGAAGAAATCATTACCGCCCGGCCCCTTCGGGGGCCGGAATGGTAATACAACAGTATGGAGAAACCTATGAGAAAGAATAAGAAGAAAAATTATATTGGACTTGGTTTGCTGTTTCTGATAGGGTTGTCCATACTGCTGTATCCAATGGTCAGTGATGCCTGGAACCGGTACAGGGACAGCCTGCTGATCAGTAATTATAGCAGCAGTGTTTCTTCGGATGATAATTCGGAGAAGATTGACAGCATGTGGAAGGCAGCACAGGAGTATAACGAACAGATCAAGCAGGAAAGTGTGCCGGATGCTTTTTCCGTGAGGGATGGCCAGACGGACAGTACATATGAGTCTCTTCTGAACCTGAATGGTGATGGAATGATGGGGTATGTGGAGATTCCTGTGATCGATGTGAGCATTCCAATCTATCATTACACGACAGATGAGTCTCTGGAGAAGGGCGCCGGTCATTTGTTCGGCAGCAGTCTTCCGGTTGGCGGCAAGAGTACCCATTGTATTTTGTCGGCACACAGAGGTCTTCCAAGTGCGAAACTTTTTACAGATCTGAATCTTGTGGAAGAGGGAGATGTTTTTTACCTGCATGTGCTAGGTAAGACGCTTGCCTACGAGGTGGATCAGATTCTTACCGTTCTTCCGGAGCAGACAGAGTCTCTGGGTATCACGGCTGGGGATGATTATGTAACGCTGGTTACGTGTACGCCTTATGCGGTGAATACGCACAGACTTCTGGTGAGGGGACACAGAGTTCCGATGAAGGCTGCGAAGGCGGTTCAGAAAGCAGAGAAGAAGGTTACCGGAATCACCAATCCGACGCTTCCGATGCTTGCTCTCTGTGTTGTGATCGGAATTGTGATCGCGGTGATCCTGGTTGCCGGTATCAATTCTGTTCAGAACAAAAAACGACGCAGGAAATAGTTTATGGCTAAAAAGAAAAAAAAGAAAAAGAGTAATGTTGTCCTGAACATCATTATTGCCCTGGTGTTTCTGGCAGGGGCGGGTGTGTTCCTTTATCCTACGATCAGTGATATGTGGAACCAGTACCGTAATGCACAGCTGGTCAGTAAGTACGAGGAAGCGGTAACGGAGCTTTCGGACAACGACTATGACAGGCTGTGGAAAGAGGCGAAGGAGTATAATGCCGAGCATCCGGTGAATGCCATTGTAGATGCTTTTGAGGAAGAGGATACTTATGAGCTGAGTCATCCTTATGACAGGGTTCTGGATCCTAACGGTGATGGTCTGATGGGGAGTATCGAGATCCCGAAGATCAAAGCGAAGCTGGCTATCTATCACGGACTGAGCAAGACCGTGCTGGAAAAGGGTGTGGGCCACGTGGAGGGTACCAGCCTTCCTATCGGAGGCAAGAGCACCCATGCGGTTCTGGCGGCGCATCGAGGTCTTCCGAATGCGAAACTTTTTACAGATCTGGATCAGATGGAAAAGGGAGATATTTTTATCCTGCACATTCTTGGCAAGCATCTGGCCTACAAGGTGGATCAGATCAAGACGGTGCTTCCGGATGAGACCAGTGACCTGGATATTATCGAGGGTGAAGATCATGTGACTCTGATCACGTGTACCCCTTATGGAGTTAACACCCACAGGCTTCTTGTCCGGGGAGTGCGGACGAAATATGTGGTGGAAGATACAAAGAATGACGAAACGATACCGCAGAAGCTTGCTGTTGTGGATCCGAAGAGGGTTCTGGCCGGCGGCGCTGCAGTGCTTGTTGTTCTGATCCTGCTGATTTATCTGATCGTCCGTCATAGGGACAAAAAACGGAAAAAGAAGCAGCTTTCAGAAAGGAAAGAGGAGGCAGAGAGCGATGAAAAATAGAAGAAAGCAAGGGAAAATATTCCGGAGCCTTCTGGCTGTTCTGATGCTGACGGCTATGCTGGTCACGAGTGTTTTGCAGCCGGTTTTCGCCGGGGATTATGAAGCTGGAAAAACAGGTAATCTGACGTTGACGGTTCAGCAGGCGGATGAGGAGGGAAACCAGACTCCGCTGCCGGATGTAGGGCTGACGATCTACAAGGTTGGCAGTGTGAATTTTGATGGCAATGTGCATTTCGTGCTGGATGAGGCACTGGCTGCCGCAGCAATCGATTTTGGTTCCATCACGACGGCTGACGGCTGGTATGAAGCAGCAGGGCAGCTGGCAGATATGATCAGCAGCGGAAGCGTGGATGTGTGGGGGCTGTCCAGAACCTCTGATGCAGAGGGTAATATTACTGTTACCGATCTGGCTGAGGGCATGTATCTGGTGGTGCAGACAGATGCGAACAGCAGTGTTGCGGTTTCACCGATGCTGATCTCCGTTCCTTTTGCAGATCAGGAGCAGGGCTGGATGTATGATGTACAGGCATATCCGAAGACTTCAACGAAACAGCATACACAGATCCAGGTTACGAAGAGAATCTATAATGTTGATGAGAACGACAATGTGATTCCTCTGGAAACGAAAGAGGATGTAACTTATAAGGTTGGCGTTTTTTCGGATCAGGAAGGTACGATCCCGTTCCGTGATGATTATTTAAAGGATATCCATATCCAGAATGCTTCCAGTGGTACAGCTACATGGACGGATGTTCCGGATGGCACCTATTATGTATTTGAGCTGGATGAGGATGGAAATCTTCTTCAGCAGAATACGAAGATCGAGGTGGATGAGGAGAATCTTTACTACTACAATGTAACGAAGCTGAATGGCGAGAGTGAAGAGAAGTCCAATCAGGTTGTGATCGGTGGAGATAGTGGTGCTACTGAGGCAGCGGCTTATGTAAATAACTATTATACAAAGATTTCCGATATATTCAGCCGTAACGGATATATCAACATTAAGAAGAATGTGATGATCGATGGTGTTGCTTCTACTGTGGATGATACGTTCTATGCAGGTTTGTTCTCCACTGAAAGTAACGGTGAGCTGACGCTTGAGAAGGTAGTGACTCTGAAACAGAATGATAGTGTTCAGGTAATGGTGGATCTTCCAATGGATCAGGAGATCAACAGTGTTACTTATACTGTTCTGGAGACGGATAAGGATGGAAATCCGGTTGATGATGATACCTTTAAGTATACAGTTACCGGTCAGGGTGAGGTTACACTGAATAATGATAACCGATATACTGTAACAAAGGAGATCACCAACAGTCTTTCTTCCGAGCCGACACCGATTCCGACTGCTACACCTGGAGCAAATCATGGTGGAAATGATCGGATCACTCCGATCCCGAATAATGGTACAGCGGGCGGAACTGCTCCGAACGATACCAGCGGTACAGCAAGACGTTCTGTAAAGACCGGCGATGATACACCGATCGGCGTATGGGTTGGAATCCTTGCAGCAGCGATCATTGTTGGCGGTGGTGCAGCTTATGGAGTTAAGAGAAAGAAGAAAAAATAAATAACGGATCGTTCTGAAGGATGATCAATGGAAGAACCGGGCGATGTGGATGCCCGGTTCTTTTTTTGGAATATTTACGTATTGGGGATGAAAAAGCAGCGGGTGATATTTTTTATCGAAAATTGCTCTTGACATTTTGGTATGATAAGTATATTGTATGTGTTGCAGTAAATTTCATAAAAGATAGCCTTTTATTCAGAGTGGTGGAGATACAAAGGATCTATGAAGCCACGGCAACCCCGGATAACCCAGGAAGGTGCCAACCTGAGCGAGCAATCGAACAATAAGAGGATTGTTTACAGAATTTAAACAGTCCGGATTGTACGGGCTGTTTTTTATGTATATAACCATTGTTTTATTACAAAAGGAGAAGATCATGGAGAAAATTTTATTTACATCTGAATCTGTAACTGAGGGTCATCCTGACAAGGTCTGCGACTCTATTTCCGATGCGATCCTTGATGCTATGATGGCACAGGATCCGATGAGCCGTGTTGCCTGCGAGACTGCTACTACAACAGGTCTTGTACTTGTTATGGGCGAGATCACAACCAAGGCTAATGTTGATATCCAGAAGATCGTTCGCGATACTATCCGTGAGATCGGATATGACAATGCGGATTATGGCTTTGACGCAGATACCTGTGCGGTTATCACATCACTTGACAAGCAGTCCACAGATATCGCTATGGGTGTTGACAAGGCTCTTGAGCAGAAAGAGGACGATATGAATGAGGACGAGCTGGATTCCATCGGTGCCGGTGACCAGGGTCTTCAGTTTGGTTATGCTTCCAATGAGACTGAGGAGTATATGCCATATGCCATCAACATGGCTCACAAGCTTGCTCAGCAGCTGACAAAGGTTCGTAAGGACGGCACTCTGAAATATTTAAGACCAGATGGAAAGACTCAGGTTACTGTTGAGTATGATGAGGCTGGCAAGCCGAAGAGAATCGATGCTGTTGTATGCTCTACACAGCATGATCCGGATGTTACTCAGGAGCAGATCCATGAGGATATTAAGAAGTATGTTTTTGATGCGATCATTCCGGCTGATATGGTTGATGCGGATACGAAGTATTTCATCAATCCGACAGGTCGTTTTGTTATCGGCGGACCTCACGGTGACAGTGGTCTGACAGGTCGTAAGATCATCGTTGATACCTACGGCGGAACAGGACGTCACGGCGGCGGTGCTTTTTCCGGTAAGGATTGCACAAAGGTTGACCGTTCTGCTGCTTATGCTGCACGTTATGTTGCAAAGAACATTGTTGCAGCCGGTCTTGCTGACAAGTGTGAGATTCAGCTTTCCTATGCGATCGGTGTTGCGCATCCGACTTCTGTCAGTGTGAATACCTTCGGAACAGGTAAGCTTTCTGAGACCAAGCTTGTTGAGATCGTTCGTGAGAATTTTGATCTTCGTCCGGCTGGTATCATCAAGATGCTTGACCTTCGCCGTCCGATCTACAAGCAGACTGCTGCTTATGGTCATTTCGGCCGTACAGATGTTGATCTTCCATGGGAGCATCTGGACAAGGTTGAGACTCTGAAGAAGTATCTTTGCAACAGCTACGAATAATCGTTTCAGAAGAATAAAGAGTGAAGCCCCCGGTAGTATCAGTACCGGGGGCTTTTTTATAGAAAATTTAGAGATAGGGAATATAGTTTATGTTATAATACGTGTATGTGAATGTGTGAATTTATAAAGGACGGAGATACAGATGAAGTTAAAAACACGTATTATTGTGGGCTTCGTTGCGATCATCTTGCTGCCGTTGCTTCTTTTTTCCGCAAGTCTGTACGGGTTCAGCCAGACGCAGGCGAGGCATGTGCAGGAGAGCAGCAGCCAGGCTTCGGACTCCAGCCAGATGGTCTATGATATTTCTCTGGCGCAGTCTTCCAGTAACCAGGTGAAGCTGATGGCCAAGGATATGATCCTGACCGCAACGATCATCCTTGTTTTTACTGCTTTGTCAGTGGGGCTGTGGATCTACAGGAGTATTGCGGTTCCGCTGGTGAAGCTTAAGAAGGCTACCAAGAACATCAAGGAGGGGAATCTGGATTTTGTGCTGGAGGTTGAGGGGAATGATGAATTTTCCCAGCTTTGCCAGGATTTTGAGGAGATGCGTAAGCGTCTGAAGGAGTCCACGGAAGAGAAGATCCTGATGGATAAGGAGAATAAGGAGCTGATCAGCAATATTTCCCATGACCTGAAGACGCCGATCACTGCGGTGAAGGGTTATGTGGAGGGAATCATGGATGGTGTGGCGGATACGCCGGAGAAGATGGACCGGTATGTGCGTACCATTTATAATAAGACCAATGAGATGGATCATCTGATCAATGAGCTGACCTTTTATTCCAAGATCGATACCAACCGTATTCCGTATACGTTCAGCAAGCTGAATGTGGAGGATTATTTTTCGGATTGTGCGGAGGAGCTTGGGCTTGAGATGGAGACCAGGGGGATCGAGCTTGTGTATGCCAATTATGTGGAGAAGGGTGTGCAGGTTATTGCGGATGGTGAGCAGATCCGCCGTGTGATCCATAATATTGTGAGTAATGCCATTAAGTATATGGAGAAGCCAAGGGGGATCATCCAGCTCCGGGTGAAGGATGTGGGTGATTTTATCCAGGTGGAGATCGAGGATAACGGCAAGGGTATTGCCGCCAAGGATCTGCCGTATATTTTTGACCGTTTTTACCGTACCGATGTTTCCAGGAATTCTTCCAAGGGAGGAAGCGGTATCGGACTTTCCATCGTAAAGAAGATCATGGAGGATCATGGTGGAAAGGTCTGGGCCACAAGCCGGCTGGGAATCGGAACGATCATGTATTTTGTTCTCAGAAAATATCAGGAGGTACCGATGAATGAGTAGGATTTTGATCATAGAGGATGAGGAAGCGATCGCGGATCTGGAGAAGGATTACCTGGAGCTTTCGGGTTTTGAGGTGGAGATCGAGAATCGTGGTGATACGGGGCTTGTACGTGCCATGAAGGAGGAGTTTGATCTGATCATCCTGGATCTGATGCTTCCGGAGGTGGATGGCTTTGATATCTGCCGGCAGGTCCGTGAGGAGAAGAATACGCCGATCATTATGGTTTCGGCCAAGAAGGATGATATCGATAAGATCCGGGGACTGGGTCTTGGCGCGGATGATTATATGACCAAGCCGTTCAGCCCAAGTGAGCTGGTTGCACGTGTGAAGGCGCATATGGAGCGTTATAACCGGCTGGTTGGTTCCAATGTGCATAAGAATGATGTGATCGAGATCCGTGGTATTAAGATCGATAAGACGGCCAGGCGTGTGTGGGTCAATGGTGAGGAGACTACGTTTACTACCAAGGAGTTTGATCTTTTGACTTTTCTGGCTGAGAATCCGAACAGGGTTTTTACCAAGGAGGAGCTTTTCCGGGAGATCTGGGATATGGAGTCTGTGGGTGATATCGCTACAGTTACGGTGCATATCAAGAAGATCCGTGAGAAGATCGAGTTTAATACGGCCAAGCCGCAGTATATTGAGACGATCTGGGGTGTGGGGTACCGGTTTAAGGTGTGACAGAAATGTGATAAAAATGGAGGGGAATATCGTATGGTGATAGCCCCTCCTTGTTTTTAAGATGAAAAGGACGAACTATGGAAGACAGATTATACAAGAAACTGGAAGCGTATGGTAAGAGTGATTTTTATCCGTTTCATATGCCGGGGCATAAGAGGAATCCGCTGGCTGTGGAGGGGGATTTTCCGGTGGAGAGGGATATTACGGAGATTGACGGGTTTGATAACCTGCATCATGCTGAGGATATTTTGAAAAGGGCCCAGGAGGATGCTGCACGGCTTTATGGTGTGCCGGAGAGTTTTTACAGTATTAATGGAAGCTCCGGGGCGATTCTGGCGGCGGTGTCTGCGGCTGTGGATAAGGGGGGACAGATCCTGGTGGCAAGGAACTGCCATAAGGCGGTTTACCATGCGATTTATCTGCGGGAGCTGAGTGCTACGTATATTTATCCACATGAAGATCCGAAATTGGGGATAAACGGAGGGATTTCACCCGGCCGTGTGGAAATGTATCTGGCGGAAAATCCGGATATCCAGGCGGTGCTGATCACTTCGCCGACTTATGACGGGATCGTGTCGGATGTGGCGAGGATCGCGGAGATCGCGCATCACTATGGTGTGCCGTTGATCGTTGATGAGGCTCACGGGGCGCATTTTCGGTTTTCGGATTATTTTCCGGTGTCTGCGGCGCAGCTTGGTGCGGATGTGGTGATCAACAGTGTGCATAAGACGCTGCCCTGTTTGACTCAGACGGGGGTGCTCCATCTGTGCAGTGATCGGGTGAGCCGGCAAAAACTGAAGCGTTTTCTGGGAATCTATCAGAGCAGCAGTCCTTCTTATATTCTTATGAGCAGCATTGATGCGTGCATGGATAAGCTGGAGCGTGAGGGGGATGAGATGTTCCGTGTGTTTACGGAGAATCTGGAAAAAGCACGCAGGCGTCTTTCCGAGTGTAAGTATATCCGGCTGGTGACGCCGCAGGCCTGTGAGTGCCAGAGAGTTTTTGATTTTGACAGATCCAAGATATTGCTTTCTACTGTGAACAGTTCGCTGAACGGTCGGGAGCTGCATCAGATCCTCCGGAGGGAGTTTCATCTGGAAATGGAGATGGAAGCGGAGAATTATGTGCTGGCGCTGGCGGCTGTGGGTGATACTGCGGAGGGTTTTGAGCGGCTTTGTGATGCTATTGAAGAGATCGACCGTCGTGAATCGTTAAAATACAGAGAAGAGGCTGTGGAGAGGGTGCCCTTGAAAAACGGAAAAATGAAGCAGGTCATGCGGATCTCCCAGGCTATGGATGCGGAGAGTGAGCGGTGTCCGCTGGATGAGTGTATCGGACGGACGTCCGGGGAGTTTGCGTATCTTTATCCGCCGGGGATCCCGCTGATTGTTCCGGGGGAACAGATTTCTGGACATTTCGTAAAAAATGTGAGAAGATACCTGGAACAGGGCTTTGAGGTCCAGGGCCTGAGCGACCAGACCAGTGAGACGGTGTGTGTTGTGAGAAATGAGTGAGGTGCGTGGCAGCAGACTGCTCTGTGTATTACGGAGCAGAGCGTGTATAGTAACGCATATGCAGCAGAGGAGACATATGGGAAAGATTTTTTACATTATGGGAAAAAGCTCTTCCGGTAAGGACAGTATTTACAGACAGCTGGAGGGGGATCAGGAGCTGGGGCTTAAGCGGCTTGTGATCTATACTACCCGTCCGATCCGGGATGGAGAGGTGAATGGGAGAGAATATTTTTTTGCGGATGAGAATAAACTGAAGGAGTTCCGAAGAAACGGGAAGCTGATCGAGGCGCGTACTTATCAGACGGTTTACGGGCCATGGACATATTTTACTGCGGATGACGGGCAGGTGTCTGTGGGAAATGACAGCTATCTGGGGATCGGTACACTGGAGTCTTTTGTGAGGCTCCGGGAGTATTACGGTAATGAAGTGATGTGGCCGGTTTATATAGAGGTGGAAGACGGAGAGCGTCTGGAGCGTGCGCTTGCCAGGGAGAAGACCCAGGAGGTGCCGAAGTACGAGGAGATGTGCAGGCGTTTTCTGGCAGACCAGAATGATTTTTCCGAGGAAAATATTCTTAAAGCAGGTATATGGAAGCGTTTTGAGAATCATAATCTGGATGAATGTGTGAAGGAGATCGTAAATTATATAAAATCTGTGCAATAAGGAAAAATAGTTTTTTTTATACAGAAGATTATGTTATAATTAGTTGAAAGATGTCCGCCGGGTATAACGGAGGGCACAAAAGGCAGAAAGAGGTGATTCTTATGGCAGGATTTCATGACATCATCGGCCATGACGATATAATCAGGCATTTGAAGAATGCGATAGAGACAGGGAAGGTATCCCACTCTTATATTTTTACAGGGGAACCGGGATCCGGCAAGAAGCTTCTTGCGGGGACTTTTGCGGCAGCACTGCAGTGTGAATCGGGAGAGTCTGAACCGTGTATGACTTGTGATTCCTGTAAGAAGGTGATCGGCAAGAATCATCCGGATATCATTACAGTAACTCATGAGAAGCCTGGAAGCATCAGCATTGACGAGGTGCGTGACCAGGTTGTGCGTGATGTGGATATCAAGCCGTACTGCAGTCCGTATAAGATCTACATCATTCCGGATGCGGAGATGATGACGGTGCAGGCGCAGAATGCCATTTTGAAAACTATCGAGGAACCGCCGGAATATGCGGTGATCATGCTGCTGACAAGCAATATCGACAGTCTTCTTCCTACGATCCGTTCCAGATGTGTGCGTCTGGATCTGAAGGTGGTGGATGACAGTCTTGTGAAGGAATATCTGATGGAGCATCTTCAGGTGCCGGATTATCAGGCTGAGATCGATGCGTCTTATGCGCAGGGCAGTATCGGCAAGGCGAAGGAGGCTGCTACTTCTCAGGAGTTTGCGGATATGACTGCCAATGCCCTGAAGATTTTGAAATATGCCAATTCCATGGAGGTTTATGAGCTGACAGAGGCGATCAAGACTTTGACTGCTGATAAGAATAATATCAATGATTATCTGGATATTTTCCAGTTCTGGTTCCGCGATGTTCTGATGTTTAAGGCAACAAGGGAAATTGACAACCTGGTTTTTAAACAGGAGATTAATTTTATCAGAGAGCAGGCCAGCGAGCGTTCTTATGAGAATATCGAAAAAATCCTTGAGGCACTGGAGAAGACGAAGGTGCGTCTCCGTGCCAATGTTAATCTCGAACTTGCCCTGGAGCTCCTGTTCCTGACAATTAGGGAGAAATAGAATGGAAAAGGTAGTTGGAGTCAGATTTCGTAACGTTGGTAAGATTTATTATTTTAATCCTAAGAATTATAAGGTGAAGGTCGGCGATCATGTGATCGTGGAGACTGCCCGTGGTGTGGAGTATGGCCGTGTTGTCCTGGAGCCGCGCAGCGTGAAGGAGGACGAGGTGGTCCATCCGCTGAAGGAGGTTCTCCGTGTTGCAACGAAGGAGGACGAGGACCATGAGGCTGAGAACCGCCGGAAGGAGAAAGAGGCTTTTAAGATCTGCAAGAAGAAGATCCGTGAGCATGGGCTTGAGATGAAGCTGATCGATGCGGAGTATACCTTTGATAATAACAAGGTGCTGTTTTATTTTACAGCGGATGGCCGTATTGATTTCAGACAGCTGGTTAAGGATCTGGCGTCTGTGTTTAAGACCAGGATCGAGCTTCGTCAGATCGGTGTCCGTGATGAGACGAAGATCCTTGGCGGTATTGGTATCTGTGGAAGGACGCTTTGCTGTCATACGTATCTTTCGGAGTTTGCGCCGGTTTCCATTAAGATGGCGAAGGAGCAGAATCTTTCTCTGAACCAGACGAAGATTTCCGGTGTCTGTGGTCGTCTGATGTGCTGTCTGAAGAATGAGCAGGAGACTTATGAGGAGCTGAACCGGAATCTTCCGGGTATCGGTGATATTGTGACGACGCCGCAGGGTGTTTCGGGTACGGTCCAGAGTGTGAATGTTCTCCGGCAGATGGTTAAGATCGTGGTTGAGGTGAATGACGAGAAGGAGATTCAGGAGTTTCCGGTCCGTGATCTGAGGTTCCGCCCTAAGAGAAAAAAGGGTAAGGGTGGTGCCGGTTCTGCTGACCACGAGGAGAAAGAGGTTAAAAAGGGAGATTCGAAGCCGAATGAGAAGTGATCTGGTTTATTGCGGTGAGCGTGTGGATGATCTTCAGAATGGGTTGTTTGTGATCCAGGATCCGAAGAAGTTTTGCTTTGGGATGGATGCGGTTCTGTTGTCTGGCTTTGCCCGGGTGAAGAGGGGTGAGGTTGCTCTGGATATGGGGACCGGTACGGGGATCATTCCGATCTTGCTTTCTGATCGTACGGATGGGGAGCATTTCACGGGGCTGGAGATCCAGCATGAGTGTGCGGAGATGGCTGACCGTAGTGTGAGGTATAATGGTCTTGAGGACAGGGTTCGGATCGTTGAGGGTGATATCAGGGAGGCTGCCGGGATTTTTGGGGCGGCTTCTTTTGATGTGGTGACGTGTAATCCGCCGTATATGATCGGGCAGCATGGGTTGACGAATCCGCATCTTCCGAAGGCGATCGCGAGGCATGAGATTTTGTGTTCGTTTGATGATGTGGCTTGTCAGGCTGCCCGGGTCCTGAAGGACAGGGGGCGGTTTTTTCTGGTGCACAGGCCGTTTCGGCTTGTGGAGCTGATGGCGACTTTGACGAAGTATAAGCTGGAGCCTAAGAGGATGCAGCTGGTGTATCCTTTTATTGATAAGGAGCCGAATATGGTGTTGATCGAGGCTTGTAAGGGCGGGAATTCCAGGATTCGGGTTGAGCGGCCGCTGGTGGTTTATGAGCGGCCGGGGGTTTATACGGAGGATGTTTTGGAGTTGTATCGGATGGTGTGAATGTTGTGATGTTGTGGCTTAGGGAGGCTGCCTGGTTGGTTGTTTGTTTGGTTGTTTGTTTGGTTGTTTGGTTGGTTGTGAGAGATTGGGTGGCTGTGGTACTTCGGTTGGTGAAGGGACGGCGAGGGGAGGCAGGCTGCTGGTGGTGACACGCTGCGCCCCCTGCTCGGCTGCGGCGCCGGTTTGCTGCCATTCGCGCAAACTCGCTTCGCTCAAACAGTGCGCTCGGTGGCAGCAGCTATCCTCACCTCGCTGACGGGGGCTCCGCTAACGTCACCACCAGCAGCCTGCCTCCCCTCACCTGAGATTCAAAGCGAGAGATCGCAGCGCGTAGTGCGCTGAGTATCGAAGAATACAGACACCTTGCCGGAAGTGAATCATAGAGAAAGTGAAGAAATGAAATAATATCGGCATAGAGTAGCGCGCTGAGTATCGAAGAATACAGAGACCTTGCCAGAAGTGAATCACGGAGAAAGTGAAGAAATGAAATAATATCGGCATAGAGCAGCGCGCTGAGTATCGAAGAATACAGACACCTTGCCAGAAGTGAATCACTGAGAAAGTGAAGAAATAAAATAATATCGGCATAGCGTAGTGCGCTGAATACCGAAGAATACAGACACCTTGCCAGAAGTGAATCACGGAGAAAGTGAGGAAATAAAACAACATCGGCACAGCGTAGCGCGCTGAATACCGAAGCATACAGACACAAGTCAACAAATAAGAACAACGAATCCCTTGCACTACTAAAAAAAAGCCCAAGGGGTGTGCAGAGGGGGCGCGGCTTTGCGGCCCCTTTGCGGTTTTCAAAGCTTCCAAACTTAAACAAATCCCCGCGGTCAAGCGGAAACCCCCACGGCCAAGTGGAAAAAAACTCCCCGCGGTCAAGCGAGAAAAGAGGCAAATATGAAACAAAACGGAAAACTATACTTATGTGCCACCCCCATAGGAAACCTCGAAGACATCACCCTTCGAGTACTAAGAACCCTTCGGGAAGTGGATTTAATCGCTGCGGAGGATACCCGCAACAGCATAAAACTGCTGAATCATTTTGATATAAAAACCCCCATGACCAGCTACCACGAATACAATAAGATAGATAAGGGCCATGTCCTTGTGGAAAAGCTGCTGGCAGGTACAAACATTGCGTTGATCACAGATGCAGGTACTCCGGGTATCTCGGATCCCGGGGAGGAGCTTGCCGCCATGTGCTATGAAGCCGGAATTGAAGTGACTTCACTTCCGGGTCCTGCTGCCTGCATCACTGCTCTGACTTTGTCAGGCCTGCATACCAGGCGTTTTGCTTTCGAGGCTTTTCTTCCGGCGGATAAGAAAGAACGAAAAACAATCCTGGAGGAGCTTTCCTGTGAAACCAGGACTATTATCCTGTATGAGGCGCCTCACAGGCTTGTAAGGACCCTTGGTGAGCTCAGAGAGGCGCTTGGCAACCGCCGGATGACTCTTTGCAGAGAGCTGACCAAGAAGCATGAAACGGCATTCCGGACTACGATCGATGATCTGATGGATTTTTATAAAGATGAGAAGCCGTTGGGTGAGTGTGTTCTCGTGATCGAGGGCAGGAGCCGCAGTGAGATGGAGGCGGAGAAGCGTGCTTCCTGGGAGGAGATTTCCATTGCGGAGCATGTGGCGATGTATGAGCAGCAGGGGAATTCCAGGAAGGATGCCATGAAGCTTGCTGCCAAGGATCGTGGTGTTTCCAAGCGGGATATTTATAAGGCGCTTCTGGATGGAGAAGGTTCTGCTGAATGATCAGGTGTAAATTGCGGTATGGATCGTAATAACGTGATCGTGGATGATTGAATAAGCTGCATACTGTGACCAAGGATTTTTTGGGAGCGTATGTGGCTTTTTTTATAGTAATAAAAAGATTACTGTTCACTGGCATCGCGAAGCGTGTTACTGAGAACGGAGTGAACAGTAATATAAAAAGTACTGTACGGATTTTGTCGAAATGATTTGCTTGCAGTACAGACCATATTGTGGTAAGCTGATCTTATCAAAAATAAAAAGCAGTTCCGGGATTCTATGGAAATGCTGTAAAAGCATATTTTCTAAAAATAATCTTATTTTTCTATTACATTTCATATATCAGGCAGATTGCCTGTCATCTCAGAAAATTCATGCTTTTTCCATTTTTCAGCAGGAGTTTTCAGATGAGGCTCCTTGAGATCAAAATAGAGGAGTCGTGTATGATCGTAAACAAAAACAGAACAAACAGCTCTAATCTGCGGCAGTGGCATCCTGCATTTTTTGCTGATATCCAGATAGAACTGGAGTCAGAAAAGGAGAATCTGATTTTTGAGAATGAGCATCAGCTTGGGACGAAACCAATGGAGATCGATGCGCTTGTGATCAAAAAGAAGACCGATATCCCCATTAATAAAAACATCGGAAGGATCTTCCGGAAATATAATATCATTGAGTATAAGAGTCCGACGGATTATATAAGCATCAATGATTTTTATAAGGTGTGCGGATATGCATTTTTTTATAAAGCAGATACGGTAACTGAGGATGAAATCCCAATTGAGGAGATTACGATCTCTTTGGTAAGCAGGGCATATCCCCGGAAGATGCTCCGGCATTTGAGGGAGTTTTGGAAATGCCGGATAAAAAAGATAGAAGAGGGAATTTATTACGTAACAGGGTCTAAGATCCCAATCCAGGTTATTGTAACGGAACAGTTGTCGAAGAAGAAAAATCTGTGGCTGAGAAGTCTGACTGATAGAATAAAAGATAAGAAAGATATGAAACGACTTCTCAATGAATACAGAGAAAAGCAGAAAAATCCTTTGTACGAATCAGTCATGCAGATGATCGTAAGGGCTAATGAGGAAAAATTCAGGGAGGCGGATTGTATGTGTGAAGCATTAAATCGGATCATACAGGATCAGATCGAGGAAAAGATAAGAAAAAGTTTACAGGATGGCTATGATGAAGGTTATGGAATTGGAATGCAGGATGGAATAAAGGATGGGATGCAGCAGGGGATGCAGCAGGGAATGCAGCAGGGAATGCAGCAGGGGATACAGCAGGGGATACAGCAGGGAATGCAACAGGGAGAACATAGTATTAACAGTTTGATCCTCTGCCTTGCTGAGCTGGGCAGAACGTCTGATATTATAAAATCGGCATCAGATCCGGAATACCAGAAGAAATTGTTAAAAGAATTTGGGCTTTTACTGGAGTAGCTGAATATTCCATATATTTTAAGTGCATATTGTGCTGTGTAATTTGAAATTGCATTTAATAAGATACTTTTTTGCCTGTATTTCCTATGATTTTGCGTGGAAATACAGGCTTTTTTGTGCTATAATAAACTTTGTATTCGTATGTAAAAAATATTTATTTTACAGGTATAAATGACACTTCCGGAGCGGGTTTGAGAATTGCTTTCTGCAAAATGAAAATACAGTATTTCCTGAAATTAACAGATCAGTTTATCTTGCTCAGGATTTGATGTAATAATTTCTGAAGCTGCTATGGTTCTGCAGAAATGAATTTTCAAATACGTCCGGATGACAAGAACAGGAGGAATGACATGGGCGCAGAGAATACAGAATACGGCGCGGATCAGATCCAGATCCTGGAAGGACTGGAAGCCGTACGTAAGAGGCCTGGAATGTATATCGGAAGTACCTCCAGCCGTGGACTTCATCATCTCGTATATGAGATCGTAGATAACGCAGTCGATGAAGCACTGGCTGGTTTTTGTACGGAGATCCATGTAGATATCAATCCGGATAATTCCATTACAGTTACAGATAATGGTCGTGGTATTCCGGTTGGCATCAATCATAAGGCTGGTATTCCGGCAGTTGAGGTTGTATTTACCATTCTTCACGCAGGCGGTAAGTTCGGCGGTGGAGGATATAAGGTTTCCGGTGGTCTTCACGGTGTTGGTGCATCTGTTGTAAATGCACTTTCCGAATGGCTGGAGGTTACCATCTACCGAGAGGGTAAGGAATACAGACAGAGATATGAGCGTGGCAAGACTATGTACCCGCTGAAGGTGGTAGGTGACTGTGAACCGGGGCTTTCCGGTACGAAGGTTTATTTCCTTCCGGACAAGGAGATCTTTGAGGAGACTGTTTATGATTATGATATCCTGAAACAGAGACTTCGTGAGATGGCTTTCCTGACTAAGGGTCTTCGTATCGTACTGGAGGATAAGAGAGAGGGTCAGGAGCGCGAGAAGGTATTCCACTATGAGGGTGGTATTCGTGAGTTTGTAAGTTATCTGAACAGAAGCAAGGAGGCTCTTTACCCGGAGATCATTTACTGTGAGGGTGAGAAGGACGGCGTGTCTGTAGAGGTTGCGCTGCAGCACAATGACTCCTATACAGAGAACACCTATGGCTTTGTAAACAATATCAATACACCGGAGGGTGGTACACACATTACCGGTTTCCGTAATGCGATCACCAATACATTTAATGATTATGCACGTAAGAACAAGCTTCTTAAGGACAGTGAGCCAAACTTAAGCGGTGATGATATCCGTGAGGGCCTGACTGCGATCGTCAGTGTTAAGATCGAGAATCCGCAGTTTGAGGGTCAGACTAAGCAGAAGCTTGGAAACAGTGAGGCCAGAGGTGCGGTAGACAGTGTTGTAAGTAAACAGCTGGAGATTTTCCTGGAGCAGAATCCTGCAGTTGCCAAGGCTACAGTTGAGAAATCTGTTCTTGCACAGAGAGCCAGAGAGGCAGCCAGAAAGGCACGTGACCTTACAAGAAGAAAATCCGCACTGGACAGTATGTCACTTCCGGGAAAGCTTGCAGACTGTTCTGACAAGAATCCGGAGAACTGTGAGATTTATATCGTAGAGGGAGATTCTGCGGGTGGTTCTGCCAAGACAGCGAGAAACCGTGCCACACAGGCGATCCTTCCACTTCGTGGTAAGATCCTGAATGTTGAGAAGGCACGTCTGGATAAAATTTACGGAAACAAAGAGATCAAGGCAATGATCACTGCCTTCGGAACCGGAATCCATGAGGATTTTGATATTTCCAAGCTTCGTTATCACAAGATCATCATTATGACCGATGCCGATGTTGACGGTGCACATATCGCAACACTGCTTCTGACCTTCCTGTATCGGTTCATGCCGGAGCTGATCAAGCAGGGATATGTATACCTGGCGCAGCCTCCTCTCTATAAAGTGGAGAAGAACAAAAAGGTATGGTATGCATATGACGATAATGAGCTGAACAATATCCTTACCGAGATCGGACGTGACGGAAACAATAAGATCCAGCGTTATAAAGGTCTGGGTGAGATGGATGCCGAGCAGCTTTGGGAGACTACTATGGACCCTGAGAAGAGAATCCTTCTCCGTGTGACCATGGATGAAGCTGCCACATCTGAGATCGATCTGACATTTACCACTCTTATGGGAGACAAGGTAGAGCCAAGACGTGAATTTATCGAAGAAAATGCAAGATTCGTTAAGAATCTTGATATCTAGGAGAATAAAGAAGAATGGAAGATAATATTTTTGACAAAGTCCACGAAGTGGATCTGGAAAAAACGATGAAGGAATCTTACATCGACTATGCCATGAGTGTTATCGCCTCACGAGCCTTGCCTGATGTAAGAGACGGTCTGAAGCCGGTACAGCGCCGAGTTCTGTACTCTATGATCGAGCTGAATAATGGTCCTGACAAGCCACACAGAAAATGTGCGCGTATTGTCGGTGATACCATGGGTAAATATCATCCGCATGGTGACAGTTCCATCTATGGTGCGCTGGTTAATATGGCTCAGGAATGGTCCACAAGATATCCGCTGGTTGATGGACATGGAAACTTTGGTTCTGTGGATGGTGACGGTGCGGCTGCCATGCGATATACAGAGGCACGTCTCAGCAAGATATCCATGGAGATGCTTGCTGACATCAACAAGGATACGGTTGATTTTCAGCCGAACTTTGATGAGACAGAGCGTGAACCGGTTGTGCTTCCGGCACGTTTTCCGAACCTTTTGGTAAACGGTACTACAGGTATTGCGGTAGGTATGGCAACCAATATTCCGCCGCATAACCTTCGTGAAACTATCAATGCAGTTGTTAAGATCATTGACAACATTGTGGAAGAAGACAGAGAAACAGCTATGGAGGAGCTTCTTGAGATCGTAAAGGGACCAGACTTCCCTACAGGAGCGACCATCCTCGGAACGAGAGGTATCGAGGAAGCTTACCGTACTGGACGTGGCAAGATCCGTGTCCGTGCGGTGACAAATATCGAAACTTTGCCAAACGGTAAAGCCCGTATCGTAGTTACCGAGCTCCCGTACCTTGTAAACAAGGCACGTCTGATCGAGAAGATCGCAGAGCTTGTCCGTGATAAAAAGATCGACGGGATCACAGACCTGAACGACCATTCCAGCCGTGAGGGTATGCGAATCTGTATTGATCTTCGCAAGGATGCCAATGCCAACGTGATCCTGAATCTGCTCTACAAGCATACACAGCTGCAGGATACTTTTGGTGTGATCATGCTTTCTCTTGTTCCAAATCATGGAAGCATGGAACCGAAGGTTCTGAATCTGAAAGAGATGCTGGAGTACTATCTGGAGCATCAGGAGAATGTAGTTCGCAGAAGAACACAGTATGATCTTAATAAGGCACAGGAGAGAGCCCATATTTTGGAGGGTCTTCTGAAGGCACTTGATAATATTGACGAAGTGATCCGCATCATCCGCGGTTCCCGCAACGTACAGATCGCCAAGCAGGAGCTGATCGACCGTTTTGAGCTGACAGATGTGCAGGCACAGGCAATCGTGGATATGCGTCTCCGTGCACTGACAGGTCTGGAAAGAGAGAAGCTGGAGGCTGAGTATGCAGAGCTTATGGAGAAGATCCGCAAGTTCCAGGCAATTCTTGCTGACCGCAAGCTCCTTCTCAGGGTGATCCGTGAGGAGATTCTTGCCATTGCAGAGAAATACGGCGATGACAGAAAGACTTCCATCGGATACGATGTATATGATATCTCTACAGAGGATCTGATCCCGAGAGAAAATACAGTGATCGCAATGACAAAGCTTGGTTATATCAAGCGTATGACCGTTGACAACTTCCGCAGCCAGAACCGTGGCGGCAGAGGAATCAAGGGTATGCAGACTATTGAGGATGACTATATCGAAGAGCTTCTGATGACGACAACGCACCATTATCTCATGTTCTTTACTAATACAGGACGTGTATACAGACTGAAGGCATATGAGATTCCGGAGGCCGGTCGTACAGCCAGAGGAACTGCTATCATCAATCTTCTGCAGCTTGTACCGGGAGAAAAGATCACAGCTGTGATCCCGCTTCGTAAATATGAAGAGGGTCACTATCTGATGATGGCCACCAAGAAAGGTCTTGTGAAGAAAACTCCGATCAAGGATTACGAGAATGTCCGTAAGACAGGTCTTACAGCAATCGTTCTCCGTGATGATGACGAACTGATCGAGGTTAAGGCTACTGATAATAACAAGGATATTATTCTTGTGACCAGGGACGGACAGTGTATCCGCTTTAAGGAAACGGATGTCCGCAGCACAGGCCGTGCGTCCATGGGAGTAAGAGGTATGAATCTTACTGACGGTGATGAAGTTGTTGCCATGCAGCTGAACACCCAGGGAGATTATCTGCTTGTAGCTTCTGAGAACGGAATGGGCAAACGCACAGCCATGAGTGAGTTTGCTGTCCAGAACCGTGGCGGTAAGGGTGTGAAGTGCTACAAGATCACCGAGAAGACCGGAAATGTTGTCGGCGCCAAGGCTGTCAACGAAGAGAACGAGATCATGATGATCACTACAGAGGGTATCATTATCCGTCTGCAGTGTGCGGATATCTCTGTCCTTGGAAGGATCACCTCCGGTGTGAAGATGATCAATCTTACAGAGGGTGTAACCGTTGCAAGTATCGCCAAGGTAAGAGATAAAGATCCGGAAGCAGATACAAATGACAAAAAAACTGACGGAGAAACTGGCGATAACGAAGAAGGCTCTGCAGAGGAAGCTGTCACAGGCAGTGAAGAAGAATAAGGTCGAGGATAAGTCATGACGACGACAAAGAAAAAACGCAGAAAAAAATCTGTAAAGAAGCTGAAATACTCTAATAAAAAACTGAATTTTGTCCACATTGCGACACTGGCGGGGATCATTTTGATCCTGCTGGTGATCGTTCTGGCGGCCAGGGGCTGCGGAAAGATCAGCCACAGAACTCCGGAGGGAGTTGTGGAAGGTTACATCAAAGCGGCAGCAGCAGGCAAGAATAAAAAGATGCAGAGCTGTTACAGTGCGGATAAGTTATCGGACGAGGCGAAAACAGAGATTTCCTCCACGATAAAATATTTCCAGGCCCATGGAGTAAAGGATGTAAATATCGACAGCTGTGGCTCCATTTCTGAAAACAAAAATTATTCTTATGTTTATATCCGCTATAATCTTGTTCTGGAGAACGAGCAGGAATATCCATGTATCAGTACCTATCTTGTAAAGGTCCAGGACAAAAAGTATTATCTGTATGCGCCTTCTGAGATTTCAGATAAGATCAGCCAGCAGGCTGCCCAAGACTATCAGAAATTTATGACTACGAAAACCTATACAGATTATACAAAGGCTTATGAGGTTTTTCTGAAAAAGAATCCGGGATACGAGGATAAGATCGCAGGGAAACTGAACGGATAAAGCAGAGGCGGGAGGATGTAAGAATGAAGCGGATTTTACTGATGGTGCTCAGAAATATAGTCTTTGTTCCTTACTGGTGGATCAAACTTTGCTGGTATGCAGCGCATACAGATGATTATCCGGAAGAGAAGAAATACGCATTCCTGAGACAGGTAGATGAGCGTGCCATTGAAGGCGGAAATATCCATATTGATGTGCATGGAGCTGAAAATATCCCAAAAGAAAAGGGGTTTATGTTTTTTCCGAATCACCAGGGTCTGTTTGATGTGCTGGCGATCATCCGGGCATGCCCGGTTCCTTTTTCGGTAGTTGTAAAGAAGGAAGTTGGAGAGATTCCTTTTCTGAAGCAGGTTTTTGCTTGTATGAAGGCTTTTATCATTGACAGGGAAGACCTGAAGCAGTCCATGCAGGTTATTGTCAATGTAATACGGGAAGTGAAGGCTGGTCGTAATTATCTGATCTTTCCGGAGGGAACCAGAAGTAAAAACGGAAATCATCCGGGACCGTTTAAGGGCGGCAGCTTCAAGACTGCAACCAAGACGAAATGCCCGATCGTTCCGGTTGCACTGATCGATTCCTTTAAGGCTTTTGATACAGGTTCTACAGAGAGGATCACCGTACAGGTGCATATCCTTCCTCCGATGTATTATGAGGAATACAAAGATATGCATACCACAGAGATCGCAGAAGAAGTGAAGAGACGGATCGAAAAGGTGATCGAAGAGAATATCTGAAAATAATAAATATGTTAGTGTAGTAAAAACCACTGCAGACGGCGATATAAAATGTCTGCAGTGGTTTTTTTGCAAAAAATAGAAAAAATATATAAATGAAAACAAGAAACATAAAAGAACAATATTTCATGATGAAATACAAAACTGTCAAAATAAATAATGATAATAAGAAATAACAAATTAACATGTGCATATTAAACAAAAGAATATTGAGAAAATTGTGAAACAATAGGTATATACAACTAAATAGTTTGATGGTAATATATGCTCATACATTAAAAGCGAACAAAAAAGAAAAAGGAGGTAAAAAATAAAAAAATGTCGAAAAATATCTGTTAAAAAAGTGCGTACGTAAAAAAACAGAAAATTTTTCGTAAGGTATTGGGGCAAGAAACAAAAAATGTGAAAGAGAAGGGGGATACAAAATGAAGAAAAAACTATTGGCAGCTGTATTGGCAGCAGCAATGGTAGCATCAACAGGGTGTGTAGTTATGGCCGCAGACGGCGATACAGATTATGATGTGGAAAACAGAGAATATAAGGACGTGACAATTACTCTCCATACCAGATGGGATGCAGCAGACGTAACGGGAACACTCTATCAGAACATCGTAGATGATTTTATGAAAAAATATCCGGGGATTAAGGTAGAGAGCATTAATATTCCGACAGAGTCTGAGTGGTTGAATTCCGAATCTGTTCTTATGGCAGATAAGAGCTCAATGCCAAATATTATTGTAGAGTACGGCGGATCCCGTGTTGCAGGTTATGTACAGGAAAATCTGATCGTAGATATGGATCCGTATTATGAGCAGTATCCGGAGTGGAAAGAAAGATTTAACTCAATTGGTGATGGAATGACAGATTATACAGCGTATGGAGTTGAGGGAACATATGGTGTGCCTTGGTCTGCATATGAAGTAATGTTGTTCTATAATGAAGATATCCTCAATGAAAATGGCATTGATCCCGCATCACTTAAAAGTTGGGATGATTTGATGGATGCATGTGCGAAACTGAAAGAAAACGGTGTACAGCCATTTGATATGGGTGAGAAAGATGACTACCGTTTCGGACATCTTCATTCCGTACTGAATTACAAGACATATGGCTGCGAAATGGCTGAAAAGCTGGGAAGTCGTGAGGTTTCTTACGATGGAGAAGAACAGAAAAAGATATATGATATGATCAAAGATGCAGTAGATAAAGGCTATCTTGGAACAAATCTCCTTGGAAATGATGATGGTCAGGAGAGATCTATCTTTAATACTGGCGGCTGTGCATTTATTACCATGGGAACATGGTTCTGTGCAGAAGATCATGATGCACTTGAGCTTTTTGACAGTCAGAAAGTTCATGCAATTCGTTTCCCATATGTAGATGAAAAATATGAGTTCCACGATATGGGCGGTGGAAACGAAGCTTATTACATTGTTGATACTGGCGATGCAGATGAGGTTGCAGCATCTGTTCTCTTCATGAAATATATGACAAGTGAAGATGTTGTTAATACGTTTTATGAAGGATATCCGGCACCAATGAGTGTTAACGTAACAACAGAGGCCGGTGATTATCTGACAGCAGAGGCAAATCAGATTATTGCTGAAACAAAAGAGGTTCGTGGAGATATTGAGAACTATGACAGTGCAACACATATGATCAATACGGTTCGTCAGGCATTACAGGGTATTGCAATGGGACATTCTTCCGAAGAAGTAGGAAAAACAATTACAGATCTGATTGCTGAATATGAATAAGATAACAGAATAACAGAGTGAGAATGTAAACAGCGGCGGGCAGTGCGGAATATAATGTGTTCGGCATGCCTGCCGCTTCAAATTTTAGGAGGGATGTTCGTGTTTTTTAAATCAGCCAAATATAGAAAATCTTTTCTTAAGTCCCTGCTTTTTGTACTTCCGGGAGTAATTATTACACTGGTGTTCGTTATCTATCCGGTTATCAATACAGCCTGGCTTTCTCTGAACAGCTGGAATGGAATCGGTGGATCTCCGATAAAATGGGTGGGACTTCAGAATTACATAAAAACATTGACAAGTGTCAAGTTCTGGAACAGTATGCTGAATGCATTGTATTTTGTAATTGGTGGTTTTGTCATTCTGATGCCAATTGCGTTTGGGCTGGCACTTCTTGTAACAAGTAAGCTTAAAGGAACTAAATTTTTTAAAGCAGCATATCTGATGCCAGTTATGCTTGGAACAACAGCTGTAGGTCTTATGTGGTCCTTTATGCTGAATGCAAACTTCGGTGTGCTTGCGCAGTTTTTGAAAGCAATCGGACATTCTGAATGGATCATAAACTGGCTGGCAACACCTACAGTAAATATCTGGTGTGTCGTACTGGTAAATGAGTGGATGTACGCAGGCTATAACATGCTGATCTTTGCAGCAGGCATTGTAGCAATTCCGGATGATGTTCATGAGGCAGCACTCCTTGATGGATGTACAGGAATTAAGAAGGTCATTTATATCACAGCACCTCTTTGTAAAAATATGTTCATGGTATTCTCGGTACTGTGTATCACAGGATGTCTGAAGGCTTTCGATATTGTATGGGCCATGACCAATGGAGGACCTATGGATTCCAGTGCAACACCTGCAGTTCTTCTGTATACACAGGGATTCCAGTACAAGCTTATGGGACGAAGCGGATCAATCAGTATCATTCTTCTGGTATTAGGACTGATTCTATCATTATTGCTTAATAACGTGATCTTCAAAGAAAGAGATTGATGTGTAACAGAAGAAAGGATGATGATGTCAATGAATAAAAATAGATTCTGGAGAGGCCTGAAAAAAGGTCTTATGTATTTCATTGCAATATTTGCGGCAATGGTGACATTTTTTCCGCTGATTGTAACATTTGTCTCTTCACTGAAAACAAATGAGGAGATTTTGCTTGGAATGTTTTCCTGGCCTAAAGTATGGAACTTTGGTAATTATCCGGAGGCTGTTCGAGCGGCAAATGCATTTAAGGCAATTGGTAATTCCCTGTTTGTGGCCATTGCCACACTGGTGGTTACTGTTATTATTGCAATGCCTGGAGCTTATGCAATTGCACGTAAGAATTATTCCTATCTGAAAGCAGTATATATCCTGTTTATGGCAGGTGTTATGGTTCCGGTACATTGTACACTGGTTTCTGTAACAAAAATCTCCAGTGCACTGGGAACAAAAAACAGCTATATATTCCTGATTTTAATTTATACAGCGTTTAATCTTTCGCAGGCAGTTTTTTTGTTTACAGGATATATTTCCAGTCTTGATAAAGGATTAGATGAAGCTGCTAAGATTGATGGCTGCAGTGATCTGAGGATTCTTGTTCAGATTCTGCTGCCGATTTGTAAACCGATTATTGCGACAGAAGCAATTCTGGTATTTATTTATGGATATAGCGAATTGATTTTCTCACTGATTCTGATTACAGATAGTACAAAATATACAATTTCAAGAGCAATGCTGAATTTTACATCAAACTTTACTACGGATTATGGTCCGCAGTTTGCATTTGTGATCATGTCTATGATTCCGATGTTAGTTATTTATCTGATCCTTCATGAGAAGGTAGAAGCCGGTATGCTTGCCGGAGCAGTTAAAGGTTGATAAAAATTTGTATGTAAATATAACACGGAGGGTTAAGGAATGGCAAAAACAAGACAACAGTGGTTTGAGGATGCAAAGTATGGTCTGTTTATTCACTGGGGATTGTATTCCATTCTTGCAGGAGAATACAAAGGAAGAAAAACAGATCGTATCGCAGAGTGGATTGAGAACGATTTCGATATTCCGGTAGAGGAATATGAGAAACTTGCAGCACAGTTTAATCCTACACAGTTTGACGCAGATGTTTTTGTAAAGAGAGCAAAAGAACAGTGGGGAGTAAAATATATCGTTCTTACTGCAAAACATCACGAAGGTTTTGCAATGTATGATTCCAAAGTCAGCGATTTCAATGTTGTGAAAGCGACTCCGTATGGAAAGGATATCCTGAAGGATCTTCAGCTTGCATGCGAGAAATATGGTATTCGTATGGGATTCTATTATTCACAGTCTCAGGACTGGGATGACCCAAATGGATATATAGCTCATAAAGATAACTCCGGAAAAGATTTTCAGAAATATTTAGATGAGAAATGTAAACCACAGGTAAAAGAACTTCTTGAGAATTATGGAAAAATCGGCCTGATTTGGTTTGATACTCCAATGGGAATTACGGTAGCTCAGACACAGGAACTGATCGATCTTGTAAGATCTATTCAGCCGGACTGTCTGCTGAGTGGACGTACCGGAAATCAAATGGGCGATTATATGACAACCGGTGATAATTTTATTCCGAGACTGCCATACGAAGATACATGGGAAATTCCTGCAACGGTAAATGATACCTGGGGATATAATAAGTATGATACAAATTGGAAAAGCGCAGACCACATCATCAATCTTCTTCTGAAAATTATCAGCAGAGGAGGAAACTATCTTCTGAATGTGGGACCAACAGCAGACGGTGTTGTTCCGGAGAAATGTGTGGAAATACTGAATGAAGTTGGAAGATATGTAACAGAAAACAGCGAAGCAATTTACGGAACCAAGACGGTTGGCATTTATCCGTATGATATTCCCGGTATCGAGTTTACAAGAAGAGAGAATAAATTATATGTACATGTTCTTTCTCCAAGAATCCGCATCGAACTTCTCAATATAGGAAACCAGCTTACAGGTGCATATCTTGTAAGAAATGGACAGAAGCTTGATTACGGAGTTATGAGAACCTGTGAAGGAGATGGAAAAATTGAGGTAGAGATTCCTGAAGAACTTCACAATGCGAAGAACTACTGCGTATGTCTGGAACTTGTAGAAAAAGAACCAATTTTTGAGGCTATCAAAGGTTGATATGAAAGGAGAATAATGATAGTATGAAAAAAGAAGAATACCTTTCTCTGATTGATGAGGTGATCGCACAGGGACCGTACACGGATACCTGGGATTCTCTCTGTGAGCATCCTGTACCGAAGTGGTATGCAAGAGATAAATTCGGAATTTTTATCCACTGGGGTGTTTACAGTGTTCCGGCATTCGGAAACGAATGGTATCCCAGAAATATGTATATGAAAGGCTCTAAGGAGAACCTGCATCATACAGAAAAATATGGAACTCTGGATAAATTCGGCTACAAGGATTTTATTCCTCAGTTCAAGGCTGAGAAGTTTGATCCGAAGGAATGGGCGGCATTATTTAAAGAGGCGGGGGCGAAGTTCGTAGTTCCGGTAGCGGAGCATCACGATGGATTTCAGATGTATGCCAGTGACCTTTGTCGCTGGAACGCTGCTGAGATGGGACCGAAGAGAGATATTCTCGGAGAACTGAAGACAGAGGTTGAGAAAGAGGGACTGGTTCTCGGTGCTTCTTCTCACAGAGCAGAGCATTACTGGTTCTTTAACGGAGGTCGTCAGATTCCGGAGGCTGATGTCAATGATCCGGAATATGCGGATCTTTATGGGCCGGCAGCAGGAATCACCAGAGATATGACTGATATTTATGACAATCCTCCGACGGAGGAGCATATGCAGGACTGGCTTGTCCGCACCTGCGAGATCGTAGATAAATATCAGCCATCCATCGTATATTTTGACTGGTGGATACAGCAGTATGCATGGAAACCGTATCTTCGTAAATTTGCAGCATATTATTACAACCGTTCTGCACAGTGGGGAAAAGAAACAGCCATTGATGCCAAATTTGACGCATATGTTTACGGCAGCGCAGTCAATGATCTGGAAAGAGGGCAGTTAGACCATATCACACCGGATCTGTGGCAGAATGATACTTCTGTAGCTAAGAATTCCTGGGGCTATACCATTGGAAATGATTATAAGAAGCCTTCCGATGTAGTGCTGGATCTGATCGATGTAGTCAGCAAAAATGGTGCACTTCTTCTTAATATCGGACCGAAGCCGGATGGAACAATTCCGGAAGAGGATGCACATATCCTGAGAGAAATGGGAAAATGGCTGAAGGTAAACGGAGAGGCAATATACGGAACCAGACACTGGAAGATATTCGGAGAGGGACCGACGGTAGTTCCGGAGGGACATTTCACGGATACCTATGATAAGAACTTTACTTCTGAGGATATCCGTTTTACAAGTAAGAGCAATCATATTTATGCGACTGTTCTGCACTGGCCGGAGGATGGAGAGATCCATATCAAAGCTCTTGGCAATGATATGAAGCTTTTGAAATCCACGATCCGGGATATTGAGATCCTCGGAACAGATCTGCATCCGGCATTTGCGAGAAATAAAGAACTGGATATTTCCTGCGGAAGAGGTACGGTTGATGCAGGGGATATGCCGGTTGTGTTAAAGATTACGATAGAATAAGCGACCGGGAAAGACGGCTCTGTTTCGAATAAACCGGATAAACACAGCTGATTGGACAAAAGCCATATATCAAGTATAAATGGGAAATATTGTTGAAATTGGATTTGTTCCGTCAGAAGAAAAATTCAGGAAATCAGCATAAACTTATATATAACAGAAAGGGTTTGGGGATTACACTATGGAAAACAAAAGATTCACAGGAAACTGGAACTCTGTAAATGAACACACAGTTCCAAAATGGTATGATGATTGTAAATTTGGAATTTTTATCCACTGGGGAATTTATTCCGTGCCGGCTTTTGCACCGCATACATGGGAACTGGGAGAGGTTGATTCCAAGGAATGGTTTGCGGATAATCCGTATGCAGAATGGTATTACAATTCTCTGAACATTGGAAAAGGCCCTACATATAAGCATCATATAGAAAAATACGGAAAAGATTTCAAATATGAAGATTTTATTCCTATGTGGAAAGCTGAAAACTGGGATCCAAAGCAGTGGGCAGAGATTTTCAAAGAAGCAGGTGCGGAGTATGTTGTTCTGACAACCAAGCATCATGACGGATTCTGCCTGTTCCCAAGTAAATATACACATTTCAATTCCGTAGAAATGGGACCGAAGAGAAATATCACCGGTGAGCTGACAGAAGCTGTCCGTGACGCAGGAATCCGTATGGGTCTGTATTATTCCGGACTGATCGACTGGCAGTATGCAAACGATCCTATTTTTGAAGATGATGATCTGTTTGGAACAGCCAGCCCGACATTTGCATATGCAGATTATTCCTATAATCAGATGAAAGAGCTTGTAGATGATTATGCACCGAGTGTGTTCTGGAATGATATCGGATGGCCGACACAGAGTGAAGAGATGATGCCGTATTTCTTAGCACATTATTACAATAAGGTTCCGGAGGGTGTGGTAAATGACCGTTTCAACGGACGTTATCACGATTTCCTTACTAAGGAATATAAATCCGGTTCTGTAAACAGAAATGAAAAATGGGAGATGTGCCGTGGAATGGGCTTATCCTTCGGTTATAATGCCAACGAAGGCGATGACAAGCTGATCTCTGTTCCGGATCTGATCTCACTTCTCGTCGGAACAGTGGCAAATAACGGAAATCTTCTCCTGAATATCGGCCCGAAGGCAGACGGAACTATCCCGGAGGAGCAGGTAAGAAGACTGAAGATCCTGGGTGCATGGCTGAAAGTCAACCATGACGGTATTTACGGAACACGTTGCAGTGACCGTGAATCTGAGTTGCTTGAGAATGGAATCGAGCTTCATTATACACAGAAAGACGGAAATCTGAATGTGTTTGCAGATCATCTTAAGGAAGGCGCAAATGAATTCCTGATCAAAGGCTACCACGGAGCGCTGAGACCATTTGATCCGGCAGTGAAGGTAGAAACTGAAGATACTGCAGAGGGACTTCTTGTGAAAATCCCGGAATATAAAGAAGATATGTATGTGGTTGGATTAACCAACAGATTTTAAATGATGAACATGAGGACCGGATGTATGCCGGTCCTTTTGTTGCTGCATGGGAGAAGATCGTGGATATCCGATCGATTCTCAGGGAGGGAGCTTTTATGTTTGGGAAAAAAATCGCAATACTGTTATCAACGGCAATGATCCTGACAGGGTCCTGTGTATCTTCTGTGACTGTACATGCACAGACCGGTTATGCGGCTGAATATGCACAGGAAGCATCGGCAGCAGGCGTGCAGAGCACTGCAAAGCTTGTTGCGAAGGGCTCCTGCGGAAGCAAAGCTGTTTACCGGTTGTACTCCAATGGAAACCTGCAGATACAGGGAAAAGGGGAGGTTAAGGTTACCGATAATTTTTCATACAGATCAGCAATGATAAAAACAGTAACCGTTGCATCTGGGATCACGGGAATCGGTGACAGAACCTTTTCAGGCTGCAGAAATATGAAGAGGATTTCGTTGCCGGGAACTCTGCGGAGTATTGGGGTAAGAGCATTTGGAGATACTGCGATCACCAGGATCAAGCTTCCTGATGGACTGAAAAGCATTGGTGCATATGCTTTTTACCAGAGTAAGCTTACGAGTCTGGATGTACCGAAAACTGTAACAAAAATTGATGAATATGCTTTTAGTTACTGTAACAGTCTGGAATCTGTCAGCATTCCGGGAAGTGTGAAAATATTACCGGAATCGTTATTTGAGGCGGATATGAAGCTGAAAAAGGTTACGCTTGGACAGGGCGTTTCCAGGATAGAAAGAGCGGCCTTTCGGCATTGCGGTTTGACAGGAGTAAGTTTTCCGGACAGTGTCACAGTTATTGGTGAAGGTGCGTTTTCTTTTTGTGCAGATCTCAGAAAGGTGTCGTTGCCGAAGAAGCTTACAGAGATCGGGAACAGTGCATTTAATAATTGTCGAAAACTGGGGAATATTACAGTACCTGCCAGTGTGAAAAAGATCAGAAGCCATGCTTTTTATGATTGCCTGGCTATGAAAAAGATTACGATCCTCAACAGTAAAACAGTGATAGAAAAAGAAGCGATCGGCTATAATTTCAATAGTGGAAAAAATAAAACTTTTGTCATTGCCGGAAAAAAGAGTTCTACTGCTCAGACTTACGCAAAGAAAAATGGGTTCCGTTTTTTGAACAATACTGCCGCAGTAAGGACCGTAAAGATGACCGGCGTGCCCAAAACAAAAACCATACTTCGTGGAAAAACATACACGATCCAGGCAGTGACTGTGCCGTATTACAGCGACGAGAAGATTCTTTTCCGTTCCTCGGATTGCAGGATCGCTACGGTAAATTCCAAAGGTGTTGTAAAGGGAATCCGAAAAGGGACGGCCGTGATCACCGTGCAGAGCGGAGCGAAAAAACTGAACTGTAAGATAACGGTTAAATAATTCAAGGGATATTAGCAATCCGCATTTGTTATTTACTCATAGTTATATCTTATATGTTTGAGCACGCAAAACAGACTGGAGCTTGATAAGAATATATATCAGGTTCTCAGTCTGTTTTTATATATTGCAGGCAAAAAAAGAACACGTTTTCACAAAATAAGATTGACTTTTTTCAAAACTCTTATTATCATATAAAACATATTTAATTACTATGAAATTAGGAATAATAAAAAGTTCTGTTACACAGATGACGTTGAGCAGCTTACAGGACTGGCAGCGGGCAGATTTTTTTTCAGAGGGAGGGGACGGGTACATGTCCATCAAGAAGATTGCAGAAAAAGCAGGGGTTTCTCCGGCGACAGTTTCCAGAGTTTTGAATAACCCCAATTATAAATGTTTCGTTCCCGGACTCCGGGATAAGATATGGAAAACAGCTATCGAGATGAATTACGTACCCAACGAGGCGGCCCGAAATCTGAAAAAAGGTGTTTCCGCAAAGCAGGAGAAAACCTGGTACATCAATATCCTGATGACAAGAACCGATTCTTCCACGACCGATCCGTTTTTTGCGGAGCTCCTTCGGGTGATCGAAAGTGAGATCCATGATAAAAACTGCATTCTTTCCAAAGTATGGTATATGTCTGTGTTTTCCGATGACCGGAAGTGCCGAAGAGAGAATCTGGACCGGTTGATCGACGGAATGTATGACGAGGTGGACGAGAAAAGGGATGGTCTGATCATTATCGGCAGATGTAATAAAGAGGCTTTGAAGAAGCTGAATAAGAAGTATAAGAGTGTGGTATCGGTGAACCGGAATTCTACCAATTATGAAGTGGATGAGGTCCTTTGTGATGGGAAAAAGATCGCAGCAGCGGCAGTGGAATATCTGATCTCCCTGGGTCACAAAAATATCGGATATATTGGCCAGTGCCACAGCGAAGACCGGTATAACGGATATCTGGAAACACTGAAAAAGCATGATCTGGATGTGATACCTGAATATGTTATCGAAACAAAGCAGACTGAGGCCGAGGGTTATGAAGCTATGGAAAAGTTTTTTCAGTCGGACGACATGCCGACCGGAATTTACTGTGCCAATGATATTTCGGCGATCGGAATGCTGAAGTGCCTGAATAAATTTCGGAACCGGTATTATATGCCTTCGATCATATCCAGTGATGATATCCAGGAGGCACAGTTTACCAGGCCGATGCTGACAACGGTGAGCCTGCCTAAGGAAGATATGGGAAAATTTGCATTATACCTGCTGCTGGACCGGCTGAAGGGCGGGCATTCCGGTATTGTGCGAATGGAGCTGGAAGGCAGATTGATGATACGGAACAGCTGCAGCAGTGTGGAGGACAGTATGTGGAGTGATTATTGTATCTGAGGATTGCGGATACGCAGATATAATGACAGACAGGATGCGGTTGCGCTATGGCCAGAATATTTTCTGTGAAAACGTTTTCAAATATTCCTATTTAATTAATGGGAATAATATGGTTTAATGTATTCAATTCAAATAAAAAAATTACAGAACCACAGTAAACGGAAAGAACAGGTATGATTTGACAGCGAAATGAAGCAGTTACATTGGTGGGAAAAGATTTTTAAATAAAAATGTGGTTGTAAAGGAGTACACAGATCATGAAAAGAAAACGCATCGCAGGTGTCTGTATCACACTGGTAGCAGTGGTACTGGCAGGAACTTTTGCAGTATCGGGAAACAATACAAAGGATAAAAATCATGTGGAGATCATCAATGTATCCTATGATCCGACCAGAGAATTTTATGAAGCATATAATAAGATTTTTTCAAAATATTGGAAAGAGGAAACAGGTCAGAGTGTGGATGTGATCCAGTCTCATGGTGGTTCCGGAAAGCAAGCCCTTGAGATTTCCAACGGACTTCCTGCAGATGTGGCGACACTTGCACTGGAATATGACATCGATGCGATCCGGAATGCCGGTCTGATCGACAAGGGATGGATCGATGAATATCCGGATGACAGTGCTCCTTATACTTCCACCATTGTATTTCTTGTTCGGAAGGGAAATCCGAAGAATATCCACGACTGGGATGATCTGACAAAGGATGGTGTGGGGGTGATCACTCCCAATCCGAAAACCTCCGGTGGTGCCCGCTGGAATTACATGGCAGCCTGGGCTTATGCCAATGAGAAATATAACGGCAACGAGACAGAGATGAAAGCCTTTATCAAGAAGCTTTATAAAAATGTCCTGGTTCTGGATTCCGGAGCAAGAGGTGCCACAACCTCTTTCGTGGAAAACGGGCAGGGTGATGTGCTGATCGCCTGGGAAAATGAAGCGTTTCTTTCTGTAAGGGATAATCCGGATGATTACGAGATCGTAACGCCGGGCATCAGTATCCTGGCACAGCCATCCGTTGCTGTTGTAGATGAAAATGTGAAAAAGCATGATAATGCAGAAGCTGCGAAAGCATATCTGAAATATCTGTATTCCGATGAAGCTCAGGAGCTGATCGCGGAGAATTACTATAGGCCGGTTGATCAGACGATCCTGAAAAAGCATGCAGATACTTTTAACCTGAAGGTGAAGCTGACAACGATCAAAGATTTCGGCGGCTGGGATGCAGTTCAGAAAAAGCATTTCGCAGACGGCGGAGTATTTGATGAGATCTATGAAGAGTAGAAGAGCCTGAGATTTGTAACAGATCAGAAACTTAGAATAGAAAAGAGGGGAGACAGAAATGAAGAAACAACAGAGTAAACGTGTGATACCAGGCTTTGGACTGACAATGGGAGTGACTTTGGCGATGCTGAGTATCGTAGTTCTGATTCCTCTTGCGTCTTTGGCAGTATACTCGGTGCGGCTGGGTTTTCGGGAATTTATTGAGGTGATCACACGGCCGAGGGTTTTGTCCGGATTCTATGTAAGCTTTATTACCGCATTTGCGGCCACAGTGATCAATGCCATTATGGGCCTGGTCCTTGCGTGGGTGCTGGTAAGATATGATTTTCCGGGAAAAAGGATCATGGATGGAATGATCGAGCTGCCTTTCGCACTGCCGACTGCAGTTGCCGGTATCTCACTGACATCCCTGACATCCGATAAAGGTCTGGTGGGAAGCTTTTTTGCAAATTTCGGTATTAAGATCGCATATACCAGGATCGGTATCACGGTGGCATTGATCTTTGTGGGAATCCCTTTTGTAGTCAGGGCCATTCAGCCGGTTCTGGAGAAGCTGGACGGTTCTTATGAGGAGGCGGCTCGTGTCATGGGTGCAAAGCCATT
Source organism: Blautia sp. SC05B48 (assembly GCF_005848555.1). NCBI lineage: Bacteria > Bacillati > Bacillota > Clostridia > Lachnospirales > Lachnospiraceae > Blautia > Blautia sp. SC05B48. The sequence goes on along the minus strand of NZ_CP040518.1, from coordinate 1,432,996 downwards.
CACCGTTTTTCGCAGAGTTATTCTTCCGGAGCTTCTGCCGGCAATGCTTTCCGGGGCGGGACTTGCCTTCGGACGCTGCCTGGGAGAATACGGAAGTGTTGTTTTTATCGCAGGAAACAAGCCTTACTATACAGAGATCACGCCGCTGATCATCATGTCAAAGCTCCAGGAGTTTGACTATGAAAGTGCAACAGCTATCGCACTGGTTACACTGGCAGCATCATTCCTGATCCTGTTTGGTGTGAATCTGGTGCAGGCAAGAAATACGAAACGTATCAGAGGGAGGGATGCATAATGGATGAAAAAAAGAAGCAGGCTTCCGGGCCGGTGAAATGGATCCTTATCGGGATTTCCGCAATCTTTCTTTTTGTGATGCTGGTACTGCCCCTGGTGGTTGTTGTAACCCAGGCGCTGAGCAAGGGATGGCAGTGCTATGTGCAGGCGGTGACAGATGAGTATACACTAAAGGCGCTGAAGCTGACCATTGAGGCGACGGCTGCGGCTGTTGTATGCAACACGATCTTTGGTTTGTGTGCGGCATGGGCAATGACCAGATTTCATTTTCGGGGAAAAAAACTCCTTACCACTTTGATCGATGTTCCGGTTACGGTATCACCGGTTATCGCAGGTCTTATCTATATCCTGGTTTTTGGAAAGCAGAGTCCTCTTTATTCTGTTCTTGAAAGTGCAGGGATACAGATTGTATTTGCAGTTCCGGGAATTATCCTGGCAACGATTTTTGTCACGTTTCCATTTGTGTCCAGAGAGATCATACCGGTTCTGGAATCCATAGGGTCCGATGAGGAAGAGGCGGCAGCACTGATGGGAGCAAAAGGCTGGACGATTTTTACCAGAGTGACATTTCCACATATCAAGTGGGCATTCCTCTATGGCGTTGTGCTGTGTACAGCCAGAGCCATGGGAGAGTTTGGAGCTGTGTCCGTACTGTCCGGACATCTCCGTGGAAAAACAAATACACTTCCGCTTCATGTGGAAATTCTTTATAACGAATTCCAGTATGTTCCGGCATTTGCGGTTTCTTCGATCCTGGTGATCCTGGCGGTGATCCTTCTGATCGCAAGAAATGTTCTGGAGCATAAAGGAAAGGGGGAAAAAGGCGATGTACGTTGAGTTAAAAAATATCAATAAAACATATGGGGATTATAAGGCATCTGATAATGTAAGCTTTGGTATCGAAAAGGGAAAGCTGATCGGTCTTCTGGGTCCCAGTGGAAGCGGAAAGACTACGATTCTCCGTATGATCGCCGGTCTGGAGCAGCCGGACAGCGGAGAGATCATCATCGACGGAAGAGTGGTCAATGATGTGCCTGCCAGCGAGCGAGGCATTGGATTTGTGTTCCAGAATTATGCTCTTTTCCGGTATATGACGGTGTATGATAATATTGCATTTGGCCTGAAGGTACAGAAGGCGGATAAGAAGTATATCAGACAGAGGGTTATGGAGCTGGTAGAGCTGATCGGGCTGAAAGGCCTGGAAAAAAGATATCCAAGTCAGCTGTCCGGCGGCCAGAGACAGCGAGTTGCTTTTGCCCGGGCGCTGGCTCCCAATCCACAGCTGCTTCTTTTGGATGAGCCTTTTGCGGCTATTGATGCGAAGATTCGTACGGAGCTTCGAAGCTGGCTGAAGGATATGATCGAGAAGCTGGAGATCACCAGCATTTTTGTTACCCATGATCAGGATGAGGCTATTGAGGTGGCGGATGAAATTATTATTACCAACCGTGGACGGATCGAGCAGAAGGGAACTCCACTGGAGGTTTACCAGAATCCGGACACTGCGTTTACGGCGGGATTTTTTGGGCAGACTTCCGTGATCGATGATTACCAGGTGTTCAATCATTTCGAGGAAGTTCCGGGAGGCGAAAAAGCCATCGTCCGTCCGGAATTTGTAAAAGTGACAAAGAAGAACGAGGAACAGAAATATAAAAGCTCTGCAACAGAGGGCGTCGTAGAACGAGTATCATTCCGCGGCAGCAGCCTGGAATTGAAAGTCCGTGTAGGAAACACCATACTCAGCGCCAGAAGAAGCCTTGACGAAGAACCTGTCCTGGAAGGTGAAGTTGTGGATGTGTTTGTGCAGAGGATTTTTGTAACGAAGGGAAATGAGGCAGTGCTGCTACATAATACAGCTATGGTTGAGGATTGGCTTGTGATATAAAAAAATGCCGCGGGAGCGGCATTTTTTTATATAGTGCGCCCGGCGGCGCACGTTTCTAACGGGTTAAAGTCCCGAATCCGCCCGGTAGTGGGAAGGATATAGCCGAAGGCAAGGGTGTCCATCGTGAGACGGAATCCGAAGGAAGCCGGATGTGGGAACAGACTAACCACGGGCAAATCTCTGGTCTGACGAACAGAAATCTCATATAAGGTTATGCATGAGGGTAAGGCTGCTATCCAAGTCAAAGCCCAATAACTACACGGAATCATGCGTGATAAATAAGGCAGATGGATGGAGAGGAAGAAACGTGTGGTACCCGGGGAGGTCTGTGCGGTATGCTCCGAAAGGAGTAACCACTGTACAAAGCAGTGCTGAACGCACAGAAGTCAGCAGAGGTCATAGTAGCCGAAAGGTGAAGGACCGAATCAGTAGGAGTCTTGAGTATGACTGGGAAAGGAGGAATGACTGATGATGACAGAAAACACAAAAAGTGGCTGTTCGCAAAGAGATAGTGCGGAACATGAAGGGTATGCGAAAGCGTCAAGGTCATTCAATCGGATATGGAAAGAAAGAGACAGTGCACAGCCGAAACTCTTGGAAGCGATACTGTACAAAGATAATCTAAACAGAGCGTATAAAAGAGTGAAGGCGAATAAAGGAGCGGCAGGTATTGATGGAATGAGTATCGAAGAAACCCTGCCATATCTAAAGGAACATCAACAGGAACTGAAAAACCGGATACTCAGAGGAAAATATACTCCATCTCCGGTAAGGCGGGTTGAAATTCCAAAACCAGACGGTGGTGTGCGAAAGCTTGGCATACCAACGGTGATAGACCGTACCATCCAACAGGCAATAACCCAACAGTTAGTGCCAATCTATGAACCGCTGTTTGCAGATGGTAGCTTTGGCTATCGTCCGGGCAGAAGCGCCAAAGACGCAATACTTAAAGTGAAGGAGTATGCAGAAAAAGGATACACTTATGCAGTATCCTTAGATTTATCGAAATACTTTGATACACTTAACCATGAAATCCTTATTAACTTACTGCGCAAGACCGTAAAGGACGAACGGGTGGTACAGTTGATTAAGCGTTATCTGAAAAGTGGGGTAATGGAGAATGGAGTGGTGATGGAAACAGAGGAAGGTTCGCCACAAGGAGGAAACCTATCCCCATTACTGGCGAATATCTACCTTAATGAGTTTGACCAGGAGTTTGTAAAGAGAGGAGTCCCATGTATCCGATATGCAGATGACATTGTGCTCCTTGCGAAGAGCAAACGGGCATCGGAGAGACTTCTGGAAAGCAGTACGAAATATCTGGAAGAGAAGCTGAAACTTACAGTCAACAGAGAGAAAAGCCGTACTGTCAGCGTGTTTGCAATCCGAAATTTTAAGTTTCTTGGCTTTGCATTGGGAAGGAATGGGAACGGTATCTACGTTCGCGTTCATCCAAAGTCATGGAAGAAGTTTAAGTCGAGACTGAAAGAGTTATCTTCCCGTAAGTCTGTACAGTCAATCAAACCAAGCCTTGAGAAAATCAAGGTATATGCAAGAGGATGGCTGAACTATTACGGAATAGCAAGCATGAAAAACAATATTGAAGACATCAACGGATGGCTCTATCACAGAATACGCATGTGTATATGGAAACAGTGGAAACTTCCAAGAACAAAGAAAAGAAATCTGATAAAGATGGGAGTACACGAATACTATGCGAACATGGCAGCAAACTGCCGGAGAGGACACTGGTATTGTGCGAATCTGACAACAGTTAAGAAAGCCATGACAAAAGAAAGACTGATAAACGGTGGCTTTTATGATTTAGCCACAGCCTATCAGTCTGTGCACATCAACTATTGAAACCGCCGTGTACCGAACGGTACGCACGGTGGTGTGAGAGGACGGGAGCTAATCACTCCCTCCTACTCGATTGTGAAATTTTCACACCGTAATATTCTGCAAGAGAATCTACCAAGTCATCACGGATTTTTTTGTGGTCATTGCCATCCAGGGACATGACACAGGATACCATCTGATGTTTTTTGTCAATGATGCAGTATTGGCCGTAATTGCCGGACAGGATCAGAGTATCTTCCATAGGTCCCATATATATGAAATATCCATAACCATAGCTCTGGTAATCTGGATGTTCCGTCAGTGGATTGTAAGAATCAATGTGTTTCTGACAGGCATCAATAACGAATTTTTTTGGGACGATCTGTTTTCCGTTCAGGGAACCCTCATGCAGAAGCAGATGTCCAAAACGAGCCAGTTCATCAATTGTTAGATACAGTCCGTTAGCTGCCATGCAATGTCCTTGAGGGCAAAGGGTCCAGTCAGGATTCGGAATACCAACCGGTTCAAAGAAACGATATCGCAGATAATTCAGCAGACCCGTTCCGGATTTCTCTTCCAGAAGAACAGACAAAATGTAGGAACAGAAATTGCTGTACACAAAATGAGTACCGGGTGTATAGGGAAAAGAATCATTCTGAAAGAAATATCTTACCCAGTCCTTTTCTCTGTATCGTTCCGGTCCATCGCAGAAAAAGAGCGGATCGTTCTGACCGGATGACATGGTAAGAAGATCACGGATCTTTATTTTGTAAAGATTTTCGGAAGGATTTGACGGAAAATATTTTTCAAACCAGGGATAAATATATTCATCAAGTGTGATCAGTCCTTCACGTTCTGCGATACCTGCAGCCATTGCAACAAAGGGCTTGCTGACAGACCATATATTTAATCTGGTTTTTACCGGAAAAAGTCTGAATTCTTCTTTTAAAACGTCATTTTTGTATATCTGGGCATAGATAATATTGGAATGATGCTGTTTCGATTTTTCCAGGAAAATATCTAAAATTTCATGCATGATAATCCCCCCTGAAATTATTATTCGTAAAAAAGATCAAAGTCTGAATAAAGTTCTTCCAGGTCATGAAGTCGTGTACTGATGGATTTGCACCTGGTTTTTCGGATTTTTGCAACAATACTGTCAAACAGACAATAGAGGCATGAGAAGGAGTTAAATCCCATTTCATTGAGATTGATCTCTGTAATGATAGCGTGGTCTGCCAGCGCCCATGCCGGTGATGAAATGCTGTCTGTGACGGCGAGTATCTTTGCACCATAGTTTTTGGCAATCTGTGCATATTTCAGAGACCATTTGGTATAGCGGGCAAAAGAGATCAGAAGAACAACTGTATCCTCGGATGCTTCTGTGAGATATTCGAAATTGGAATCGTAAAATTCGTGAACCACCTTGGTATTTCCAAGAAGCTGATTCAGCAGAGTTCCCATCCAGAGTGCTGCACTGTAAGAGGAACGGGCACCGACAATCAGACGTTTTTTCGCATTGGTCAGATGAGTAACGATCTGATCCATATCTTCCTGATTCAGGTGGGAAGCCCAGTTTTCCATGGAATGGAGCTCTTTTGCAATGATGTTCTGATAGAAATTTCCGTTATCCAGTGTGTCATCTGATGTAGTTGTGGGAATGGAAAGGATGTCATTCTGTACAGTTCTCTGCATTTCAGAAAAACTTTCAAAACCCAGAGAATAAGCAAGGCGTATGATAGTGGTTTCGCTTACGGAAATTTCCTTGCTGAGTTTCGCAAGGGTGGAATAACTGAAAGAATCAAGGTGTTGTAATATATATTCGGCAACTTTCTTCTGACCGGCAGAAAGAGAAGATATTTTTTCACGGATCAACTGTTCTACTTTCATGAAAAACCTCCTGTTTTGTGTAGTTTGTATAATGAATTATAACAGGTGCGAAGTTTAATTACAATATAATGGAGCAAAAAATTCTTCTAAAACAAAATAAAATGTAAATAATGCACAATTAAAAAGGCGGATTTTTAATGATATTGTCAATAGAAATTCTGAATTTTAAATGATAATATAGCATTAAATAATTCATATGACGTCAGAAAAAGAATTAAATACACTATCGACATTGAAACTTATATGAAAAGGGGGCTTTTATGTTATCAACAGCAAAGGAAGTAAAAGAAAAAACAGGTTATCTGAAACGAAGTGATCTTTATACGATTGGTGTAGGACAGGCAATTGGTTCGGGAGTTCTGACATTGATCGGTCCGGCGATTTTGCTGACAGGACAGTCAGCGTGGCTGGCGTATGTAGCTACATGTATCTGGGGATTTATGATGATCGCACCGATCCCGTGGATCACATCCACACTGAAACTTGGAGGGGGCTTTTATTCTCTGGTAGGAGATATGGCCGGCAAACGAGTAGCCGGTATGTATGCGGTTGGATTTTTACCACAGACGATTAACCTTGCGACTTATGGTGTTGCAATCGGTATGTATGCCAATTCCCTTTGGCCACAGATCAATGCGAAATGGTTTGGTATCGCAGCATTGAGTGTATTCTTTGTAATTAACCTCTGCGGCGTGGATGTAATGGCGAAAGTTCAGAAAATCCTGGTTATTTTACTGTTTGTCGCACTGGGACTGTTTATTATTCTTGGTGTTCTGCAGCTGAAAAATCCGGTATTTGACTTTACAGCACCAGACTTTTTTTCAAACGGACCATCTGGATTTTTCTCAGCAATCCTGCTATATGTATATTCAACAAACGGTTACTCCTGTATCATGAATTATGGTAAACAGGCGAAGGATGCACATAAGGATATTCCAAAGGCACTTCTGTACTGCGTACCGACACTAATGGTTGTATATGGTGGTGTTGCACTTGTAGCCAGTGGTGTGCTTCCATTGGATCAGGTGGCAGGACAGCCACTTACTCTGGTAGCTAAAAATATTTTAAATCCGGCTCTTTTTACAGTATTTATGATCGGTGGTCCGGTGCTTGCACTTTCATCTTCTATTAACTCTACAATTTCCAATAACTGTATTCCGGTTGCTCAGTCCTGTAAAGATGGATGGCTTCCGAAATCCTGGGCAGCACAAAATGGACGCGGTGCTTACTGGAAACTGATGACATTTACTTATCTCATGGGAATTTTACCGGTATTACTGGATTTTTCTATCAGTGATGTTGTAAATAATATTATGCTTCTGGCATCTGCTCTGGCATTTTTACAGATTTACGCATATTTTCAGCTCCCAAAGAAACATGCGGAAGCTTGGGAAAAATCACCAATGCATATTTCTAACGGAAAATATTATTTCCTCTGCTGTTTGAGCCTGCTCGCATATATCTGCATTTTTATCAATTCCTGCAGAAGCCTGAAACTTCCGGTAGTAATCATCAGCCTGATAGCCATTGTAGTATGCATGGCTTACGGATGGTTTAGAAGTGCAAGTCCTGATGTAAAGATGGAAACAAGTGTGTGGGAGGATTGATGTTTATGAATAAAGACCAAAACCTGATCAATGAATTTGCTATCAAAACTTTAAAAGAAAATCTCAATGTTATGTATGCGCAGATATGGCGTGAAGGACAGTTAACGGCAGAATATAAGAGAATGCCGGTGAAAACCCGTTTGAATACCTGGTCTGCATGCAAAGGCGTGGTATCCTGTGCAGTGGGAATTGCACTGGATGAGGGATTGATTCATCTGGATGAGAAGATCGTTGATATTTTTCCGGAATATGCTCCGGAGAAAGCAGAAGGATATCTTGGTGATGTGACTCTGGAAAATATGCTGACAATGACTACCGGTCTGGAAAGCTCGCTATTTTTCTGTGACTGGCCGGAACGTTATACAACGCCGGACTGGATCAGATATTTCTTTGAAAATGCGAAGGTTGTAAATAAACCAGGAACTCAGTGGCTGTACAGTAATTTCAATACTTATATGATCAGCTGTGCTATTGAAAAACGTGCGGGTGTCAATCTTCTGGAATATCTGAGAAATCGATTTTTTGAACCATTGGGAATTGGAAATCCGGACTGGACTTTGTGTCCGAAAGGTCATGTACATGCGGCGAATGGTCTTTATGTAAATATTGATGAGTTCACCAGATATGGACAGATGATTCTTCATAAAGGAAAATACAATGGAAAACAGTTGGTGCCGGAAGAATATATGAAAGTTGCGACTTCCAATCTTGTAGACAATTCAGCGGCAGGAAGCCCGGGAAATCTATATTCCGGTTTTGGATATGGATATCAGTTTGTAATGAATCCGGAAGCTGGTTCCTATCGATCCGATGGAAATTATGGTCAGTTCTGTCTGGCGTTTCCTGACAAGGATGCAGTAGTAACTGTAATGTCTCTGGAGGGGGATTTCCAGAAAATAGGAAATCATCTATGGACTACAGTGGTTCCGGAATTGTAATATATTCTGGTTGACAAATCCGTGGGGAAAGCATAAGCTAATCCCATCTTCGACAGTTAAATAAAAATAAAGTGGCAGAAACCCTTGATTTTACAAGGGCACTGAAAAAAGGGCGTGTGAAAAAATGAGAAATCATTTTGGAGCACGCTCCTTTTTATGCTCTTTTAGGACAAATCGTAGAATTGAGGAGAGATTCAGAGCATACTTTCCCCTCTCCCCATAAATTCGGTTGTTTTTGAAATTGTGCGGCTGTTTTTACTTTCATTCTTTTGTACCACCGGTCATTTTTCATGATTCCAAAAGTTCCTTCCGCCTGGATGGAACGATTCATTCTGAATGATGCTCCCTGAATACTTTCCAGATTACGGATCACTTCCTGGTGCATTACCGTCAACTCCTGATTGACCCGTACTGTACGGTTTCCTTTGACCTTTTTGTATTTCTCTGCATAAGGACGTCCGCTACAGGATATTTTGGATAAAAGCCATAGGCCTCATGAAATTTTTTCATGAGAGGAATAAAACAGTCCATATCTGAACGGTACCTGGATTTTTCAGTTGCTTTTTTCCATACCCAGGAATGCTTGTTTGCAGTTGCTTCAAATTTTGATCCATCTATATATAAGTGCTGCAGATCGACGTGCTCGGTTTCAAAGATCTTTTTGTAGGCTATGTTTTTTTACAGCCCCTTTTTATGCCATTGTAAAAACTGCCGAATTTCACCGAAAGCCCCGATTCGGCGAAAAATATCATAGCAGGAATATTTTTTATAATGTATACTATATTTGTTGAGAAATCCAGATACACCACAAAGCAGAAAGGAAAAAAGCGTATGAAAAGAAATTGGAAAAAAGCTTTATGTGGCATTTTGACAGGTTTTATGCTTGCGACGGCGGCACCAGCTGCGGTTCCGGAGCTGATCAGCGTGGCAGAAGTACAGGCGGCAGTAACTGTAGCAGCGCCGGCCATGTCTTCTATTAAGATCTCCGGCAGGAATAAGATCATTTTCAGCTGGAAACAGGTAAAAGGAACAGCCGGATACCGTGTATACCGCAAGACCGGAAACAGCGGATGGAAAGCAGTAAAAACCATCACAGGAAGTAAGAATGTTGCATTTACCGACACAAAAGTAAGCACCGGAGCACGTTATACTTATACGGTAAAAGCTTACCGGAAATCCGGAAAAAATATAATCTGGAGCGGTTATAATAAAAAAGGTCTGACAGCGATCGCAGGTCTGAATTATCTCACCCTGAATAAGACCAGCCTGACACTGGCACCGAAAAAAACTTATACACTGAAGATCAACGGCACCAGTCTGAAACCGTCATGGAAGAGCAGCAACACAAAGGTTGTCAGTGTAACTTCAGCCGGAAAGGTCACCGCAGTAAAAACAGGAACAGCGAATATCACAGCGATCCTTGGCGGCAGAAAATTCACCTGTAAGATTACTGTAAAGAATCCTGCATCGGCTAACGCAAAAATGACGCAGAATTATGCCAAACTGAAAAAATATATCAGTCAGAAAGGCAGATATACCGAAGACGGAAGTCAGTTTATAAATGTCAAAGTAAATGAAGAAAGTACTCTGATAATCGGTTATCTGAAGAAAGAAGATAAGATAGATATTGGAATGCTGATTTCTGTGCCTTCAGATGGAGTACTTGCCGGACTGGATATTATCGGAAACTGTGTGAAATCTGATACGGTCAGTGTGAAGTCCGCCCTGTCTTCGGATGGAGTCTTTGTGCTGCTGACTTCTTCCACAAAAGCATCTGCTTATAAAGGTCAGAATCTGACTTTCCTGTATACAAACGGAAAAAAAGCGATGACAGATCTGCAGGATACTTCCAACATTATGATGAAAGCGACAATGATAGCAGCAAATGCTTATCTGAAAAAGAATTTAAACCTGACAATGAATGATCTGGGATTCACTGCTTATAAATTATAAATAAGACAAAAATTTATTATTCTTGACATGAAGCAGGATCGGAATTATACTAAATCATGTAAATAACGGGGGAGCTTGTGACGGCAGGCTGAGAGGAAGTCTTCAACTTCGACCCTTATACCTGATTTGGATAATGCCAACGTAGGAACGTATAAGATGAATTTACGGGAGATACCTTGGTGTATCTCCTTTTTTATTGGATGCGGATGTTTTATCCGACTGAATATACGTAAGATCAGGATTTACAGAGAAATATTTTACAATTAAACATGGGAAATTTTGAGAGTGAACAGAGTTCATGAAGGGGTGCACCACCGCGGGTGTATTTCTTTGTGAACTCTTTTTTTACGGATTGCGAATATCCGATTGACCGGAAGAGATTGCGAATTACTTCTGACTTGGCGAAATTTCCGGAAAGGAGAGAACATGATCACAGTAAACGGTGAGAGCAGAACCCTGGAAGCTCCGGTGACCGTAACGGAATATCTGGAAGCATGTAACTATGTTCCGGTGCAGGTGGTAGTAGAACTGAATGAAGAGATCATCAAGAGAGAGACTTACGACACGACCGTGCTGAAAGACGGAGACGTTGTGGAAATCCTGCAGTTTATGGGCGGCGGAAGCTGCTGAGACAGAAAGAATAAGAACGGATACAGAAATTCCTGTTCAGAAGTCTGAAGATGGGCAGGAATATCCGGCTGTGGGATGGGCAGAATCGCAGAAAATTGCTGCCTTGAAATTGAATAGCTGAGCAGTTATTGAAGCTGAAATACAATGCAGATAAATAACAGAAAGGTGGACATAAAAAATGACAACAGCAAACACAAATGAAGACAAACTGATCCTGGGAGGCCATGAGTTTACTTCCCGTTTTATCCTTGGTTCCGGAAAATTTTCTCTGGAGCTTGTAAAAGCATGTATCGAAAAAGCAGGAACTCAGATCGTAACACTTGCCCTGCGCCGTGCAAATGAGGGCGGACTTGCCAATATTCTTGACTATGTGCCGAAGGATGTTACGCTTCTTCCGAACACATCAGGAGCCAGAAATGCTCAGGAAGCAGTACGCATTGCAAGGCTTTCCCGCGAGCTTGGCTGCGGAGATTTTGTAAAGATCGAAGTTATCCATGACTCCAAATATCTTCTTCCGGATAACTATGAGACCATCAAGGCAACAGAAATCCTTGCAAAAGAGGGCTTTGTAGTTATGCCGTACATGTATCCGGACCTGAATGCAGCCAGAGATCTGGTGAACGCAGGAGCTGCCTGTGTAATGCCACTGGGCTCTCCCATTGGTTCCAATAAAGGAATCTGCACAAAAGAATTCATACAGATTCTGATCGACGAGATTGACCTTCCGATCATCGTGGACGCTGGAATCGGCCGTCCGTCACAGGCATGTGAGGCTATGGAAATGGGTGCTGCAGCAGTTATGGCAAATACGGCTATTGCAACAGCAGGAGATGTTCGCGTTATGGCAGAGGCATTTAAGAAAGCTATTGAGGCAGGAAGAAGCGCATACCTTTCCGGCATGGGAAGAACTCTGGAGAGAGGTGCAAGCGCGTCCTCACCGCTGACCGGATTTTTGCATGAGTAAAATAATGACAGTATATTGAAAGATTCGGAAATATACGGTTATTAAGGGGAAATCTGTGTAGTGAAAGCGGATTACGAATATTCACTTGATACAGATTAACCAGAGCAGAAAAGAAAACAAATGGCTAAAAACAGATACTGAAATATTACAAATTTGAAAATAATAAAAGTACGAGAGGAGAGACACAGCAACAATGGCAGAAACAGTACAGGCCGGTCAGCAGGACGGCCATTTTAATGAAAGTATCATGAGTGAGGAAATTCTGGAAGATATGAAAAAGAACCGTATCGATCACATGAAGTACCTTCCGGATATGGAACAACTGGAAGAATCTGATGTAATGGATCAGGTTATTTCCGCAATGAACGCATATGATTATGATAAGTACACAGAAGCGGATGTACGGAGAGCGCTTGCTCATGATAACCGTACACCGGAGGATTTTAAAGCATTGCTTTCACCGGCAGCACTGCCTCTTCTGGAAGAAATCGCACAGGCTGCACGGATCGAAACAAGGAAACATTTCGGAAACAGTATCTGCATGTTTACACCGATCTACATTGCAAATTACTGTGAGAACTACTGTATTTACTGTGGATTTAACTGCCACAACAAGATCCGCCGTGCACAGCTGAATGCAGACGAGATCGAGAAGGAGATGGCAGCCATTGCAGAAACCGGACTCCAGGAGATCCTGATCCTTACCGGCGAGAGCAAATCCAAATCCAATGTAGAATATATCGGAAAGGCCTGTGAGATCGCCCGAAAATATTTCAAGGTAGTCGGTCTTGAGGTGTATCCGATGAATTCTGATGAGTACGCATATCTTCACAAATGCGGCGCAGATTATGTAACCGTTTTCCAGGAGACCTATAATTCCGATAAATACGAAACCCTGCATCTTGCAGGTCACAAGAGGATTTTTCCATACAGATTAAATACACAGGAGCGTGCACTGAAAGGCGGCATGCGAGGTGTTGGCTTTGCGGCACTTTTGGGACTGGATGATTTCCGCAAGGATGCTTTTGCAACGGGATATCATGCATATCTTCTGCAGAGAAAATATCCACATGCAGAGATCGCTTTTTCCTGCCCGAGACTTCGTCCGATCATCAATAATGACCGGATCAACCCGAAGGATGTCCACGAACCACAGCTTTTGCAGGTAGTCTGTGCGTATCGTCTGTTTATGCCGTTTGCAAGTATTACCGTATCCACCAGAGAGTGCGAGCGTGTCCGTGACAATCTGGTAAATATCGCAGCAACCAAGATCTCTGCAGGTGTCAGCACAGGAATCGGAAGCCATGTGGATGATATCGAGGATAAAGGTGATGATCAGTTTGAAATCTCAGACGGAAGATCCGTGGACGAAGTCTTTAACGCCCTGAAAGACCATGGCCTTCAGCCGGTGATGAATGATTATATTTATCTGTGAGATGAAGGCGACGAAATCGGATCGCACAGACAACAGAGGATAACTTCTGTGGAATATGTGGAAAACCATCCGCCCGGAAGAGCGATTTTTCAGGGTGAGTGTGGATAACTGTTTCAGGGAAGTTCACTGCTTCGATCGTAGATATCCGTCTGACACTGACCCAAAATTTCACAGATGAAGGAAAACATCCCGCAAAAACAAGATATACTTTGGAAAAATTCCCGAAAAACACGGAAATTACAAGACTGATGACGTTTTCACATATACTCCGGGAACAATAAAATACGATGCAAAAATCAACAAAAACAACATAATATCAGGTGGAATCAAATACAAAAATATGTGAAACTAGCATAAACAGCCATATTTTCGAAAACTCCTGAAAACGGTTTCCAATCTAATAGTTTTCTTATGGACTTACTCCTGTTTATAATAGCCCCAACAACAAAACACGAGGTAAAACACAGGAGGTAAGTATTATGAAAAGAAGATGGAAATCAGCAGCAGTTCTTGCAGCAATAGCAACAATTGGAAGCTTTACAGGCGTAACCACCTATGCGGCGGACAGTGTCAGCATCACCAATGTATCTTATGATCCGACTAGAGAGCTTTACGAGCAGTACAACAAGATCTTCCAGAAGCACTGGAAGGAAAAAACAGGCCAGGATGTGGAGATCACACAGTCCCATGGCGGTTCCGGCAAGCAGGCACTTGAGGTTGCCAACGGACTGGAAGCAGATGTGGTAACACTGGCATTGGAGTATGATGTGGATGCGATCCAGGATGCAGGACTCATCGATGACGGATGGGTGGATGAATTTCCGGAGGACAGCTCTCCCTACACTTCGACTATTGTGTTTCTTGTGAGAAAAGGAAATCCGAAGAACATCAAAGACTGGGACGATCTGGTAAAAAAAGACGTAGGTGTGATCACACCAAACCCGAAAACCTCCGGCGGAGCAAGATGGAACTATCTGGCAGCCTGGGCCTATGCAAAAGATAAATATAACGGAGACGAGGACAAAATTAAAGAATTCATCGGAGACCTTTACAAAAACGTACTTGTCCTGGACACCGGAGCCAGAGGCGCAACGACCTCTTTCGTGGAAAACGGACAGGGTGATGTACTGATCGCCTGGGAAAATGAAGCCTATCTTTCCGTAAAAGATTATCCGGATGACTACGAGATCGTAACACCAAGCATCAGCATCCTTGCACATCCATCTGTAGCAGTAGTCGATAAAGTCGTAGACAAAAGAGGCACCAGGGATGTGACAGAGGAATATCTGAATTATCTCTATTCCGATGAAGCACAGCGGATCGCCGGTGATAATTATTACCGTCCGTCAAACCAGGATATTCTGAAGGAGTACTCCGATGTGTTTGACTTGGATATCAATCTTGTCACCATTGATGATTTCGGTGGATGGAAAAAGGCACAGGAAACACATTTCTCAGATGGAGGGATTTTTGATCAGATTTACGAAGGATAAACAGTAGAAGATATAGTCGGACGGAATAACATAAAGAAGCTGCAGAACAGTGGAAAAACAGAGTCTGCAGCTTCTTTTATGTAAATATGATGTGCCTTTTGCAACTGAAAAATCTGTACCTGATATATAGCAACTGTCAACATCTCATGCAGCTATGGATTTTCCGGTCTGCAAAATAACGGCAGAGGGGGCAATGTGAATCACAAGGTGGATCAGGCATGCCGGCATGCCGCCACGATAACCGCCGCTGGTAAAAAACATCACCGGAAAAACGAGCAGAAAGATCACGACAATGGTGATCAGGTAGCAGCGCTGATATTTTCCACTGTAATAGGAATAAAGAAAAAGCCCTCCGGAGATTGCAACCAGCGCAAAATTGATCAGTACATTTTCCCAGGAACCGGTCCCGAGACTGAGAAAGGCCATGATCAGGCTGATCACAGTACCTCCCAAGGCGAGGATGTTGAACAGCCGGACGCGGAAATCAAGGGTGGGACTGAATAAAGAATGAAAAATATTCCGGAGTTTCGGGTTTATATTGATAGGGATCACCTCCTGTTCTTAATGTAGGTTTGTATGCCTGCGGGCATCTTTCTTTTGGTGCTGTAATTATCGTAACTGTTATAATTGTATCATGTTGTCATATAGTTGTGTACACAAAAAAATACATTTAATACAGTTTTCCTATTGACATACTATGAATAGTAGGTTAATATAAGTGTCAACAAAAGAAAGGGCAGAGGCTATGAACGAATACGGCTTTAATACAGGACTGCTCCACGGCACCAACGAGAAATATCCGCAGGGAGCCACACAGGTTCCAATCTATCAGAGCAGCGCATTCCGACATGACAGCGCGGAAGACCTGGAGAAAATTTTTGACAATAAAAAAATGGGCTTTTCCTATACAAGGATCAACAATCCTACGGTAGAGTCCTTTGAGAAGAGAGTGACCATGCTGGAGGATGGGATCGGCAGTGTGGCCTGTGCATCCGGAATGGCAGCGCTGACCAATGCGTTTCTGAACATTCTTCAGGCGGGAGATGAGATCGTGGCAGCCTGCGGACTGTATGGCGGAACTGTGGAATTGTTCGATGATCTGAAGCCTTTCGGGATTTCCGTAAAATATGTGAAAGAGAATAAGCCGGAAGCTTTTGAGGCAGAGATCACAGAGAAGACGCGACTTGTTTTTGCGGAGACCATTGGCAACCCCAAGCTGGATGTTACCGATATCCAGGCAGTTGCGGAAGTGGCACATAAGCATGACGTACCGCTGATCGTAGACAACACGGTGGCAACCCCGTATCTGATCCAGCCACTGAAGCTTGGAGCTGACATTGTGGTTCATTCCTCTTCCAAATATATCAATGGAAGCAGCGATGCCATCAGCGGTATTCTTGTCTGTGGTAAGGGTCTGAAATGGGACCCTGACCGATATCCGGGACTTGCTCCATACCGGAAATTCGGACCATTTGCATACATCGCCAAGCTTAGAAACGGACTTTTCCGGAACACTGGCGCGTGTCTTGCTCCGCAGAATGCTTTCCTTAATAACCTGGGACTGGAAACCCTGGGACTTCGAATGCAGAGACAGTGTGACAATGCACTGGAGCTTGCGAGATTTTTACAGGGCCTGGGTGGTGACATTGAAGTAAATTATCCGGGACTGGAAGAAAGCCCTTATCACGAAATTGCGGAAAAGCAGTTTAAGAATGGCTACGGAGCTATCGTAACCGTAAGAACCGGAAGCAAGGAGAAAGCTTTTTCCATTATTAATTCATTGAAGATCCCGCTGATCATCTCCAATATCGGAGATACGAAGACCCTGGTGATTCATCCGGAATCCACCATCGCGGCACACATCTCCGACAAAGAGAAGCAGCAGTCCGGAGTATTCGAGGATCTGATCCGTATCAGTGTGGGAATTGAAGATATTGAAGATTTAAAAGAAGATTTCAAACAAGCGATAGAAAATAACCGATAAAATCTGGTACACCGAAAACGATGTACCAGGAGCTGCACCAGCAGAGAAATGGAGAGTTCGTTATGGCAAAAGTAGATTACGCTACATTAAAAAAAGGTGGTTTCATGAGACAGAAGCAGAAAAATAATTTTTCTCTTCGTCTTGCCTGTGTAGGCGGTACATTTACCGCAGAAAACCTTAAGAAGATCGCAGAGGTAGCTGAGAAATACGGTGACGGATATGTACATCTTACTTCCAGACAGGGAGTTGAGATCCCGTTCATTAAATTAGATGATATTGATGATGTAAAGGATGATCTTGCAAAAGGCGGATGCAAGCCTGGTGTCTGCGGACCGAGAGTCCGTACAGTTACAGCCTGCCAGGGCAACGCTGTCTGTCCAAGCGGAAATATCAACAGCTATGACATTGCGGTGAAATTAAATGAGAGATATTTCGGAAGAGAGCTTCCTCATAAATTTAAATTCGGTGTTACCGGATGTCAGAACAACTGTCTGAAGGCAGAGGAGAATGATGTAGGGATCAAGGGAGCAGCTGAGGTCAGCTGGAAAGAGGATGCATGTATCCACTGCGGTGTCTGCGAAAAGGCCTGCAGAGAAAACGCCATCTCTTTTGAGGATGACAAGCTGGTGATCGATACAGAGAAATGTAACTACTGTGGCAGATGTGCAAAATCCTGTCCTGTGGATGCATGGGATGTAAACGAAGCATATATCGTTTCCTTTGGAGGAACGTTTGGAAATCACATCAGCAAGGGACAGGAATTCCTTCCGCTGATCACCTCTGAGGAGCAGCTTTTCAGAGTGACCGATGCAGCGATCCGTTTCTTTGAGGATCATGCAAATCCGGGAGAGCGTTTTAAATTTACCATCGACCGGGTAGGCGCTGAAAAACTTCAGGAAGTTTTGAAAGGAGCATACAATGGCTGATATTAAGATTGATGATACAGTAGATATTACTGATGTAGTTTGCCCGGTAACCTTTGTAAAAGCAAAAGTAGCACTTGAGGAGCTGGATGACGGACAGATCCTGGCGATCAAAATGAACGATGGCGAGCCGGTACAGAATGTGCCGAGAAGCGTGAAGGAAGAAGGACATCAGATCCTGAAGCTCGAGGACAATGAAGACGGAACTTATACACTGATCGTAAGAAAAGTTGAAGAATAGGAGAACAGAGAAATGACAATCACAGTTGCAGGAAATAAAAAAGAGTACGAAGACGGACTGAAGCTTACAGAGCTTATTGAGAAAGAGGATATTGAAAGTCCTGAGTATGTAACCGTAACTATCAACGATGAATTCATCAGCAAGGCAGACGTTCCGGAAACAGAGGTAAAGGACGGCGACGTTGTTGAGTTCCTGTACTACATGGGAGGAGGCGCAAGATAATGGCTTTTACAAATGAGCAGCTTGAGCGGTACTCCCGTCATATCATCCTGAAAGAGGTTGGAGTAAAAGGTCAGAAAAAGCTTCTGAATGCCAAGGTTCTGATCATCGGAGCCGGCGGACTTGGATCACCGGCAGCCCTTTACCTTGCAGCTGCAGGTGTGGGAACCATCGGGATCGCGGATGCAGATGAGGTGGATCTTTCCAATCTTCAGCGACAGGTCATCCACACAACTGCAGATGTCGGCAAGCTGAAGGTAGAGTCCGCGGCTGAGACCATGAAAGCAATCAACCCGGACGTTACTGTAAATACATATCATACCTTTGTAGATTCCAGCAACATCATGGATCTGATCAAAGATTACGATTTCATTCTGGACGGAACGGACAATTTCCCTGCAAAATTCCTGATCAACGATGCCTGTGTAATGGCTGAGAAACCATTTTCACATGCAGGTATCATCCGTTTTCAGGGACAGCTGATGACTTACGTTCCGGGACAGGGACCATGCTACAGATGTGCATTCCAGAGCCCGCCACCAAAGGACGCCGTACCGACCTGTAAGCAGGCTGGCGTGATCGGAGCCATGGGCGGCGTGATCGGAAGCCTTCAGGCAATGGAAGCGATCAAGTACATCATCGGACAGGGTGATCTTCTTACAGGAAGACTTCTCACCTACGATGCACTGAAGATGACCTTCCGTACCGTGAAGCTTCCGAAGAATCATCATTGCCCGGTATGCGGCGATGATCCGACGATCACAGAACTGATCGATTATGAGCAAGCTGTGTGTGAATTAAAACACTAAAAATTAAGTATAGAAACCCATTGGAGGCTGCGAAGATAATGCTGAAATTAAAAAAAGAAGATTACGAGAAAATATTAGACCACTGCAGAAAAGGACTTCCCAATGAGTCCTGCGGCCTTCTGGGCGGGACCATTGAGGACGATGTAAAAACCATCGAGAAGGTGTATCTGCTGACAAATATCGATGAAAGCAACGAACACTTTTCCATGGACCCGAAGGAACAGCTGAGCGCGATCAAAGATATCCGTCAGAACGGATATCAGATGATCGGAAACTTTCATTCTCATCCGGAGTCTCCGTCAAGGCCTTCCGAAGAAGATAAACGACTTGCATTTGACCCGAACATCGAATATCTGATCCTCTCCCTTATGGATGCAGAAAATCCGGTGTTGAAGGCTTTTGGCGTAGATAAAGAGAAAAATGTAACTGTACATGAGCTTCAGATAACAGAGTGATGAGTATGAAAAACAGATTAAACACAAAGGAAATTACAACAGACGTGCTGATCATAGGCGGAGGTACTGCAGGCTGCTATGCGGCGCTGGTTCTCTCAGAACAGAAAGCCGGCAGAGTACTGATCGCAGAAAAAGCAAATATCAGACGAAGCGGCTGTCTGGCAGCAGGTGTTAATGCAATCAATGCCTACATTGTAAAAGGCCGCAAGCCGCAGGATTATGTAGATTATGCCACAAAGGATGCCGCCGGTATCGTAAGGCAGGACCTTCTTCTTACAGCAGCGGAGAATTTCAACGAAGTTACCGCAAAAATGGAGAAGCTTGGGCTTGTGATCCTGAAGGATGAAAATGGTGATTATGTAGCCAGAGGAAACCGTAATATCAAGATCAATGGCGAAAATTTTAAACCTCTTCTTGCTGATGCAGTTCATAAAGCTGAGAACGTAGACGTTCTGAATTATGTAAATATCACAGACCTTCTTGTAAAAGACGGACAGGTTTACGGAGCGGTTGGTTTCTCTATTATGGAAGAAACCGCATACATTATCCGGGCAAAGGCAGTTCTTGCTGCAACAGGCGGAGCGGCCGGACTTTATAAACCAAACAATCCCGGATTTTCCAGGCATAAGATGTGGTATCCGCCGTTTAACACAGGTGCCGGATACGCAATGGGAATTCTGGCAGGTGCGGAGATGACGTCCTTTGAGATGCGTTTTATCGCACTTCGCTGCAAGGATACCATTGCTCCTACGGGAACCATCGCACAGGGTGTCGGCGCAAAACAGATCAATGCAGCTGGCGAGATCTATGAGACAAAATACGGACTGACCACAAGCGAGAGAGTTTACGGAACAGTTCGGGAAAATCAGCTTGGCCACGGCCCGTGTTACCTGAAGACTACAGGGATCACGAAGGAACAGGATGAAGATCTTCTGAAGGCTTATCTCAACATGGCACCGAGCCAGACTCTGAAATGGATCGAAAGCGGAAAGAACCCCAGCGAGCAGGATGTGGAGATCCAGGGAACAGAGCCATATATCGTAGGCGGTCATACAGCCAGCGGTTACTGGGTAAATACAGGCCGTGAAACTACGGTAAAGGGACTATATGCAGCAGGTGATGTTGCAGGCGGATGCCCGCAGAAATATGTAACAGGAGCTCTTGCAGAAGGAAAGCTTGCAGCATTGGATATGGTGAAACAGTTTAAGGCTGGAACTCTGAAGGAAGCAGATGTTCAGACTGAGACAGAGATCAAGGTTCAGGAAGAGGAGATTCTTTCCCAGTACGAAAAGTTCCGAAATGAAGACGCACCGGCATTTTCCGTGGAAGAGCTGGAAGAGGCTATGCAGAAAGTCATGGATGAATATGCGGGAGGAATTGCTTCTAATTATCAGTTTAATGAGAAGCAGCTTGCTCTTGCAGATGAAAAAATCGTTCAGCTTCAGGCTCTTGCCGAAAAAACAGCGGCAGCAGATATGCATGAGCTGATGTTTGCATATGAACTTCGTGAGCGTCTCATTGTGTGCCGTTCACTGATCGCTCATCTGAAAAACCGCAAAGAGACCAGATGGCATTCTTTTAACGAAAATCTGGATCATCCGGAAACAGATGAGAAATTTTATAAATATGTAAATTCGAAACTGGAAAACGGCGATATCAGGATAATTTTCCGTGACATTGTAAAGGAGGACACATATGAGCATACGAATTGATCAGAAAAAATGTGTTGGCTGCAGAAAATGCAGTGAAGTATGTCCGGGAACCCTGATCGTCATGGAAGACAAAAAAGCCGTGATGAAATATCCGAAAAACTGCTGGGGCTGCGTTTCCTGTGTAAAGGAATGTAAAGCCGGTGCCATCGACTTTTTCCTTGGTGCAGATATCGGCGGTAACGGAAGTATCATGAATGTAAAAAGCGAAGGGGATATCCTTCACTGGATCATTACAAAAACGGACGGTTCTACATCCGTGATCGATGTGGATCGACGGAATTCGAATAAATATTAGACCAGAAGATAAGTGCTGCCGGTTCTGGCGGCCGGAACAGGAGGATGAGATCAGATATGAGTGGATTATCACATTTGGATGAGCTGGAAGCAGAGGCAATTTATATCATCCGTGAAGTTGCAGCAGAGTGCGAGAAGCCGGTAATGCTTTATTCTATAGGAAAAGACAGTTCTGTAATGCTTCATCTTGCAATGAAGGCTTTTTATCCTGAGAAACCGCCATTCCCGTTTCTTCACGTAAATACGACATGGAAATTTAAAGAGATGATTGAGTTCCGTGACAAAACCGCGAAGGATCTGGGGATCGAAATGCTTGAGTACATTAATCAGGATGGTGTGAAGCAGGGAATCAATCCTTTTGACAGTGGCTCCGCATACACAGATATCATGAAAACGCAGGCTCTGAAGCAGGCTCTTAAGAAATATGGTTTTACAGCTGCTTTTGGCGGCGGTCGTCGTGACGAGGAGAAAAGCCGTGCAAAAGAGCGTATCTTCTCCTTCCGTAACGCAGAGCAGGCATGGGATCCGAAGAACCAGCGTCCGGAGATGTGGAAGCTTTATAATACGGAGATCAATAAAGGCGAAAGCATCCGTGTTTTCCCGATTTCCAACTGGACTGAGACTGATATCTGGCAGTACATTAAGAGAGAAAATATCCCGATCGTTCCTCTTTATTTTGCAAAAGAGCGTCCGGTTGTATACAGAGACGGAAATATTATCATGGTGGATGACGACAGGATGCGCCTGAACCCGGGTGAGGAGCCGCAGATGAAAAAGGTGCGTTTCCGTACTCTCGGATGCTATCCTCTGACAGGTGGTATCGAGTCTGACGCGGAGACACTGGACGAGATCATTGACGAGACTTTAAGCTCTGTGGAATCTGAGAGAACCACACGTGTTATTGATTCCGACGGCGGAGCTGCAAGCATGGAAAAAAGAAAGAGAGAGGGGTACTTCTAGGATGAGCGGATTACTGAAATTTATCACTTGCGGAAGTGTGGATGATGGAAAATCTACACTGATCGGTCATATTCTTTATGATTCCAAGCTTTTATATGCGGACCAGGAAAAAGCCCTTCTTCTGGACAGCAAGGTAGGTTCCAGAGGTGGTGCCATTGATTATTCTCTTCTTCTGGATGGCCTGATGGCAGAACGTGAGCAGGGAATCACCATTGATGTTGCGTATCGTTATTTTACAACCGATAAAAGAAGTTTTATCGTTGCGGATACTCCCGGACATGAGGAGTACACAAGGAACATGGCGGTTGGAGCTTCCTTTGCTCAGCTTTCCATTATTCTTGTGGATGCGAAGCAGAGGGTTCTGGTTCAGACAAGGCGTCATGCACGTATCTGCGCTCTGATGGGTATCCATCATTTTGTATTTGCTGTTAACAAAATGGATCTTGTTGATTACAGTGAGAATCGTTTTAATGAGATTGTAAAGGATATCAATGAGCTTTCTGAGACTCTGGGGCTTCAGGATGTTGTGATTATTCCTGTCAGTGCTACAGAGGGTGATAACGTAACGAAGAAGTCTCCGAATATGCCCTGGTATACGGGTAAAGCTCTTTTGGAGCATCTTGAGACTGTGGATGTTTCAGAGGCTGAGAATGTCAGCGAATTTTATCTTCCTGTTCAGCGTGTTTCCCGTCCAAACCATGAATTTCGCGGTTTCCAGGGCCAGATCGAGAGTGGCCGGGTTCATGTAGGCGATATCATCACAACGCTCCCAAGCAACGAGACAGCGGCTGTTAAGACGATCCTGGTGGGTAGTGATGATCGTGAGGAGGCTGTTGCCGGCCAGGCTGTTACGATCCAGCTGGATAAAGAGGTTGATGTAAGCCGTGGATGTGTTCTTACCAATAATAATGAGATTCCTGTTGCAAAGGGATTTGAGGCTACTCTTCTATGGATGGATGATTCCAGGCTTGAAGTGGGCAAGGAGTATCTTGTGAAGCTTGGTACCAAGAAGATCGCAGGTGTGGTTAAGAGTATTGAGTTTAAGACGGATGTAAATACCGGGGAGCATCTGCATGCGGATACGATTGAGAAGAATGAGATCGCTCTTTGCAAAATCGGTCTTTCTGATAAGGTTGTGCTGGATGAGTTTAAGAGGAATAAGACTCTTGGTGAGCTGATCCTGATCGACCGTGTGAGTCATATGACTTCTGCATGTGGTGTTGTGGAATCGGTTGATACTGAGGGGGAGAAGCCTTATTTCCAGAAGGATGATGTGAAGGTTGGCGGTTATGTTTTTGAGGAGTTTTATTTTAACCTTGAGAATGCGCTGCTTTCCAAGGCGGATAAAGAGGTTAAGACTTACCATGTAGGGGACGTGGTGCCTGTTGAGGGTGACAGCTTTGAGTATCCGGGCTATTTTGATATTGTTTCTCTGGAGGATAATGCGGCTGTTCTGATCCGTGATAAAAAGGTACTGGATATTATTACGTTAGACAAGTATGCCTTTATGGGACTTCCTGTTGTGGATGAGAGAGGCTTTGCCCTCGAAATCCGCAGCGATGCCGATTACCAGCAGTTCCTGGATGAGTTTAAATCAACTGATAATAAGTCAGAGTTCCATAATAAGTGGTTCAAGTTTGAGACATACAGAAAGATTGTCTGCACAGATAATTTCTGGATGATCTGATAAAAAATATATCTTTCATTTGCATCCAGCTCTTCATTTCAGCCTCTGTTTTCGCTGTATTCAAGCCAAAACATGCATCCTCCGTGTCAATTAGCGAAGTGATTGACACGGGAGTGAACAGTAACCTGTATGCTACTGCAATTTCTCCAACAATTCCAGATAAAGTTTCTGCACCTTAATCTTTTATTTTTGTATATTCACTCTTTGAGTGGACTTTCCTCCTTCGATTTTCTTTAAAGCTTTATGCTTCATAAACTCTTCTTTTATATAGTTTTTTCAAAACAACTATAGTAATATAGAGTTATCACAATCTTAGCTTCCTACTATTCAACGGTTCCTTTTCGCCATATCCAGTGGGGTGGGTAAAGATGACCCAATAAGTGAATGTAATTGAAGAAATTAAAAAAAGGACTATTTTTTATGAACAATATAAAAGAAAGAATAAAAATATTTTCAGGGGCACAGCTTAAATACATTGCTTTTCTATCTATGCTTATCGATCACACAAACAAAGCGTTAATCTATCCGAATTTGGATGGAGGAGCATTGAATCGGTTGAGTGACTTTTTTGATATTTTAGGAAGAATCGCATTTCCAATATTCATCTTCCTTCTCGTGGAAGGCTATTTCCACACAAAAAATAAATGGAAGTATTTAATTACACTTCTTGTATTTGGAGTAATATCAGAAATTCCTTTTGATATGTGTACAACAGCTACATTTTTTGAAGCCAACTGGAACAATATTATGTTTACGTTAGCCTTGGTGCTTGCCATGATCTGGCTGATTGATGTACTCAAGGAAAAGATGGCAGCATTGCCGAAAGCTTTATGGTATTTCGTATCATTTCTCATTGTGGCAGTATTGTGCTTTGCTGCAATGAATCTAGGATTAGATTATGAACACCATGCGGTGCTGATTGGATATTTCTATTATATTTTTCATGACCGACAGGCACTTGCGATTCCATTTTCCTATCTTTCCATGTTCAAAGAACCATGGGCTTTGCTTGGATTTGGCCTGACACTTACTTATAATGGAGAACGTGGAAAACAGAATAAGTGGTTTAATTATCTTTTTTATCCAGTACATTTGCTGATTTTAGGAATTATAAGAATGTGCCTTAAGATTTGAATATGAAATTTTAAAAAGGACTTTTCTTTTAAAATGAACGAAAAGTCCTCTTTTTGCGTAGATGACTGTTATTTTACAGCCCCTTTTCTAATGGATCTAAAGGCTGTAAAGCCATTAGCACTACAGTATATCTCTTGTTCGATTCCATATCTATCATAGTAGAATAAAATTAATGTAAAAAAAATAAAAAAAGTGTTGACAAATTATAGTACGTTCAGCTATAATTAACCATGCGTTTCGGATGAAACACAGAAGAAATGTGCTCCAATTTAATAAGAAATTATAAGTTCGGAGTCTGGAGAAGTACTCAAGAGGCCGAAGAGGTGCCCCTGCTAAGGGTATAGGTCGCTAACGCGGCGCGAGGGTTCAAATCCCTCCTTCTCCGTTGTTTTTTTGAAAAAAATAAATTTTTCAAAAAAATGAAAAAACTTGTTGACAAATGCTTGCAGACATGATAAAGTAAACAAGCTGTCAGCGAGACAGAGATTCATCAAAAAAGAGTTTGAAAAAAGTTGAAAAAAGTTGAAAAAAGTACTTGACAAACGATTTGAGATGAGATAAAATAAATGAGCTGTCTGAGAGACAGATACAACAAACCTTGATAACTAAACAGTGAAACACATACGATTCTCGAAAATTTCTTTACATTTAAAGAACGGTTTAAACAAACCAAAAGCAGTAAAAACGAGAGATAGCCAAACGGTTGTCTTGAGTAAATGAATCAAACATTTTATCAGAGAGTTTGATCCTGGCTCAGGATGAACGCTGGCGGCGTGCTTAACACATGCAAGTCGAACGGGAATTACTTTATTGAAACTTCGGTCGATTTAATTTAATTCTAGTGGCGGACGGGTGAGTAACGCGTGGGTAACCTGCCTTGTACAGGGGGATAACAGTCAGAAATGACTGCTAATACCGCATAAGCGCACAGAGCTGCATGGCTCAGTGTGAAAAACTCCGGTGGTATAAGATGGACCCGCGTTGGATTAGCTAGTTGGTGAGGTAACGGCCCACCAAGGCGACGATCCATAGCCGGCCTGAGAGGGTGAACGGCCACATTGGGACTGAGACACGGCCCAGACTCCTACGGGAGGCAGCAGTGGGGAATATTGCACAATGGGGGAAACCCTGATGCAGCGACGCCGCGTGAAGGAAGAAGTATCTCGGTATGTAAACTTCTATCAGCAGGGAAGAAAATGACGGTACCTGACTAAGAAGCCCCGGCTAACTACGTGCCAGCAGCTGCGGTAATACGTAGGGGGCAAGCGTTATCCGGATTTACTGGGTGTAAAGGGAGCGTAGACGGATGGACAAGTCTGATGTGAAAGGCTGGGGCTCAACCCCGGGACTGCATTGGAAACTGCCCGTCTTGAGTGCCGGAGAGGTAAGCGGAATTCCTAGTGTAGCGGTGAAATGCGTAGATATTAGGAGGAACACCAGTGGCGAAGGCGGCTTACTGGACGGTAACTGACGTTGAGGCTCGAAAGCGTGGGGAGCAAACAGGATTAGATACCCTGGTAGTCCACGCGGTAAACGATGAATGCTAGGTGTCGGGTGACAAAGTCATTCGGTGCCGCCGCAAACGCATTAAGCATTCCACCTGGGGAGTACGTTCGCAAGAATGAAACTCAAAGGAATTGACGGGGACCCGCACAAGCGGTGGAGCATGTGGTTTAATTCGAAGCAACGCGAAGAACCTTACCAAGTCTTGACATCCCCCTGACCGGAACTTAACCGTTCCTTCCCTTCGGGGCAGGGGAGACAGGTGGTGCATGGTTGTCGTCAGCTCGTGTCGTGAGATGTTGGGTTAAGTCCCGCAACGAGCGCAACCCCTATCCTCAGTAGCCAGCATTTAAGGTGGGCACTCTGGGGAGACTGCCAGGGATAACCTGGAGGAAGGCGGGGATGACGTCAAATCATCATGCCCCTTATGATTTGGGCTACACACGTGCTACAATGGCGTAAACAAAGGGAAGCGAACCTGCGAGGGTGGGCAAATCCCAAAAATAACGTCCCAGTTCGGACTGTAGTCTGCAACCCGACTACACGAAGCTGGAATCGCTAGTAATCGCGGATCAGAATGCCGCGGTGAATACGTTCCCGGGTCTTGTACACACCGCCCGTCACACCATGGGAGTCAGTAACGCCCGAAGTCAGTGACCTAACCGCAAGGAAGGAGCTGCCGAAGGCGGGACCGATGACTGGGGTGAAGTCGTAACAAGGTAGCCGTATCGGAAGGTGCGGCTGGATCACCTCCTTTCTAAGGAAAAAGTAGAGAAAAGAAATGTGTTTTACTGTTGAGTTATCAAGGAAATTGAATAGTGATATTTCTGGTAGCGATGCGCTTAGGGGACACACCCGTTCCCATCCCGAACACGACGGTTAAGACCTAAGCGGCCGATGGTACTGCACTGGAGACGGTGTGGGAGAGCAGGTGGCTGCCAGATCAAATGGGGATGTAGCTCAGTTGGGAGAGCACCTGCCTTGCAAGCAGGGGGTCGAGAGTTCGAATCTCTTCATCTCCACTAGGATTTAAAAATCCTAAGATGGGCTTATAGCTCAGCTGGTTAGAGCGCACGCCTGATAAGCGTGAGGTCGGTGGTTCGAGTCCACTTAAGCCCACTCGGGTTTTAAGTATTAAAGCCCGGTA